>NZ_LMUG01000059.1:376042-1068156 GCF_009766125.1 Acidisoma sp. S159
ATATCAGATCGCCACGCGCTCGCACCGTGATTGGACACGGCGCCGCCGCGCCGTTTAGCCTTCGCCGCGCGCTGACGACCTAGGAGGAGAGCGGGCCTGACTTCCCCTTGGATCACCCTCGGCGCTCTGGTTCTGTTTCTCGCCGCGAGCGGCGCCGGCATCGTCATCCGGCCGTTGCTGAGCGAGCGGCACAAAACACGGGAAACCATCGAGTTGCTTCAGGTGACGGTGACGATGCTCGTCACCTTCGCGGCCATCGTTCTTGGCCTGCTCATTACCTCGGCCAAGGCAAGCTTCGACGACGCCGCCGCCCAGTTCCGCAGCTATTCAATCGCGCTAGTGCAGCTTGACCTTAGTCTGCGCGACTACGGGCCGGGGGCCGATGCCATCAGGGCACAGCTGCGGACCTATACCGCGAGCGCGATCGCCTCGACTTGGACGAGTGAAAAAGCTCCGCCCGGCAACTATTATCCTCGCGTCGTGCCGAGCTCGGCGTCTGACATGACGGAGGAAAGTACGTTCCTGGGCCGCCTTCTGACGCAGGTGGGCCGCGGTATCCACGCACTTCCGGTTACAACACCGCAGCAGAAGCGCGACCAGCTGGACTGCGAGCATCAGATGCAGAACGTGCTGAGCCAGCGCTGGCAGTTGATCTCGGCGTTGCAGGCGCAGCTCTCCACGCCATTTGTGGTCGTGCTGGTCTTCTGGCTGGCGGTGATCTTTCTGTGTTTCGGGCTGAGTGCGCCGTTCAACTATCTCGCCGGTGCGGTGATTCTGCTCAGCGCGGTTTCGCTGACCTCGGCACTTTTCGTTGTGGTCGACCTCAACACGCTTTTCGACAACGGCTTTTTCACGATCTCCAGCGGGCCGGAGCGGGATGCGCTCGCCCATATGCTGGCGCCCGATGACGGCCGGACCGCGACCGATCCCATTGCCGCAACCGGCACGACCACCGGCCAGGGCACGCCGGCGCCATAGGACGGAGCCTAAATCGGCTCCTCGTCGTGAACGCCATGGGGGAAGAGGCGCTTGTCGACTTCGAGGCGGAGTTCCTCGATCGCGGTGCCGGAGGAAGGGTCGATCGCCTCGATCGCCGTCAGGATGGCCTGGCAGACGTCGCGCAGGCCGTGCAGGAAGCTGTGGCGGACCTGCTCGGCCGGCAGGTCGTCGTCACTCGGTATCGCGTGGCGGTCGAGCATTTCCTGCACGCGGTCCGCCTCGGTGTGATGCCCCTCATTGCGAAGCCGCACCACGAGCGCCTCGGCGCGCTGGGTCGGGATGTCGTCGTCTGCCGTCATGTGGAAACCTCGGTGGCGTTTGGGGGATGTGCACGCCTGCGCTGGCGCGGGTCAAGACGAGACGGCCCCGCGCGCTAGTGCCCTCCGCCCCCGCCGCCGCCGCTTTTGGTTGGCGAGAAGATGAAGGTGAAGGGGATCACGCAGAAGGCCGCGATGGCGCAGTAGATGAAAACGTCCCGATAGGCGAGCACAGCGGCTTGGGTCTGCAAATCCCGCAGGATCGTCGCCGGAACGAGCTCTGAGATCTGCCCCATCCCGTAGCCGAAACTCCGTATGCTTCCTCTCAGGGTTTGTTCCAGCAGGCGATAGGGCTCGTGCAGATCGGTCATGTACTGGGCGAGATACGCCTGGTGGATCTGCACCCGGTTGGTCACCGTGGCCGTCGCGAGCGAGATGCCGATCGATCCGGCGACGTTGCGGAGCATGACATAGAGCGCGCTGCCGTCCGAGTTCAGCGCGCGCGGCAAGGTGGAATAGGTGATCGTGCTGACCGGCACGAACAGGAAAGCCAGGCCGCTGACCTGAAAGATGCGGGTCCAGACCAGGGTCGCGAAATCCACCGTCGGCACCACGATCAGGCTGGAATACAGATAGGACGTCCCGACCAGCAGGAAGCCGAAGGCGATAAGGTATCGCGTTTGGATTCTCGGCATCAGCAGCCGCTGCACGAAGGGTATCAATATGACGATCGCGATCGCCCCGGGCGACAGGATCAGTCCGGCAAGGGTCGCGGTATAGCCCAGGTCCTGCTGTGCCAGTTGCGGCACCAGCACGGCGCCGGAATAGAGCGTGGCACCGATCCCGGTGATCATCAGCGCGCCGGCCGCGAAGTTGCGGTCCTTGAAGGCCAGCAGATCGACCACCGGCTTGGGCGTGGTCAGCAGCCAGACAATCGCGCCGCTGATCCCGATCGCCGCCAGAACGCCCATGGTCACGATGAAGCGTGAGCTGAACCAGTCCTCGTCCTCGCCGCGGTCCATCATGACCTGCAGGCAGCCGAGGCCGAGCGCGATGAGGCCGAGGCCGATCCAGTCGGTGTCAATGAACTTGGCCTTCTGCCGCTTCACCCAGGGCGGATCCTCGACCAGCGCCAGAACGGAGAAAAACGCGACCGCGCCGACCGGGATGTTGATCCAGAAGATCCAGCGCCAGGAATAGGTATCGGTCAGCCAGCCGCCGAGTGTCGGGCCGATCGCCGGCGCGAAAATCACCGCGATGGCCACCACCCCGAAGGCCGCGCCGCGCTTCTTGGGCTCGAAAGTGTCGAGGATGATGGCCTGCTGGTTCGGTTGCAGCCCACCGCCGAAGAAGCCCTGAAGCAGGCGATAGATCACCATCTGGCCGAGCGAAGTGGCCGTGCCGCAGAGGAAGGAACAGACCACGAAGGCCGCGATGCAGATCAGGAAGTAGCGCTTGCGGCCGATGACTCGGCCGATGAAGCCCGAGATCGGCAGCACGATGCCGTTGGCGACGAGATAGGAGGTCAGTGTCCAGGTCGCGTCGTCATAGCTCGCCGAGACCGACCCCGCGATGTGCGGCAGCGAGACATTGACGATGGTGGTGTCGAGAATCTCCATGAAGGCCGCGATTGTGACCACCACGGCGATGAGCCAGGGGTTGCCCTTCGGCTTCCACGCGGCATCGGATTCGTCATGCGTCCCGGCAGCGGCACCACTCACGGCTGGGTCTGCTCACTTTGCGCGCCGTTTCGGACGTATTCCCTGACCTTGATCGTGGGCTCAACCGAGAGGCCGAGGGGGAGCGGCAAATTGGGGTCCAGCCCATGGTCGATGTCGATCTTTACCGGCACGCGCTGCACGATCTTGACGAAGTTGCCGGTCGCGTTCTCGGCCGGGAAGGTGCTGAAGCGGCTGCCGGAGCCCATCTGCACGCTATCGACATGGCCTTTGAGATGCAGGCCGGGATAGGCATCGACCGTGATGTCCACGACCTGGCCAGGCCGCATGCGATTGAGCTGATTCTCCTTGTAATTGGCGATCACCCAGACTTCGGGCGTCACCAGCGACATGATTCCCTGGCCAGCCTCAAGATAATAGCCGACCTCGACATTGCGGCGCGTCACCCAGCCATCCTGCGGCGCACGGACGGTGGTGTAGGAAAGATTGAGCTTCGCCTGGTCGTATTGCGATTGGGCCTGCTGCTCCGACCCCAGGAGCTGCTGCACGCGGGCGCTCGCCTGGTCGATGTTCTGCTGCACGAGACTCGCCGTATCGACCTTGGCCTGGGCGACCTTCACCTGGCCCTCGGCCTGCCGGAGCGTGGCGGTCGATTGGTCGATCTGCTGCTGCGTGGTCGCGGCGCGGGCGACTACATGCTGTCGCTTGAAGTCGGATTGCGCGTTAGCGAGGTTACCCTGCGCTTGCTCCAGGCTGCCCTGCGCGGAGAGAAGATCGGCGGGATAGGTGGTCGCTGCCTTGTCGAGGTCGATCCGGGCCGAGGATAGCTGGGCCTGGGCCTGGGTAAGCTGCGCCGCCGTTTTGTCGAGCGCGGTCTTGTAGTCGCGTGGATCGATCCGGATCAGCACATCGCCCTTCCGGACGCGCTGGTTGTCGCTGACATCGAGCGCTATGACCTGGCCCGCAATCCTAGGCGCGATCGTGACCGCGCGGCCCTCGGTATAGGCATCGTCGGTATCGATCAGGTCGCGGATGGAAAACCAGTAGAGAAACGCGCCGATCGCGGCGATGACCAGGACGAGAACGAAAATCAGCCGGATCAGGATTTTGCGCCGCCGCGCCTTGCGCTCGTCGGCCTGCTTCTGGGCGGGCGTGCGGCGGTCCTTCTGATCGTCCTGCTTGCCGTCCTTCGCTTTGTCGCCCCCCGCGTCACCGCCCTTCGACTGGCCGGAGTCAGCTTTCTTCTCGTCGTCTGGACCGGCAGCCCGCGCCTCGTCGTCGTCTTCAGCCATGAGGTATCCTTGATGCGGAAGCAGGAGGCGCCAGTCCGGGCCGGCTCAACCAGCGCGCTGACCGATCGGTCAGCGTTAGCGCATGTAAGGGCTTGCAGTCGATTCGAAACCCCCCAGCTCGCCAGGTTTAAGCCGAGCCCTCCACAGCGGGGGTCGTGATAGAGTGGCGCTATTGATCGATATCGAGAAATCGATTTTGCCGATCATACTTGGAAGCGTAGGTTGCGGCTGTTCCAAGCCCCGCATGAAGATGAGGTCCCGATGCCCGATGATGTGACACGCCCCACGCTCACCAGCACGGCGGGCGCACCCGTCCCCGACAACCAAAACAGCATCACCGCCGGCGCGCGCGGCCCGATTTTGTTGCAGGACTACCAGCTGCTTGAGAAGCTGGCTCACCAGAACCGTGAGCGCATCCCCGAGCGGGTCGTCCATGCCAAGGGCTCCGGCGCCTATGGGACGCTGACGATCACGGGCGACATTACGAAATATACTCGCGCCAAGGTCTTCACCCCCGGCTCCAAGACTGACTTGCTGCTGCGCTTCTCCACCGTCGCCGGCGAGCGTGGCGCGGCGGATGCCGAGCGCGATGTGCGTGGCTTCGCGCTGAAGTTCTATACCGAGGAGGGCAATTGGGACCTCGTCGGCAATAACACGCCGGTCTTCTTCATCCGTGACCCGATGAAATTCCCGGACTTCATCCGCACGCAGAAGCGCCATCCGCGCACCAATATGCGTTCGCCCACCGCGATGTGGGATTTCTGGTCGCTGAGCCCGGAGAGTCTGCATCAGGTCACCATCCTGATGAGCGATCGCGGCCTGCCCACCAGCTACCGTCACGTGAACGGCTATGGCAGCCACACCTACAGCCTGTGGAACGACGCCGGTGAGCGCTACTGGGTGAAGTTCCACTTCAAGACCCAGCAGGGTCACAAGCATTGGACCAACGAGGAAGCCAACGCCGTCATCGCGAATGATCGTGAAAGCCACCAGCGCGACCTGTACGAGTCGATCGAGGCCGGCGACTTTCCGAAATGGACCTTCTTCGTCCAGATCATGCCCGAGGCCGATGCCGAGAAGACCAGCTACAATCCCTTCGACCTCACAAAGGTCTGGCCGCATGGCGAATATCCATTGATCCATGTCGGCGAGTTCGAGCTCAACCGCAATCCCGAGCATTATTTCGCGGAGATCGAGCAAGCGTCTTTCTCGCCGTCCAATGTCGTGCCCGGCATCAGCTACTCGCCGGACAAGGTGTTGCAGAGCCGCATCTTTGCTTATGCCGATGCGCATCGCTATCGCGTCGGCACGCATTACGAGAAGCTGCCTGTTAACAAGCCGAAGGTTCCCGTCCATACCTACCATGCCGACGGCCCGATGCGTTTCGACGCGCCGCGCGGCACGGACGCCTATTACGAGCCCAATTCCTTCGATGGCCCGGTGGAGGCGCCGTCCACCAAAGAGCCGCCACTGCGTATTCACGGCGATGCCGACCACTACAATCATCGCGATGGCAACGATGACTATGCGCAGCCGGGCAACCTGTTCCGCATGTTCGACGAAGGGCAGCGCAAGCGTCTTTTCGATAACATCGCGGGTGCGATGCAGGGCGTGCCGCCTTACATCATCGACCGGCAGATCGAGCATTTCCACCGCGCCGATCCCGCTTGGGCCGAGGGTGTGAGGGAGGCAATCCGCCGCATCCATACGAGCGAGGCTTCCGCACCGACCACCGCCGCCAACGTCGCGGCCGCCGCGGAGTAACGGGACTGCGGGCGGCTGTCGTTCGGCAGCCGACTGGTCTTCTCGTCTTGCACGGCCTTCGGCTATGATGCGAGCGCGTTTCGATTTTGTTGGAGGACAGACAATGCCTACGAACGTGCTCTACACGACCTCCGCGACGGCGACGGGCGGACGCGATGGGCGTTCCATCGTCAAGGACAATGCGCTCGATGTGCGTTTGTCCACGCCAAAAGAACTCGGCGGTGGCGGGGGCACCGGCAATAACCCGGAGCAGCTTTTCGCGGCCGGCTATTCCGCCTGCTTCCTCGGCGCGATGAAATTCGTCGCGGCCCAGGGCGGCCCCAAGGTGCCGGACGATGCGACCGTTACCGCGACTGTGGGGATCGGCCCGCGCTCGGAAGGTGGCTTCGGTCTCGACGTGGCGCTGGCGGTGTCATTGCCGGGCATCGACAAAGCGGAAGCCCAGGCGCTGGTCGAAAAGGCGCATCAGGTGTGCCCATACTCTAACGCTACCCGCAATAACCTGGACGTTCATCTGAGCGTCGTCTGAGGTAGGCGCGGCGCAAAAACGCGGCGCGGCGGACGTATCGTCATGCTCGGCGAATGCCTCGGCCTTCGCCGAGGATGACGTCGGGGCAATTAGCTCCGCATCAGCACATGCACATCGCCAGAGCGCGCGATGACGTTCATTGCGACCTCCGTGCCGACGCGCCGCAGGACAACGCTGATCTTGTCGGGTCCCAGGCCAGGCATGAGGTTGTAAAGCGTTACCTCATCGAGGAAATCCGGCAGCGTCGGCTTGTTGAAGGTGACCGAGCGTTCCGCCGGATCGAAGCTGATGCCGAGGCAGGCTTGCAGCAAAGCGGGCAGCGCGGTCGCCGCCCAAGCCTGTGGCGAGCAGGCGACCGGGTAGAAGGTCGGACCCTGGCCGCGCCGGCGCGCGAAGCCGCAAAACAATTCGGGCAGCCGGCGTAGCTCGATGTAAAGCGCCGCATCGAAAATGCCGTGGAAGATTTTCGCGACGGCCGCGGTGTGGCCATAGCGCGACAGGCCCATGCCCATCATCGCATTGTCATGCGGCCAGACGGATCCGTTGTGATAGGCCATCGGATTGTAGCGCGCCTCTGTCGTGGCGACGGTGCGCACGCCCCAGCCAGTGAAGAACCGGCTTGCCATGAGGCCCTCTGTCACCCGCGCCGCGCGGTCAGGCGAGGCAATTCCCGAAAGCAAAACCTGACCGGCATTCGAGGTCTGGACGCGGCAAGGCTTCTTCTCGCCATCGAGTGCCAGCGCGTAAGTGCCGATTTCCTCACACCAGAAGCTCGCCTCGAAAGCGACACGCAAAGCCTCGGCCTTCTGGTCCTGCACCGTGGCGACATCCGCATGTCCGAGGCGGCGGCCGATCAGCGCCATCGCACGGCGCGCGGCATAGACATAGCCCTGCACTTCGCAAAGCGCGATCGAGCCTTTTGCGAGCGTGCCATCGGCGTGGAAGACGCTGTCCCAACTATCCTTCCAGCCCTGGTTCGCGAGACCATTCTCGGTCGCGCGATAATATTCGACGAAGCCATCGCCATCGCGGTCGCCGTAATTGTCAATCCAGGCGATGGCGGCTTCGAGATGCGGCCACAACCGGCGCGCGGTGGTGTCATCATGTGTGCGCTCGACATAAGCGCCGGCCAGCATGACGAAAAGCGGCGTGCTATCGACACTGCCATAGTAGTGAGCAAAAGGCACTTCGCCGAGCAGGGCCATTTCGCCGTGCCGGACCTCGTGCAGGATTTTGCCGGGCTCGGCATCCGCCGCTGCGTCCACCTCCGTCGCCTGGTTCTCCGCGAGGTAGCTCAGCACGCCCCGCGCAATACTCGGGTCTAGCCACAGCGTCTGCATCGCGGTGATGAGCGCGTCACGGCCGAAGGGCGCGCTGAACCAGGGAATTCCGGCATAGGGGTAGAGGCCGGTCGGCTTCTGCGTGATCAGCATATAAAGATCGCAGATCGAGCGGCGGATCGCCTCGTTGAAGACTTCGTTCGAGCTCGCGATGGCCGCCGCCTGGGCTGAGTTCGCGCGCATCCAGCGCCGCGCCTCGATCATCGACAGCATGAAATTCTCGCGCACCCCCCGGATCGGGAAAGTACCGTCGTGGCACGTAATCTCGAAGAAGATCAGCGCGCGCTCGTGCGGCTGCAGCATGAGGTCGAACACCGCGCGATTGGGTTCCAGCGTTGTCGGCGCAGGATCGAAGCGGATTCGTGTGTAACGCTTGCGATCATCGAGGCCGAGATAACCCAGAACGACCCCGGTTTCGGTGATTTCGGTCGGCAGGCGCGTACCGCGATGCTCACGCGGTGTGCCGCGCACCTCGAAAAGATCCGCGAAATCGGAGTCGAAGAAAAGTTCCAGGCGGAGGAGCTGCGGCGAGGCCGAGAAATTGCGCACCGCCATCCGCTCGAAACATGTCGCGTTGATCAGGAAACGCGAACGGCGGATATGGATGGTGTCGTGCTCCAGCACGACTTTGTCGCCAATCGACAGATCAGGATTGGTGAGGTCGCATGTCAGCGAGCCATTGTCGTCCCGCAAGGTCGAGCTCAGCAGGATCGGCCGGCCGCCGCCGATCCGCAGGTCGAAGCGGGAAAGGTGGCGGGTATCGCGGTTGTAGAGGCCCTCGGTGCCGCCGTCACTGATGCTTCCCGTCAGGTCGAAGACGCCGAACATGTCGCCATTCTTCAGCGTTCGGAACTGCTGTTCCTGCAGCGAGATCGTGGCACCCACCGCATAGGGCGGCGCTCCGGTCGCGGCGAGGTTGGGCGAGGGAACGACTTGGACGGCTTCGATGGCGTCTGTCACTGCAAGCCTTTCCGGCGGAAGGGGCCGACTTGGAAGTTGTCCGCCGCGGTGTGTGAGACCGCGGCGGGCAGGCGTGGTTCAGTCGCCGCGCGTGGCGACCTCGCGCCACAGATCGATGCCGCCCTCAGTGGCGTGGCGGTCGATCTCGGTGAGTTCCGCGGCGGAGAAGGTCGCGGTCTTCAGCGCGTCGAGCGCATTGTCGAGCTGATGCACATTGCGCGCGCCGATGAGCGCGGAGGTCACGCCGGGCAGCCGCAGCACCCAGGCGATCGCCATCTGCGCCAGAGACTGGCCGCGCTTCTGGGCGATAGCGTGCAGCGCCCGCACGCGGGCAAGATTCTCCTCGGTCAGCAGCTCCTGCGCGAAGGAAGTGCCCTTGGAAGCGCGGGTGCCGGCGGGCACACCGTTCAGATATTTGTCGGTCAGCAGCCCCTGGGCGAGCGGCGAGAAGACGATCGAACCCGCGCCGATATCCTCCAGCGTGCTGAGCAGGTCGTCCTCGATCCAGCGGTTGACCAGCGAATAGGAGGGCTGGTGGATCAACAGCGGCACGCCGAGATCCTTGAGGATCGCCGCCGCCTTGCGGGTCCGCTCCGGCCCGTAGGAGGAGATGCCGACATACAGCGCCTTGCCCTGCCGAACGAGCTGAGCTAGGGCGCCCATAGTCTCCTCGAGCGGCGTCGAGAAGTCCGGGCGATGCGAATAGAAAATATCGACATAGTCGAGGTTCATCCGCTTGAGGCTCTGCTCGCAGCTCGCGATGAGATACTTGCGGCTGCCGCCGACGCCATAGGGGCCGGGCCACATGTCCCAGCCGGCCTTGCTGCTGATGATCAGCTCGTCGCGGTAGGGCTTGAAGTCCCGCTCCATATAGACGCCGAAGTTTTCTTCGGCCGAGCCGTAGGGAGGGCCATAGTTATTGGCGAGGTCGAAATGGGTCACGCCACGGTCGAAGGCGCGGCGCAGCACGGCCCGGCCGGTCTCGAAGACATCCTCGCCGCCGAAATTATGCCACAGGCCGAGGGAGATCGCCGGCAGGTCGAGGCCGGATCTGCCGCAGCGGCGGTATGGCATGGCGCCGTAGCGATCGGCGGCTGGCTGATAAACGGGTTTCGTTGCCATCTTGGTATCCCCTAGGTCGCGTCCTGGGCGCGGACCCTAATCGCAGCGCGCGCGTAACGGCAAGGGACGGGGCGAGGGTGGCAGGTGCGGGTAGGGCGTGGCCTTGGTGGCCTGCTCCTTGCGAGCCTGGAGCCCCGAGCCTTTCGGCACATAAGAAACCCACCCCCAGCCCCTCCCTTGCAGGGAGGGGTGAAGAGACGCGAACTCCCGCCCCTGAAAAGGAAGGGCCGGGGGTGGGTTTTCATGAGCCAGCTGCCGTTTTTTGATGCAGCTTTGGTGCGTTCCAAAATTAAATGTGGTGCAAGAATAGGATGCTTTGCATAGCAATTGAGCCACGGAGAAGCGAAACAGCCCAAGAACGAAGTTCTTGACACGCCGTCTCGGAGAGATCGGAAATGCGCGACGTTTTCAGACATTGAGGGGCTTTGACGATGGCGCTTCCGACCGATCCTCTCTCCGCTTTCCTGTTCTCGCGTCGCCGCCTGCTCGCGACCACCGGCCTAGGGATGGCCGCCGCGACCGTCGGCGTCGGCCTTCCGCGGTCGGGCGCCTATGCCGATACGCCCAAGAAGGGCGGGACCCTCACCATGGCGCGCACCGCCGACGTAGTGTCCTTTGAGCCGGTGGTGCCCACCGAACATGTCGATCTGGGCGAAGCTGCTGATCTTCCAGCTACTCATCCGCACCAGCCCGGGCGGCGACAACGTGGTTCCGGATCTCGCCAGCAGCTGGGACGTATCGGACGACAAGCGCACCTACACCTTCCACCTCCGGGAGAACGCCGCCTTCTCGGACGGCACGCCCGTCACCTCCGAGGATGTCGAATTCTCGTTCCAGCGCGCGATTTACGACAAGGATTCTTGGGCCGCGTCGCTGTTTCCCAAGCTCAGCATGGAGACGCCGGACAAACACACCATCGTCTTCAAGCTGCAGCAGGACTGGGCGCCTTTCCTGGCGGCCGTCTCCGTGCATGGCGCCTGCATCGTGCCGAAGGCCTATTTCAACAAGGTCGGCGTCAAGACTTTCGGCGACAAGCCGATCGGGTCGGGGCCCTTTATGCTGACGGAGTGGAAGAAGGGCGACAGCTGCACGATGCAGCGGAGCCCGCATTTCTGGGATCCGAACCGCCCCTATCTCGATACCGTGGTGCTGTCGGTCATCGCCGACGACAATGTTCGGATGCTGAAGGTGCAGTCCGGTGAGATCGACGTCGGCACGCAGGTGCCCTTTAACCAGATCGACAAACTTAAGCATGTTTCGGGATTGGATGTTCAGGTCGCGACCTATGATCGCATCGACTGGTTCCAGTGGAACGAGAAGCTGCCGGTGTTCCAGGATGTAAAGATTCGCCAGGCTTTCAATTACGCGGTCGATCGCGAGGCGATTATCAAGGCGGTGCTATTCGGCTATGGCGAGGTGCCGACGACCTTCCTGCCGAAGATGTTCCTCGCCGATACCGAGAACAAGCCCTATCCCTACGACCTCGCCAAAGCGAAGCAACTCATGGCGGCGAGCACCATGCCGAATGGTTTCCCGGTCAAGTGCAAGATCTACGCGGGCGACACGATCTTCAATCAGGTGGCGCAAATCGTCCAGCAGATGGTCTTGCCGCTGGGAATCAAGATGTCGATCGAGCAGGTGGAGCAGGATACGCTTAACGCCCAGCAGGCCTCCGCCGATTACGAGATGTCGCAGGGCTATATGACCAGCGACATCTTCGACCCCTGTGAACTGGTGGCCTTCGCGGGCGCCGGAGACGAGGGCACCTTCGCCGTCTGGACCTACTACAACAACGCCAAGGTCAACACGCTTGCCAAACAGGCGCTGGGCGAACTGGACGAGAGTAAGCGGAAGCAAATCTATCTCGACATGCAGCGCCAGATTTTCGAAGACGCGCCATTCCTTTGGCTCTACTGGACGCCAGCGGTGACAGCGGTGCGCGACGGCGTGCATGGCTTCGCGGTTCTGCCGACGGGCAATTACTGGCTGGAAGACGTCTGGAAGAGCTGAGGCGCGGGCTTGGGTTCGCGGCGCAAGGATTCCCTCGTCATGGCACACATAGGCGTGTCGGACGCCCTATGCCGTGCACCCCTTCGGACCGCAAGGAAGGCGTGGATCCTCGGCCTTCGCCGAGGATGACGGTGGTGGTCTACGGCTTCCCACCGCCACGCCTCTCCCGTCATGGCACGCGTAGGCGTGCCATCCACGCCTTGCCTGCTGGCCCCAAGCAAGTCGTGGTTGCTCGGTCCCTGGCAGGGCACCCTCCGCTGACGATGCCAGCGGTGGCCGCGAGACCCGCCTCATGCTGAGCTATATCCTTCGCCGCCTGTTGCTGATGATCCCGGTGGCGCTCGGGATCACGCTCGCGGTCTTTCTGCTCGTGAGGCTGATTCCGGGTGATCCGGCGCGTGCCATCCTCGGCATTCATGCGACGCCCGATTTGCTGGCGGCGGTGCGGGCGCGGCTGGGGCTGAATGACAGTATCGTGGTGCAGTATCTGATCTACCTGCGCAACCTGGTGCAGGGCGATTTCGGGCAGTCCTATTACTACGGCGAGCCGATCGCCCGGCTGGTCGGAGAGCGCGCGGTGCCGACCCTGCTGCTGCTGGCCTATAGCACCGTGCTCACGCTCGTCCTCGCCGTTCCCGCCGGTATCCTCGCGGCGACGCGGCGCGACCGCGCGGCGGATCATGTCGTGCGGATCGTCTCGACCGTGGGCGTCGGTCTGCCGCCCTATTGGACGGGCTTCATCCTGATCCTGCTCCTATCGGTCACCTTCAAGATTTTCCCCATCGGCGGTTATGGCAATACCTGGGGGCAGCGGATGTTCAACCTGTTCCTGCCCGCGCTGACTATTTCTCTGAATGTGGCGCCGCTGGTGATGCGGGCCCTGCGCAGCAGCATGACCGAGGCGCTGGGTGCCGGCTTCATTGATACGGCGCGCGCGAAGGGGCTGAGCGGCTGGGCGGTGTTGCTGCGCCACGCCCTTCGAGTTGCGATCCTGCCGGCGATTGGCGTGCTGGGTCTCAACATCGGCTTCCTCGTCGGCTCGACGGTGATCGTGGAGAATGTCTTCTCGGTGCCCGGTCTGGGCCAGCTCATGATCAGCTCGATCAACACGCGCGATTACCCGACGATCCAGATGGTGACGCTGATCTTTGGCGTCATCGTGGTGCTGATCTACCTCGCCACCGATCTGCTCCAGATGCTGCTCGATCCGCGTGTGCGAAAGGCGCAGATCGGGTGAGAAACTGGCCCCGCAATCTCAAGCTCGGTGTCGGGCTGCTGATCGCCTGGATCTTGCTCGCGGTCTTCGGACCGATGCTGCTCACCGGCGATCCGACGACGATGGATCTGATGCATTCGCTGCATCCGCCGAGCCTCGCCTTTCCGTTCGGCACCGACAATCTCGGACGCGGCGTCTTTACGCGGGTCGTCTATGGAACACGGCTGGATTTGCAGATCGGCCTGTTCTGCGTGGTGCCGGTCTTTATCATCGGCACGACCATTGGCATCATCGGCGGCTACTTCGGCGGCTTCTTTGACGGGCTGTCGATGCGGCTTGCGGATGTCGCTGTCGCCTTTCCCTTCCTCGTCGCGGTCATCGCCATCGTCGCCGTGCTTGGGCCGGGCCTGACGAATATGTATATCGCCGTCGCGGTGGTGAACTGGGTGAGCTATGCCCGCATCACCCGCTCCGAAATTCTCGTCGTCAAGCAAATGGATTACGTGCAGGCGGCGAATATCCTGGGTTTCGGCAATACCCGCATCCTCGCCCGCCATGTTCTGCCCAATGTCATCACGCAATCGCTGATCTATGCGAGTTCGGATGTCATCCTCGCGGTTTTCACGGGCAGTTCGCTCGGCTTCCTCGGCCTCGGCGCGCAACCGCCGGCGGCGGAATGGGGGCTGATCATCGCGGACGGCTATAGTTTCGTGAGCCAGGCACCCTGGATCAGCGCGTTTCCGGGCCTTGCCATCGTGGCGCTCGCGGTGTCCTTCAGCCTGCTCGGTGACGGCCTGGCGGATGTGTTGCGGCCGGAGCTCGGGCGCTGATGAGCGGCGCGCTTCTGCAAGTGCAGGGTCTGGGCATCGGTCTCACCCGCAGGGGTGCGACGGTGCCGCTGGTGGAGGATGTGTCCTTCGCGGTGCGCCAGGGCGAGGCTTACGGCATCGTCGGCGAATCTGGCTGCGGCAAAAGCACGACCATCCGGGCGGTGATCCGCCTGCTGGCGGCCCGCGTGCGGATCACCGCCGGAACCGTGGCTTTCGAGGGCAACCAACTGGCGCAGGCGTCCGAGGCGACGCTGCGGCCCATACGCGGCGCCGGCATCGGCATGGTGTTCCAGGATCCGCTCACCGCGCTCAACCCGGTCATCACGGTCGGCCAGCAAGTGGCGGAGGGTTTGCGCACCCACGGCAAAGGCGGCCGGGACGGTGGCCGCGAGCGCACGCAGGAGGTGATGCGGCTGGTCGGCTTGCCCGATCCGCAGCGCATAGCGGCAGCCTATCCGCATGAGCTTTCGGGTGGGCAGCGGCAGCGCACGGCGATCGCCATCGCGCTCGCCTGCTCGCCGCGCTTGCTGCTGGCGGATGAGCCGACGACGGCGCTGGATGTCACCATCCAGGCGCAGATCCTGCGACTGCTCTCGGATCTGCGCAAACGGCTCGGCATGGCGCTGATCCTGGTGACGCATGACCTTGGCGTGGTGGCGCAGACCTGCGACCGCGTCGCGGTGATGTATGCCGGGCGCATTGTCGAGGAAGCGCCGATCGCGCGCATCTTCAAGGCCCCCGCGCATCCTTATACGGTGGCGCTGCTGGACTCGATCCCGCGCGGCAGCCGCGCCGCGCATCCGCTGCACCCGATCGCCGGTATGCCGCCTGATCCGGCGCAGAAACCTCCCGGCTGTCCGTTCGCGCCGCGCTGCCCCCGCCGCTCCACGGTATGCGAGACGACATTCCCATCCTGGACGCGGCATTCGGGCGGCGGTGGCTTCGCCTGCTATCATCCGATGGAGGCGGGGCATGGCTGAGACGCCGCTCCTCTCCGTGCAGGCACTCTACAAGTATTTCCCGCTGCGGCGGCCGCTGATGGCGGCGCTCGCCGGGCAAGCGCAGAGGCGCGTGCAGGCGGCGCATAACGTTGGTTTCACCATAGCGCCGCGCGAAAGCTTCGGGCTGGTCGGCGAGTCGGGCTGTGGCAAGACGACGCTCGGCCGCATGGTGCTGGGTCTGCTGCCGCCGGATGATGGGGTGATCCTGTTCGACGGGCAGGACATCGCGCGCCTCGATGCCGCCGGTAAGCGCGCGTTGCGGCGGCAGGTTCAGATGGTCTTCCAGGATCCCTATTCCTCGCTCAATCCGCGCATGCGCATCGGTGCCGCCATCGCCGAGCCGATCCGACTGCACGGCGTCGTGCCGAGTGGCGAAGTGGCGGAGGAGGTAGCGCGGCTGCTGCAACGCGTCGGCCTACCGGCTTCGGCGGGAGCGCGGTACCCCTCCGAACTATCGGGCGGGCAGCGGCAACGCGTCGGCATTGCCCGCGCGCTGTCCCTGCGGCCGCGCCTTTTGGTCGCGGATGAGGCGGTGTCGGGCCTGGATGTGTCCGTACGGGCGCAGGTGCTCAACCTACTCGCGGATCTGCGGCGAGACCTTGGTCTCGCGCTTATGTTCATCAGCCACGATCTTGGCGTGATCGAATATCTCTGCGAGACCGTGGGCGTGATGTATCTCGGCACCATGGTTGAAAACGGACCCACCGCGGCGGTCTTCGCGCATCCCGCGCATCCCTATACCCGCGCGCTGCTGGCGGCGGTGCCGCGCGCCGACCCCTCGGCGGTGTCGAGCGAGGCGCCGCTGGCCGGTGAGCCGCCAAGCGCCGTCGATCCGCCGAGCGGCTGTCCCTTCCGCACGCGCTGCCCGGAGGCGCGGTCGATCTGCGAGACGCCTCCGCCGCGTGTGACGTTGCCCGGACGCCGCTGGGCCGCCTGCCATTTCGCGGCCGACCATGTGCAGTGACCGCGTGGAGGAGTTCGACGCCATCGTATTAGGCGGTGGCGTCGTCGGTGTTTCCGTCGCGGTGCATCTGCAGATGCGCGGGTTGCGCGTGGTGCTGGTCGATCGCCGGGCGCCGGGTGAGGAGACCTCTTTCGGCAATGCCGGCATCATCCAGCGCGAGGCGGTGTTCCCGCATATCTTCCCGCGCGGCCTCGCCGAGCTTTTCCGCTACGCGCGCAACCGCTCGACCGAGGCTTTCTATCATCCGTCGATGTTGCCGCGCCTGGTCTCGCCTTTCTTCCGCTATTGGCATCACTCACAGCGGGATCGTTACCTCGCCATCGCCCGCCTCTACGCGCCGCTGATCGCCGAGAGCGTGCATGACCATGCGGCGCTCGCCGAGGCAGCGGGTGCAATGGATCTGCTCCGCCCGACCGGCTGGACGCAGGCGCATGAGGATCCGCGCAAGCTTGAGGAAGCGCTGGCGGAAGCTGAGGTCATGCAGCGCGAATTCGGCGTCACGCATCAGGCGCTCGACGCGGGCGCATTGGCGCGGCACGAACCGCATTTGCGGCAAGGCTTGGTGGGCGGGCTGCATTGGCAGCAGGCGGTGGCGGTCAGCGATCCGCATGCGCTGACCCTCGCCTATGTCGGATTGTTCGAGCGGCTCGGCGGTGTGTTGCGGGTAGGCGACGCGCGCACCTTATCGGCGAGCGGCGGCGGCTGGCGGGTCGGGACTAATGACGGCGCGGTGACGGCGCGGCGGGCGGTAGTTGCGCTGGGCGCCTGGGCCCCGGAGATCACCAAGCCGCTCGGCTACAACGCGCCGCTTTTCGTCAAGCGCGGCTACCACATGCATTACAAGCCGGACGGCAACGCCCTACTGAACGGGCCGGTGCTGGATGTCACCAACGGCTATATGCTGGCGCCCATGCGGCGCGGCATCCGGCTGACCACCGGCGCGGAGTTCGCCGACCGCGATGCCCGGCCGACCCCGGTGCAGCTCGGCCGCGCAGAGCCCGCCGCGCGGCGCCTTATGCCGGCGCTGGGCACAGCGCTCGATCCCAAGCCTTGGCTGGGTGCGCGTCCCTGCACGCCGGATATGATGCCGATCATCGGGCCGGCGCCGGGCCAGCCGGGTTTGTGGTATGCCTTCGGCCACGCGCATCACGGCCTCACCCTCGGTCCCACCACCGGCCGCCTCATCGCCGAGATGATGATGGGGGACAAGCCCTTCACCGATCCCACGCCGTACCGTGCCGAACGGTTCTGACTGCTGAGAGGAAGAAGCGATGTGCGACACGATCGTAGCACTGCCCGAGGCGACAGCCGACGGCGCGATGCTGCTGGCGAAAAACGCCGACACCGAAGTCAATGAGGCGCAGCAGATTCTGCGTTTCCCGGCGCGCGACTACCTTCCCGGCGCGGCGGTGCGCGTGACGCATATGACGATCCCGCAAGCGCTCCATACGCATGAGATCATCCTCGACCGTTCCTTCTGGAGCTGGGGCGGGGAGATCGGCTGTAATGAGCATGGCGTGGCGATCGGTGACGAGGCGATCTTCACCAATCAGCGCGCCGAGAAGGACGGGGTTGTCGTGCTCGATCTCCTGCGCCTCGGTCTGGAGCGCGCGACGACGGCGCGTGAGGCGGTGGATGTCATCGGCGCGCATGTCGTGCAGTTCGGCCAGGGCGGCAACTGCCAAATGATGGGCAATTACTGCTTCGATTCTGGTTTGCTCATCGCCGATCGCCATGAGGCGTGGATCGTGAATTGCGCCGGCCATCACTGGGCCGCGCGGCGGGCGCGAGCGACGGAGGCGATCTCCAACCGCATCCAGATCGGCGCGGATTGGGACCTGTCTTCGCTGACGGCCAACGGCACCAAGCCGGATTTCCGCGCGATGTTCGTCGATCCCGCGCGCGAATACGACAGCGGCGCGGATGAGCGTGAGAGCTGCGCCGCCGGGCTGCTCGCGGCGCGGCGTGGCAGCATCACGATGCACGACATGGCGGCGGTGCTGCGGGATGTCGGCGACGAGGCAACGTATGACGTGACCGAGGGCGATCGCTCGACGAAACTGTGCATGCATGCCGGACCCTCGCCGCAGCGTTTCTGGCACGCGACCGGTGCCATGATCACCGAGACGCGCGCGGATAGCCTCGTGGTGTGGATGACGGGTACCTCGGCCACCGATCTGTCGATCTTCAAGCCGCTGTTCTTCGGCATTCCCCTACCGAGCGTTGGGCTTCAGCCAAGCGGCGTCGATACCGACGGCACGCTGTGGTGGCGGCATGAGCGGCTGCATCGCCGGGCGATGGCGCATTACCGCGAGGTCAAGCCGGAAATCCGCGCGGAATTCGACGTGCTCGAGCGGGAGTTTCATCGCCAGTCCGAGACTGTCCGAACCGGCACGCTACAGGAGCAATCAGAATTCGTGGAGTGGTGCTGGCAAACGGCGGCCAGTGCGACGGATACTCTGATCGAGCGCCTGCAGTCCCGCACTTATGGTTTCGCGCATAAGGGCTATGGCGCGATGTGGGAGCGGTTCAACGCTGAGGCTTCGCTGGCGCTTTGATTAGTCGGCCTGAGCGCCGTCGATCGGGAGGAGACAAAGACGTGACCAAGAAAATCTTCATCTCAATGGACATTGAGGGCGTTGCGGGCGTCGTGATCCCGGAGCAAGGCCAGCCGGGTAATCTTGAATACGAGCACTCCCGCCGCCTGATGACGGAAGAGGCGAATGCCGCGGTCGCCGGTGCCTTCGATGGCGGCGCGACGGAGGTGCTGGTCAATGACAGCCATGGGCCGATGGTCAACATCATCCCGGACCTGCTCGACCCGCGCGCCGAACTCATCCGCGGCAATATCAAGATGGCCTCAATGTTTGAGGGTCTGGATCCCTCGTACGCCGGTGCGATGTGCGTCGGCTATCACGCGCCGGGTGCCGATCACGGCGTGCTCGCTCATACAGTGAGTTCGCGCGCCTTCACCGAGGTTCGCTTGAATGGCGAGCGTGCCTCGGAGGCGATGTTTTTCGGCGCCTATGGTGGTGCGATGGGCGTGCCGGTGATCCTGCTCTCGGGTGACGACGTGACCGAGCGGACCTGCGGCACTCTGTTTCCCGGTGCCGAATTCGTTCGCGTGAAGACGGCGCTCGGCCAGCGCGCGGCGCGTTCGCTCTCGCCGCAGGTCGCGCGCGAGCGTATCCGTGCGGGCGCGGAGGCCGCCGTCAAGCGCGCCGGTGAGATCAAGCCTTATCGCGTATCCGAGCCTTGCAGTGTTGCCTTTGACTTGACCAGCGTGACGCTCGCCGACATCTGCGCGCGCATTCCCGGTTCGCTGCGTCCCGCGCCGCTGAGCATTGCCTTCGACGGTTGTAGTATCGCTGACGCCATCGGCTGGATGATGACCTGCGCAGTGCTTGGGAACGCGGTATCCTAATCTCTGATGGGCAACCGCATTCTCTCGGTTTCGGCTGCGCCCTATGACGGCTACCCGCTTGGCGCGACCCTCGACAGCCTCGCCAATTGCGGGGTGAGCCATGTCGAGCCAGCTTATATCGTTGGCTATACGGAACCCTTCACGGAAGAGGCTTTCTCCAAGACCGCTGCCACCGCTTACCGTCGAGCCATGGCCGCGAGCGGTCTGCGCTGCCACGCCGTCTCCGCTCACATGGATCTTGGCACCCCGGACGCGCTGGAAGTCTTTCGGCGCCGCATGGATTTCGCGCGGACGCTCGGCGCCGGGATCATCAACACCAATGCCAGCCTGCGCGTCCGCGCGAAACAATTCCGCATGAACATCGATGCGCTCGCGCAACACGGCGCGGCGATCGGTCTCACCATCGGACTGGAGAATCCGGGGAACGGAGAGGATGATCTCGTCAACACGGCGGCCGACGGGGTGGAACTGGTGCGCGCGATCGGGTCGCCGCAGGTGCGGCTCAACTTCGATCCAGGCAATCGCGTGTCGCACATGAAGGACGACAAAGATGCGGCGGAAGACGGCTTGCTAGCCCTGCCGAGCAGCGCGCATTTCCACATCAAGGATGTCAAGCGGCGCGCGGGTGGCTGGTATTTTGTGACGCTTGGCGCCGGAGATATCGACTACCGACCGGTTTTGTCTGGCCTAACAGGTTTCCCGGGGCTTCCCATCAGCATCGAGATTCCGCTTCGGCTCCATCGCGGTCTGGACGCCTTGCCGGTGCGCCGGCCCGAGGCCGTGGCGTTGGCGGCGATAGAAACGACACTGCGCGCGAGCCTTAACTACGTTCGCGGCAGTCTGTCGGATACCGTAAGCGAGTGAACAGTCTCGACGGCAAAGCCCGCTGCATATAAATTGTTCTAGCTGTCCCTACGGTCCCTTCGAGGCGCTTTTTCCGTGCGCCCTTGCAGATGCCTTATAGGCCGCTTCAGAGTGGGCATGAGCCCGCGAAGAATACTCGCTGGCGGCTCCATGGTTGCTCGTTCCATGCTTCTCGGCCGCCGCCCGATGTGCTTTGGCCGCTTGGTCATGTAGTTCTGCCGCTTCAATGTGAAGGCGCTCTACCATCTCTCGCTTTCCGCAATGATTCTCGCAAAGGCGCGAACTCTCAGTGGTCTTGTCACGTAGTCGAATTTCAAAAAGCCGAGCGTCCAGATGACGCGGCCATAGAATTAATCAAGTAGTGCGGAAGAGAGGCGCGCGGAAATATTTTTGGCGTACCTGGCGAGGATGTGACCGGTTTTTAGCGGGGACATACTCCTTTTGGCGATACGGCCTTTCGACCAGGGATGCACCGTAAGCGGCACGTGTCGCATCAGCTTTCCGTGGGAGAGGCGGGGGATGCTCATCATTCGCTGTCGAGCCCGTGACATCTCAGACAGGAGGGCGGTGACGAAGGTGCCGGGATCTGGCAAACGGCTGCTCGGTGCACAGGGGCTGCCCCGATTGTGCCGGGCGGACACCTTCATGGCTCCTTTCCGCCAAGGCAAGTCGGCCGGTGAAGCCATGGGACACCCGACGGAGGTTGGCGATGACACGACGTAACGCGGCCCTGGCTCTCGGCGTTCTCGCCACGACCGCATTCGGTCCGGTGCTGGCTGGAGCGCAGGCGAAGTCTCCCGCCGTGACCGTCACCACGCTGTTCAGCGGCACGGAGACGGCGGCCGGGCAGCCGATCACTCTGCCTTCGGGACCGGTGCGGTTGGTCGTGTCGGAATACGTCATCCCGCCCGGCTCGGTGCTTCCCGTGCACCGGCACCCCTATGCCCGCTACGGCTATGTCCAGGCCGGCCGGCTGAAGATCACCAATGTGCAGACCGGCTTGGCCAAGGTCTTTGGTCCGGGCGATGTGATCGTGGAGATGATCAACGTCTGGCACTCCGCGACGCCGGTCGGCACTGCGACGGTCCGGCTGCTGGTATTCGACCAGCTTCCCCCCGGCGGCGTGGCGACGGAGCTGCGTCACTAGCGCCTCGCGCGCGAACGGGCGGCAGCTGGGCTCGCCTGCGGTGGTTCCCGCCGCTAGGATGCGGCCAGGGCAGAGAGTTCGGATCTTACGATGGACCAAGGCGTTATGTCGGCGATCAATTTCGTTCTGACCCTGTTGCTGCGTCTGGTCGCGGCGGTCATGACGGTGATCGGCGTGGTCGAGACCTTCTGCCGCCGTCTGTTGATCGATGCCGGGGTCAACGGACAGCTCCAGGCGGCGATCCTGGTGATCGTGGCGATCCTCCTCATCGTCGCGGCGCTGCGCCTGCTGGGCGGAGTGTTCGGCCTGCTCATCACGGTGCTGCTCGTCTTGCTCGTGCTGCACGTTCTGATGCCGGGGATGCACATCCCGGGTCAGGTCAGTCTCTAGCATTGTGCGCCGGCGGCCCGTCGCGGCCGCGGGCGGCTAGAAGCGCCGACGATGCAGTTCCGCACCGAAACGACGATCTTCCCCGTGCTGGCGGCTGCCGGCGGCATCGCGATCATGTCGGCGATGGATGCCGTCATGAAGGTCGTCTCCCCGGTCTATCCGATCAGCGAGGTCGTCGGACTGCGTTACGCGACTGGGGCCGGCTTCGCGGTGCTCGCCTTCTTTGTAACGCGAGAGAAGACGCCGAGCCTCGGGTCACTTCGTCGCAACTTCAGCCGCTCCATCGTGGTGCTGATCACCGCAGCCTCGTTCTTCACCGCCATCGCCCGCCTGCCTTTGGCCGAGGCTGTCGCGCTCACCTTCATCGCGCCGCTCCTGCTTTCGCTTCTTGGCCGCGTCGTGCTCAAGGAGCCGATTGCCCCGCGTGCGCTGTTGGGGATCGTGATTGGCCTGGCCGGCGTGGTGGTGATCGCCCAAGGCCAGATCGCTGATCCGCGCCGCGCCTTCGACCTCGTCGGGATCCTCGCGGCGCTGAGCTGCGCGTTCTTCTACGCCCTGTCCAACGTCCTGATGCGGAAGCAGAGCCATCTCGACCGCATCGGCACGCTGGTCATGCTGTCGAACTGCTTTGCCTTTTTGCTGATCTCGCCCGTGATGCTGATCCATTGGCAGGCGCCGACAGCCTCGCATTGGCTGGCTTTTGTCGTCTCGGGGCTGATGGGAACCTGCGGCCATTATTGCATGGCCTGGGCCTATGCCCGTGCGCCGGCGGGACGGTTGGGTGTGCTGGAATACACCGCCTTCTTTTGGGCCGCAATTTACGGCTACGTCTTCTTCGCGGAGCGTCCGGCGATCTGGACCGTGGCAGGCGCCGTGCTGATCCTCTTTGCCTGCCTCGCCGCCACCTCTCGCTGGCCCCGCGCGCGCGCGAAATCGTGAGGGGTTCCGCCCAACCAGGATACACTGTACTGGGACACGCGAGTATTCTTGAATTAGGGACGTCTTCGCGTGCACTCTACCGCCGGGACCGACCTTCTCGCGCGGGAGAGCGGATCGCCTAGGTCCAGAAGCGGCGCAGCGAGTAAGTAGTGACCAAGTATATCGTCACCCGCGCTAATCTTCTCGGTTTCGGAGTTCTGGTCGTCCTTTTGCTGCTGGTCGGCATCGCGACCTGGGATCGCCTGAATGCGGCCCGCAGCGCGCGGCAATGGTGGCAGCACAGTTATAGTGTGATCGGCGCCATAAAGGATCTGGACCTCAGCATCCACGACGCCGAAAGCGGCCAGCGTGGCTTCCTGCTGACCGGAAACGAGGACTATCTCAAGCCATATAACGCGGCTCTCGGGCGAGTGACCCTTTTGGAATCCGCGCTGAACCAGTTGACGGCCGACAATCCAGCCGAGCAGGCGCGGCTTGCGGCCTTGGGCCCCCTGGTCCAGCGCAAGCTTGAGGAGATGAGCCAGACCATCGTGATCCGCCGCGACGACGGCGCTTCCGCGGCGTTGCGGATCGTCCAGACCAACCTCGGCCGCGATCTCATGGTCGAGATTGAATCCACGATCGCCGGCATGGCGAACGAGGAACACAGTCTGCTCGCCAAGCGCCTCGCGGTGCTGGATGAGCGAGCCCTGCTGATCCGCTGGCTTTTCTTCGGCGGCACCGCTCTCGCGATTCTGGCGCTGATCTATGCCGCCTGGTTGCTCAATCAGGCATGGTCGCGTTCATACCGGGCGGAATCGGAGGAGCGGCTCGCCGCGCAGCGCTTGCGTGTCTCGCTCGACAGTCTGAGCCAGGGTGTCGGGGTCTTCGATGTCGAGCGACATCTCACGAACTGGAACGAGTGCTTCCAGGTGCTGCTGGATCTACCCGAGCCGATGCTCCGCCCCGGCACGCGATATACCGACATAGCCGGGCACGCCGCCGAAGACGGGATGATCCTGGAAACCGAAGATCAGCTCCGCCATGGGCGCCACGGTCTCGGCGAGGCGACCGTCTATGAGGGCATGCGGGCCGGCGGCCATACGCTTGAGTTGCGTCGCACCGCTATGCCGGATGGCGGTTTCGTGATCACCGTGACCGATATGACGAAGCGGGCGCAGGCCGAGAGCGTTATGCGCGAGGCCCAGAAGATGCAGGCGATCGGCCAGCTCACCGGCGGCATCGCGCATGACTTCAACAACCTGCTCACCGTGATCATGGGCAATCTGGAAGTGGTATCGACAAGGCTCGGCACGGATCCGGCGCTGCAGCTTCGCATCGAGCGCGCCGCCTGGGCCGCCGAGCGCGGCGCCACGCTCACCGCGCAATTGCTGTCCTTCGCGCGAAAGCAGCCCTTGGCGCCGGCGCCGCTGGATCTGACCGCCACCGTGCCGGCGATGGTGCCGCTTCTCCGGCGCACGCTCGGCGAGCACATCGACGTGCGATACGTCGAAACTGCCGGACTGTGGCCCGCGATGGCGGACGCCGCGCAGTTGGAAAGCGCCGTGCTCAATCTCGCGCTGAATGCACGCGACGCCATGCCCGGCGGGGGTCGGCTGACGATCGAGCTGGGCAACCGGGTGCTCGACGAGGATTACGCCCGCCGCCACGCGGAGGTTGACGCGGGGGATTACGCGATGCTCGCGGTATCCGACACCGGGCATGGCATGACCGCCGAGGTGGCGCGCCGCGTCTTCGAGCCATTCTTCACGACCAAGCCGGACGGCAAGGGAACCGGCCTCGGCCTCGCGATGGTCTTCGGCTTCGTCAAGCAGTCGGGTGGCCACGTGAAGATCTATTCCGAGCCGGGACAGGGTACGACGGTACGTATCTACCTGCCCCGCGCCCATAATGCCGCCTTCGAGGCTGTGGAGCGCTCTGGTCCGCCCATCGCTCTGCCGCGCGGTTCGGCGACCATCCTGGTGGTGGAGGACGAGCCTGCGGTGCGGGAGGTAGCGGTCGCTATCCTCAACGATCTTGGCTATCGCGTGCTGGAGGCGGCGGATGGCGAGGAAGGCCTCAGGGTTTTCGCCGCCCAGGCCGACAGCATCGCATTGGTGTTGTCGGACGTGGTGCTGCCGGGCGAGCTGCGCGGGCGCGAGATGGCGGGGCGCATCACGGCAATGAGGCCGGGGGTTAAGGTGCTCTTCATGTCCGGCTACACGGAAAACTCGATCGTGCATCACGGCCGTCTCGATGAGGGCGTGCAACTCATCGGAAAGCCGTTCAAGCGTGAGCAACTGGCTCGGCGCGTGGCGGATGTGTTGGCGCGGACGGGGTAGGGCGTGGTGGTCTTGTATTGAATCGCGATCCAGAGAATCCGTCATGGCACGCGAAGGCGTGCCATCCACGCCTCAGTTATGGCGCCTGACCGAAGGCGTGGATGGCATGCCTTCGCATGCCATGACGACGTGGAATGGGCACGGTTCAAGCCAAAGACATCCCGCTCTGGCGGAATATCCACTCCCGCGCGGTCCCTGACGCGTGCTTGACAAGGACTTGCCCAAGCCTAGCGTGAACGACAAGCAAGAGAGCGGCTGAGATGGCCGATGGCGCGGGGAGAGTGCGAATGGACGGTCAGCGGGCATGAGCCTGCCCATCCTGGTTCTGTCAGGGATCGAGAAGCGGTTCGGCGGAGTGCAGGCGCTACGCGGCGTCGACTTCACCCTGTCCGCGGGCGAGATCCACGTCCTGCTCGGCGAGAACGGCGCCGGCAAATCGACCCTCATGAGCATCATCAGCGGCGCGGCCCAGCCCGACCACGGCGCGATGTCGCTCGATGGCGCTCCGGTGAATTTCCAGACGCCGAGGGACGCCCATGCCGCCGGCATCGTGATGATCCCGCAGGAGCTGGATCTCGTTCCGGGGCTCGACATCGCCGCCAATCTTTTCCTCGGCCACGAACAATTGACGGGCATCCGCACCCTGGCGCGGTCGCGCATGATGCGGGAGGCGCATGAGCTATTGCGCCGCGCCGGCGTCAGTCTCGATCCGGCGCTTTTGGTGTCGTCTCTTCGCATGGGCGAGCGGCAACTTGTTGCGATCGCGAAAGCGCTTGCTGCCGAGGCCCGAATTCTGATCCTGGATGAGCCCACGGCGGCGCTCTCCGCGACCGAGGCCGAATATCTCTTCGGCACGGTGCGAGAGCTTCGGGCGCGCGGCGTCGGCATCATCTACATCTCGCATCGGCTGGAGGAAGTGCCGCGCATCGCCGACCGCGTGACGGTGATGCGCGACGGCGGGGTGGTCGGCGAGGCGGCGCCCGATGCGCCGCAAGCTGAGCTGGTGCGGATGCTGGTCGGCAAGGACTTCAAGGATCTTTTCCCGCCGCGCGCCGGTCTGCTCGGCGAGCCGATTCTGAATCTCGTGCATGCGCGCTTCGTCCCCCTGGTGGATCGCGCCGGCTGGCAGGCACCGCAGGATGTTTCGCTGACCGTGCATGAGGGCGAGATCGTCGGCCTCTCGGGCTTGATGGGCGCCGGGCGCACCGAACTCCTGTCGGCGCTCTACGGCTTCGAGGCGCGGGGGCGTTGGGTCGGCAGGGTCGAGATCGGCGGCCGGCCCGTAAAGCTTGGTTCAGTGGCGACGGCCCGTCGCGCGGGCATGGCCTATGTCACGGATGACCGGCGCGGCACCGGGCTCGTGCTCGGCCAGTCGGTCGCGCGGAACATCGTGATGTCGACGCTGCCGCGCGTGACCCCTTGGGGCCTCGCCTCCGCATCCCGCGAACAGGCCGAGGTGTCGGCAGCGCTTTCCCGGTTCGATGTGCGGCCGCGCGTGCCCTCCACCCGCGTCGTCAACCTCTCCGGCGGGAACCAGCAGAAAGTCGTTTTCGCCAAGGAATTGCTCAGCGGCCCGCATCTGCTGTTGCTCGACGAGCCGACGCGCGGCGTCGATGTCGGCGCCAAGGCCGAGATCTATCGCCAGCTTCGGGATCTCGCCAGTGCCGGCCTCGGTGTTCTGGTGGCATCGTCGGAATTGCCCGAACTGCTTGGCCTTTGCGACCGCATCATCGTCATGCATGGCGGCATCACTGTCGCGAGTTTCGATGCCGGCGTCAGCGAGGAAACCTTGCGGCGCTACAGTCTTGGAGAGGTTCAGGCAGCATGAGCGGTGCGACTGAGGAGAATCCTGCGCCGGTCGCTGCCACCGCGCCTCGACCGCGCAAGCATCCGCTGAGCTATCTCATTCGCTTCCAGAGCCTGCTCGGCCTGATTCTCGTGGTGGTCGGCGGCATCATTTTCTCGCCACGCCGGCATGGCCACATTCTGTTTCTCGGGCCGGAGAATATCGCGAATATCGTGCGCTCGATTTCCGAGACTGGCATTCTCGCACTCGGCATGACCTTCGTCATCATCGCGGCGGGGATCGATCTTTCGGTCGGCGCCGTGCTTGGTCTTTCCAGTGTGCTGACGGCGGCGCTGCTGGTGAACCAGGGTTGGGGACTGGCGACGACGCTGCCGCTGGTGGTCGTCGTCGCCACACTCTTCGGCTTGATGCAGGGCTATCTTTCGACGCGGCTGCGCATCCAGGCGTTCATCGTGACGCTGGCGGGGCTACAGGCGGCGCGTGGCTTGGCGCTGATCGCTTCCGACAATACCTTCATCAACATCAATTACGGCCACGGTCCAGGCAGCGCGCCGCCGGCCTTCGCGATCCTCGGCGAGCGGCTGTTCGGTGATACTTTCCCGGTCGCTACCTTGGTCTTTCTCGCGCTGGCGATTGTCGCGACCTTCCTGCTGAACCAGACACGCTATGGCCGCTATGTTTTCGCGGTGGGCGGCAATGAGCGCGCGGCGCGGCTTTCGGGCATTCCGGTGCGCTGGATCAAGATTTCCGTCTATGGGCTCAGCGGTCTTTGCGCGGGTATCGCGGGCATCGTACATGCGGGACAGTTCAGTTTCGGCAGCCCGAATGACGGTTCCGGCTACGAATTAAGCGCCATCGCGGCGGTGGTGATCGGCGGCACGGATCTGTTCGGCGGCGCGGGCAGCATGATCGGCACCATCGCGGGCGCGGTCATGCTGGGCGCGCTCGCCAATATCTTGCAACTCAACGACGTGAGCGCCGCCATGCAGCTTCTCGCCACGGGAGCGATCATCGTTCTCGCGGCCGGGCTGCAAACGCTCGTCGGAGGACGCGACGGAAGCTCGCGCTAACTTAAAAATGGGGAGAGATGAGATGAAGACAGTCAAAGCCTCGCTGATGGCCACCACTTTCGCGGCGGCCGCGTTTGCGATGGTCGCGCCGGGTGCGCAGGCGGCGCAATCGATCGCCAAGACCTGCGGTCCCAACAACCAATACGTGATCGGCTTCAGCCAGGCGAACTTCAAGGAGCCGTATCGCGAGCACGTCAACCACGACCTGCAAACGCTGGTGAAGAACTATCCGCAGTTCAAGCTGGTGATCGCGGATGGTCAGGCGAATGACAATACGCAGGTCTCGCAAGTCGAGAACTTCCTGACGCAACAAGTTGATATCCTGTTCATCTCGGCCTTCGAGGCGGCACCGCTGACGCCGGCGGTCAGCCGAATCTACAAGGCCGGCATCCCGGTCATCGAGATGGATCGCGCGACCGAGGGCAATGACTACACGAGCTTCGTCAGTGGCGATAACCGCGCCATCGCCAAGGAGGCCGGCGAATACGCCGCCAAACTGCTGCCGGATGGCGGCGAGGTCGCGATCCTCGAAGGGCTGCCGAGTTCGTCGCCCGCCATCGAACGCCTCGAAGGCTTCAAGGCGGGCATTGCGGGCAATTCGAAGATCACGGTTGTGGCGACGCAGCCGGTGGATTGGATGCAGGACAAGGCGGTGACGGTATTCTCCGCGATGCTGCAGGCCCATCCGGACATCAAGCTGGTCTATACCAGCAACGATCTGGCGGCGGCGGGCGCTTATATCGCTGTCAAGCAGGCGAATAAGCTTGGCCAGGTCAAGATCATCGGCACGGATGGGTTGCCGGGTCCATCGGGCGGCATTCGCTCGGTGGCGGATGGCGAATGGGCGGCGACCTTCGTTTATCCGACCGGCGCGGCGGAGGCCCTGGATCTCGCCAAGAAGATCTTGATCGACTGCGCAACCTCGGTGCCTCGCCTGGTGACGGTGCCGACGAGTCGGATCGATGCCGATAATGCGAAGGAGATCTACGCGAAAGGCGGCTAGGCCGGGCTGCGGCGCAGCCGACGCCCTCAATACGTCATGGCATGCGAAGGCATGCCATCCACGCCTTCCTCGGGTGATGGTCCCGGCCCCGAAAGGCGTGGATTGCAGGCGTTCGCGTGCCATGACGGTGAGCCAAGTCCTCCCCCTCCCCCGTCCGGCGCCGCTAGGTTAGGCTCGGCGTGCCACCACAGCGCCCGGGATCTTCTGAATGACCGATAGCGGCTCGACCTTTACCCGTCTCGAAAGAGCGGTCGGCGCTCTGCCGAGACGCTATGCCGGACCCGGCGGCGCCGTCGCCGTGTTGCGGGATGGCGAGGTGCTGGTGCGGCACGCCTGGGGCTGGGCGGATACCGAGCAGCGGCTGCCCTTCACGCCGCAAACCATGTCGCTGATCTGCTCGATCACCAAGCAGTTCACCTGCGGCCTGTTGCTCGACCTGTTCCCCGAGCCCACCACGCTGAATGACGAAGTGCGGCGCCTGATGCCGGATTTGCAGCAGGAGGCGCCCGGCATCCTCGATCTTTGCCACAACCAGTCCGGGCTGCGGGACTATTGGGCGCTCGCGATGCTATGCGGCGCGCCGGTGGAGGGTGTTTTCGGGCCGCAGGATGCGCATCGCCTGATCGGCCGCACGCGCACGCTGCATTTCCAGCCGGGCACCGCCTATTCATACGTGAACCAGAATTTTCGCATTCTGTCAGAGATTATCGAGCGGCAAACCAGCCAGTCCTTCGCCGACCTTTTGCGCTATCGCATCTTCGATCGCGCCGCGATGCCCCATGCGGCGCTGAACGCCGTCACCACGACAGTTCCCGGCGGCACGCTGGGCTATGAGGGATCGGCGGAATTCGGCTTCCGCCCGGCGGTCAATCGTATCCATTGGACCGGCGACGCCGGGCTCACCGCCTCCCTGGACGACATGATCGCGTGGGAGAGCTTCATCGACGCCACGCGCGACGATCCGCAGGGCCTCTACAACCGGCTCTCGGCGCCGCAGGTTTTCCGCAACGGCGCGCCCGCCTTCTATGGCTTCGGGCTGAGCCACGCGACGTTGTTTGGCCGCCGGGCGACCTGCCATGCCGGCGGCCTGCGCGGCTTCCGCAGCTTCCGCCTCTATGTGCCGGCGGAGCGCGTTTCCGTCGTCGTCCTGTTTAATCACATGGCCGATCCGCAGGCGGCGGCGCTCGACCTGCTCGGCGCGGCGCTGGGCGAAGTGGAGCCGAAGACGCCCGCGATCTCGCTGGGTTCTGGCTGGGCCGGCCGCTACATCGAACCGGCGAGCGGCCTCTCGGTTCGGGTCGAGCCGGTCCATGACGGCAGCCTGCAATTTCATTATGGGCCGCTGCCCGACATCCTGTGGCCGACCGCGCAGCGCGATTACCGCGGCGGCGGCAACCGGCTGTATCGTCGCGGAGACACGCTCTGGCTGAACCGGCCGTCGGACAATCTCGACGCGCCATTGATACCGTGCACGGGCGACGCTTCGCCGGATATCGAGGGCCTGTTCCACTCCGATGAACTCGATGCGACTCTCACCTGCACCTCGTCCGGCGGCGCGCTTTACGGTGCTTTCTCGGGCGCGCTGGGCGAGGGCGAGATGCTGCAACTCACCCCGTTTGGTCCCGACCGCTGGCTGCTGCCCTGTCCGCGCGCGCTGGATTTTCACCCGCCCGGCGACTGGACCCTGAAGTTCCGCCGGGATGAGCGAGGCGAGGTGGCGGGGCTGGAAGCCGGCTGCTGGCTGGCGCGCGGCGTGAGCTATGAGCGGCGGCACTGAGGGATAAGAAAATGGCAGAGCCAGCCTTCGAACTCTATGCTTTCTGGCGTTCGTCAGCGACCTTTCGTGTGCGCGTCGCGCTGAACTTCAAGGGACTCACGGCGCGAGAAATCCTGATCGACCTCGATGCTGGGGAACAACTCAGCGCCGACTTCCTCGCGATCAATCCGCAAGGCGCGATTCCGGCTTTGATCGAGCCGGGATATCCGCCGCTTACGCAATCCGTGGCGATCCTGGAGTTTCTGGACGAGCGCTTTCCGTCGCCGCCGCTGTTCCCAAGTGATCCCCATGGCCGGGCGCGGGTGCGATCGCTCGCGGCCTTGATGGCGAGCGACACGCATCCGCTGATCGTGCCGCGCGTGAAGAAGTATTTGACGGCCTCTGGTGGTTTCGACGATGCCGCTTGGCGCGCATGGCAGGTGAACTGGTTCACGCGTGGCTTTCAGGCGATGGAGGCGCGTCTCAGCAAGGAGTCGGCCACCGGCGTCTTCTGCCATGGCGATACGCCGACGCTCGCGGATATCTGCCTCGCGAGCGTCACTGCCGTCGCCAGGGTCTTCAAGGTCGAGGTGCCAGACATCCCGACGGTGAACCGGATCTCCGCTCGCTGTGCGGAAATCCCAGCTTTCGCGAAGGCCGATCCGATGGCGCAGGTGGGCGCACCGAGCTAGGGCGGGAGTTGGCGACGCTGCGGCAGTAGCAACGTCATCTTCGGAGAAGGCCGAAGATCCACGCCTTTGCTCGCGGAGTGAAGGCAAGGCCTGGATGCTCGGCCTTCGCCGAGCATGACGAAATACTCGCCGAATCGGGCAGTCTCTTTGTCGGCCAGCATAACAGGCCGCCTGCAACTCCGCCCTAAGCCGCCGTAAACGATACCGCCGCCAGATGCCGGATCGGGCGGCCGGGTGCGATGGCCTGGGCGGCGGCGGCTATTGCCTGGGCGTCGATCCCGGCATGGCGGTAGAGATCCGCCAGCGTCCCCGTCTGCCCGAACTTCTCGACCCCGAGCGCGCGGGTGCGATGGCCCCCCACGGCGCCGAGCCAGGCGAGCGTCGCCGGGTGGCCGTCAAGCACCGTCACCAGGCCGCAACGCTGCGGCACATCCGCTAGTAGCCGCTCGATATGGCTTCGCGCGCCAGGCAACCCGTTCTCGCGGGCGCGCTGCGCCGCCGTCCACCCGGCATGCAGCCGATCGGCAGAGGTGATCGCGAGGAGTCCGACATCGCGACGGTCCTCGCCGATCAGCCCAACCGCCGCCAGAGCCTCGGGCGCCACCGCGCCGGTATAGGCGACGACGACCTCGGCATTCGGGCCAGGTCGGCGCATCCAGTAAGCGCCGTCAATCACGTCCCGCGCAGTCTCGGGGGCCAATTGCCGTTGTGGCTGCGCGATGCCGCGTGTGGAGAGCCGCAAATAGACCGAGCCGCCGCTTTCGTCCCGCAAACCCGCCAAGGCGTCAGGCGCCGCATCCGCCGGGCGCTGGATATAGTCGAAGGCCCAGCGCAGGATCAGCGCCAGCTCATCGACGAATGCCGGCTCGAAACTGGCCAGCCCATCCTGCGCCATGCCGATCAGCGGCGTCGCGATCGACTGATGCGCGCCACCCTCGCCGGCGAGCGTGATGCCGGAAGGCGTGGCCACGATGATGAAGCGCGCATCCTGGTAGCAGGCGTAATTCAGCGCATCGAGCCCGCGCTCGATGAAGGGATCATAGAGCGTGCCGACTGGCAGCAGCCGCTCGCCAAAGAGCGAATGCGACAGGCCGAGGGCCGACAGCATGATGAAGAGGTTCATCTCGGCGATGCCGAGTTCAAGATGCTGACCCTGCGGTGAGAAATGCCAGTTGAAGGTCGAGGGGATGCGCTCCTTGCGGAACAGATCCACCATCTCCTCTCGCGCGAAGAGGCCGCGACGGTTTACCCAGGCGCCGAGATTCGTGGAGACCGTGACGTCCGGCGAGGTGGTGACGATCCGTCGCGCGAGATCCGTCGTGCCCTTCGAGATCTCGTGCATGAGCAGGCCGAAGCCGTGCTGCGTCGACATGACGGGTTGCTGCGGCACGGCCAGCGCCTCCGGCACCTCGACCAAGGGCGCCTCGTAACGGCGGCGGCCCTGCTGGATGAAGGGCGCGGCGTCGATGAAGGCGCGCAGATCCTCGGCGGGGAGCGAGAGACCCTCGAATGCCTCCCATTCATGGCCCTCACGCACCCGCATGGCGTTGCGCATGATCTCGACCTGCGGCGCCGTCATAAGCCCGGCGTGGTTGTCCTTGTGTCCGGCCAGCGGCAGGCCGAAGCCCTTGATCGTATAGGCGATGAAGCAGACCGGGCGGTCATGCGTCTTGGCTGCCTCGAAAGCGTCGAGCAGCGAGGGCAGGTCGTGGCCCCCGAGATTGCCCATGAGCTGCGCCAGCTCATCGTCGGACCGGCGCTCGATGAGGGCGGAGGTCGGCCCCTGGTCGCCCAGCTCGTCGAGCAGGCGCTTGCGCCAGGCGGCACCGCCCTGGAAGGTCAGCGCGGAGTAAAGCTGGTTGGGACAAGCCTCGATCCAGTCGCGGAGCCGCTCGCCACCGGGCTCCGCGAAGGCGGTCTGCTGCAGCCGCCCATGGCGCAGCACCACCACATCCCAGCCGAAATTGCGGAACATCGACTCGAACTTCGCCCACAGCCCCTCGCGCACCACGGCGTCCAGGCTCTGGCGGTTGTAATCGACCACCCACCAGGTGCGGCGAAGGCCGTGCTTCCAGCCCTCCAGCAGGGCCTCGAAGATATTGCCCTCGTCCATCTCGGCATCGCCGATGAGCGCGACCATGCGGCCCTGCGGACGGTCTAGGCCCCAGCCCTTGGCGCGGACATAGTCCTGCACCAGCGAGGCGAAGAGCGTCTGGGCGACACCGAGCCCCACCGAGCCGGTCGAGAAATCGACGTCATCCACGTCCTTGGTGCGCGACGGATAGGATTGCGCGCCCTTGTAGCCGCGGAAATTCTGGAGCTTCTCCAGGGTTTGCTGCCCAAACAGGTACTGGATCGCGTGGAAGATCGGGCTGGCATGCGGCTTGACCGCGACTCGGTCCTCCGGCCCCAGCACCGAGAAATAGAGCGCCGTCATGATGGTGGCGATCGAGGCCGAGGAGGCTTGATGGCCGCCGACCTTCAGCCCGTCCGCGCTGGGCCGCAGGTGGTTGGCATTGTGGATCATCCAGGTCGCGAGCCAGAGGACCTTGCGTTCCAGGGCGGCGAGGGTGGCGATGCGGTCGGTGGTCATGGCTCAGACTCCAGCACGGATCGGGGGCCTGGCCTGGGTCTGAGGTCCGATCCGCGGGGAGTTAATCCCCGAGGGCGGCCAGCACGCGGCCGGCGGTCCGCTTCGGCGCTCAGCCTGCCACGACGGCGCTTGGAATTCGACTGGGAAAGCAGGACATGGCGTGCCCTGCCTCGCTAGGTCAGAGGGGCGGCAACCGTCATCACGGTTTGTGGCTGGCAAGGGCGGGCAATGCGAAGGCCTTGCGTGCGGTCATATTGCCGAGATGTTCCGCCAGCAGTTCTGTTTGCCGCCGGATGTCGGGCACCGCGGTCATTTCCCAGAAGGCGCCCCTGGTCACCGGCCCGACCGCGAAGACGCGGCGGGAGATCGCGCCCTGCCGGTCCCGCACGGCGCAGGTCGTCGTGACATCCAGGCCGAGGCGCAGCGGGTCGGGGCGCACGAGCCCCTCGGCCAGCAGGTTGCGAATCAGAGGATGCGTGATGCGGTCGTAGTCGCAGGACGGCCCGGAGCAGTTCACCACCCGCGCGACCTGGAAGGAGGCCAGCGAGGATGTGCCGCGCGGCTGGAACGTGACCTCGACGCCCCCCGGCGTCTCCCGGTACTCGCGGATACGGCCCGCGCATTTCGTGAGCTGACCGCGTTCCCGTGCCGCCTCGATGCGGTCGGAGACATCCGCCGCGATGCGGTGACGGTGGATATCCCACCAGGGGCGCAGGTGCCGCACGAAGCGCGCCTTGTCCTCGGCCGAGGCGGTCTGCCACAGCTCTGTCGTGATGGGGCGAAGAGCGTCGATCACCGGATGCCAGGTGCCGCCCAGCCCAGTCATGCGCGTGATCTCCCGCCGCATGAGGCGTACGAGGTCGCTTAGAACGGTGGGGTAGGATGACGGTTCGTTCCGTGGTGGCTGGCCGCTGCCATTGTGCCGATGCGGCAGCAGGCCGCGGCGGGAAAGGGCGTGGATCGGCCCGGTATGGCCCTGATCGAGCAGGGAAACGACGGTGTCGATCATGGTAAGGCCGGTGCCGATGAGCAGCACCGGCGCCTCGGGGTCGAGGTCGGTGAGCGCATCCGGCGCCCAAGGATCGGCGCGATAGAGGGCGCTATCATAGAAACCGGGGTCGGCCACAGGCGGCGGCTCGGGCGGAAAATTGCCAACCGCGAGCACGGTTGCATCGGCGACGGTTCGGCGGTCCCGGTCGAGCTCGAGAGCAAGGCGGCTATCGCTGGCATCCATTCGCAGCACGTCGCCGCGCACCAGCTCCAGCCGGCCATCCTTGTCGGCGTGCCGAATCTGCTCCTTGAGCAGGTGGCGGATATAGCGGCCAAAAAGCAGGCGCGGCACGAAGCTGCCGGCGGTGGGTGCCTCGCCAAGCTCGGGATGCGGCGTGCTTTGTAGCCATTCGAGGAAGTTATTCGGGCGATCGCGAAAGGCGCTCATCCGCCCGGCCGGCACGTTGAGGAGGTGATTGGCATTGCCGGTCGCATAGGCCTGGCCCCGGCCGAATTGCGGATTGCGCTCGATCAACACGATTTCAGCGGTTGGACACTGCCGCAGCAGGTGCAGCGTCAGCAGCGTGCCGCTGAACCCGGCCCCTATGACAGCAATCCTAGTCGTACTCATATAGCGTCCCAACATCGTGGTTCTCGGGGGCGATAATTTACCATCGCCTCTCGTGTGTCGACCTCGCCTGTCCGGGCGATCGATCGGGGTAGCTGGCTCGGTGTGCCCTGCCGTCTGATCACAGTCTTAGCAGCAGCGGCAAAGTGTCCTGTTACGGCCAAGGCATCGGGCCATGTAGCGCCCGGTTACACCATCACGAGGAATACACGCCATGTTCATGCGGATCGACAAGCTTCAGGCCGCCTTGCCGGAACCGAAGAAGCCGGACCCCAACGCGGCGGCGGCACTGCAGGAACTCCTCGGCGGCAAGTACGGCGAGATGTCCACGCTCGGCAACTACATGTTTCAGAGCTTCAACTTTCGCAATAAGACGAAGTTGAAACCATTCTATAGTTTAGTATCAAGCATCTTCGCCGAGGAACTCGGGCATGTCGAGCTGGTAAGCACCGGCATCTCCATGCTGAATTGTGGGCCGGGCGATCCGACACCGGATGTCGATGTTTCGGAAGCGCCGTTCAATGAGATGCAGGGCATTCGCCTCGCTGGGAGCTTTCTCAGCAATGGCGGCGGCGCTCTGCCGATGAACAGCAACGCCGCGTCCTGGAACATGGACATGGTAACCACAACCGGCAATCTGATCATCGACCTGCTGCACAACTTCCATCTCGAATGCGGCGCCCGTATCCACAAGCTGCGCGTGTATGAGACGATGACGGAGCCGACGGGGCGCGAGGTTTGCGGCTATCTGCTCGTGCGCGGATCCGTGCACGCGCATGCCTATGCGCTGGCGCTGAAGAAGCTGACGGGCGTCGAGATCGAGAAGATGCTGCCGACGCCGAACATCAACCTCGATCGCGTGCCGGAGTGTCAGAAATACCTCAACGAGGGCAGCCACCGGAGGCTGTACCGCTTCAGCCCCAATGACTACAAGGAAATGTCGGGCATCTGGTCGAACGACGAAGTGGCACTGCCGGGCGATCCGCCGGGCAACCTCGAGGTTGTCGAAGGACATCCAGAGGGCGGCAAGATCCCCGAGTTGCTGGGCAATTACGGCGCCTTCGCACCGGATTACGCGCCTGAGGAAATCTTTGACATCGCAAGCAAGCTTTACAAGAAAAGCCGATAGGCGAGACGTGTAGCCCCTCAACTGTGAGGGTGGGGTTGGGGGTCGGCAGCCACGGGCACGCTTCGCCGCCCGAGCGAACCCAACCCGGCCTCACCCTCTCGGGAAGGGAAGATTGCAACCATGCAACCCTACAAGCGTGTCGCGCGGGTGTTGGATCTGTTAGTTCGCTGCACATGCTTGATACCACCAACCTCCCGCGCCGGTGACACGCGCCGCGGATCTGTTTCGCCGCGCCGTTGCGCTGCTGCAAGCGCGCGACCCCAGCGTTGCGGCATTGCTTCCCGAACTGGAACGCTTTCCCGCCTACGCCGAAGGCTGGCTAGCCCTCGGCGAGGTGTTGCATCAGTCCGGACAAACCAACGCCGCGCTGGCGTCGCTCGGCCGGGCAGCGCAGAGTTCAGCGCCCGGAGCGCATCGCCTAGGACAGGTGCTGGTGGAGTTGGGCCGGGGAGACGCGGCGCTCGCGGCTTTCGTCAAGGCCGTTGCGCTCGATCCGGGGTTGGCCGCTGCGTGGTATAGCCTCGCCCTTTCGCGCCAGGATAAGGGTGAGCATGCGGAGGCTGCCGAGGCCTATGCCGAAGCACTCAGGCAGCGCCCGGATTTCCACGAAGCGGCGCTCAACCTCGGCATCGCGTTGCAGGAGGCGGGGAAGCTGGAGGCGGCACTGGATGCCTATGGCGTGGCATTGCGGCTGCGGCCGGATAGCTTCGGGCGGATCGCTCAGGCACTTGCTTCCGGGCGGACCGGCGCCCTATGGCTCGACCCTTCCGTTTTGAGGCGCGACCTCCTCCGCCGTGGCGCTATCGGCTCCTGAGCGGGCGGCACGGAAAGTCTTTCGATAATGTCCAGGGCCGCTGAGGAGTGTTTGCGCGGTCTCGTCATAGCGCTTGGTCTCATCGGGCGCGAAACTCTGGTAGGTGAGATCGAGCGGCACGCGCGGTACCGGCACACATTGCGCGACCGGCATGCCCTTAGGGAGCACGCCCGAGAAGCCTGCATCGAGCCAGACGGCGGGGAAGAGGATGCCGACATCATGGAACCGGTCGGAGTCCACGAGGCCGCTCAACAGCCGAAACGGCAGATCGTCGCGGTTCACCGGATGTGTCGCGAACAAAGACCAGCCCTCGGGCAATTCCACCGTCCAGAAACTGTTGAACTTGACGATGATCTGGCCTGGCTGCTGAAAAGGCGTGCCGTCGACTTGCGCCGGCGCATGAAAGCTCATCGGCGCGCGGGGATGGGTGCGTGCGGCCAGTGCGGGGATGTCCCAATTCCACGAGAGCCGGCCGTTCTCGACATGAACATCGCAGGGCAGCGGAATCACGAAGCCCAAGGACATCGCATCGACGAAGGGCGGGCAGTGCTTGACCGTGCGAATGTTCTCGCCATGCAGATCGGAGAAGGCGTGGCGCGGCATTGTGCGCAGCCAATCGGGCAGCGCATCCCGCGCCGGCACCGGCCGCGGAATGCGATCGATCAGCGCCGGATCACAGCGAAATATGATCTGCATCTTTTTGAATTACGATTCAGAGATCCGTCATGGCACGCGAAGGCGTGCCATCCACGCCTCGCTTTCGACGAGGGAGGAAGGCCTGGATCCTCGGCCTGCGCCGAGCATGACGATGGAATGACAGCGGTTCAAACCAAAGATATCTGCTCTAACTTTCATCATCCGGAATCATCGCGAGCTTCACCGCTTTCTGCCATCCCCGATATTTCCGCTCGCGCGTCGCAGCGTCCAAACCGGGCACGAAATGCCGATCGACTGACCAGAGTTTCGCGAATTCCTCGGGCTCGGGATAAATCCCGGCATCCAGCCCCGCGAGGTAACCCGCGCCCATTGCGGTGGTTTCGCGAAAAGCTGGGCGATCGACGGGGCGGTTAAGCATGTCGGCGAGGAATTGCATCGTCCAATCACTGGCCGACATGCCGCCATCGACGCGCACGATCATGTCGTCAGCGGGCTGGCCATAATCGGCGAGCATCGCCTGCAGCAGATCGCGCGTTTGATATCCCACACTTTCCAAGGTTGCGCGGGCGAGCTCTTTTTTCGTCGTGCCGCGTGTGATGCCGGAAATCAGCCCCTGCGCGCGGCTGTTCCAATGCGGCGCTCCGAGCCCGGTGAAGGCGGGCACCAGATAAACCGGCTGCTGCGGATCAGAGGCTTCGGCGAGCCTGCCGGTCTCCGCCGAATTTTCGACCAGACCGAGACCATCCCGCAGCCACTGCACACTGGCGCCCGCGGAGAAAATGGAACCCTCGAAGGCATAGGTGCGATGGCCGCCGCGCTGCCAGGCAATCGTGGTGAGCAGCCGATGCGCGGAAGCCTTCGGCGTGTCGCCAATATTGAGCAGCACGAAGCCGCCTGTCCCGTAGGTCGCCTTCACCATGCCGGGCGCGAAACACGCCTGCCCGATAAGCGCCGCCTGCTGGTCGCCCGCGACGCCGCGGATGCCAATGGCGCCACCCAATAGGTCGGGCCGCGTGGCACCGAAATCGCCGGCGCAATCGCGGATCTCGGGAAGCAGCGAGGCGGGCACGTTGAAAAGGCGAAGTAGGTCCGCGTCCCAAGTCCCGCTGCGGATATCGCAAAGCAGAGTACGCGAGGCGTTGGTGGCGTCTATCGCATGCACCGCGCCGTCGGTCAGACGCCAGAGCAGGAAACTGTCGACGGTGCCGAAAGCAAGTTCGCCCGCCTCCGCGCGTTTGCGGGCGCCGGCGACGTGATCGAGCATCCAGCCGATCTTGGTCGCGGAAAAATACGGATCCAGCCGCAACCCGCTGCGCTCGGCAACAAGGGCCGCATGGCCCTCAGCCTCAAGCGCCTCACAATGCGCGGCGGTGCGGCGGTCCTGCCAGACAATGGCGTTGTAAATGGGACGGCCGCTCGCGCGGTCCCAGATCAGCGTCGTCTCTCGTTGATTGGCGATGCCGAGTGCCGCGATGTCGCTCGCTTCGAGATCCGCTTGCGCCAGCGCCGCGCGCGCGGTGCCGAGTGTCGTTGCCCAAAGCGTTTCGGGATTATGCTCGACCCAGCCAGGCTGCGGGAAAATCTGCGGAAACTCTTCCTGCGCGCTGGCGACGGGCTTCATCGCCGCATCGAAGACAATCGCACGGGTGGAGGTGGTGCCCTGGTCGATGACGAGAATATGCGCGGCCACGGCTCATTCGTTCCTATCGTCGCGAGAAAAGGGGAGCCGTTGCCGGCTCCCCTTTCATTCGTCAGCCGAGGCTCAGGTCTTGTTGGTGCCCGGCGCGGACCAGCTCTTGATGAGCTCGTCGTAGTCCACCGTCTCGCCTTGCGGCTTCTCGTTCGCGAGCTTGCGCTGAGGTGCGAGATGGCCGTTGGTTTCGGCATACTTGAACCAGTATTCCGGATCACGTGCCTTGTTCATCAGCGGGCCAAGATCTCCTTGCACGCCCGAACGCTGGATACGCGTCATGATGGCGTCCTGATCGCGTGCCAGCCCGTCCATCGCCTGCTGCGGTGTCACCGAGCCCGCGATCGCGTTCGACACGTTCTGCCACCAGACCTGCGCCATCTTACCGTAGTCAGGCACGTTGACACCGGTAGGCGTCCATTGCTTGACGGCCGGTCCGCGATAGAACTCGACGAGACCACCCAGCTTGGGAGCAGCTTCCGACATCGCAGAGCTGTTGATGTCGCTTGCGCGGATCAGATGCTGGGTGAGCAGCGCCTTCTTGAGGCTGACGGTCTTGGAGACGCTGAACTGGGCGTAGAGCCAGCCGGCCTTGATCTTCTCCATGGGCGCGTATTTCAGCATCGTCCAACAGCCGCAATCCTGGTAGCCGAGCTTCATGCCCTCTTTCCAGTAGGGGCCATGGGGCGAGGGCGCCATGCGCCATTTCGGCGTGCCGTCCGAATTCATCATCGGCGAGCCAGGCTGGTTCATGGTGGCGGAGAAGGTCGTGTACCAGAAGATCTGCTGCGCGATATGGCCCTGGCCCGGCACTGGTCCGGCTTCCAGGAAGTCCATGCCGGCCGCTTCGGGCGGCGCATACTTCTTGAGCCACTCAACGAACTTCGTCAGCGCATAAACCGCCGCCGGCCCGTTGGCATCACCGCCGCGCGACGTAGACGAGCCACGCGGACGCCCGCCTTCGTTGCGAATGCCCCACTCATCGACCGGCAGACCATTCGGCAGCCCGCGATCGCCACCGCCGGCCATTGACAGCCAGGCATCAGTAAAGCGCCAGCCGAGGCTCGGGTCCTTTTTGCCATAATCCATGTGGCCATAGACGCGCACGCCATCGATCGTCTTCACGTCATTGGTGAAGAAGTCGGCGATGTCCTCATAGGCCGACCAGTTTACCGGCACGCCGAGTTCATAGCCGAACTTCTGCTTGAACTGCGCCTTCAGCTCCGGCCGCTTGAACCAGTCATAGCGGAACCAATAGAGGTTCGCGAATGCCTGATCGGGGAGCTGATAGAGCTTGCCGTCAGTGAAGGTGCCGAAGGAGAGGCCGACGAAATCCTTCAGGTCGAGATGCGGGTTGGTGACGTCCTTCCCGTTCTTCGCCATGAAGTCGGTCAACGAGCCGTCAACGATGTCGTTGTAGCGTGGATGCGTACCGATGAAGTCCGAATCATTCATCCAGAAGTCATAGATCGGATGGCCGGACTGCATCTCGACCTCGATCTTGTCGACGAGCAGACCCTCGTCCATCAGATCGTGGTTGACCTTGATACCGGTGATTTCGGCGAAGGCCTTCGTCAGAGTCTTGGATTCATATTCGTGGATGTTGAGAATTTCGGACACGGTGTTCACCGACATGCCGGCGAAAGGCTTCGCCGCATTGATGAACCACTGCATCTCCTCCATCTGCTCATCCTTGCTGAGCGTGGAGGGCTGGAACTCGTTGTCGATCCACTTCTTCGCGGCATCGACCTGCTGCGCATGGGATGGCGCGCTATGGACGAGGATGGCGGCGCTCGCAGCGGCTGCGGCACCTCCTTTGATGACGTCACGTCTTTTCATATTTTTCCCTTCCCCAGCTATCCGGCGCCCTGAATGACATCATTCAGGGTCTTCCGGCTCTCGTTCTTGACCTAAGCGAAGCGGAACATCGCCGCGCTATACAGGACCGCGATCACGACGGGATACCAAAGATTGTCACCGCCGGTAATACGGATCCATAGGATAAAGATAAACGCCGTGCCGATCAGCGACACGAACAACCGATCGCCACGCGTTGTTGGAAACTGCAAAATCCCCCGCCGCGGCGTTTCCGGACGATAAACCGCGAGCAAAGTCATCACGATCAGCATCAGCGCGATCGCCGCGAAGAAGCCCGCCGTCGCCCAGGTCCAGGCCATCCATGCCATGAGGCGCGGCCCTCCTCAAACGCGACCAAGGGCAAAGCCCTTGGCAATGTGGTTACGCACGAACCAGATGACGATCGCGCCGGGAACCATGGTGAGAACCCCGGCGGCGGCGAGCAGGCCCCAATCCATTCCCTCGGCGGAATACACCCGCGTCATTACCGCAACGATGGGCTTGGCATGAACTGTCGTCAATGTCGTGGCCAGAAGCTGCTCGACCCAGGAGAACATGAAGCAAAAGAATGCCGCGACGCCAATGCCATTGGCAATGAGCGGCAGGAATATCTTGATGAAGAAACGCGGGAAGGAATAGCCGTCCAGCGCCGCCGTTTCGTCGATCTCGCGCGGCACGCCGGAAATGAAGCCTTCCAGAATCCACACCGCCAGAGGCACGTTGAACAGGCAATGCGCGAGTGCCACGGCCCAGACCGTGTCGAACAGACCGATCGAATAATAGAGATTAAAGAACGGCATCGCATAGACCGCCGTCGGCGCCATCAGGTTCGAGAGCAGCCAGAAAAACAGGTGCTTGTCGCCGATGAAGCGGTAGCGGCTGAAAGCGTAGGCCGCCGGCAGCGCGAGAGAGACAGAGATGACTGTGTTGAGCGCGACATAGGTGAGCGAATGGACAAAGCCGAGATACCAGGCCGGGTCCGTGAAAATATGAGCATAATTGCGGAGCGTTACGTGATGGGGCCAGAAGTTGAGCCCCGACATGATTTCGCCATTGGTCTTGAAGCTCATGTTCAGTAGCCAGTAGATCGGCAGGAACAAGGCCAGGAGATAGATGGTGATCGCGATGCCGCGGCCCTGGATACGCATCACGAACCCTTCCGCTGCTCGAGTTGCGTCATGACGGTGAAGAAAATCCAGCAGAGGGACAATGTGATGAGGTTATAAACCAGCGACATCGCCGCTGCATTGCCGAGATCGACCTGGCCGAGTGCGATTTTCACGAGATCCAGCGAGAGGAAGCTGGTGGCCTCACCCGGACCGCCGCCGGTCACCACCGAGGGTTCGGTATAGATCATGAAGCTTTCCATGAAGCGCAGTAGAACCGCAATCACCAAGACCTTCTGCAGCTTCGGCAGCTCGATATTGCGGAACACCGACCAGCGACTGGCGCCGTCAATCCGCGCCGCCTGATAAAAGGCATCAGGGATCGCCTTCAGGCCGGCATAGGCCAGCAGCGCCACCATGCCGGTCCAGTGCCACACATCCATAACGACGATGGTGGCCCAGGCGGAAGTCGGATCCTGCGTGTCGTTGTAGTGGATGCCGACACTGTTGAGTGCCGCTCCCAGCAGGCCGATATCTTGTCGCGCGAAGATCTGCCAGATGGTGCCGACGACGGTCCAGGGGATCAGCAGCGGCAGTGCGATCAGCACCAAAGCGGCGCCAACTCTCCAGCCATGACGTGGGATGCAGATGGCGACCGCGATGCCGAGCGGCAGCTCGATGCAGAGCACCACGAGGGAGAAAATGAGGTTGCGCACCAGCGCGGCCGCGAATCGGCCGCCGATATCCGTGGTTGGGTCGAGTAGATTTTGGAACCAGGCAGCGCCGTTCCAGAAGAAATTGTTCTGCCCCATGGTGTCCTGAACCGAATAGTTCACGACCGTCATCATCGGGATAATCGAGGAGAAAAGGACGAAGACCAGCACCGGGATGACGAAAAACCACGCCCGGTTGTTCCATGGTTTATCAAGCATGGAGCGGCTCCGTCATCCGTTGGCCTTCGATGCGATGCTCATCGACATAGACATGCAGATGGCCGGGCTGGACATGCAACCCCGCCGCTTCACCGGTCAGCGTCACGTCATTCGGCAAAGTGGCGACAAGGCCGTGACCGCCCAGCGTGACGCGGGCGAGGCGGCGGCGGCCGAGATCCTCGATGCGTTGTAGCTTGACGGGAATGCCGCCGCTCGCCGTTACGGTCGCATAATCGGGGCGGAAGCCGATCTGCACGTCGCCGGCCGGCAGCGCGTATTGCGCGCCGAGGTCGAAGCGCTGGCCGTCCACAACCGCCTGCCGTCCCTCGATCACGGCGGGCAGGAAGTTCATGCCGGGCGAGCCGATGAAATAGCCGACGAAACTATGGGCCGGCCGCTCGAACAAATCCGCCGGCGTGCCGATCTGCAGCACCGCGCCATCCTTCATGACGACGACCTCATCGGCGAAAGTCAGTGCCTCGACCTGATCATGCGTCACATAGATCATGAGCATATCAAGCGCCTGGTGAACTGCTTTCAGCTTCGAGCGCAATTCCCATTTCAGCGCGGGATCGATCACCGTCAGCGGCTCATCGAACAACACGGCCGAGACATCCGACCGCACGAGGCCACGGCCGAGCGAGATCTTCTGTTTCGCATCGGCGGTAAGCCCTCGGGCGCGGCGGCGCAGCACCGGGGTGAGATCCAGCAATTCGGCGATTTCCGCGACGCGCGCCTCGATCAGCCGGCGCTCCATGCCGCGGTTCTTCAGCGGAAATGCGAGATTCTCCGCGACCGTCATGGTGTCGTAGATCACCGGGAACTGGAAGACCTGTGCGATATTGCGCTTCTCGGTCGGCAGCCGTGTGACATCCTGGCCGTCGAATAGCAGCCGGCCGTCCGAGGGAATCACCAGCCCGGAGATGATATTCAGCAACGTCGTCTTGCCGCAGCCTGAGGGGCCGAGCAGCGCATAGGCCCGGCCATTCTGCCAGACATGCTCGATCGGCTTGAGGGCATAGCGCTTTTCGGCGCCCGAGGGTCCCGGGTAGGCGTGGGCGATATGGTCGAGAGTGATCGTTGCCATGCGCGCGCCCTCAAGCCATGACCGCGAGGGGCGACACGGACATCGCCTCCGGCGCACGCAGCAACAGACCGGCGGCATCGAAAACGAAGACGCGTCGCGGATCGATACGAATCTCGGCGGCCGCGCCCGGCTGCCAATCATGCACACCGAGGACGAGGCTGACCCAGGTTGCGAAGCCGACATCAAGATGCACGAAACTCTCCGAACCGCTGATCTCGGTGACCGACACGACACCTGGAAAAGCGTCAGTGGCACCGGTCGGCGGCCCGATGCGCGCATCCTCGACCCTGAAACCAATCCGGTACGCCCCATCCGGCAGACCGGCGAGCAAAGCGTCAGAAGTCAGCGCGCGACCATCGGAAAGTGTTACCTGACTCGCCGATTTCGTCACGCCCATTTCATTGAGGGGCGGGTCAGAGAAAACTCGCGCGGCATCTATATTCGCCGGCTTGCGATAAACCAAGGGCGTGGCGCCGATCTGGGTCACACGACCCTGCCACAGCGTCGCCGTGGTGCCGCCGAGGAGCAGCGCCTCGGCGGGTTCGGTGGTGGCGTACACCAGGATGGTGCCGCTTTCGGCGAAAAGGCGGGGCAATTCCTCGCGCAATTCCTCGCGCAGCTTGTAGTCGAGATTGGCGAGCGGCTCATCGAGCAGCACGAGCTCGGCGCGTTTCACCAACGCGCGGGCGATTGCGGTACGCTGCTGCTGGCCGCCTGAAAGCTGGGCGGGGAGGCGATCGAGAAAGGGATCGAGCCGCAGCACGCGGGATGCCTCAGTCACACGATCCTCGATTTCGGCCTTCGGCAGACCGGCGACGCGCAGCGGCGAGGCGATATTCTCGTAGACCGTCAGAGACGGGTAATTGACGAATTGCTGGTAGACCATGGCCACCGAACGGCGGCGCACGGGGATGCCGGCGACATTCTTGCCATGAACATGAATTGTGCCCGCGGTCAGTTTGTCGAGACCGGCCATCAGCCGCATCAGAGTCGTTTTGCCGGAGAGCGTGGGCCCGAGCAGCACGTTCATGGTGCCGCGCTCGAAAGTGAGGGAGACATCGTTGATCACGACCTCCTGCCCCACCGTCAGCCCGACGTGATCGAGTACCAAACTCATTTTGCCGTCTCCCTAACGGCAATCATGTCCGCCAAAGCCGCATCCACCGCAAGTATTTCGCTTTCGTTCAGCCGAAGACCGAGTTTGCTGCGCCGCCACACGACGTCGGCGCCGGTGCGCGCCCATTCGTGTTCGGCAAGGTAGCGCAGCTCGGCCTCGGTCAAATCCGCGCCGAAAACCTGGCCGAGATCCGCCAGACTACCTGCGCCGTTCAGCAAAATGTGGACGCGCGTGCCATAGGCCCGCAGCAGCCGCCGGGCAAGGCGATCGGACAGGAAGGGATAGCGCGAGCAGACGCTGCGCAGAACCGGCTCGAAGCCCTCCTTCGGAAAGTCGCCGCCGGGTAGGGGCTCGCGTCCTGTCCAGCCCGCAGCGCGTCCCTGAACCTTCGGCAAATGCGGCCCGAGCTGGGCCAGCGCGGATTCCGCAAGGCGCCGAAAGGTCGTGATTTTGCCGCCAAAGATCGAGAGCAGCGGCGGCGCGCCGGACTCTGCTTCCAGCTTCAGAACATAGTCGCGGGTCGCCGCCTGTGCGTCGGTGGTGCCGCTTTCGTCATAGAGCGAACGGACGCCGGAATAGGTCCAGACCACCTGGTCGGAGGTCACCGGCACCCGCAAATATTCGCTGGCGGAGTCGCAGAGATAGGCGATCTCCTCGGCGGTGGCATGCACGCCGGTCGGGTCGCCTTTGTAGTCCTGGTCGGTGGTGCCGATGAGCGTGAAATCCTGCTCATAGGGAATAACGAAGAAAATGCGCTTGTCCGCATTCTGAAAGATGTAGCAGCCAGCATGATCATAGAGCTTGGGCACGACGATATGGCTGCCCTGGACCAGCCGGACCGGCGCGCGCTGATTGCTGCGCACGACGGAATGTGCGACCTCGCCGACCCAGGGGCCGGCGGCGTTGACCAGGGCGCGTGCCGTGATCGTCCGAGTGTCGCCGCCCGTTTCCTCGCGCAGCGTTAGGTGCCAGAGGCCGGCCTCGCGCTCAGCGGAGACACAGCGGGTACGCGACGCGATAGTCGCCCCCAATTCGGCGGCGGAGCGCGCATTCAACACGACGAGGCGCGAATCTTCGACCCAGCAGTCGGAATATTCGAAGCCGCGCTTGAATTCGGGCTTGAGCGGAAGCCCGACTTTATCCTGCGTCAGATTCACCGTGCGCGTGGGCGGCAATTTCTTGCGGCCGCCGATATGGTCATAGAGAAAAAGCCCTGTGCGCAGCAGCCATTGCGGCCGCAGCTTCGCGTGATAGGGCAGCAGGAAACGCAGCGGCCAGACGATATGCGGCGCGATGCCCCACAGCACCTCGCGCTCCATCAGCGCCTCCCGCACCAGGCGGAATTCGTAATATTCGAGGTAGCGCAACCCACCATGGATCAGCTTGGTCGAGGCTGAGGACGTGCCCGAGCCGAGATCATGCTGCTCGCACAGGAATACCTTCAGCCCACGGCCAGCCGCATCTCTGGCGATGCCGCAACCGTTGATGCCGCCGCCGATGATGGCGAGGTCATAGATCGATGGTGAAGTGCTCGCGTCCAAGGAAGTTCCGCATCCCAGGGCGCGTTCTTTCGTGCGCCCGTTCGGATCAGACTACATCACGAAAAAAACGAACACGCAAGCGACCAAAACGAGCATTTTTGCGAGTTTTGCGCTGGGGCAGGGGCGTGCGCCTCCGTCATGGCACGCGAAGGCGTGCCATGACGGTTGTGATAGCAAGGGCGACGGCGTAGCCGACCCGAAAACTAATCCTCCTCCGGCCCGCCGCCTGTCTCGATCACCTCGATTTCCATCCTCCGGCACATTTCGGCGATCTCCGGGGAGGGCAGGCGGTCGATCACCAGCACGTCGATCTCGTCGAGCCGGCCGATCCGCACGGGGGCGCGGCGGCTGAATTTGCTGCTGTCGGTCACCAGCACCACCCGCCGAGCGTTTTCGATAATGGCCCGCGAGACCTGCACTTCGCGGATGTCGTAATCGAGCAACGTGCCATCCGCGTCGATCGCCGAGGTGCCGATCACGGCGGTATCGACCTTGAACTGCCGGATCACCTCTGCCGCCATGCGGCCCACTACGCCGCCGTCGCTCGCACGGATGGTGCCCCCGGCGATGATCACGCTGATCGAGGTATTGCGATAAAGCGCGTTTGCCACGTTGATATTGTTCGTTATGACCAGCAAACCCTGACGCCCGGCAATCGCCTGCGCCACCTCCTCGGTCGTCGTGCCGAGGTTGATGAAGAGCGAGGAGTGGTCGGGGATGAGCGCCGCGGCGGCCTCGCCGATCCGTCGCTTCTCGCTCCGCGCCACCAGCTTACGCGCGTCATAGGCGAGGTTCTCGACCCCGGAACCGACCACCGCTCCGCCATGGGTACGGGTGATGATCCGCGCCTCGCTGAGGTCGTTGAGGTCGCGGCGAATGGTCTGAGGTGTGACGGCGAAGCGCGCGGCCAGCTCCTCCACCGCCACCCGGCCGGTCTCCCGGATGAGCGTCGCGATCTCCTGCTGCCGGCGGGAGACGGGGCGCGGCAGCTCCGCCATCAACCGCGCTCGCTTTGCGGCAGGCCCAGATTGAAGGCGATGGAGATGCGCAGCGCGTCGCCGCGATAGGGGCGGACCTGATGGAAGAGCCAGGAGGGGAACAGGAACAAAAGGCCAGGCCGTGGCCGGATGGTTTCCCCCGCGCCGACCGAGGCGCCATCCTCGCCGGCGAATTTCAGCGCCGGGGCGTACATGCCGGGGCCGGGCCCGCGCGGATCGAGCATTTCGAACTCGCCGCCGAGCGCGGGATTCTCCGCGCAGCCGCCATCATCGACGTAATAGGTGCCGGACCAGAAGCTGCCGGGATGGTAGTGGCTGATATTGCCGGCGCCGGGTCCATTCACATTGGCCCAGGCCTGCATGGTCCAGCTCGGGGCGATGGGCTTGCCCTGACGGTCGGCGGTGAGATGGTTCGCGACCTGCCGCGCGAGGGTCAGGATTTCGGTGATACGCGGGCCGCCCCATTCGATGATGTCGCGATCGGAATGCCAGCCGCCGGCGTTGGAGGCTTGGACGGAGGGCGTTTCGGCCCGGCGGCGGAGGATGATCTCGGCGAGTTCGGCATTGCGGGCCGCCGCATCCGGCAGCTCGACCGCCGCGACCGGCGTCGCGAAGAGTCCACGAACGGCGATGTCGAGGCGGGCCATGGTTTATTATCTCCCCGGTCGGCCTTTGATCGCGGGTCGGGGCGATGTCAAGCGGCGCTGGCGGGCTAGCGCGGGGCGGCTGACGACAATGCGAAGCTGTGGCGGGCGATTTGTTCGTCCTCTTGTGAAGGGATGACGCGCACTGAGCAGCCGGAAGCGGTGCCGCTAATCCAGGGTAGGTTGTCACAGATTTCCGCTCGCACCGCGTCGTCGTGTTCGCCGATGCCGCCGGCGAACACGATCATATCGACACCGCCGAGCGCGCCGATCATCGCGGCGATTTGCTTGCGCACGGAATAGCAGAACATGCTGATGGCGAGGCGTGCATCGGGGTTGGTCGCTGCTGCCTCGTGCAGGCCGCGCATGTCATGGCCGATGCCCGAGATGCCTTGCAGGCCGGATCGGTGATCGACGAGATCCTCGATCTTGGCTGCGTCGAATTTCTTCTCGCGCATCAGATAGACGAGCACGCCGGGATCGAGGTCGCCGGTGCGTGTGCCCATGATGATACCGCCGGTCGGTGTCAGCCCCATGCTGGTATCGATGGATTTGCCGTCGCGTACAGCGGTGACGCTCGCGCCATTGCCGAGATGGGCGATCACCAAACGGCGCGGCGGATCGCTTCCAAGTTGGTGGAGGATTGATTCGCAGGAGAGGCCGTGGAAGCCGTAGCGTTGGATGCCCTCCGCGAGCAGCACTTTCGGTATTGGCAGAACCCGCGCGACATCCGGCATTGCGGCATGGAAGGTGGTGTCGAAACAGGCGGCTTGCGGTAGCCCAGGAAAATGCTCCTGCGCGAAGCGGATGACCGCCAGCGCGGACGGCGTGTGCAGCGGCGCGAAGGCTGTCGCGGCCTTCAGTTCATCGAGAACAGTGTCATCGATGATGCAGTGCTGCCGCAGCTTGGGGCCACCATGCACAATGCGATGGCCAATCGCCTTGGGCGAGGGCTGCTTGGTATCGGCGAGAAGCTTGCCGATACGCGCGATCGCTTCTTTCTGGCTCGGAAGCGATGCCGTCTCGGATAGCAGGCTGTTCCCATGCGCATCTTTCGCGCTGAGCTTGCCGCCGGGGTCGCCGATCGACTCGGCTTCCCCGGTGACCAGTAATTCGGCCCGCGTGGAGCCGACACGATATAGCCCAAACTTGAGAGAGGAGGAGCCGCTGTTGAGAGCGAGTACCTCCATCTCATGCCGATCGTTCACGCGATCCAGCGCCAGTCGCGAATCTCCGGCATGTCGTCGCCATGTTCGCTGATATAAAGCTTGTGGCGCTCCATATCGGTCCAGTAACGCGCCGTCGCGGCTTCCACCTGATCGGCGAGACGTGGAATGCGCCGGATGGCATCGAGCGCGAGCTGGAAGCGGTCGAGGTTGTTCAGCACCACCATGTCGAAGGGCGTTGTGGTCGTGCCCTCTTCCTTGTAGCCGCGCACATGGATGTTGTCGTGATTGTGCCGGCGATAGGTCAGCTTGTGGATGATGCCCGGATAGCCGTGGAACGCGAAGATGACCGGCTTATCCTTGGTAAAGAGCTCATCGAAGCTTTCGTCTTCCCAGCCATGCGGATGCTCGGATTGCGGCTCCAATATCATCAGGTCAACCACGTTGACGACGCGGATGCGGATGTCGGGAACATATCTGCGCAGCAGCGTGACGGCGGCCATGGTTTCCAGCGTCGGAATATCCCCGGCGCAGGCCATCACCACATCGGGATCGCCATCATCATTGCTCGCCCAATCCCAGATCCCGGCACCAGCCGCGCAGTGGCGCGTGGCGGAATCGATGTCGAGCCACTGCCACTCCGGTTGTTTTCCAGCGACGATCAGGTTGATGTAATTGCGGCTGCGCAGGCAATGGTCGGCGACCGATAGAAGCGTGTTCGCATCGGGCGGCAGATAAATGCGGACGATCTCGGACTTCTTGGCGGCAACATGGTCGATGAAGCCGGGATCCTGATGCGAGAAGCCGTTGTGATCCTGGCGCCAGACATGCGAGGACAGCAGATAATTCAGCGACGCGATTGGCTCGCGCCACGGAATCTTCCGTGTCACCTTCAGCCATTTCGCATGCTGGTTGAACATCGAATCGATGATGTGGATGAAGGCCTCGTAGCAGGAGAAGAAGCCGTGCCGCCCGGTGAGGAGATAGCCTTCGAGCCAGCCCTCACAGAGATGCTCGCTCAGCACCTCCATGACACGGCCTTCCTTGCTCAGATTGATGTCGACATCCTCGACATCAGCCATCCATTCCTTGCCGGCGACCTCGAAGATGGCTTCCAGCCGGTTCGATGCCGTCTCGTCCGGGCCAAAGACCCGGAAATTGCGTTTGCCGAGACTGAGCTTCATCACGTCGCGTAGGAAATGGCCCAAGACCCGCGTCGCTTCCGCGTGAACCGTGCCGGGCGCATCCATCTTCACGCCATAGTCGCGGAAATGCGGCATCGACAACGGCTGGAGGAGTTCGCCGCCATTGGCATGCGGATTAGCACCCATGCGGCGCTGTCCGGTCGGCGCGATCTCCGCGTATTTGTCGAAAAACTTGCCGTCTGCGTCGAAGAGTTCCTCGGGCTTGTAGCTCCGCATCCAGTCTTCGAGTTGCCGCAGATGCTCGGGGTTCTTGAAGTCCGCGATCGGCACCTGATGGGCGCGCCAGGTTCCCTCAACGGGCTTGTTGTCGACGAATTTCGGTCCGGTCCAGCCTTTCGGCGTGCGGAAGATAATCATCGGCCAGCGCGGGCGCCGCACATCCTTCGCGTCGCCGGCGCGCGCTTCCGATTGGATCACGCGGATTTTTTCGTAGATGGTGTCGAGCGTGGCCGCGAGTTCCTGATGCACTAGCTGCGGATCGTCGCCCTCGACGAAATGCGGCTCGTAGCCGTAGCCCTGGAACAGTGAGGTAAGCTCCTCGCGGCTGATCCGGGCCAGGATCGTCGGATTGGCGATCTTGAAGCCGTTGAGATGAAGAATCGGAAGCACCGCACCATCACGCGCGGGATTGAGGAATTTGTTGGAGTGCCAGCTTGTTGCCAGCGCGCCGGTCTCGGCCTCACCATCGCCGACGACGCAGGCGACGATCAGATCCGGATTGTCGAAAGCCGCGCCATAGGCGTGCGCCAGAGAATAACCAAGCTCGCCGCCCTCATGGATCGAGCCAGGCGTTTCCGGCGCGACGTGGCTGGGAATTCCATAGGGCCAGGAAAATTGGCGGAATAGCCGGTGCAGCCCGTTGCGGCTGCGCTCGATCGCCGGATAGCGCTCCGTATAAGACCCTTCGAGATAGGTTTGCGCCACGATGCCGGGGCCGCCATGGCCTGGGCCCATGACATAGATCATGTTCAGGTCATGATCTTTGATGAGCCGGTTGAGATGGATATAGAGCATGTTCAACCCGGGTGTGGTGCCCCAATGCCCCAGAAGCCTTCGCTTCACATGATCCATCGTGAGCGGCTTTTCGAGCAGCGGATTGTCCTGCAGATAAATCTGCCCCACCGAAAGATAATTCGCTGCGCGCCAATAGGCATGCATTTTCTCAAGAAGTTCGGGTGACAAAGGCTGGGCCATCAGGGCCTCCAACATCGACAGGCGTTAAATCGAGCGATGAGCTAAGGCGGGGAGAGGGTCAGATCCCGCCATCTGGGCCTTGGATCGCTTTACGCGAAGTCGAAGACGACGCGCGACCGTACAGCCTGCGGCCCTCGCCTGTCAAAACGGCGAGCTATCAGCGTGTAGTGTTGCAAGATGATGACGGTGCGCCGTCCGAGCGCCACCTAGACCGGACGGGCGGAGAACTTCCGCCGCGTCCGGAAAAGCCTCTGGCTTTAGTTGGCGGTCGAGCCGAGATGCTTGCGGAAGAAGGCGAGGCTGCGCGCCTGGGCCTGATCGTAGCTCGCCTGGTCAAAGCTTCCGCGCTCCTCGCAGCCGAAGCCGTGGCCCGCGTCATAAACGAAGACTTCCACGCCCGGCTGGGCCTGGCGGATTGCCTCGACATCGGTTAGCGGAATGTGGTCGTCCTTGGCGCCGAAATGCAATTGCACGGGGCAATGCGGCGTCTCGGTCTTGGCCGCCGCGATGCCGCCGCCGTACCAGCCTGAGGCCGCGTGGAATTTCGTGCTCCGGGTCGCTCCCAGCCAGGCAAGCGTGCCGCCCCAGCAATAGCCGATAATCCCCACGCGCGGCGTGCCGAGTGCTGTCGCCGCGGCCTCGAGATCCAGCAGCGTATCCGCATCCTTGATCTTGCCGCGCAGGGCGACGCCCTTCTGCATATCCTCGCCGGTATAGCCGAGCTCGACATCGCGCTCGGCGCGGTCGAAGACCGCCGGGCAGATCACCTTGAACCCGGCAGCGGCGAGCACATCGCTCGCATGGCGCATGTGGGGATTGACGCCAAAAATCTCCTGCACGACGACGAGGCCGACCGTCAGATGATTAGCACCGGCGGTGTAGGCCCCGAAGCTGTGGCCGTCAGAGGCGGTGAGTTTGGTCATGGACATGGCGAAGTCTCCGGTAGGTTCAGTTTTCGAGGCGGAACGGTGGGTCGTTTTTAATTCGGGGTCAACAAAGGCGAGCCCATAGTGAGGGGCTAACAGCCATTCTGGCGCACAACACCTATTGGGGGCTGTAACTAATTGCGCCCAAGCCCCATGGCGACGTGGTCAGCCATTCCGATGCCGCAAATACCATTTGGCGGGTTGAACAACTTTCTTACAAAACCGTAATCGCGTAGCCTTCACTGGACCGTTCATCTTAATTTAAGCGAACTGTGGAAATTTTGCGGTCTCAACAGGAGAAAAATCATGTCAGGCGCTCGCGACTACGGTCTTATTAACGGGGGTCAATCCGGTTTTAGTGCGACCAGTGACATCAACGACCAGTTTGAGCATGTCTATACAACTAGTCTTCGGCCAGAAGATTTTCGGATGGCGGCCTAAATAGGGTCGGCCCAACAACAAGCTGCCAGAAGCGGAATCCCGAGGTCTCCATCGCCGTCGCGCTCGCCTTCTTCTTACCTCGACAGCGACCGCTCACGCCAGGCTCTCGGTATGACTGAAGAAGAGTACCAGTCGGCGATACTGCAAACCGCCAACTTTTTGCACACTTGGGGTATGTCTTAACGAGACACGCGAACTTGGCGAACGGCTTCGCCTAAGTCACGCAATTTTCGAATTTCAATTCAAAGATGAGCTTGGGCAGTCGCCTGAGCTCATCTGACGCCAGACAACGAATTTCCGAATCCCCCGTAGGGCCGTAAGCTTTTCAACTTTCGGTCAACGGGTGGTACCGCCTTCGATTTTGCCGACGCCTACGTCGCCCATTGCCTCGCTGTTTCCAACCGTACCCCTACCCCTACCCCGTCTCCCGTGGGGCCGCGATCGCCTTCATACCTTCCGCGGGCGGAAAACCAAAAACCTTAGCGCCTCACGGAATTCTCAAAAATCTCAAATAACCGCAAACTCAGCAAACGCTTTCACCAAAGTCACATAAATTTCGCGCTTGAAACCAACGGCGAGCTCGGGAAGTTGTGCGAGCTCGTCCCAGCGCCAGGCGTCGAATTCGGGATGCGGGTCGAGGTCCAGGCGGATGTCGCTGTCCTCGCCCGTGAAGCGCAGCGCGAACCAGCGCTGGCGCTGGCCGCGATACCGGCCGTGCAGCGCCTTGCCGATGAGCTCCGGCGGCAGGTCATAGGACAGCCACTCGGAATGCTCGCCGATGATCTCGGCGCGGTCGGTGCCGATTTCTTCCGCCAGTTCGCGCAATACCGCCGCGCGCGGATCCTCGTTCTCGTCGATCCCGCCCTGCGGCAATTGCCAGCCGCCCGCCGGGCCCTCGGCGTTGGGAAATTTCGCGCGCCGGGCAACGAACACCCGGCCGGCGCGGTTGAACAACACCGCGCCGACATTCGGGCGATAGGGCAGGGACTCCGCCGAGACCATCTCGTCCACCTCAGTTGGAGGCGCGGGTCTGTCCGGGCATCGCGTTCACCAGCTTGATCGCCTCCTGAAGCTGGAAATCCGTCGCGGGCTTGGTGGCGTCGAATTTCGGCCAGCCGGCGGGCGGCTTGCTCGCGATATCATGGGCCAGCGGCGGCAGATCCGTGCGCGGCGGCAAGGGCGGCAGCTGCTTGCTGTTGGGGTTCTCCATCGCATGCTGCAAATCGGCCTCCCGCAGCGGCTGAAGATCCGCATCCTCGTGGTCGGAGGAGGCGACCTGCACATCCGGCGTGATGCCGAGATCCTGGATCGAGCGGCCCGACGGCGTGTAGTAGCGCGCCGTCGTCAGGCGCATCGCACCGTTCCCCGGCAGCGGAATAACCGTCTGCACCGAGCCCTTGCCGAAGCTGCGCAGGCCCAGAACGATGGCGCGGCGATTATCCTGCAAGGCGCCCGACACGATCTCGCTCGCCGAGGCCGAACCCGGATTGATCAGCACCACCAGCGGCGCGCCGCCGACGATGTCGCCATCGGGCTTGGCGCTCCAGACCTGGCTATCCTCAGGATGACGCGCGCGGGTCGAGACGATCTCGCCCTGGTTGAGGAAGTCGTTTGCCACCGACACCGCCTGATCCAATAGCCCGCCCGGATTGTTGCGCAGGTCCAGGATATAGCCGTGGATCGGCGTCTTGGCTTGGGCCTTGAGCTTGCTGATGGCGTCCCGGATGCCCTGATCGGCATTCTCGCTGAAGACCGACAGGCGGATGTAACCGACATCGCCATAGAGCGACTGGTGGACGGAGGGCACATTGATGACTTCGCGCGTCAGCGTCACCACGACGGGCTTCGGCTTGTCCGCCTGCTTCAGCGTCAGTGAAATCTTCGTCCCCGGCGGGCCACGCATCATGTCGACGGCATCGTCCAGCGCCAGGCCCTGCACCGACTTGCCGTTGATCTCGATGATGTAGTCATTCGGCTTGACGTTGGCGCGGGCGGCGGGCGTGCCGTCGATCGGGCTGATGACCTTGATGACGCCGTTATCCTGCGTGACCTCAAGCCCGAGGCCGCCGAACTGGCCATCGGTCTGCGCCTGCATGTCCCGATACTGCTGGGCGTCCATGTAGGCGCTATGCGGGTCGAGGCCGGCAAGCATGCCGTTGATGGCGTTCTCGACCAGTGACTTGTCCTTCACCGGCTCGACGTAATCGGCCTTCACCCGCTCGAAGACGTCACCGAACAGGCTAAGCAGCTGGTAGGTGCCGCTGCCGCTTTCCTCGGCCGCCCGGGCATGGGTGATCCAGAGGTCGCCGCCATAGCGATGCAGAAGCACGTCCGACACTGGGGTCAGGGCGAGCCCTGCCGCGAAAGTGGCACCAAGCAGCAAGCCTGAGCGAAACTTCATCCGATCTTTCCTCGTGCCGCGCAGCCGGGGCGGTACCCGAACGTCAGAGACGTTGCCATTCTGAGCCATTGTGGGAAGGAATGCAGTCGCCGATCAAGGCCTGTCAGCCCCGACCCTGCAGCCATGGAGCAGGATTCACCGCAGTCCCATCCTTCCGTAACTCTAGATAGAGCTGCGGACGCTGATCGGGCTTGCCAGGGTCCCATCCCGCCATCACGCCCACGGGTTCCCCGGCCCCCACTTTCTGTCCCACCGCGATATCGAGCCGATCCAGCCCCGCCAGCACGAAATCATAGCCGCCGCCACAATCGACGATGAGCAGAAGCCCGTAACTGCGGAATGGACTCCCGAATACCACGCTACCGCCGCAGGGTGAAATCACACGTGCGCCCGGCGGCGTCGCGAAGGACAGGCCTGTGGCAGGACCCGCGAGGGTACGATCGCCCCACTTGCGCGTGAGCCTTCCGGCCACCGGCTGGCGAAGCTGCCCGGAGGGCGCGCCGAGGCCGGGGCCGGCCGGTGCCGCCAGTTCCGCCTCGCGCTGCTGGGCGGCGGCGGCATTTGTCTTCTTCCGGCGCTCGGCGAGTCGCGCGGCCCGTGCCGCCTTCGCCAGTGCCGCCTGATGTGCCGCGGCGATGCGGGCCAGCACCGCACGCAGGTCCTGGGCTTGCGCCGCGTCCTGCGCCGCCGCCTTGGCGGCGAGGTCGGCCGCATCGAGCGCCGCCTGCTGGCTCGCCTGGGCGCTCGCTATCTGAGCCTCCAGCACCGCACCCTGCCGGGCCTGCACTGCCTCCGCCTCGGCCAAAGCCGGTGCCGCCGCCTCCATCTGTGCGCTGATCTGGTCGAGCGCCTCGCGCTGCGCCTTCAGCTCGGCCGACTGCCGCTCGATCTCCTGCGACAGCCCTTGCAGCACGAGAAGCCCTCGCAGCGTATCCCGGGGCGGGGCGGGCACCGCGAGCAGCGTCTCAGATGGGAAAAGCGCCAGTCGTTCGATGAGCGGCAGCAGCGGCGCGAAGGCCGCGGCGCGAGCAACCAGGCCCGCCGTCACCGCCTTCTTCTTGGCGGCGAGTGCCGCGAGTTGCTCGGCGGCGGCGGCGGTGGCGTTCTCCGCGTCGCGCAGCTTGGCGGCGGTTTCGACGCGCTGCTGGGTGAGGGCGGCCTGCATGGTCGCGGTGGCGGCGGCGCTTGCCCGGGCGGCGGCGGCCTGGCTCTCATGCAACTGACGCTGATGCTCCAGCGCCTCCAGCGCGGCCTGCGGATCGGATGGAGGCGCGGCCTGCGCCGCTGTCGTTACGGCGATCAGGCAGAGCGCGAGCGCGACACGCCGGAGGTCAGGACGGCGGGGCAGGACCATCGCGCCGCAGCAGGCTTCGCCCGGTCATTTCCGCCGGCTGCGGCAGGTCCATCAGCGCCAGCAGCGTCGGCGCGATATCGCCGAGCCGCCCATTGGCAAGCGTCGCCCCAGCCGGGCCGCCGACCAGGATCGCGGGCACCGGGTTGAGCGTATGCGCCGTGTGCGGCTCGCGCGTGATGGGGTCGCGCATGAGCTCGCAATTGCCGTGATCGGCGGTCACGAACAGCGCGCCGTCAGCCCGCCGCACCGCATCGACGATGGCGCCGAGCCCCGTATCGACGGTCTCGACCGCCGTGATGGCGGCGGAGAGGATGCCGGTATGACCGACCATATCGGGATTGGCGAAGTTCAGGATGATGAGGTCGAACGCGCCGCTGTCGATCTGCGCCACGGCCTTGGCGGTGAGTTCCGGCGCCGACATTTCCGGCTGCAGGTCATAGGTCGCGACCTTGGGCGAGGGGACCATGATCCGCTCCTCGCCGGGATTGGGCGTCTCGACGCCGCCGTTCAGGAAATAGGTGACGTGCGGATATTTCTCCGTCTCCGCCATGCGAAGCTGGCGCCGCCCGGCGGCGGCTACGACCTGGCCCAGCAAATTGGTCATCGGCTGCGGCGGAAACAGCGTCGTCATGAAGACGTCGAGGGCGGTGCTGTACTGGGTAATCCCGGCAGCCGCCGAGAAAAGCGGCCGCCCAGTGCGCTCGAAGCCGGTGAAGCCGGGGTCGAGCAGCGCGTTCATGAGCTGGCGGGTGCGGTCAGCGCGGAAGTTGAAGCAGAGAAGCGCGTCGCCGTCTCGCACTCCGGCGTAGTCGCCGACGACCGCGGGCGCGATGAACTCGTCGCCCTGGTCCGCGGCATAGGCGGCGGCGATGGCGGCATCGGCGGAGGGGAGTCGTGGCGCATCGGCGCTGACGATGGCGTTATAGGCGCGGGTGACGCGTTCCCAGCGGTTGTCGCGATCCATCGCGTAGTACCGGCCGCTGACCGTGGCGATATGGGCGCCAAGGGGCAGCGCCGCCTCGAACTGCGCCATGAATCCTTCACCCGAGCGCGGCGGCGTGTCGCGGCCATCGGTGAAGGCGTGGATAAGAACGGTGAGGCCGGCTGCGGTCAGGATCCTCGCCAGCGCTACCGCATGATCCTGATGCGAATGCACCCCGCCCGGCGAAATCAGACCCATGAGATGGACCCGCCCGGTTGCCGCCTTAGCGGCGCCGACAAGAGCGAGGAGCGGCGGCAGGGTGGCGAGCGAACCGTTACGCGCCGCGCGGGTGATGCGCGGCAGATCCTGCATCACGACCCGGCCGGCGCCGATATTGAGATGGCCGACCTCGGAATTGCCGAACTGCCCCTCGGGCAGGCCGACATCCTCGCCGCCGGTGGTCAGGAAGGCGTGCGGTCCATTGCCCCAGAGGCGGTCGAAGGTCGGCGTATGGGCGAGCCTAACGGCATTGTCCTTGTTCTCCTCGCGCCAGCCCCAGCCATCGAGGATCACCAGCATCACCGGCCGCCGCGCCTGCTCCGTCATCTGTCGCGACTCCCGTTCCCTGCGCGCCTCGCTGCTATCACGGCCGCGCCTCGCGATGGTAGGGGTGGCCGCTCAGGATGCTCTGCGCGCGGTAAAGCTGCTCGGCGAGCATCGCCCGCGCGAGGTAATGCGGCCAGGTCAGTCGGCCAAGCGAAAGCCTCGCCTCCGCTCGATCCAGAACAGACGGATCCAGCCCCTCGGTGCCGCCGATCAGGAAGCAGATCGGCCGTGCCAGGCCACGCCATTGGTCGAGAAGCTTGGCGAGAGCGGCGCTGTCAGGCGCCACGCCATCCTGGTCGAGCGCGACGGCGAAGGCATTCGCGGGCAAAGCGGCAAGCATCGCGGTGGCTTCGCGGCGGCGAATTTCGATCGGAGCCCCGCGGCCCTCGGCAAGTTCCGTCAGGTCGAGCGCGGGACGCATCCGCTCGGCGTAGCGCGCGAAAAGTTCCGCCTCCGGCGCCTTTCGCAGCCGCCCGACAGCGATCACACGCACCGGCTTACCCGATGAGGGAGCCGCGCCTGAACCTCAGCCCACCTCGTCCAGATCCGGGCCCCACATCTTCTCCAGCGCGTAAAGCCCACGCGAATCCGGCTTGAACAGGTGGACCACGATGTCGCCGGCATCGATCAGCACCCAGTCCGACCCGCCTTCGCCCTCGATCCGCACGCGGCCGAAGCCGCCCTCGCGGAGCTTGACCTGGAGATGCGTCGCCATCGCCGAGATCTGGCGATCGGCGAGGCCCGTCGCGATGATCATGCGATCCGCGAAACTCGCCTTGCCCGCGAGGTCGAGAGTGAGGATGTCCTCCGCCTTGTCGTCCTCGAGGCTAGTGACGATGACGGATTGCAGCCGGTCGAGGTCGGGCGTCTTCGCGACGGCCTGACGGCTCTTCGCGCGCGGTCCCGCGATCACCGCCTTTTTGCGCAGCGTTCGGGGCACCGCTGGCGTCGTCGGCACCGGCGACGGCGCGACGGAGGTAGTGCGTGTGGCGGGCGCGCGTCGGCGGGGCGCGGCGGGTTCGGCTGGCGGCTTGCGGGCTATGACGTGTCTCCGTTCTTGGCGGCGCGCAGCGCAGAAGCCGATAGCGGATTCTGCGCCGCAGGCAAGAAAATCCAGGCGGGGGCCGGTGTCAGCCCCAGCATCGGCGCCTGTCGCGCTGGCAGCCGAGCCGACCGCAGACGATGCGCGGCGCTGCTGGCAAGGGCGCGTGAATTATGAGCGGGTCGCGGCAAAACCCCGATCGCGACACTCCCCGCGATCTCGGACCAGCGCTGCCACCGGGCGAAGCCGCCGAGATTATCGGCGCCCATCAGCCAGACGAAATGCGCGCAAGGAAACAGCCGCCGCAGCCGGGCCAGCGTGTCATGCGTGAACCGAGTGCCGATTGTCGCCTCGATGCCGGTCGCCAGAATGCGGCGGCCATCGGCAATCTCTGTTGCCGACTCCAGGCGCTCGGCGAAGGGCGCCATCCCAGCGGCGGGTTTGAGCGGATTGCCGGGCGAGACCATCAGCCAGACCTGGTCCAGCCCAAACCGCCGCAGCGCCGTTTGCGCGACGTGGCGATGCCCCGCATGTGCGGGATTGAAAGAGCCGCCGAGCAAGCCGATCCGCATGCGCCGCCGGTCCCCGCGACGCGGCAGGGGATCGGATTGGGTCAGGGCCGCACCTGGCCGGTGCCTCTGACCTGATAGCGGAAGGTAGTGAGCTGCTCGACGCCGACGGGGCCGCGCGCATGGATGCGGCCGGTCGCGATGCCGATCTCCGCCCCGAAGCCGAACTCGCCGCCGTCGCAGAACTGGGTGGAGGCATTCCATAGCGTGACCGCGCTGTCCACGGAGTTCAGAAACCGCTCGGCCGTCGCCGCGTCTTCCGTCACGATGGCATCGGTATGCGCGCTGCCATGGGTCCGGATATGCTCGATCGCCTCGTCCACGCCCTGCACGACGCGGATGGCGAGTATCGCCTCGAGCCATTCGGTGTGGAAATCGGCCTCGGTGGCCGCCGGCAAGTCGCCGACAATGGCGCGGGCGGCGGCATCGGCCCGGAAGTCGCAGCCGAAGGCGCGTAGGTCGTCCACCAGCAGCGGCAGAAGGTGCGACGCAATGGCGGCGTCGATCAGCAGCGTCTCGGTGGCGCCGCAGACGGTGACGCGGCGCATCTTGGCATTGGCGAGGATCGTCCGCGCCATGGCGAAATCGGCGGCGGCATGGATATAGGTGTGGTTCAGCCCCTCGGCATGGGCCAGCACCGGCACTCGCGCCTCGGCCTGCACACGCGTCACCAGGCTTTTGCCGCCGCGCGGAATGATGAGGTCTATGAGGCCGGAGGCTCCGAGCATGGCGGCGACGAAGCTGCGGTCGGTGCCTGGCGCCGTCTGCACGCTGGCCTCGGGCAGCCCGGCGGCGCGCAACCCCTCGGCCACTGCCGCGTGGATCGCGCCAGCGCTCTCGAAGCTATCCGAGCCGCCGCGCAGGATGACGGCATTGCCCGACTTCAGGCAGATCGCGGCAGCGTCGGCGCCGACATTGGGGCGACTCTCGTAAATCATGCCGATGACGCCGATCGGTGTCGCCACCCGGCGGAAGTTCAGCCCGTTCGGCTGGGTCCAGTCGCCGAGCACGCGGCCGAGCGGATCCGGCAGCGCGGCCACCTCCTCCATGCCACGCGCCATCGCCTCGACCCGCTCCGGAGTGAGGGCAAGGCGATCCCGCATCGCGTCGGAGCCGGTGAAGCGCGCGACATCCCGAGCATTCGCGGCAAGGATGGGGCCGGCCCGCTCACGCAAAGCGGTCGCGGCGGCGGTTAGAGCGAGGTTGCGTTGCGCGCCGCTCGACCGGGCGAGCACGGCGGTCGCCTCACGCGCGGCGAGGGCTGCGGTGCGCAGCACGGCCGCCGCAGGATGGACATCGATATTCATGGCGCGATCCGGGGAACCGTTTCCCTTTGTTGTTGTCATTCTCTGCCCGCGCGCTTCGTCCAAGGCAACCACTCTCCGCTCAGGTCCGCCCCTCAATGAGCGCTCAGCCGCAGACCGAGCCAGGTGACGGTGACGACGGCGAGCAGCGTGGAGAGCAGGATGACGCGCGAGGCGACGGCGGCCTCGCGCTCATATAGCTCGGCCAAAATGAAGGGACCGGTGCCGGTCGGCAGCGCGGCCAGCAGCACCGCCGCTTCGGGCAAGGGCGCTGGCATCGGGAAGACCCAGAAGGCGAGCACCGCCGTCAGCGCCGGCTGCGCCACCAGCTTTAGCATGAGCGTGCGCGCGAGCAGGGGCACGCCGCCGCCACCTTTGCTCTCACTGAGGAAGAGCCCGATCGTCACGAGGGCGCAGGGAGCCGAGGCATCGCCCAGCATCGCGAGAAAAGTGTGGACTCCGGGCGAAAGGGACCATCCGGTGCGCTGGTAGGCAAGGCCGAGGATCGCCGACGCCACGATTGGGTTGCGGATCAGGGTGAGGGAGACGCCGCCGATCGTCGCCAGCAGGCTACGGCGGCGCTGCAGCCCGGCCTCGACAAGGACAATGGCGAGCGCGAACAGCGCGCAAACCGTCAGCACGGCCGCGACGATGGCGGGCGGTACGGCGCGCGGTCCTAGGACGAGCAGGCTCAGGGGTATCCCCATGAAGCCGGTATTCGGATAGCCGGCCGAGAGCGCCACCAGTGCCGCATCCGCGAGCGGCATGCCGCGATGCAGGTCGCGCCAGAGCGAGATCAGGAAGATGCAAAGCATGCCGCCTCCGAAGGCGAGGATGAAATGCCCATTGGCGATCTGCGCCCAGCGCGAGGTGGCGAGCGACATAAAGAGCGTCGCCGGCAATGCCAGCCAGACCACGAAACGATTGAGGATGGCTGTCGCCCCGACTCCGAGGAGGCCGCCCTTGCCACAGAGGTACCCAGCCAGGATCAACGCGAAGATGGGCAGGACGGCGTCGAGGATGGCGGTCATGAGAAGGCGGAACAGGGAGGAAGCATGCCGATCAAGGGAAGGCCCGGTGTCGCTAAGTCAAGGGAGGTTAGTGGCGATGAGGGGAAGCCGAAACCACGTATCGTGTGCGCGCCAGAACGATTTAGGCGGTAATTTAGACAGTCACGCGTGCCCGTGATTGATGGTTGAGCGTGGCAACGCATTGAGTTCCAATGAATAGCTTGGCGACACTTCGCCGCAATTGCCCAATCAAGGCAAAATTGTGACCAGTCACGACTTAATTCCAATAAGATCAGGATGCGTTAAGAAGACCGAATCCCGGCAACAAAGAGACCACGCGCACAGCAACTAATGCTTGCATCTATCTGCCGGATGCGGTTTACCAAAAATGTGGTGAGCGAAACACACATTCTGTTCACTTTCCGAACCCTATTGTCTTCAGGATGGTAGACGGGGGCCCGCCCCCATCGTGTCAAGTTGCGTAACGATTGTATCTGCCTGTGCCGGGGAAGTTTCGGCGCTCCATCGGGCAGACGTGGCGAAACCCCTGTTTCGCCCGGCAAAAGGAGTATCCCGGCATGCGGCCCTGGCTCGTCCTCCCCATCATCCCGCTTCTCGCGCTCGTGCTCGGTCACAGCGCTGACGCTGCGGGGATAAGAGGCAGCCACCACCACTGGGCGCGCCAGGCTAACAACCATCACCACTCCAGCAGCTACCTGGCGCGGATGACTGACTCGGATGGTTGGAACCCGATCGAGGCCGGAATCTCGGCCCCCGTTCAGCTTGCCAGTTTCGAGACTTCGGCGCCGGACCAGTCGGACGACTCGGACCGCGTCGCCGACTCATCCTATGTGCGTCCGATCCAGACCGGCGTCGCTTCTTACTATGGCTCCTGGCATCAAGGTCGCCGCACAGCCAGCGGGGATATCTTCGACGATCGCAAGATGACCGCCGCCCACCCCTTCCTGCCCTTCGGAACCCGCGTCCGGGTCGAGGTCGCGGGAACCGACCGGTCGATCGTCGTGACCATCACCGACCGTCTCTTCAACCGTCACCGCATCATCGACCTGTCGGAAGGCGCCGCCTCCCGCCTCGGCATCATCCGCGCCGGAACGGCGATGGTGATGCTGATGCCCGCGAGCTGATCGCGCTTCGAGCCCCGCCGTGCGGCTAAGCGGCGCCCGGCTCCTGCCGGGCGCCGCTTAGCCGCGTCGAAGTCTTGGCCGTTACGGCGTGGCCGCCATTTGTCTGAGCACCGCGTGTATATCGGCATGCGGTGCGCCTGGCGGGGTGGTGAGGTAAGTGCCGATCCTGGGCGAGACGGTTGGTGCAGCCGCTCGCACGGCCGTAAAGAATGCGCCCAAATTCACATTTGGTAAGGGCAACCGGCCGCTTCCAGGAATTTCGAACCGCTGCGTCCCATTTGGCACATCGTATTCAATCACGCCCGACGGCGGATCGAAGTTCGGACGGGAAATACCACCGGACATCCACAAATACTCCAATTTAGACTTATTATTCAGCATCGAAGCATATGCCTCGATACCCGAGACACTTGCTCATCCGATATGACCAAACTCTAAACACAGCGTTGCGGATTTATTTGCATTGTCATGACCCGCTGCGCCCGCTGCGTCACCCCATGCGACGGTGATCGCGATACCGTTCGCACGCTATCGCGCGCTACCCCCGGTTTCGGTGGAGCAGGAGTCGTGGCATAGCTGTTAGCAGAATGACCTCGCGCAGAAGGAAGCGGCCCTATGGCTGACCCGACCTCGACGACTTCGACGCCCGCGATCAAGACCGTCCCCAAGCCGCGCGACCAGAACCTGCGCGATCTGGCCGACTGTATCCGCTTCCTCTCCATGGATGCCGTGCAGAAGGCGAAAAGCGGCCATCCCGGCGCGCCGATGGGCATGGCCGATATCGCCACCGTCCTGTTCAAGGACTTCATGAAGTTCGACGCCGCCGACCCACATTGGATCGACCGCGACCGCTTCATCCTGTCGAACGGCCACGGCTCGATGCTGCTCTACAGCCTGATGTACCTCCTTGGGTACAAGGACATCACGATCGACCAGATCGAGCGCTTCCGCCAGGTCGGCAGCAAGACCGCGGGCCATCCCGAATACCGCCATGCCGAGGGCATCGAAACCACCACCGGCCCACTCGGCCAGGGCATCGCCACCTCGGTCGGTATGACGCTCGCCGAGCGCATCATGAATGCCAAGTTCGGTGACGATCTGGTGAATCATTTCACCTACGTCTTCATGGGCGACGGCTGCCTGATGGAAGGGATCAGCCAGGAAGCCATTTCGCTCGCCGGCCATCTCAAGCTCGGCCACCTCATCGCGTTCTGGGACAACAACTCGATCACCATCGATGGCGCGACGACGCTCTCGGAATCCGACAACGAGCCCCAGCGTTTCCGCGCCTCCGGCTGGCATGTCCAGGAGATCGACGGCCACGACACCGATGCGATCCGCGAGGCCATCACCATCGCCCGCTCGGTCACCGACCAGCCCTCGATGATCGCCTGCAAGACGATCATCGGCTTCGGCTTCCCTACCAAAGCCGGCACCCAGAAGGCGCATAGCGACGCGCCGGGCGAGGAGGAGATCGCCGGTGCCCGCAAGATCCTCGGCTGGGATTCGCCGCCCTTCGTCATCCCCGAGAAGCTGCTCAGCCAGTGGCGCGAAATCGGCTCCAAAGGTGCCGCGGCGCGCGAGGCCTGGGCAAAGCGGGTCAAGGCAGCGCCCGATGGGTTGCGCCAAGACTTCGAGCGCCGCAACGAGGGTAAGCTGCCCGCCGACTGGAAGCAGGCTATCGCCGCCGCCCGCAAGGAATTTATCGACAGCGGCAAGGATATGGCGACCCGTTCGGCGAGCGGTGCGGTGCTCAACCACCTCTTCGCGGCCATCCCGGAACTGCTCGGCGGCTCGGCCGATCTCACGCCTTCCAACAACACCAAGGCGGTCGGCCAGGTCGAGATCAAGCCCGGCGAGTATAACGGCTCCTACGTCCATTACGGCGTGCGGGAGCACGGCATGGCGGCGGCGATGAACGGCATCGCGCTACATGGCGGCCTGATCCCCTATGGCGGCACATTCATGTGCTTCTCGGATTATTGCCGCCCGGCCATCCGTCTGGCGTCGATGATGCAGATCCGCACGACCTTCGTGATGACGCATGACTCGATTGGTCTCGGCGAGGACGGCCCGACGCATCAGCCGGTCGAACATCTCGCCGCGCTGCGGGCCATTCCGCATCTCGCGGTCTATCGTCCCGGCGACCCGGTCGAGACGGCGGAATGCTGGGAGCTGATCCTTGACCAGCCGCGCCGCGCGGCGCTGATAGCCCTGTCGCGCCAGCCGATGCCGCTGCTGCGCAAGGAACCCGGCACCGAGAACAAATCCGCCCGGGGCGCCTATATCCTGCTGGAAGCCGAGGGCGGGCCGCGCAAGCTCACCATCATGTCCACGGGCTCCGAGCTGCACCTCGCTGTCGAGGCGCGGGCGATCCTTCAGAAGGAAGGCATCCCGACTGCCGTGGTCTCGATGCCCTGCCGCCTGCTCTTCGAGGAGCAGGACGCCGCCTACAAGAAGTCGGTGATGGGCCAGACCCATGCCCGCGTTGCCGTGGAAGCGGCGGTGGAGCTGGGCTGGGATCGCTATATCGGCTTCCAGGGCCGCTTCGTCGGCATGCATGGCTTCGGCGAGTCCGGCAAGATCGCCGAGGTCTATGCGAAGTTCGATATCACGACCGATGCGGTGGTGCGCGCCGCGCGGGAGACCCTGGCCGAAGTCAACGGCTAAGACCCGGCGCGCTGACGTCGCGGTCGCCTCGCCATCCCCGGCCCGGGATGGCGAGGCGCCGCTGCGGCTTGCGTCGAGACACGGGCTGACGTGATGCGATTGCTTGCCTGGCTTATGCTTGCGTTGTGCGTGATGGCCCCGGTCGCGCATGCGGACGACTTCAGCATTATCGCCGCCGAGGCCGCCTATGGCGACATCGCGCTGCAGATCGCTGGCCCTCAGGCCGACCTGACGCAAATCATGCGCGACCCCAATGCTAATCCGCATCGCTTCATCGCCGATCCGGCGCTGGCGAAGCAGGTCGCTTCCGCTGATCTCGTGATCCAGAACGGACTTGGCTATGATCCGTGGATGACCACGCTGCTGGCTGGTTCCGGCGATGCCGATCGCCGTGTCATCACGGTCGCCTCGCTGCTGCATCGCAAACCCGGCGACAATCCGCATCTCTGGTATGATCCCGCTGCCGTCGCGCTGCTGGCCCAGGCGATCGCAGACGAACTGAAAACCCATGATCCGGACGACGACAAAGCCCTCCGCAACCGGCTGCGCCTGTTTTTGGCCTCGCTGAAACCGCTGCAGGCCAAGGTGAGTGCGATGCGCTCGAAATGGACGGGCACACCAGTCGCGGCGACCGAGCCGGTCTTCGGCCCGATGGCCGATGCGCTTGGCCTGTCGATGCACGGCGCCTCATTCCAGGCCGCCGTTATGGCCGGCACGCCGCCCAACGCCGCTGATGCCGCAACTCTGGAGACGGAACTGCGCCAGCATCAGGTGCGCGCGCTGATCTACAATCCGCAAGTCACAGATGCCGCGTCCCAGCATCTGCTGGACGTGGCCAGGACGGCGGGCATTCCTGTGGTGACGGTGCGAGAGACCCGCCCGCGCGGCAAGACCTATCAGGATTGGATGATGGGAACCTTGTCCGCTCTCGACCACGCTTTGAGCAGCGGCGCTTCCTAGGCAGTCCGCGTCCGTCGGCGGGTGGCGAAGGCGATTCCTCTCGGTCAAGCTAGATTGCGGGGTCGTAAAGGTTTGAGGCGGTATGGCAATGAGCCGTTCCGATCGACTTACGCGGCAAGGATCTTCGACACCATCGGTTAATTAGAACGGCGTTAGGTGGCTCACAGAAGTTGTTACGGGTGGTGCCATGAAGGTCGATACGAGTCTTGCACTGCAGAGGTTTCAGCCAGCCGACGAGCGCGGGTCGCCATTTGCCAATCACGTCAAGCAGCCAAGCCCGGTGCCCATCGCAGTCGGAGAGAAGTCGCCCCCAGGGCCGGCGTCGAATGACAAAATCTTGCGCGCGCTGCTGGACGTGCTTGAGCAGCCTGGTGTGCCCGCGGATCAGGCGCTTAGAAATCTTCAGGCCTCGCTGCTCAAACCTAATGGTGGGCTAAACCAGGTCTGCACGCTCGAGAGACCTGGCGAGCCGGATCGCCTGGCCACTGGATTGCCGCGTTCGCAGATGAGAGAACTGGAGTCCCGCTACTTCGATTTGAACAAAAGCAGTGGCAAAGGCTTCAATGCCGCTTTCGAGCAGGCACTTCTCGCCAAGATCCGATCCTTTTCGAACGGAGGGGTGATCGCTGCGAGATATGAAACGCTTCGAGACGAAACCTTTGCGGCGGCGCGCGCGGCTTTTCCAAACGATCCCAAGCGGGCTGCCGCCGCGGCTTCGGCGGCGATGGTGAACGGTCTGTTCTTCATGCTGAATCCCAGGCTAGAACTGCCGCCAGGCATTTGCACCGTGAACGACTGCAACGCGATCATCCAGCGATCCGCAGACAAACATGGCAGGGTCAACGAACGCGTGGTCGGCCTTGTTCCGAAAGCAACGGGCGGCGCGGGGCCTGGTCCGATTCCCTTGAAGTCCGACATCTCAAAGGATGCCGAGAACGCACTCTATGTTCATAACGGCTGGTAGCGCGCGAGCCGCTCGTCGAAGTGCGTGACCGCGCCGAACAAGCGTAGGGCGGAACGTGTTTCCCGTTTTCGCGTCTCCGTGACTGCCGGCATCCGCTATTTATCAATATCCGCTGCAACTCGACGACTCAAACTCCTAACTTCCCAGAAAGACGCAGCATGAGCGGTCTCTATTCCGTTGGCATTAATCAAGCGTCTATCCATCCGGCGCTGCCTAGCGATCACGCCGGTGTGTTTCAGCCATCGCAAAATACACCGCTGATCAGCCGAGAGGTACTGATCAAGAGGCTCGATCTTGGGCCGCTGAACTCGAGGCAGCGTTATGCGACGACTCTCGCGACCATTATTTATACCTACGGCGCCAACGAAGGTGTCGCGGCCGCCGTTCGCCACCAAGGGTCGAGCCAGTCGGATGTTGCCTATTCTGCCAAGCCCAATGTGGAAGAGCTCAAGAAGGAATGGCTAGCGAAAAAAGGAACAGTCGTCAGCTTCAACGACGAGATACGCGCGGCGCTGATTTCAAGCTTGAGGCCTGGCTACGACGCGGCCGCCGACCGCATCGAAGACGAGGTCAAAACCGCTGCCGCTAAAGCGAAGAAAACTTTCCCTCACGATCCAGGGTGGGCGTACGATTTGTTCACGAAGACGATGCGAAACGAGATCTTCCTGATGGCCAATAACACACGATTGCCGCCTAACGTCTCTGATATCAACCAGTGCAGGCTCACCGTCAAATGGGAGGGAGGCGACCCCACGGTCGGACTGATCGCAAAGACATCACACAAATTTGGGACTTAAAAGATGCCTGGGTATAGTCCCGGGAGGCGCAGCCCCGTAACTCAATGGCAGGGGCCTACCAAAATCAGCCTATGCCGGGTTCCAACCGATCAACTCAGCAGGCATGAATGGCGCGAACTCAGCACCGCCCTCCTCTTCTCCGATTGTATTCGCGCCTGATCAATTCATTAGCTCCGTTGACCTGAGCAGCACTGATGATTTTATTAACGGGACGCCAAGTCCGAAAGACCCGGCCCGAAGGGTCTCTGAAACCAGTCGGCCCGACTAGGACACGCTGACCTCTGAGGAAGTTCTCGGTAACGAGGGTGGGTATTCCCGCCAGATTATGTTGGAGGTTCACCCATGGCACCCTGTGGGTGTAGGTGGTGAAGGGCCAGTTCCAGGGCCAGTAGTCCTCCTCAGCTCCGCGGACGGCGTGTGCCTCCATCATTTCCTCACTGGGCCAGTCGAACACGCCACCAGAGATGCAGAGACGATGCTCACGGCCCGTTACATCACCAATTCCGGCAAGATGCAGCGGGCCGAACGTCGCGTAGTTGTAAAGTATCTGCTGAGCCTGCTGCGCTGACTGTGCCGCTTCGTGAAGCTGGGAGCTCGTGACGTTCGCCGTGTAACTTTGCGCGCCAGCGGCGACGCCCTGCCAGGTCGGGCGCCAGGACTGCCACAGGGCGTGGCGCAGAAACTCCTCCGAGGCACCAGGGTAAGCCTGCCGGTAGTCGACGGCGCTGGTCTGGATGGCTGCATTCAGGTTCTGGAACTGCGACAGCATGGTCGCAACGCTCGGCGCTTCATCCGTAAGCGCCGACGCGGTGTAGGCGCTCAGCACACGCTCATCGAAAGCCTGCCGGGCCGCGAAGGGACCGAGGCTATTATTCTGCAAGGCGTGCAGGAAATAGACGTCGGCGACTTTGTCACGGGGCAGACCGAGAATCTGCGGTCCGCTCAGGGCACCGAAGATACGAATAGCCTCGGCCTGCTCTGCGGCCGAGCTTTGGCCGAGATCAGCCGTGCTCCTTTCGGAAAGCGGGCTGGGCTCCATGATCCGCGGCGCGAGCGGGGGATATTTCTGGTGGCCAGACGGCGCGCGTCGGACAATCCGGGGTAGCCGAGAGAGTATACCGTTGTTTACGAGGGCTTGTTCGAGTGCTGGATCGATCTGCCGGGCACCGACTCCGGGTGTAAATGGAGATGGTGGCAAGTAATAGTTTGGAGCGTTGTTCGAGTGTGTGGAATTTGTACCCTGAAAGTTCCCAACACCATTGGTTCCACCCACGAATCGCTCCAGCGCTAGACGATGACGATCATCGAGCGCCCAAAACTACCGAGGATTTGTTAACGAGACGTAAGTCGGGCGCGGAATTTGCGTGGCGAGTTACCTTCCGGCAACACAATCCCCGTCATCCGGCCGAGCGAGCGGCGGCGTCCTCGATTGTCCTCGGGCAGAAAATCACCGTGAGGCTGCGCACGCCCTGGGCGCCGCGAATAAGCACGCCCTCGATATCGGCAGTGGCGGAAGGCCCTGTCATCAGCGAGGCATAGCGGACCTCGCCGAAATCCCGCCGCTGATAGGCATCCGCGATCCCCGCGACGAGCGCCACGGGATCGAGCAGAACCACTAAATGCTGCGAGAGATAACCAACAGTATTCACCTGCAGCTCGCTTTCGCTGAGGAAAACAGAACCAGTCTCGGCCACGCCAAAACGCGCGCGCACCACAGCGACATCGACATTCTCAAGATCGCGCGGCCGGTTCACGGCATCGACGCGCGGAAACTCCGGCAATTCCCCGCTGGCATCCCGGATAAGGCGCTCACCTGGGAACTGCGCCGCGATGAATGCACCAAGCGCCGTCCCGGCCTGCAGGTCGAAAGACCGCCCACCCATCAGCGCGAGTCCCTGCTCGAAACCAGCACGCAGATCACTTGAGGCCGGAGCGAAAGCCGGGAGGTTGGGCAAAGGGTGATCACCCGGCGGTCGCGCCGCACGGCAGGCGGCCAGGATATCGTCTCGCGCGCTCATCCAGCTTTCTTCCGCCGCGCGTGCCACGAAGCGAAACTCTCGGACGGCGGTGTCGGCAATTCCCGATCGCGGCCCCAGCCATTGAGCCGCGTGTAGAGCAGCCCGCGCGGAAGGATGCGCACAGCCGTACGCGCCAAGGCGGTGGAGAGGCGATACAGCGCGGGCGACCCCAGAACCACGCCGGCCAGCCGCATCACGAGACGCTTCTTGCCGGGCAGCAATCCACCCGCCGCGATGATCCGCCGCCACGCATAAAGCTGCTCGTGGATATTGATCCTCACCGGGCAAACCTGCGTGCAACTGCCATTCAGCGTCGAGGCAAAGGGCAGGGCGGCATAGCGCGCGGGATCATAGGCCGGGTTGATGATCGCCCCGATCGGCCCGGAATAAACCGCGCCATAACTCAACCCGCCCGAGCGGCGGTATACCGGGCAAGTATTCATGCAGGCGCCGCAGCGAATGCATTTGAGCGACGTCCAGAACTCGGCCTGCCCCAGCCGCTTCGAGCGGCCGTTATCCACCAGCACGATATGCATCCGCCCGCCGTCCCGCGCTCCGCGGAAATGCGAGGTATATTGCGTGATCGGCGAACCCAAGGCACTGCGCGACAGCAGCCGCACGAAAACGCCCAGATCCGCCTGACGCGGAATCAGCTTCTCGATCCCGACCGAAACGATATGCAGCGGCGGCAGATTGGCACTGAGATCCGCATTGCCCTCATTGGTGCAAACCACCATCGCGCCGGTTTCCGCGACCAGGAAGTTCGCCCCCGTCAGCCCGGCATCGGCATCCAGCATCAGTGGCCGCGTCGTCACGCGACAATGTTCGGCGAGATAATGCGCATCGGTATTCTCCGGATCTCCGCCGATCCGCCGCGCGAAGACGCGCGCCACATCCGTCCGCAGCTTATGCACGGCGGGCACCACGATATGGCTCGGCGGTTCGTCATCGAGTTGCTGGATGCGTTCGCCGAGATCGGTCTCCGTGATGGTGATGCCATGCTGCGCCAGGAAGGGCGACATTTCGCATTCCTCGGTCAGCATCGACTTCGACTTGACGAGCGTCTTGGCGTTATTCTCGCGCAGTATACGGAGCACGATTGCATTATGTTCGGCGCCGTCCCGCGCCCAATGCACTTGCACGCCATTTGCGATCGCCTGCGCCTCGAACTGTTCGAGGTATTCCGCCAGCCGGCTCAGTGTGTGTTCCTTGATGGCGGAAGCGAGATCGCGCAGCGTCTCCCATTCGGGGACGCCATGCATCTGCCCGTCGCGCTTCTGCCGCAGCTCCCAAAGCCGCGTGTCATGGAAAGCCAGATGCGGCGCATCGGCGATAAACCGCGCGGCGGCGGCGGCGTGATCCACCGGCTCGTGAGTTTCCGGGCTCATCGCATCGCTCAGGCTGAGGCGCCGTTGAGGATCTGCGCGATATGAATGAAGCGCAGCGGCATTCCAGCACGACGCGCACAGCCCTGCTGGTGCATCAGGCAGGACGTATCCGCTGAGACGATGTAGTCGGCCCCGGCGGCGGCATGGTCTCGCACTTTGTCCAGCCCCATGCGGCCCGACACCGCATCCTCGTTCACCGAGAAGGTTCCGCCAAAGCCGCAGCATTCATCCGCCCGCAATGGCTCGACGAAACGAATGCCACGCACACCGGCAAGCAGATCGAGCGGTTTGGAGAAGGGCTTCTCCTCGATCTCCGACGTGTTCGCATGATGTAGCGAGCGCAGTGCCGTACAGCTATTATGCAGTCCCACGCGATGCGGAAACTCGGCCCAGGGAAATTCCCGTACGCACAGCACGTCATGTAGGAACTCAACGAGCTCGTACGTATTCGCGCGCAACTGGCGCACGCCCTCGTCCTGCGGGATCGCATCGAGATGCTTGCGGATATGATTGACGCAGCTCGCCGAGGGCATGACAACCGCGTCGAATCCCGCAAAGAGCCGCGCGAAATTCGCCTCCGTCCCGCGCGAGGCACCGTTAAAGCCGCTATTGGCCATCGGTTGCCCGCAACAGGTCTGACCTGCCGGGTAGGTCACATCGACGCCCAGCCGTTCCAGCAGCTCCAATGTCGCTATTCCAACTTCGGGGAAGAAGGAATCGATGAAGCAGGGAACGGCGAGGCCGACCTTCATGCTCAGGTCTTCAGGCGATATCCGCTGGCGTCCAGGCCCGAACCACCTGGCGCTGCTCGCCCAGCTTCGAGACGCCGAGAGTCATCACATCGCCGGGCTTGAGATAGACCGGCTCGGGCTTCACACCCATGCCGACGCCGGGCGGGGTGCCCGTCGTGATGAGGTCGCCGGGCAGCAGCGTGATGAAGCGGCTCACATAGCTGACCAGATGGGCCGCGCCGAAAATCATCGTCCGCGTATTGCCCGTTTGCCGGCGCTTGCCGTTGAGGTCGAGCCACATATCGAGCGCCTGTACATCGCCCACCTCATCGGGGGTGACGAGCCAGGGGCCGGTGGGCCCGAAGGTATCGGCGCCCTTGCCCTTGTCCCAGGTGCCGCCACGCTCGATCTGCCACTCGCGCTCCGAGACGTCATTGACGACGCAGAAGCCCGCGACGTGCTTCAGGGCCTCGGCCTCCGGCACATGCTGGCACTTGCTGCCGATGATGATGCCGAGTTCGACTTCCCAATCCGATTTCACGGAATCCTTGGGGATGATGACCTCGTCATTCGGGCCGGTGAGGGAGGTGATCGCCTTCGTGAAGACGATCGGCTCCTTGGGGATCGGCGCGTTGGATTCCGCGGCGTGGTCGGCGAAGTTGAGACCGATCGCGATGAACTTGCCGATGCCCGAAACCGGCACGCCAATGCGTGGCGAACCATGCACCAGCGGCAGGCTTTTGGGGTCGATCGCCCGCAGCCGGTCGAGCGAGGCAGGCGAAAGCTGCACCGGCCCGATATCGGACACGTGGAGGGAGAGATCACGGATCTGACCCTCGGCATCCAGCAGGCCGGGCATCTCCGCCCCGATCGGGCCGTATCGCAGCAGTTTCATGGTCTGGCGTTCCCTGGTGACATGCCCCGGGGCCCCGTCGGGCACCCGTTCTCTGGGGAATATCGGCGCCTCGCGGCTGAAGGGCAAGGTCGGGAAACGGCGCTTCAACGCGGCGCTACCGACCCCAGCGGATACGCATATTGTGCCAGAGAGCCCAAACCCTATCGTGAAACCGGACGTGAGAAGTCTTCCGCCAATTGATAGATGAGGTTGGCTGCTCCGTCGGAAGGACATTGTACATGCTCCCGATGCTCTCGTAGATAAAAGTGCTCGGCCGATCGATGAAGGGGTAGCCGTTGTTGATTGGACTGCAGGGCAAAGAATGCGGAGAGGCGGGGCTTTGAGAGAAATTGATCCTTGGCGGTGGGGGAGGCGGCAAACCCACAAAAGCCGGATTAGGAACAATATAGGTCTTAAAGAGGTCGAGTTCCTTTTCTCCATATGGGTTGAAATAGGGGGAGGGAATATTAATCAGCAAATAGCGGTCGGCAGCGTTATCCACTCTGTACCCGGCCAACCGCGCCCACTCCCATGACAATGGTCAAATTAGCTTCTCATTCCTAACAAAAGCTTGCCGAATGCTACTTGGCTTTTATAGCTCGTAGCTCTCCCTACACGATCCCCCCCGACCCCCCGCTCTTCGCCGGCCGGATCCGCGTCACCGCCGCGCGATACCCGCTCGCGCGGTAAGCGGCCACCGGGTCGATGGCGCTGCCCTTGCGGGACCGCGCCATCGCCAGGATCGGCTGTACGTCGGTCGTGAAAGCGCGCTTGAGCGTCTGGCTCGCCATCATCGGGTCGTTGGCGTCCTGGAAGCCGTCCAGCGCGCCGCGATCCACCAGCAGCGCCTGAGCGAAGGCGCGCTGCACCTCGACCGCGCTGGTCATCAGGCTCTCGATCGGATCGGTCACGTTATGCGACTGGTCGAGCATATAGGAGGGCGCGAAACCGGCATCGGCGCGCGCCGCCTCAACCAACTCGTTGAAGACCAGGAACAGCCGGTAAGGCTCAATCGCCCCCGCATCCAGATCGTCATCACCATATTTCGAATCGTTGAAGTGGAAGCCGGCAAGCTTCCCCGCATGGATAAGCCGGGAAACGATCATCTCAATATTCACATTCGGCGCATGATGCCCGAGATCGACCAAGCACAGCGCCCGCTCGCCTATCGCCTGGGCCGCCAGCAACGAAGAACCCCAATCTTGGATCACGGTCGCGTAGAAAGCCGGCTCGAACATCTTATGTTCCAGGAACAGCTTCCAGTCGCCGGGGATGCCCGCATAGATCGCCTTGGCGCTCTCGATATAACGCTCGAAGGCGCGGCCGAAATGCTGCTGGCCGGGGAAGTTGGCGCCATCGCCAATCCATACCGTGAGCGACTTGGAGCCAAGCACCTCACCCAATTCGGCGCAGCGGATGTTATGCGCCACGGCCTGCGCCCGCACCGCCGGATCCGTGTGGCTAAGACTGCCGTATTTATACGACAGCGGATGCAGCGTATTCCCGGGATGATCCTGGAAAGTATTGGAATTGACGGCATCAAAGCCGAGACCGAGCGAGGACGCCGCCTCCCGCACCGCCGCCATATCCGTGGTTTCGTCCCAGGGGAAATGCGGCGACACGGTGGGGGTGGCACCCGTCATGCGGTTCACGACAGCGCAATCCTCCAGCTTGTCGAAGATGCCGCGCGGCTCGCCGCCCATCGGAAAGCGCGCGAAACGTGTGCCGCCGGAACCCACGCCCCAGCTCGGCACCGCGACGGCGAAAGCCGAGACGGTATCGGTGATGCGCTCGATATCGATGCCGCGGCGCTGCAGCGCGCGGCCGAGCGCGTCGTATTCGTCGTCAAGCGCTGCCGTCAGCGGCGCATTCTGCTGGGCCAAAAAATCCTGGTCGAGTGCGGGGGTTGTGACCTGATCCATGATGCTCACCGGGTAAAGGCGTTGGCATTGCCGGCATCGACATTGATGATGTTGCCGGTGGATTTGGAGGAAATCTCGGAGGCGAAGAAAGCAACGCCCTCGGCGATATCCTCGGGATAGACGCTGCGTTTGAGCAGGGACCGCTCGCGATACACCGCTTCCAGATCGTCGAAGGATTCCGTCTTGTAGCTGGCCGCCCGCTGCTCGCCCCATTCGCCTTTCCAAATGCGCGACCCACGCAGCACGGCGTCCGGATTGACGACATTGGAGCGGATGCCGAAGGGCGCGCCTTCCAGCGCGACGCAGCGGGAGAGATGCAGTTCCGAGGCCTTGGCGGTGCAATAGGCGGCGGCGCCGGGCGACGCGACGAGCGCGTTCTTACTGGCGATCATGATGATGGAGCCGCCGAGACCCTGCTCCTTCATCGTGCGGAAGGCCTCGCGCGAGGTCAGGAAATAGCCGGTCGCGAGGATGTCGATATTCTTCTGCCAGATCGCGAGCGTTGTGTCCTCCAAAGGCGAGGCCGATGCGATGCCGGCATTGCAGACGCAAATATCGAGGCCGCCGAAAGCCGCCGCCGCTTCATGGAAGGCGGCGACCAGCGCATCCTCCTTCGTGACATCGGCCCAAACGGTGCTGACCGCATCGGCGCCAAAGCTTTTCGCCAATTCGCCGCGCGAGGTTTCCAATACCCCGCGATCGATATCGCAGAGCACGACGCAGGCGCCATCCTGCATCAGCCGCCGCGCCGAAGCCATGCCGATGCCACCGGCGCCGCCGGTAATGAAGGCGACCTTGCCGGCCAGGGCTCGGGGTTTCGGCATGCGCTGAAGCTTCGCTTCCTCCAGCAGCCAATATTCGATGTCGAAAGCCTCCTGCTCCGGCAGGCCGCGATAGACGGAGACCGTGGTGGCGCCACGCATCACATTGATGGCGTTGCGGTAGAACTCGCCGGCGATCCGCGCCGTCGCCTTGTCGGCGGCAAAGGTCAGCATGCCGATGCCGGGAATGAGGTAGACCACCGCATTGGGGTCACGCATGGCCGGGCTATTGGCCCGCTTGCAGCGATTGTAATAAGCGGCATAGCCCTCGCGATAGGTTTCCAGCGCCTCGGGCAGGCCCGGCAGCAGATCGGCGACCTCCTGCGTCCCGGGGTCGAAATCGAGCACAAGCGGTGCGATCTTGGTGCGCAGGAAATGGTCGGGGCAGGAAGTACCGAGCGGCGCCAGTGTAGCCAGATCCCGGCTGCCGACGAATTCCAGAACCTCCGGCGAGTCGTCGAAATGGCCGAGCTTGAATGGACCGTTCTTGCTGATAAGGCCACGGATCACCGGCATCAGCCCCGCCGCCACCGCACGCCGCTTCTCCGGCATGGCGGATTTGATCCGCTCGCCGCCGAAGGCTGATTTGCCGGCGCTGTGTTTCGTCAGAAATTCGGTCGCGCGATTGATGACGTCGAGCGTGGTCTCGTAGCATTCCTTCTGCGTATCGCCCCAAGTGAAAAGCCCATGCGCTTCGAGAACGAGGCCGCGCGCCTTGGGATTTTCCTCGGTGAACTTCTTCAGCCAAAGCCCAAGCTCGAAACCCGGCCGGCGCCAGGGCACCCAGCCCACGGTATCGCCGTAGATTTCTTGCGTGAGCTTGCGGCTATCGGCGGAAGCGGCAATGGCGATGATAGCGTCTGGATGCACGTGATCGACATGCGGGCGATCGATGAAGCCGTGCAGCGCCGTGTCGATGCTGGTGGCGCGTGGATTGAGATTGAAGGTGCAGTGGTTATAAAGCCCCACCATCTCGTCTTCCTGCGCGTCGCTCTTATAAATTGCTTGCAGGGAGATAAGCTTGTCCATGTAGAGCGTCGCGAAACCATCCAGCCTCATGCTGCCGATATCGCCGCCCGAGCCCTTGACCCAGAGCACTTTGACCGTCTCGCCGGTCAGCGGATCACGCTCGTCGAGCTTGGACGAGGTATTGCCGCCGCCGTAATTGGTGATGCGCTTATCCGAGCCGAGCAGGTTCGAGCGATAGACCAGAAGCGCCTCCGGGCTCAGCGAGGCCGCGACGGCATCGTCCCAGCGATTCTCGAGCAGCAAGCCGCGCTCCGCGACGTCCATTCTTGTATCCTCCCGCATGTGGCCGCCAGGATTGCTCCCTACGGCGCGCCATTCCTACCCCCGCCCGTAACAGGCTTCAATCATTTTCCGTCATTTTCCGTCATTTTCGCTTGACCTTCGGAAGGACTTCCCGCTTCCTGGGAGTAATTCGAGAGGGAACACGTCTGGGATGCTCGAAACTGAGCGCCATCGTATAATCCGTGGGCTGGTCGAGGATCGCTCCGTGGTAGCGATCGCCGAGCTGGTGGATTTGCTTGAGGCCTCGGAAGCCACGATCCGCCGCGATATCGCCGCCATGGCCGATCGCGGCGAGGTGCGGCGCGTGCGCGGTGGCGCCGAGGCGATCCACCCGCGCCACCAGACTCACTTAGGCGCCCGGCACTTTGCGGTGGAGGAGGCGGTCTGCTTCGCTGAAAAGCGCGCCATTGCCCGCGCGGCGGCGGCGCTGATCGGTGATGGCGACAGCGTGGTGATCAATGGCGGCACCACCACCTATCGCATGGTGGAGTTTCTCGCGGACCGCACGCTGGACATCCTGACCAATTCCTTTCCGATCGCCACCGAACTCATGCGCCGGAGCCGCAACCGCATCACCATTCCCGGCGGCACGATCTATCCCGAGCAGGGCGTTGTGCTGAGCCCTTTCGCCAATGACACCACCAAGCATTTTTGGGGCAGCATGCTGTTCACCGGCTGCTTCGGCCTCAATAGTTTCGGGATGATGGAAACCGATCCGCTCATTGTTCAGGCGGAGATGAAGCTGCTGGAATGCGCCGAGCGGCTGGTGATCATGGCGGATAGCCGCAAATTGCGGCAGCGTTCCGCCATGGTCGTGGTGCCGCTGGCGCGTATCGCGACGGTCATCACCGATGCCGGCGCCGCCGAGGAGGAATTGCAGATGCTGCGCGATGCCGGCGTGACGGTCATCACCGTCTCGGCCGAGGGCGCAGCGGGCGGAGAGTTGCTGCATGTTGCCTGACGGCGCGTGCATCTGAGAGAACGTGCCTGCAAGAACCGCGTGACTTCAAGAAACTCAGGGGAAACGACATGGATCGCAGAACGCTTTTGAAGACTGGTGCCATGATGGCGGCCGCCGCGACGCTACCTGCCGCGATATCGAGCCGCGCCCGCGCCGCCGGCACAATCCGTGTCGGCCTCGTCGCGAAATCGCTCGGCAATGGCTTTTTTGTCGCCGTCGACAAGGGTGCCAACGAAGCCGCCAAGGCGCTGGGCGACGTGCAGGTGATCTTCACCGGTCCCACCACGACCACGGCAGAGGGCCAGATCGAGGTCATTCAGGCGCTCATCGCGCAGCATGTCGATGCGATCGCCATTTCCGCCAATGACCCCGATGCGCTGGTGCCGGTGTGCAAGCGCGCGCTCGCACGGGGGATCAAGGTGATCTCCTATGATTCCGCGGTGAGCCCCGAGGGTCGCATTGTCCATCTCGCGCCGTCCTCGGATGAGCTGATCGGCAAGGCGCTCAACAAGCTCGCGGCGGCGGCGCTGCCGGATGGCAAGGGCAAGATCGCGCTGGTTTCCGCGACGCCCACTTCGACCAACCAGAATGCCTGGATCGCGGTAATGAAGGGCGATTTGCCGAATTACCCCGGCCTCGATCTCGTCTCCATCACCTATGGCAACGACCTCGCCGATGATTCTTATCGCGAGGCCACCGCGCTGCTGCAGAAATACCCCGATCTCAAGGTCATCGTCTCGCCGAGCTCCGTCGGCATCGTCGCCAGCGCCAAGGCGGTCGAGGATGCGAAGAAAGTTGGCCAGGTCTATGTCACTGGCCTTGGGCTGCCGTCCGAATGCGCGGGCCATGTGATGGCGGGTTCCATCAAAAGCTTCGCGATTTGGAACCCGATCGATCTGGGCTACGCGACGATCGAGGTCGCCGTGGATTTGGTGCGCGGCGCCAAGGGTCCGGGCTCCAGCCTGCCTGCCGGCCGCATGGGCAGCATCGCTTTCGACGATAAGGGTGTCGGCGCGATGGCCGTCCCCTTCACCTACGACAAGTCCAACGTCGAGCAGTTCGCGAAGGTTTTTTGAGGAAGTCGCGTTCGTGAATTTAGCCTCGCCAATGCAAATCGTCATGGCACGCGAAGGCGTGCCATCCACGCCTTCTTCGTCACAACAAAGGCATGGATGCCCGGCCTTCGCCGAGCATGACGGGGTGCCACAACGATGACCGCTCCGATCCTCACCATGACGGGTGTGACCAAGCATTTCGCTGGCGTGCGTGCGCTGGTGAAGGGCGAACTCACGCTCTATCCGGGTGAGGTGACGGCGCTCATCGGCGAGAACGGTGCGGGCAAATCGACGCTGGTGAAAATCCTCACCGGTGTGCATCACGCCGACGAGGGCAGCATCACCCTCGGCGGCGAGGTGGTGCGCATCCCCTCCGCCGATGCCGCCAATCGACTCGGCATCAGCGCCATCCACCAGGAAGCGGTGGTCTTCGACGATCTCTCGGTCGCCGAGAATATCTTCATCACCGAACGCCCGCGCCGCCACGGCATGGTCGATTGGGCGGAGATGCGGCGGCAGACGAGCAAACTGCTCGCCGAGCTGGACCCGCGCATCGATCCCGCCATGCCGATGCGCCAGCTCAGCGTCGCGCAGAAACACCTCGTGCAGATCGCCCGCGCGCTGTCCCACGAAGCGCGTGTTGTGATCATGGACGAGCCCACGGCAGCGCTCTCGCATCGCGAGGTCGCGGAACTCTTCACCATCGTGCACCGGCTGAAGGCGGAGGGCCGCGCGATCCTCTTCATCAGCCACAAATTCGATGAGGTCTTCGAAATCGCCGACCGCTACGCCGTCTTCCGCGACGGCGCGGCAGTGGGGCAGGGCCTCGTCAGCGATGTCGGGCGTGACGAGCTTATCACACTGATGGTCGGGCGTTCGGTTGACCAGGTTTTCCCCAAAGCCGTCGTGCCGATCGGCGAGGAGCTTTTCCGCGTCGAAGGTTTGTCGCGCGGCCGTGAATTCGCCGATGTCAGCTTCGGGCTGAGACGGGGCGAAATCCTCGGCGTCTACGGCCTCGTCGGCGCTGGCCGCAGCGAGGTCATGCAAACCATCTTCGGCCTCAACCGCGCCGATGCGGGCACTGTTACGCTGGAGGGCCGCAAGCTCGTCATCCGTTCGCCCGAGGACGCGATCGACCAAGGTCTCGGTTTCGTGCCGGAGGATCGGCAGATTTCCGGTGGCATTCTGCGTTTCTCGATCAACGACAACATCGCGCTGCCCAGCCTCTCCCGTCTCGCCGGTTTCGGCTTCACGCGACGCGGCGAGGAACGCAAACTCGCGGACGAATATGTCTCGCAGTTGCAGATCAAAACCTCCGGCATCGCGCAGCGGTTGGAAGAATTGTCCGGCGGCAATCAGCAGAAGGTCGTGATCGCCAAATGGCTGGCGACGCATCCCCGCGTGCTCATCATGGACGAGCCGACCAAGGGCATCGATGTCGGCGCCAAGACCGCCGTCTATCGGCTAATGGGGGAAATGGTGGCGCAGGGTCTCGGCATCATCATGGTCACATCGGAATTGCCGGAGGCGCTGGGCATGGCGGATCGCGTGCTGGTCATGCGTCGCGGTCGTGTCGCCGCACTCTTCGATCGCGTGGAAGCCACCGCCGAGGCCATCGTCCGGGCCGCGACCGATGCGTGAGACCCACAGCGCCCGCGTAGGACTTGGCACGAGGATCGGCCGCCTGCCGCATGTCGTTGGTCTCGGCCTGCTGACGCTGCTGCTGCTCGCCGCCGTGTCCTTCGCCTTTCCGCCCTTCCTCGAAGTCGATAACGTGAAGTCCCTGCTGGACGACACGGCGCTGCTCATCATGCTGGCGGTCGGCGAGATGTTCGTGCTGCTCACCCGCAGCGTCGATCTCTCCGTGGCCGCCAATGCGGCGCTTACCGGCATGGTGGTGGCGCTGTTCAATGCGGCGCATCCCGGCGCGGGCATGCTGCCGGTGATCGTGATCGCCATCGTGATGGGCGCAGTGCTGGGCGCCTTCAATGGCATTCTTGTGTGGAAGCTGCGCATCCCATCGATCGTGGTGACGCTCGGCACGCTCTCGGCCTATCGCGGCCTCGTCTATATCGTTTCGGGCGGCGCCTGGGTGAATAGCGGCCAGATGTCGCCGATGTTCCTCGGGCTGGTGCGCGTGCCGATCCTGGGCGTCAGCGTGCTGAGCTGGATCGGCTTTCTGGTCGCGGTCGCGGCTTTTCTGTTCCTCCGTTTCAGCGTGTCCGGCCGCAACCTCTACGCCGCCGGCAACAACCCGAATGCTGCCGCCTATGCCGGCATCGATGTCGGCCGCATGCAATTCCTCGCCTTCGTCCTCTCCGGTGCCATCGCGGGCCTCGCCGGCTATCTCTGGGTCGCGCGTTTCGCGGTGGCCTATACCGATGTCGCCTCGGGCTTCGAGCTTCAGGTCATCGCCGCCTGCGTCATCGGCGGCGTCTCGATCACCGGTGGGGTCGGCGGCGTGGTTGGCGTGGTGCTTGGCGGTTTGTTCCTCGGCATCATCAAGAACGCGCTGCCCGTGGTCGGCATTTCGCCCTTCTGGCAGATGGCGGTGAGCGGCCTCGTCATCACTGTCGCCGTCGTTCTCAATGCCGGTGCCCGGCGGCATGAGGGCCGCCGAATTCTCGAAGAGTCGGAGGCCGGGGCATGAGCAGCGTCCTGCCCGTGGCCACGGAGACGGCGCCGCGCCGCAATCCCGCCTGGCGCAAGCTGCTGCGCTGGGAAGTGCTGCTGGCGCTCGTCGTGCTGGCGGATTTCTTGTTCAACGCGCGGATCTCGAAATACTTCCTCGATCCCTGGACGCTCTCCGACGCCAGCTTCAACTTCACCGAGCGCGCGATCGTGGCACTCCCCATGGCGTTGCTCATCATCGCCGGCGAAATCGACATCTCCGTCGGCAGCACCATGGCGCTGTGTTCGGTGGTGATGGGCGAGGTCGCGGCGGCAGGCCACGGCACACCTCTCGTTGTACTGACCGGCATCGTGATCGGCTTTCTGGCAGGCTGCTTCAACGCGGTGCTCGTCACGTTCTTCCGCGTGCCATCCATTGTCGCGACCATCGGCACGCTCAGCCTCTATCGCGGCATTGCCTATGCCATCGTAGGGGACGGCGTGCTGAAGGCCTACAAACCGAACTTCGCCTATTTCGGCCAAGGCTATGTCGTGGGGCCGATCTCCTTTGAGCTGGTGCTGTTCGGCGGGCTCGCGATCCTGTTCGCGGTGCTGCTGCATGGCACCATCATCGGCCGGCGAATCTTCGCGATTGGCGCCAATCCCATCGCCTCCCGCGTCGCCGGCATTCGCGTGGATCAATACAAGTTCTGGATCTTCGCGACACTCGGCCTCTTCGCCGGTCTCGCCTCCGTCCTGCTGACCTCGCGCCTCGGCTCCACGCGGCCCTCGATCGCGATGGGCTGGGAACTTGACATCATTACGATGGTGATCCTCGGCGGCATCTCGATCGACGGCGGCCAGGGCTCGATCATGGGCGTCGTGCTGGCGGCGCTGCTGATCGGGCTGGTGACCTTCGGCTTGTCGCTGCTCAATGTGCCGGGCATCGTGCTGTCCATCGTCACTGGCGGGCTGCTCATCGCGGTGGTGGCTCTCTCCTCGGTGCTCGGCTATTCCGGCCGAAGACGCTCGCGCTGAGAGGTTCCATGAACCAGATCGCTTTCCGCATGCGACTCCTTCCCGGCAATGCCGAGGAATATCGCCGCCGCCACGAGGAGATTTGGCCCGAACTCGCGGCGCTGCTGCACGAAAGCGGCATCCGCGACTACAGCATCTTTCTCGACGAGGAGAGCAACGCGCTTTTCGCCGTGCTGCGGCACACGCCCGATCACCACATGGAGGCTTTGCCGGCGCATCCCGTGATGCGGCGCTGGTGGGCGCATATGCGCGATATCATGGAGACCAACGAGGACGGCTCGCCGGTCGCGACGCCGCTCGATCCCATGTTCCATCTCGATTGAGTTCATGACGTCGCTCGTCGCGGTTCTGGATATCGGCAAGACCAACACTAAGCTCATGCTGGTGGAGGCGCCGTCCGGCCGCACGGTCTGGTCGGCGGAACGCGCCTCGGCCGCCATTCTGAGCCGTAATGCGCCGGTGCTGAAGACGGAACTCGATATTTTCGGGATCGAGAACTGGCTGCTCGCCCAACTCCGCGACTTGCCGGAACGGGGGCGCGTCTCCGCGATCCTCCCCATCGCCCATGGCGCGGCACTGGTCTTGGTGGACGGCGAGGGCGAGGTGCTTGCGGCGCCGGATTACGAGGATACCAGCTTCGACCGTCTGCGCGGCGAATACACCCGCCTGCGCGATCCCTTCGCCCAAACGCTGTCGCCGGCACTACCCGCCGGCCTCAACCTCGGAACGCAGCTCTACCATCTGCAGAACGAGGCTTCCGCGCTGTTCCTGCGCGCCCGCTACGTGCTCACCTATCCGCAATACTGGTCGTGGCGCCTTTCGGGCGTCACGGCGAGCGAGGTGACATCACTCGGCTGTCACAGCGATCTATGGAACCCGACTGCCGCGACCTTCTCGGATCTCGTGCTCCGCCAGGGCTGGGCGGCGCTGATGCCGCCGCTGCGCCCCGCGCGCGCCGCGCTCGGCCCGCTGCGGCAGGAGATCGCGGAGGCGACCGGGCTGCCGAAGGATTGCGCCGTGATCTGCGGCATTCATGACTCGAATGCCTCCTATCTCGCGCATCGCGTGGCGCGGCCGGATGGCGACGCCTTCACGGTCGTCTCCAGCGGAACCTGGTGCATCGTGCTGGCCAAGGGCGCCGATCTTTCCCGGCTGCGCGAAAGCGACGACATGCTTGCCAATGTCGATGCACTGGGCGAACCCACCGCCACCGCGCGCTTCATGGGCGGCCGCGAATACGCGGTGATTGCCGGAGAGGCTGCGCGTGGCGTGCCACCGACCGAGGCCGGCTTGGCGGCGGTAGTGGCGGCCGGCGCCGAGGCGCTGCCGAGCTTTGCCTTGGGCGGCCCATTCCAGGGCCGCACCGGGCAGCTCGAGGCTGCGGAAGCGCTGGAGGCACCGGCCCGCGCGGCGCTGGCTACCCTCTACTGCGCGCTTATGGCCGACCTCATCCTCGACCGTCTGTGCACCACCGGCGCGATCCTGGTGGACGGCCCCTTCGCGGAGAACCCGCTTTTTGGCCGCCTTCTTCAGGCCCTGCGGCCGGCTGATCTTGTCTCGCTTGGCGGTACCCGACACGGCATCGGAGCGGCGGTGCTGTGGCTTGCGGGAGAACCGGTGCCGCCCGAAGCGCCAGCCGCGGCCCTGCCGCCTCTTTCGATGGCTAAAGTATTGCGCGCCCATCGGGATCACTGGCGCGCTCAGATTGCCTAACCCGGCTGTGTTCGTTCGCCGAGCACACCGGCCCCTCCATCTTGTTGTTGAAGGCGTCGATATCGCCGGACGGCAGTCACGACGCAGTATTTGGTCGCTACTTGCGGGCCCGACGACCACGACCCGAATAAGGCTCAAGATCGCTTGCTGCACGTCGTGGCGGCGACGCAGTCAGATTGTTACGCTGGTTCGACGCGTTTCCAGTAGGAGTCCTTTGCGATCACAGCACCTTCACGAAATGTGTAGAAGTCGCAACCGAGTGCCTCGATCTGCTCACCGGAGGGCGTGGTGCCAGTGATGGTCCATTTTGAGATACCGGTGTCGCCGCAGGCATAGTGGGTAGCCTGGCCGAAGTGGACATCGGGCAGGCCGGCGAAGCGCGTGGCAAGCCCCTCGCGGACGGCGGCTTTGCCCTCATAGCGGCGCCCATGAGGGTCGGGGCCGCGAGGCATCAGCAGAATGCAGTCTTCGGCGAAAAACTTCATTACTTGGTCGAGGTCGTGCGCGTTGAAAGCGTCGCAGACGCCCTCGAGCAAGGCGATGATCGATGTGGTGTCAGCCACGGCTGCCTCGATGTAAGGGCGAGCACCATAGCACCGCGGCATCGAAATCCTTCAGTGTAATCGGTTGAATAGTAAGATCGTCTCCCCATAGATGTTCGTGTTATTGGCAAGTCGGGATCCGTGGGATCGCTGCAAACGATGAGGACTCGCCGATGGAAGATCACCCGAAGGTCACGAGGTTTTTGCACAGATCATCTATTTATATCGGCATCACGGTGATCGTTTGTGGATTGGCAGCTTCCGCTGCTTGTGCTCGGGACTCGAATACAACCAGTGGTAGTTCAAAATCAGTGACGACGACGCTCGCAAATACGGCAGCTCTCGATACCAGCAACCCGGAAGTGCAGCGGAAGGCGCGCAAACTCGCGCGAGAGCCCGCGGTACGACCGCCGGGCGGCCATCGCATCGTCGAGGACCATTCCGGTCGCAAGCAACTAGGCAAAGCCTCAGTCTATGCACCACGCTTTCAGGGCCACAAAATGGCGAACGGACGAGCGTTCGACCAGAAGGGCCACGCGGCGGCCAGCAAATCCCTCCCGCTCGGAACGGTTGCCAAGGTGACCAACCTCCAGAACGGCCGCACAGCCGTGGTGACGGTCGAAGACCACGGACCATACGTCAACGGCCGGGCCGTCGATGTGACAAGCGCGACCGCCCGGCAGCTTGGAATCACCAAGCGGCAGGGAATAGTGCCTGTCGTCGTCGCACCTGTCGCGATCCCTCAATCCAATGGCACGGTCACGGCGGGCGCGGGAGCCGTCCCTGGCCCCGCCACGGCAAACTGAAGGTCTAAGTCTCAGCTACCTGGCAGTGGCGAGCCGATCGACGGCTGATGTCTTAGCCGCCCATCGAGGCGACCAAACGCTCGTCCCGAACTGTGGCGCTAGGTGCTCTCGCGAATGGCACCTGCTCCTATGTCCAAAGCCCCTGGTCGAGGGGACCGGCGGTATGCCAAAACCCGCTCATGGCCAAGAACAGGGATATCCCCACAGACCTTCAACCGAACCCGGCGGACTATGCCTTCGACCTCGATGGCGTATTGAGCGCCGTGGTCGGGCTACGCTCCACCGCGCCCTCGGACGCCTTTACCGCCTCGGCCCTGGGAACCGAGCGAGAGGGCTCGGGCATCGTCATCGGCGATGATGGTCTGTTGCTCACCATGGGCTACCTCATCATGGAGGCGGAAACGATCTGGATCACCTCCGCGGATGGCCGCGCGGTGCCGGGGCATGCCTTGGCCTTCGACGGGGAGACCGGGTTCGGCCTCGTGCAGCCGTTGGGCAAGCTGGGGCTACCCAAGCTCGAACTCGGCGACAGCGGCGAAGCCGCCCTGGGCGAGGCCGTCCTCTTCGCCTCGGCAGGCGGCCGGCGCCGGGCGATCGAGACCAGAGTCGTTGGCCGCCAGGAATTCGCGGGCTACTGGGAATACCTGCTGGATGACGCGATCTTCACCGCGCCCGCGCATCCCTTCTGGGGAGGCGGCGCGCTGATCGGCAAGGATGCCGAACTCTTGGGCGTCGGCTCGCTCATTCTCCAGCAGGGTGACGCCGAGGGTCGCCGCCTTGACATGAATATGATCGTGCCGATCGGCGAATTGCACCCGATCCTCGATGATTTGCGCCGCTACGGTCAGGTCCTCCGGCCCGCGCGCCCTTGGCTCGGCATTTACGCCATGGAGGATGACGACACGGTGATGATCGGGGGCCTCGCCGACGGCGGACCGGGCGATCGTGCCGGGCTCCATACCGGCGACCGCGTTCTGGCGGTTGAGGGCAAGGAGATCACCGACCTGGCCGCCCTATGGCGCGGCGTATGGGCCTGCGGCCCAGCAGGCGCGCGGGTGACGCTCACGGTCCAGCGGGGCGAGCGAAGGCTGAATGTGCCCGTCGCGACTATAGATCGGCGTTCGCTTCTAAAGACGCCACGGATGCATTGAACAACGCGCCGAGCCCCGAGACACTGGAGAACCGCATCACCTTGAGCACCGCAGCACCGATCGACACCGTCGTACAGAAAGATATCCTCGACGCCGTCGATTCTCTTCAGGACCATTCGGCCGATCTGCTGAAACGGCTTGTGAGGCATCGCAGCATTCTCGGAAACGAGCAGCCCTGCATCGAGGAAATGGCGTCGATGTACGAGGCGCTCGGCCTCGCGCCGCATTTCATCCCGATTGAGGAAGAAAAACTCACCGATCATCCGGGCTTCTCGCCGCCCATGATGTCGTACGCCGGTCGCACCAATGTCGCGGCGGTTCATCGCCCGCGTAACGTGACCGGCCGCAGCCTGCTGCTGCAAGGCCATCTCGATGTCGTGCATGAGGGTGCGGCCGAGCTTTGGGCAAGCCCGCCCTACGACCCCGCAATCCGCGACGGTAGGCTCTATGGCCGTGGGTCGGGAGACATGAAGGCCGGCCACGCCGCAATTCTCACCGCCGTGGCAGCGCTCCGTCGAGCCGGGATGCAGCCGGCCGCCGAACTGCAACTTGCTGCCGTGATCGAGGAGGAATGCACCGGCAACGGCGCCCTCGCCACCATGCTGGCGTTGCCGAAGCCTGAGGGCTGCATCATCCCGGAGCCAGGGCCCGGCTGGGACGCGCTGTGGGTATCGGAAGTCGGAGTGGTTTGGGCTTGGGTCACGGTCACCGGCCGCCCGGTCCATGTCCGCCAGATGCAGCGCGGCATCAACGCGATCGACGCCGCCTATGTCGTGGTCGAGCATTTCCGCCGCTACGAAGCGCGCATGAACGAGAAGGGCATGATCCATCCGGCCTTCGCCGGCGAGGCGCATCCCGTCAACGTCAATTTCGGCACGATCGAGGGCGGCGAGTGGAACAGCTCCGTGCCGACACGCGCGAAGATCGGCCTGCGTGTCGGAGTTATGCTCGGACGGTCCTGCCGTCAGGTGCAGCAGGATATCCGCGAGGTCGTAGCCTCGGCTGGCGCGGATCCAAGACTTACCGGAATCACCTTGGATCTTGTGTTCCGTGGCTTCACGGCGGATGCCTGCCTGCTGCCGCCCGAACAGCCGATCGCCCGTCTGGTGCAGGAGGTTCACCTCAGCCTCAACGACGAGCCGGTTCGCCCTTACTGCGCTCTCGCCTTGACCGACGCACGCTTCTACGCGCTTTACAGCGACACGCAGGTGACCTGCTACGGGCCGGACGGCGACGGCGCGCACGGTATCGACGAGAGTGTGAGCCTAGCCTCTCTGCACCGCGTCACCCGCACCCTGGCACTAGCCATCGCCAATTGGTGCGGCCTGGAACCGATCGCCAAGCCGCACCGATAACGTCGCGCGGAGCGCCTTACAGCGCGTTCAGCGTCCGCACTAGCGGGGCGGCCGCGGGGTTGCGCACCCTGCGCGAGACAACGATGTCGGTTACGGTCACGGGCCGGCCATAGTAACTGGCATTGTCATCCCGGTTTGGCTTCACCAGCGTGCCGTTCAGGCTGACACCGGCATAGGCGCCGGACGAAGACGCCCACACAACAATATCGGCGCCGACATTGGCGGTGGTCGCGCCCTCAACGGTCGAACCGAGCGTTGCCACTGCAATTCCCGCATTCGCGCCGATCTTGAATTTGTCCCGCATGAGCGCCCGCAATGCCTTCTCGCTCATGATGAACATAATCATCTCGGATTGCTGGGCCCCGATCTGCAAGCCGAAGCTCGCGGAGGCGACAGTATAGAAGGCGGGGTCGCTCCAGCCGTGCGCGCCGCGCGTCATCAGCACCGCCTGTCCGCCCTCGCCGCCGAAGAAGAAACCGGCCTTGAATATCCGTGGAGCGATAAGCACGGCGCGCGCCCGGCGCAGCAGCTGCTTCGCGTTTCCGAATTCTTTGTCGCCCTCGAGATCCTGCAACGTGCCCAGCGCGTGGTTAACGGTCGACTGCTCATCACTGGCCGCGCGGGCCGCCGGATCGGCCGCTAGAATCATCGAGGCTGCAAGTGCTGCTGCGAGTGTCAAATGAGTCCGACGGGATATCATCACCATCCTCCTTGGTTCTGGCGGCAGGGTTCAAGCCGGGAGACAAGTGGCTCTGTCCCTGGCGCGCCCGTCGCGGAGCACCGCTATAGCCTATCTGCTGACGGGGGCGAAGCCTCCTAGAAGGTGGCGCAGACCCCGGGGCGCCGTGTCAGCCAGGGCCGCGCCTCCTCGACCTGTGCGGCAAGGCCAAGGATCGTGGCCTCATCGCCATAGCGGCCGACAAACTGCACCCCGACGGGAATTTGCTCCTCCGTCCAGGTCGCGGGCACCGACATTGCCGGTAGGCCCGACAGGTTGAAGGCGAACATGAAGGCGGCATCAGTCCATTTGGCATTATAACGATCGAAATCGGCTTCGTTCATGTCCCAATAGCCGACGGGGCGCGGAAGCTGCGTGAGCGTCGGCGTCAGGAAGACGTCATAGGGGTGGAGTTCCATCTGAATCCGCTGATTGGCCTTACGAATGGCCGATACGCTGGCCGCGTATTCCGATGCGGAGAGTGATCGCCCTCGCTCCAGCATTGACCAATTCAAGGGCACGAGATCCGACTCTTCGACCTGCCGTCCGGTGGTTTTCGCGAGTTCGTCGAATTCCAGTACGGTTTGCACCGAATTCATCCGGTTGTAGTCGAGCCAAGCCGATCCGAGATCGGTCGTAAGATCATATTCCTCGACGTTATGCCCTAAACTTTCGAGCAGCACGGCGGTCTCCTTGACCGCGCGTGCCACTTCCGGTGCGAATTCGGGACCCCAAGGCGTCGTCAGCGTAAACCCGATTCGGAGGCGCCTTGGGCGGTCTCCGATACCGTCGAGCCAGGATTTGGCCGGCAGTGGAGGGGTATAGGGATCGCCCGGCAGCGTACCGGCAGTCGCATCGAGATACGCGGCGGTGTCGCGAACGGTGCGGGTGAGCGCGAAGAAAAACACACTGCCAAACCAAATCTCGACATCGGCCGGTCCATAGGTGATCCGCCCGCGCGACGGCTTGAGGCCCACCAGACCGCAACAGGACGCGGGAACGCGGATCGACCCGCCGCCATCCGTCCCCTCGGCAATGGGAACCATGCGCGACGCAACGGCTGCCGCAGAGCCGCCGCTGGACCCGCCGGGCGTCACCGCAGTGTTCCAAGGATTGAGCGTTGGCCCATAGAGCCTTGGCTCGGTAGCGATGCACCAGCCATTCTCGGGAACGTTGGTTCGGCCGAGGAGAATAAACCCAGCTGCTTTTATGCGCCGCACCATTTCGGAGTCGAAGCCGCAAACAAAATCCTTGCGATAAGCGAGCCCGGCGGTGAGCCGCGTGCCCTCCCACATCGAACCGATATCTTTCAGCAGAAACGGCACACCGGCGAAGGGTCCGCCGCTGGCTTGCGTCGCCATCTGACGCGCGAGATCGAAAGTCTCGATCACCACCGCATTCAATTTCGGATTGAGTGAATCGATCGTGCTGATGGCGGCCTCGACAAGTTCCGACGAGGAAACTTGTCGTGTCTTGACCAGTTCAGCTAGCCGGAGCGCATCGCTTTCCGCATAGAGCCGGAGGAGATCCGGTGTAGTCGTTGTCATGCTCTGCGCTCCGGCTCAGGCCAAGACTCTGCTTCCGCCTCGTCCTTATCCCCGTAGCGCCGAGATGATCTCCGCACAAGTCGGCGTCCGGCCGACATTCGTCAGGGCGTAGTTGAGCCCGGCACGCTGCCATTCGTCATTGACCGTCGAGGTGCCGTCGCTCGCGACAACGACCTCGTAGCCGAGATCCGCGGCATGCCTCGCGGTGTGCTCGATCGACATATTGGTCCAAGCGCCTGTGATGATGACGGTCTCAACGCCGAAGCCTTGCAGCAGGCTTTCCAGCTTCGTTCCGCAGAAGCCGTTCATCCGCATTTTTTCGACAATGAAGTCGCCTTCCTGGGGTTCGAGCCCGGGAACAGCCGCTGCACCCCAGCTACCGCGCACGACGGCATTCGCCTCTTTGATCCCCTTGTAGAGCGGAGCATTGAGTTTGAGCCCCTTAGCCCCGGCCTCGACAATATAGTGGATATGGAAGACGGGGATGTTGAGAGCGCGAGCCTCTTTCGCAAGTCGCGCGACATTGGCCACCGCATTCTGGCTCTTCGCATGCGCTGGCGAGCCGGAGCCCGCGAATGCGCCTCCTTCGCCGATCACGTCATTCTGCATGTCCTGGATGATCAGGGCCGCGGAAGATGGTTTGATCCGGAGTGCTTCTTCTGTCGCCATCGTCACTTCCTCCTAGGTCATATAGGGAAGGCGGTTGCCGCTCACGTTCAGATCGATCTTGTAGAGAGACGTCGATGCGCAAATGAACAGTGTATTCCATTCATCGCCGCCCCAGTTGAGGTTTCCGACATTCTCCGGAACCTCGATCCGGCCGAGCACTTCTGCTTGCGGACTAATAACCCAAACGCCACCCGGCCCTGTGACGTAGACGTTCCCGTTGGCGTCACACTTCATCCCGTCGGGAATACCCTCGTCGAGTGCTCCAGATCCAACCTTGTCCACAAAGATCGCGCCACTATCAATGGTTCCGTCAGCAGCGACCTTGAAGACCCGAATATGCGCGTGTGTGCTGTCATTGATATACAAAAGCGATTCGTCCGGCGAGAAGCAAAGCCCATTCGGCTGGCTGAAGTCATTGACAAGCAGCTGGAGTTTCTCGCCGGAGGGTTGCACGCGATAGACACCCTGGAACGAAAGATCCTGTTTGCGCTCAACACCGAAGACCGGCATCCGCCCGTATGTCGGATCGCTGAAATAGACACTCTTATCCGACGCGACCACAACGTCGTTCGGGCTGTTCAGTTCCTTACCCTCGAAATGGGAAGCGACCGTTTGACGGCTCCCATCGGTCCGCTGTCTGATCAGGCTACTGGTCGCATGCTCGCAAATCAGCAGATCACCGCTGACTTCATAGGTCATGCCGTTACCCTTATTCGAGGGCCGCGCCACCTCAGTTACCCCCTTCGCGGCATCCCAGCGCCGCCGAGTGTCGCCCGGCATATCGCTGAATAAGAGGAATTTGCCGGCGCGGTTCCAGACCGGCCCCTCGGTGAAAGTGAATCCTGTGCCGAGACGCTCGACCTTCGCGCCTTTTGGCACAAGTTCGTAAAAGCGCTCGCTGTTCGTGATGGCGGTCACCTTCCCATTCTCCCCGAACTTATTCTTGATGTTTTCTCGCAACAAATGCAGCGAACTCTTATGGGACAACGCTCGAAGATTGTCAAGACTATCCAAGCCACAAAGCAGGAGTTCCAGACTAAGACTGGTGAAATTGCGAGTGGGTTCGGCTTAACGTCAGCCGCAACGCACGAGACGCCGTGCTAAATCTGCATGCGCGGATGTGGGCTTCGGGCGTAGAGCGCGACAGCCGGAATGATCAGCAGCCCGAGGATCGCCTCTTGCGCAGATGACGAGAGACTGTAGCCCGACAGGATCGTTTGCAGAACCGTCAGGATAAGCACGCCGAGAACAGTCAGACCGTAGCCGCCGCGGCCACCCACCAGCGAGGTTCCGCCGATCAGCACGGCCGCGATGGTGGTGAACAGATAAGGATCGCCAACTCCCGCGTAGCCGCTCCCGGTATAACCAAGCAGCAAAACTCCGGTCATCGCCGCGGTCACGCCACTTGCGGCGAAAACAAGTGTCCAGGTCCATGGACCCGATATCTGCACGCGATCAGCTGCCACTCGATTGCCACCTAGAGCATACAGGCTTCTACCAAGCCAGGTGCGACGCAGCAGAACAATGTTCAGCGCCGCAAGCGCTGCCCAAAGGATAACCGCAGGCGCGATGCCGACTGTGTGATTGGCCGTCGCGAAACTCTGCAGCCATTGAGGCACCGCGCCCTGAATCGTACCACCCGAGATGCCGGAATTTCCGCCGCTGCTCACGAGAATCTGTATCAGACCCAACACCGCATTGCCGACGCCCAAGGTCACCACCAACGATTGCCCGCGCAGACGATGGCTCAGGACGCCGTTAAAGGCACCGATCAACGCCCCAAGAACAAAGACCACCACAATCCCGACAGGGGAGGGTAGGCCATCATTCAGTAACTTCACCAAGCCGACATTCGCGGCGCCGACAACAAACGGGATGGACAAGTCGAGGCCGCCGATCAATGCGCAAAGTGTCTGGCCGACCGTCGCCACGCCAAGAAACGAGGCGAAGACCAGGCTGGAGCGCAGATTGATGAGCGACCAGAATCCATCGATCGAAACCGCACCGAACACCACGAGTGCCAGGAGAACGACACTCGCCATCACACTACTACCGTGCTGCCCCACTATCGCTCTCATCACGAAACTCCTGGCTCGGCCTGGCCGCCCCGACGCTTTCTCCACCTAGCCAACCGCGGTCGGGAGCTGCCGGTCAGGAGTCCGCCCGCGATCAAAGACGCGACCAGCACGGCTCCCGTCGTGAACTGAACCCAGTAGCTTGCATCGAGCCCGAAATTAAACGTCGAAAGCACATAGGAAATAAGCCAGATGTCGATCGCGCCAAGCACGGAACCCAAACCCTTCGCATGGCCGCCGCCGAGGCTCGCGCCACCAATGATAAGCGCCGTAACTGCGCTCAAAGTATAAGGCGTGCCGGCGGTGGGATCGGCGGAGCCGATGAGCCCCGTGTACATAACGCTGGCGATGCCGACGAAAACACCGGCGACGACATGCGCGCCGATCCGCGTCGGGATCAGCGGGATACCGCTGACGAAGGCGGTGCGGTCATTTGCACCCATCAGCCGAATATTGCGGAAAAACGTCGTCCGAGACACCAGCGCCCACAAGACAAAAGCGGCGAGCGGCACGTAGAGAACGAGCGAGAATATCGTGGATGCCGAGCCCCAGCTCGCCAACCAGTCGGGAGCCGTTCCGCCGGACTGTGGCAGGATCACGCTGTTCATGCCGTCGAGCACAAGATAGACTGCGAGCGTCACGACCACCGTGCTCACCCGAAGCACCGCGATCAGCGTTCCCATCACCACTTGCAGCAGAACGCCGAGCCCGATCGCGCAGGCAAAAACGGCCAGCGGGCTCGACAATCCGATTTCCGGCAGGCCCATCACGATCGCGATATTTATCAGCGTCATCGCCGGGCCGATCGAGAGATCCACACCCGCTGGTCCGGCGATGGCAATAGGGGTCATCGCCAGGGTTGCGAGCATCAGCGGGGCGGCGCCGACAAGGCCGCCTGCAAGTCCATCCGATGTGAAGAGGTGCGGCCCGTGAAATGCCGCGATGACCAGCAGAATGACAAGAAGTATAACCGGCGTTCTCAGCGACCTTTGCCGGATAAGTCGCCCGGCAGACCATTTAGCGTCGGCCACCATCTAGTCCTTCAGTATCGCTATACCCGAACATCGCCGCCAGCACTCCATCACTCGTGACCGCCCCGTCCTCGAGCGTGCCGAAAACGCTCTGCAGCCGGAACACCACCACCCTGTCGCAGAGTCCTACGAACTCCTCGATTTCGTTGGAGAGAAACAATACGGCTTTGCCCTCCTCTGCGAGACTGCGCAGCAGAACGTAGAGGTCGTTTTTCGCGCCGATATCGACTCCGCGAGTCGGATCGTTCAGCGCGATCACCAAGGGCGCCGCCGCCAATGACCGGCCGATAACGACTTTCTGCTGGTTGCCGCCGCTGAGCGAATTGATCGGTGCATTGGACCGGCCTAGGCGGATCGAGAGGTCCTTGACCTGCTCGAGAAACATCCGTTGGACCTTGCCTCGGTCGATGAAACCCGCCCGTGCTGTCGGGCGGTAACGGGAAATTCCAAAATTCTCGAACACCGACAGATTGGGGAACAAGCCCTCCGCCTTCCGGTCCCCCGGAATATAGGCAACCCTCGCGCGATCGGCTGATTTGGCGGAGTCAATCGGGTGTCTTTCGCCACCGGCAATGGCATGGATCTGTCCCGCGACAGGCCGCTTGAAGCCGGTGAGGACCTGAATAAACTCGACCTGTCCATGGCCCTCAAGCCCAGCCAAGCCAACGATCTCGCCTGCGCGAATGGCAAAATCGATCGGAGCGGCGTCGGGCGTCAGTCTAACCCCGACAGCCACCAGCGCTTCTTCTTTGTGTACCTTTGTGCCGCGCGCCGCAAGCTGATGCGAGGGCCGCAAAGGCGCGTCGGATTGCGTCCTACCGCGCATCATCTCCAACAGCTTCGCCTCCGTGATCTCCCCTCCCACCAGCGTGCCAACATCGGCCCCGTCGCTCAGCACCGTGGCACGGTCACAAATGGCGGTCAGTTCATGGATGCGATGAGTGACGATCAGCACGCAAACGCCAGAGTCCTTCAAACCCCGCACTACCTCGAAAAACCGCTCCACACTCGAATGATCTAGCGCCGCGGTGGATTCGTCAAAGACGACTACGCGCGGCGTGCCAAGCAATGCCCGCGCGATGACGATCCATTGTCGCGTATTGAGCGACAGCTCATCCACATTCGCGTCGAGATCGACTTCCGACCCGACGAGCCGGTTCAGCAAATCCTGCGCCCGCTTGCGCTTCTCCCGCTGCGGCAGCCGCGCGCGGAAAAACCCGTCATCGCCGAGAAACAGGTTATCCAGCACAGTGCTGCCCTCGGCGACAAGGATCTCCTGGAAAACCACGGCAATTCCCATGGCCTTCGCCACGTGTGGACTAATCGGCTGTTCGCCATTCACCGTCACGCTGCCCGTGTCCGGATGCAGTACCCCCGCGAGAAGCTTCGCCATGGTGCTCTTGCCGCTGCCATTCTCGCCGACAAGCGCATGAACCTCGCCGGCCCGGGCGGAGAAGGAGCAGGATCGCAGCGCGCGCGCCTCACCGAAAGACTTGCTGACCGCACGCACCGTCACAACCTCGGCACCGGGCGTCTCGGAGACGCCCGGCTTGGCAATTGTGGTCACATCCTCGCTCAGGATCAGCCCTTTCCCTGCAACGGATCAGCCGGCCGCTCGAAATACATATCCATCGTCTTGGTCGGGAACCAGGATTGGTACGGCGGCGAGACCCATTCATTGGAGGAAGTGGTCGTGCCGGGGGGCAGGAAAGTGGCGAGGTCGCCATGCGTGATCGGTCCCGGCCCGATCATGATGCTTGCGATCTTCGGCCCCTGGCCTTGCAGCGTTCGCAGCATCACCTCCCATCCCTCCTGCATTTCGTTGCCGGGCGGCCAGCCCTGATAGGTCAGGTCGATCCATTCAGGATTGTCACGCCAATAAGCGAGCGGACCCATTTCTCCGCCGGCCGTAATCGGCACGATCGGCCGTCCCGCCTGCTGCAATGCGCTCATCGCGCCGAGATCGCCCGGAGATTGCGCGGCGATCCCGCCGATCGCCGCCGGATGCGTCGCGAGGAACTGCAACACCGCGGTCTTGGCCACCGAGTCCACCCAGTTGCCCGCAACTGTTCCGGCGATTTTGATGTCCGGATATTCCTTCAAGCCTGCCTCGTGACCCTTTTGGAAATCGTTGCTCGCCTGTGCCTGCGGAATGCCCTGAACGATCAGCACCTTGCCCTTGCCACCCATCCGCTTACCCAGCGCCTGAGCCTGCAACTTTCCGCAGAGCGCATAATTGCCGCTGACCTGCAGCGCGTAAGGCGATGACACGCCACCCTGGAGAGCCACAAAGAGCACGCCATGGTCATAGGCATATTTGATGGCGCCATTCAGCGCGGTATGGGCTGCACCGATCGTGATGATAGCGTCGCAGCCTTGGTCGACGAGCTGCCGGATCTGTTGGATCTGTTTCGACAGATCCAGATTGGCCTCCGTCGTGATGACATCCTTGACCAGCCCGGCCGCCTTGTATTTGGGGAGCAGAACCTCCTGCAGTTCCGTTCTCGCCCCGATGCGCCAGGTATTGCCGCCAAAGGAACTCGCATAGCCAATCAGCCAGGGCGCCGACTTCTTCGGTTTGAAGTCACGGTAAATGCTCGGCCCGAGCGGCGTGGTGGTGACCATCTCGTAATATTTCTGCACCTCGGGCGGCAGGCTTGGAACCACCGAAGTGGCATCGGCGGTATCCGCAAAGGCCCGGGGCACGTCGAGCAATCCCAGCATTGAGCCGCCCACAGCCAGGCTAGCCAGTCCGCCCTTCTGCAAGAATGCCCTGCGGCCATCGCTATTCGGCACTGTCTCCGCGGACTGGAAAACTTCGGTCTTCTTCATGTGTCCCTCCCTGTTTCAGCTAGTTTAACTACGCACTCGCCCAAGGCCGATCACCGGCGAAGGACGCTTGCACGATGGATTGCACACCCTCTAGATCGAGCGGGCGCGGATTGTTGGTGACAAGCCGTGCGGCGAGCAGCGATTGGCTCGCGATCCAATCGAGTTGATCAGTTTTCACGCCAAGCTCCGCGAGCGTCTTAGGAATGCGGATCCCGTCGAACAGATCCGAAACCGCAACCACGGCGGCATCCGCGAGCGTGTCCGGATCATCGCCGACAACGCCCATCGCCCGGGCGATCTCGGCATAATCCGCCACACACTCCGACCGGTTGAAGACCATCACATAGGGCATCAGAGTAGCGACACCGAGCCCATGCGCGGTATGGGTCAAAGCGCCCACTGGATATTGAATCGCATGCGCTGCCGCCGTTCCGGCATTTCCAAAGGCAAGCCCTGCCAGCATCGCCGCATACATCACCGCCGACCGAGCCTCGAGATCAGCGCCATTCGCCACCGCACGAGGCAGATGGATCGACAGCGCCGAAATCGCCGCCAGCGCGTGCAGATCGCTCAACCGATTCTTGCCGACGAACACTCGCGCCATAGCAAGGCCCGGCTCAAACTCCCGTCGGATAGCCGTGAATGACTCGATGGCATGCGTCATCGCATCCGCCCCGGCAATGGCCGTCAGTCCAGGCGGACACGACAGAGTCAACTCGGGATCGCAAATCGCGGTATGCGGAATAAGATATGGACTCGAAATCCCAACCTTCAGCGCGCGGCTGGAATCCCCCAACACGGCCACCGGCGTTACCTCGGATCCGGTGCCGGAGGTAGTCGGAATCGCGATGACCGGAAGCACCGGCCCGGGCACTCGGTTTTCGCCGTAGAAACTCTCGGCGGGCCCTCCATGGCTCAGCATCAAGCTGACCACCTTCGCCATGTCGAGGCAGCTTCCGCCACCGACGCCGATCACCATGTCCGGCGCGAAATCCCGCGCGACCTCAAGGCAAGCGAGAACGCCCGCAAGCGGAAGCTCAGCCTCGGTGCCGTCGAAAATCTCGATTGTCACACCTTCCTCGTCCAGGGCGGCGCGAAGCGTTGCCATCTCGGCATCCGCGCCGAAACGAAGATCGGTGCAGATGAGGGCACGTTTCCCCAACGGCCGAGCCACCCGCCCAACACTGCGCCTTTCGCCTACGCCGAACAGAATTGCGCGCGGCGCGCGCATCACGCCGAAATCATCGGCCACCGCTGTGCTCCTGCGTCGTGGAAATTTCGTCGCCGGCCAGCGCGCGGATCGCCACCCAGACATCCTCCGCGATCGGGATGCCCTTCGCCATTCGCTCGGCTCGGCGACTGCGTGAACCGTCGCCCGGCACCATGACGGGCCTGTCTGGATCGCTCGGCGCGCAGGCGCGAATCGCATCGAGATAGGCGGAAATGCTGCCGGTCACCGCATCCGACACCGGATCGATGATGATGAAGACGTCGCCCTTATTGCAGGGCTTTTCCGCATCCAATGTGCCCACAACATCGGTGCCGAGCGCTGCACTTGTCAGGCTGCTGACCAAAACCTCGATCGCCAGCCCCAGCGCGTAGCCCTTGGCGCCGCCGAATGGTGCGATCGCGCCGAGTTTCGCGGCGTCCGGATCGGTCGTGGGTTCGCCCGCAGCATCGAGCGCCCAATCCGCCGGTATCGGCTCACGGCGATGGGCGTGGTCGTGAATCTTGCCCATCGAGACAATGCTTGTCGCCATGTCGAGCACGAAAGGATCCGGCTCGGCCGGCACGCCGATCGCGATGGGATTGGTGCCCAGCATGGCGCGGCGACCGCCCCAGGGATGCACCAGCGCCTCGCTCGTCGATAGCGCGATAGCCGTCTGCCCACCACGCGCCACGCGCTCCACATACCAACTCAGCATACCGAGGTGATTGTTGTTGGCGATGGCGGCGACCGCGATCCCGGCTTCTCTTGCCCTCGCGCAGACCTCTTTCACCGCGGCCCCGGCGACCACCGGCCCCAGGCCGCCAAGCCCATCAACCTGCAGAAACGCCGCCGAGCGCCAGGCGGCCACACCTGTTGTCACAGGATCAGCCACGCCATTGCGGATGCGCGCGACGATGCGCGGTAATCGCAACAGCCCGTGGGAGGGGCGATCGAAAAGCTCTGCTTCCACCAGCAGGTCGCTTTGAGTCCGCGCGTTGTCGGAAGGCACACCCGCAAGGGTGAGGGCGCGCATGGCCGTTTCGCAGGCTTCTGCATAGGTGACGTTAGCCGCCATTGGAATCCAATCTGATATCAGATCCGATCTTGCCCACCATAGGGAGGCGCTGCTAACACGGTCAAGCGTGATCTCCTGCTAGGTTATGGTGATGACGGCGCAGAGCCCAGACCCCGGGAAAGAGGCGATCGGTGACGGCACGGCGATCACGCCGGAGCCGCCCTTGCGCCGTGCCTCCTTAGGCGACGATGTTTATGATGCGCTGCTCACGCGGCTGATCTCGCTGAAGATCGCGCCGGGCGCGCGGATTACTGTAGATGGCTTGGTCAAGGATCTCGGCGTCTCCCAAACTCCGATCCGCGCCGCTTTGGTGCGCCTCGAGGCGGAGGGGCTGGTGGTCAAGACCCATCTGGTGGGCTACAGCGCCGCCCCGCTTCCGAGCCGCCGCCGGTTTGAGCAAATCTATGAGTTGCGCCTGGTGCTGGAGCCGCTGGCGGCGGCCAAGGCGGCGCGCAATCTCGGGGGACGGGATCGTGCCGCTTTGGGCGAACTGCACGCCGCCATGGCCGCGCCCTCGTCGGAGGATGTACGCCTCGCCTATGGCAAATTCGCCACCTGGGACGCGGCTTTTCACACGCGGATCGCCATGGCCGGCGGCAGCGACCTGATCGCCGAGGCGCTCAACCGCCTGCACACGCACATGCATCTGTTCCGCCTTCTCTTCCACTCGCGGGTGACGGAGGAGGCCATTCGGGAGCATGCCGATATTATCGTGGCGTTGAATGCTGGCGACCCGGATGCCGCGCATGTCGCCATGGAGCGACACGTCTTGTTTTCACAGCGACGCATGGCACCGATTTTCGAGTCTCTGGAGTGATCTCAACGAATGTTGGCGACAGTTCTCGCACGTCATGCTCGGCGAAGGCCGAGCACCCACGCCTTGCTTGCGCCGGCGAAGTCGAAGGCGTGGATGCTCGGCCTTCGCCGAGCATGACGAGTCGCCGCCAGGTCGGTTAACTCAGACGCGGGCTGATCTGCGACTCATCCCGTGTGCTTCGGAATTCGCAATCCGTGTCGGCCGCCGCGCCGCCCTCCGCAGACATGACCCAAACCTGCACCGCCGCCGGCCGCAAAAACAGTCGACATGGACCAAGATTGGCCGGTGCGCCGATCTCCTGGTTCGCCCGAAGCAGCGCATCGCCAATCCGTAGCACGACCTCGAATCGCCCCGCGACAGGCGCTCCAACATCGACGACAAATCCGGGATAGTCACCTGCCGCCGTGATCGTGATGCTCTCCGACCGAACCGACCAGCCAACGCGCGCGCTCGTCTGCATCGGCGGCCCGACCACCTTAATCTGAACGCCCCCTCCGACATCAATTGCATTCGCCCCGACAGCACGGCCGAACGCGATGTTCTCCGCCCCGAGCAACCGCGCAACCGCCTCACTAACGGGACGCGCGAATACTTCGTTGACAGTGCCGACCTGCAATACCCGGCCCGCATCAAGAATAAGAAGCTCATCGGCGAGCAGAAAAGCCTCCTCCGGATCATGCGTGACGAGGATCGTCGTCGCATCGATCTCCGCCTGCAGCGCCAGCAATTCCCGCCGCAATTGCGCGCGTAAAGGCGTATCGAGCGCTGAAAACGGCTCGTCGAGTAACAACAAGCCAGCCGGCCGGCTAAACGCGCGTGCCACGGCAACCCGCTGCTGCTGACCCAAGGAAAGCGCATCCGGAAGCCGCTGTTTCAGACTGGCAAGTCCAAGACGCTTCGACCAATGCTCCGCCAAATCGCGATCCGCGCCGACCGCAAAGGCTATCTGCCGCGCCACGGTCAGATGAGGGAACAAGCCGTAATTCTGCGGCACGAAAGCAATGCCGCGCCGCTCGGTCGGCGTTTCGCTGAGATCTCTCGCGCCCAACATCAACGACCCCGCAACATCGCCATCGAGACCCGCAATGGCGCGCAATGTCATCGACTTTCCCGAACCCGATGAACCCAGGATCGCGAGCCTACGTGCGCTCGTCCGCCACGCGACGTCGAGATCGAAACCACTCAGCTTGCGGCGGAAAGCAAAGCTCAGCGGCTGCGGCGACATCGCGGAGCTGGGCCGCGGCTCATCGAGCAGCGGTGCTACCGGCAATGGCACAACCCCCGTGTGACCATCCGCGAACCCCACGCGCCTCACGCGATCCGCACCGAAAATCGCGGCGAAGGCCATAACGCCAACCGCAGCCACTAACGTAGGTGCCAGCACCGGTAGCATGGCTGGCAAACCCTGGCCGCCAAACGCGACATACGTGTAAACCGGCAGCGAATAGGGGTGATACGCCACCATCATCGTCGCCCCGAACTCGCCGAAAGCCCGCAGCCAGGCCAGCAGCATGCCGGCAAGAATCGCGCGCCAGGCAAGCGGCAGGCTAGCGCGAAGGAAAATGCTCCAAGGTCGGTGGCCGAGCGTGGCCGCGACATCCTCCAGCACCGGATCCAGTCCCGCGAAAGCCGATCGCGCTGCGATGATCAGGAACGGCGCCGCGACAAAGGCCTCCGCCAGCACGATGCCGACAAAGGAATCCGTCAGGGCGCCACCCGTGAGCGCACCAAGCGGGCTCGCATAACCGAGTAGAAACAGCAGCAGAATGCCGCTCGCCAAAGGCGGCAAAGCGAGCGGAAGTTGCACCAAGAAACCAAGCATTGCCAACCACCGTCCCGGCCTTCGCGCCAGCAGGTAGCCCAGCGGAATCCCGCCCGCCGCCACCAGCAACGTCGCCACGGTCGCGCTGAGCAGCGAGACCGCACAGGCATCGCCAAGCGTCGCCCAGTCGGCGCCGCGCCAATCCGCGCCACCGAGATGCGCGAGACCCGCGACCAGCGGCGCGACGAGATAGACAGCAAGCAGGCCGCCCAGCCACGGCAGCAGCGGCCAGGAGGAACGCCTCACTGCGCGGCGTTGATCACCGCGCTCACCGCAACCGGCACCAACCGCGCGTCACCGCTGATCTTCGGCTTCACGAGGTCAAGCCCGTGCTCACCCATGATGTCGTGTCCCTGCGGCCCCAGAAGAAACGCGACGAAATGCTCCGCCCCCGCCGAATTCGGCGAGTGGTTGAGCACCGTGATCGTGTAGTGCGCGCTGAGCGAGATATTCGCGGGGAAGGGAATCGCCGCGATCTTCAGATCCGTCGTTTCCGTCGAATAGAAAAACCCGACGTCCAACTGCCCGGATTGCAGCCGCCCGACCAAATTCTCCTCCGGCAAAACCTGGCTCGGATTTTCGGGCGCACCAAGAACCTTTGCCGACAGATCCGGCAACTTGTAGACCTCCGAGGCTTTCTTCAGCAGATCGACGGTCAGCTTACCCTTGGGATCGAGTTTTGGATCCGTCCGTCCAATCCGGATGCCCGGCTCCTCGAGCACCTTGTACCACGGCTTGGTCTTCAGCTCGGCCGCAAATTTGCTCGATGGGTTATAGCCCAGCACGAGAGGCGACTGCGCGAAGGACACATACCAACTCACCCAACCGCCATTCGCGGTGCCCTCCAGGTCGTTATTGACCTTGGGATTCGCGCTGATGAACACATCCCCTTGCCGCAGCTTGCCCTTGATCTCATTGGCGAGCTTGTTCGAGCCGCCGGCATATCCCCGGAACCGCCCACCATCGACCTTCTCGAAAGCCGGGCTGATCCCGCGCTCCATCAGGTTCACCAGGGAGCCGGCATAGAGCACATTGACGGTGCCGACCTTGTCCTGAGCCATGGCAAAGCCAGGCGTCGCGGCAAGAATGGCAGCCGCCGCAATCAGATATCGTCGCAGCACTGGGGCTCTCCTAGGATCGTTTGCGGAATTCTCGGCCGGGGAGGGGCGGGTTGACCAGCCGGGTCGTCGTCTCGGCACGCCATTAAATCCCCGTCATCCCACGCTATTCCCGTAACTATATAGCGGGCCGCCACGTAACGCATCTAGAGTGAAGCCGGGCGACGACATTCAGTCCCGGCACCATTGCCTGAACATTGAAAGCGCCAGGTCAAACCAATGTTGCTCTTCGTTGTTGCCTATCTCGGCGGCGTTCTGACGATCCTGAGTCCGTGCATATTGCCAGTGCTCCCCTTCGTCTTCGCCCGAGCCGACCAGCCCTTCGTCAAAAGTGGCCTGCCACTGTTGCTCGGCATGGCGATCACCTTCGCCGCCGTTGCGACCCTCGCGGCAGTCGGCGGCGGCTGGGCGGTGCAGGCGAACCACTGGGGCCGTCTCGCCGCGATCCTCCTGCTGGCCTTCTTCGGCGTCACGCTGCTGTTCCCCTCGATGGCGGACCGGCTGACGCGGCCGCTTGTCGCCCTGGGCTCTCGCCTCTCCCAATCGGCATCGGATGGCACGCGCGCCGGTTCCTCCTTCGGTCCATCCTTCCTGCTCGGCATCGCGACGGGCCTGCTCTGGGCGCCCTGCGCCGGCCCGATCCTGGGACTGCTCCTCACCGGCGCCGCGCTGCAAGGCGCCAATGTCCAGACTTCCTTTCTCCTCCTGGCCTATGCCGCCGGCGCCGCGACCTCGCTCGCCGTCGCCCTGCTGATCGGCGGGCGGGTCTTCGTCGCGATGAAGCGCTCGCTCGGCGCGGGCGAATGGATCAGGCGCGGCCTCGGCGTCGCCGTTCTTGCCGGTGTCGTCGCGATCAGCCTAGGCCTCGACACCGGCCTCCTGACCCGTGTGTCGCTCGCCAGCACTGCCGGCGTCGAGCAAACGCTGCTCGACAAAGTGCATCCGAAGTCGGCGACAGTCGCCGCCGCGGGCACGCTACCCGTTGAGGGCCAGATCCCCTCCCTGGCAGGCGCCGTCCAGTGGCTCAACTCGCCGCCGCTCACCGCCGAGGGTCTGCGCGGCAAAGTCGTCCTGGTCGATTTCTGGACCTATTCCTGTATCAACTGCTTGCGTAGCCTCCCCTATATCGAGGCCTGGGCGCAGAAATATCGCAGCCAGGGCCTGGTGGTCATTGGCGTGCACGCGCCGGAATTCGCCTTCGAGCGGAACATCGACAATGTCCGCCAGGCCGTGAAGGACCTCAAGCTCGACTACCCGATCGCCATCGACAACAACTACGCGATCTGGCGCGCCTTCAATAATCAATACTGGCCCGCCCACTACTTCATCGATGCGAAGGGCCAGATTCGCTACCACCACTTCGGCGAAGGCGAATACGACCAGTCGGAAAAAGTCATCCAGCAGCTCCTCGCCGAGGCGGGGAAGGGTGCCGTGCCGCATGACATCGTGGCGGTCGATGGCAGCGGTGCTGAAGCCGCCGCCGACGTCAGCGACATCGCTTCACCCGAGACCTATATCGGCTACCAGCGCGCCGAAAACTTCGCCTCACCCGGCGGAGCCGTGCCGGATGCGAGCCACGTCTACGCCACCGCGCCGCAACTCACCCTGAACCAATGGGCGCTGGGCGGTGACTGGACCGTCAAAGGCGAGAACGCCACCTCCAACGCCGGCGAGGGCCGCATCGCCTATCGCTTCCATGCCCGCGACCTCCATCTCGTTTTGGGGCCGAGCAGCGATGGCAAGCCCGTGCGGTTCAGGGTGCTGATCGACGGCAAGCCGCCGCTTGCTGATCACGGCGCCGATGTGGATGCTCAGGGCAATGGCACGATTGACGGCCAGCGCCTCTACCAGCTGGTCCGCCAATCAGGACCGGTGGCTGACCGGAACTTCGAGATCGAATTCCTCGATCCCGGCGCCCAGGCTTTCGCCTTCACCTTTGGCTGACAGTGACTTCGGCCTGCAAGGCGGCGACGTGCTCCCGCGCCACCTCGGAAAGCGCCCGCTCGATCGCGCGAAAGCGGGTGACGAGTTCGACACCGAGCGGCGTGAGGGTCGCGCCGCCGCCTTGTCTGCCGCCAACCTGAGCCGAGGCAACCGGACTGCCGAATATTGTGTTGGTTTCCTCGACCAGTTCCCAGGCTCGCCGATACGACATGCTCATCGCGCGCCCGGCGGCCGAGATTGACCCGAGGCTGGCGATCTTTTCGAGGAGTTCGATTTTCCCCGGTCCGATCCGGCCTTTCGGATCGAGGTCAATCCTAATGCTGATCGAAGGCATGGCAGGGTGCTTTCAGCAGGGATTCTGGCGGAGCGCCGCGCTGCGTGGCGCCGCGCTCACAGCACCTTATAGAAAATCCGCGTAGCGCAGGGTCGGCCATCGGGATACAGCGCGTAGCCGGGGATTTCCCCGATGGCGATCCAATTCAGCCGCGCATAGAGCCGCTCGGCGTCATCCGCCCCGGTGTCCAGAACCAGAAGTGTCTTGCCCGCCGCGCGCGCGGCCTCCTCGGCCGCCTGCATGAGGGCTTGGCCAACTCCATTCCTGCGAGCCGCGCGGAGGACAAGCATCTTCGAGATATCCGCGCGATGCGGCTGGTTTTCTGACTGCGCCGAGACAATTTGCACTGTCCCGAGGAGCCGCCCCTCGCTCTCGGCCACGAGCAAAATGCGCTCGCCTTCCGCCACCGCCGCCGCTGCCTGGGACCAAAACGCGTCAGCTTTCGCGCGAGCCAGAGGCGCCATGAAGCTGACCGAGGCACCGCTCTCCACACAATCGATCAGTATGTCGGAGAGTGAAGAGATCCGCTGCATGGCCTCCGCGCCCGACAACGTGCGGATCCGGATAGCCGCTCGATCGGGAAGCTGCGCTGGGGATTGCAATGAGGAACTCACGCCAGAACGACGACGATGCGCCGGTTCTGTCGTCCCTTGTTTTCTACTTTCGCGATCTTTACCGCGCCAATCTCGCTCGTTCGCGATACATGCGTGCCGCCGCAGGGCTGCAGATCCACGATGGCGTCGTCGGCACCGATCTGCACCAATCGCAGCCGTCCGGTGCCGCGCGGCGGCTTTACCGAAAGCGTCCGCACCAGCGCGGGATTTTCGTCGAGCACAGATTCGTCCACCCAATGAGCCTTCAACGCATGATCCTCAGCGATGAGGGCATTCAGCCGCGCCTCCAATGCCACGCGATCGGGAGCTTCCGGCAAGTCGAAATCTAATCGCGAGCGATCGGCGCCGATCTGGCCGCCTGTAACGGCTGCACCTGGAAGCGCCGCGCAGAGCAAATGCAACGTCGTGTGCATCCGCATCAGGGCATGTCGCCGCGGCCAATCGAGCACCATCTCGACCGCGGCGCCCACGGCCGGTAATGCGCCATCCGTCGCGGGGACAAGCAGGATGGTCTCGCCGTCACCCTTCAGCGTATCGACGATCGCGACCTCGCCGCCTTCCCAGCGCAGCGTGCCGACATCGCCCGGCTGCCCGCCGGAACGCGCGTAGAAGATACTGCGGTCGAGAGCGATGCCCTCAGCACCGGCCGCCTGAACCGTTGCCGGGGCCGATGCGAGATTCGATTCAGCAAGAAACAGGCGCTCAGTCATTGAAATCGTCGCTCCGTGGAGCGCCTTTATACCTGAACGAGCCTCGATCCGTCGCGCCCTGAGCCGCGGTCAGCCAATGCCGAGCAGTTCGACATCGAAGATCAGCGTGGCATTGGGCGGAATCACACCGCCCGCGCCACGAGCTCCGTAACCATGTTCGGGCGGCAGAACGAGGGTCCGGCGGCCGCCAACCTGCATCGAAGCGACGCCGATATCCCAGCCGGAAATCACCTGCTGAACGCCGAGCGTGAATTGGAACGGCGCACCGCGATCGCGTGAGCTATCGAACTTGCGCCCAGGCTTGCCGTCATCATCCAGCCATCCCGTGTAATGCACGGAAACGGTTTGGCCCTTAACCGGGCTGGGGCCGTCGCCGACCACCTCGTCGCGATAGCGGATGCCGGATGGCAAGGTGCTGAGGGCGCTGAGGTTTTCGGCCATAACAGGTTCCATAGGATGAGAGAGCAGATCAGTTTCTAGATCATTCTCCACGACCTTGCCAAACGCCCCTGCGCTCCGCCGTGAAAGTTCTTGCCCAAATCATGGGCGGCCCTTGTCCGCGCGAGTTCAAAATCAAATCACAACATCAATCAAACTGTGCAATGAGGCGTAGCCAGCGTCGCTTCCAGACAAACGCCGGGCGAGGAGACCACCATGACCCACCGGCGCCCGCCGCGATGAGCGACGCTAACCCCGCCATTCTGCCGCCAGACGAATTGCCCAAGCAGCCCGAGCGGCCGCCTCTCATGGCGATCATGGGGCCCGGCCTTATCACGGGTGCCTCGGACGATGACCCCAGCGGTATCGCGACCTATTCACAGGTCGGCGCCCAATTCGGCTATTCGCTCGGCTGGACCCTGCTGCTGACCTATCCGCTGATGTGCGCCATCCAACAGATCAGCGCGGAGATCGGTCGCGTCACCGGCCGTGGTCTCGCGGGCAACTTGCGACGGTATTATCCCACTTGGTTACTGCACGGCATCGTCGGCCTGCTGATCATCGCCAATACCATCAATATCGGCGCTGATCTCGGTGCCATGGCGGCGGCACTGAAGCTCCTCGTGAAAGGCCCTCTGCTGGTCTATGTCGCCGGCTTCGCGCTGCTCTCGGTCGGCCTGGAGGTGTTTCTGCGCTATGCGCGCTACGTCTCGGTTCTGAAGTGGCTTACTCTGTCGCTATTTGCTTATGTCGCGACGGTCTTCGTGGTCGGGGTTCCCTGGGGCAAGGTCCTCCTCAACCTCGTCTGGCCGCATATCAGCATGAGCGGCGCCTACCTCACCGCCGTTGTCGCTGTCTTTGGCACCACGATCAGCCCTTATCTGTTCTTCTGGCAGGCTGGTGAGGAGGTCGAGGATCTCTCGGAGCGCAACGACTCGCGCTCGCTGTTGGATGCGCCGGGCCAGGCTCCGCGGGAGATGCGGCGTATTCGCATCGATACCTATGTCGGCATGGGCATTTCGAACATTGTGGCTCTGTTCATCATGCTGACCGCCGCTGCGACGCTGAACGCGCATGGCATGACGAATATCCAGACCTCATCTCAAGCGGCGGAGGCGCTGCGGCCGCTCGCGGGGCCTTTCGCGTTCACCCTCTTCGCGCTCGGCATCATCGGCACGGGACTATTGGCGCTGCCGGTTCTGGCGGGCTCGGCCGCCTTCGCGCTTGGGGAGGCGCTACAATGGCCCGTCGGTCTCGCTCGCAAGCCGCTGAAGGCGCGCGCCTTCTACGGCACCATCGCGGCGGCCACCGTGATCGGCGCGCTGCTCAACTTCAGCCCGCTCGATCCGGTCAAGGCTCTGTTCTGGAGCGCGGTGCTGAACGGCATCGTCGCCGTCCCGGTCATGGTCATGATGCTGCTCATGGCGGTGCGGAGCGACGTCATGGGCCGTTTCGTGCTCGGCCGCGGTCTCGCCACCATGGGCTGGCTTGCAACGGCGGTCATGGCCCTCGCGGCGGTCGGCATGTTCGCGACCTGGGGTGACTAGACGCGACCTTGCCCTCAGCGGCTCCGGTAAAGTGACGGTCCTGCGGCACTTGCCCGAGATCCCTCGGCGCGGCTTGCGGCGCGATCATGCCGGAGCCAGGATAAGCGCCATGAGCGAAACGCTGCTCGACCTGCGGGACCTCGCCTGTCCGCTTCCCGTGCTGCGCGCCAACCGCGAGCTGCGCGGCATGGCGCCGGGTGAGCGCCTGCGCGTACTCGCCACCGACGCGGCCGCCGTCGCCGACTTCAAAAGCTACTGCCAGGAGACCGGCCATACTCTGGTCGCCTGGAGCGAGGATGCCGGTATCTACAGCTTCACGCTTAAACGCCGCCCCGCTTTGCCCGATGCCACCAAAGACACATAAAGATATGTGCATATGAGCTCCTCCGCCGGCGACGTCCTGCTCATCACCCATCCGGCCGGCCTCGACCACGACACCGGCCCCGGCCACCCCGAACGTGTGGGTCGCCTGCGCGCAGTCTGGCGGGCGCTCGGCGAGCCCGAATTCGGCGACCTGATGCATGAGGAAGCGCCGCAAGCGACGCCTGACCAACTCGGCCGCGTCCATTCCGCGCGATACATCGACCACATCCTCAGCACCCACCCTGGGCCGGGAAAGCTGGAGCGGCTCGACCCGGACACGGTGATGAGCGCGGGCAGTGCCGAGGCGGCGCTGCGGGCGGCTGGTGGCGCGGTGGCGGCGGTGGATGCAGTGATGACCGACCGTGCGCGCGCCGCCTTCGTCGCCACCCGGCCGCCTGGGCATCATGCGGAGCCCGAACGCGCCATGGGCTTTTGCCTCTTCTCCAACGCCGCGATCGCCGCGCATCATGCGCGGGCCGCCTGGGGCAAGCAGCGCGTGGCGGTGGTGGATTTCGACGTCCATCACGGCAACGGCACGCAAGCCGTCGCCTGGGACGACGCCGACTTCTTCTTCGGTTCGAGCCACCAATTCCCCTTCTACCCCGGCACCGGCAGCATTGGGGAAACCGGTGCTCATGGCCAGATCGTCAACGCGGCCCTCGCCGCCGGCTCCGGCTCCGCCGCCTTCCGCGCCGCCTGGTCCGACCGCATCCTGCCCGCGCTGGACGCCTTCGCGCCCGACTGCCTCATCATCTCGGCCGGCTTCGACGCGCATCGGGACGATCCACTCGGCGGCCTGGAGCTGGACGAGGCCGACTTCGCCTGGATCACCGCCCGCATTGTCGAGTCCGCCCGTCGCCATACCGGGGGGCGCATCGTCTCGCTGCTCGAAGGCGGCTATGATCTCGACGCCTTGGCGGCTTCGGCCGCCGCCCATGTTCAAGGCCTCATGGCCGGCTGAACGCGTTTCCGAGGAGAACTCCCATGTCCGATGAAGCCCTGCCCGCCAGCGCCACCAAGCCCGTCTGGGACAAGCTCGCGGCCCTCGCCGCCAAGCCCGGCGGGAAGCTGATTTCGCCGCTCTTCAAAGCCGATCCCAAGCGTGCCGAATCCTTTTCCGCTACCTTCGAGGATCTGTCGCTCGACTATTCGAAGACCTCGATGAGCCCGGAGGCGCGCACGCTCCTGCTGGAACTCGCCCGCGCCGCAAAGGTCGAGGAATTCATCGGCCGGTTGTTTGCCGGCGAGCCGGTGAATATGACCGAACATCGTTCCGCGATGCACATGGCGCTGCGCAGCAAGCCTGATGCCGGGATGCGTGCGGTGACGCCGGATGGCGGCTGGGAAGATGCCTCGAAGGTCGCGGCGAGTGACCGCGACCGGATGGAGAAATTCGTCCGCGCCGTGCATGACGGCTCGATTGTCGCGGCGGACGGCAAGCCCTTCACCGATGTGCTCAATATCGGCATAGGCGGTTCGGATCTCGGTCCGCGCATGGTCAGTCAGGCGCTGACCTTCGTGCATGGCGCCAAGGTCGAGGCGCATTTCCTCTCGAACGTCGATGGCCATGCCTTCGCGCAATTCGCCCGCATCCTCGATCCCAGGCGCACGCTCGTTCTCGTCGCGAGCAAGACTTTCACGACGCTCGAGACCATGACCAATGGCCATGCCGCGCGCGATTGGCTGGTGGCGGCGGTAGGTGAGGAGGGAGTCGGCAAACATCTCGTCGCGCTCTCGACGAATCTGAAGGAAACCGGGAAGTTCGGAATTTCCGAGGACCGCGTTTTCGGCTTTCGCGATTGGGTTGGCGGCCGCTATTCGGTGTGGTCGGCGATTGGCCTGTCGGTGGCGCTGGCGGCGGGGTGGGACGCGTTCCAATCCTTTCTCGACGGCGCGCGGGCAATGGACTTCCATTTCCGCGACACGCCGCTCGAGTCCAATCTGCCGGCGTTGATGGCGCTGACTGGGATTTGGAATACCGACGTGCTGGGCTCGGCGACGCTCTGCATCCTGGCCTATGACGCGCGGCTGGCCCGCTTCCCGGCGTATCTCCAGCAGTTGGAGATGGAGAGCAACGGCAAGTCCGTCCGTCTCGCGGGCGACCAGGTGGCGCATCAGACCTGCCCGGTGGTCTTCGGCGAGCCCGGCACCGATGCGCAGCACAGCTTCATGCAGCTAGTGCATCAGGGGCCGGCGCACGTCCCGGTCGACTTCATCCTCGCCGCCGAGCCCGACCACAACCGGCCCGAGGCGCATCGCATCCTCGCCGCCAACGTCTTCGCCCAGGCCGAGGCGCTGCTGGCCGGCAAGACCCTCGCCGAGGTCACCGAGGAGATGAAGGCCGCCGGTTCTGACGTCAGAACTATCGAGCGCGTCGCCCCCCACCGCGTCTTCACCGGCGAGCGCCCAAGCACGACGATCCTCTACAAAAAGCTCGACCCCTACAGCCTGGGCCGTCTGATCGTGCTGTACGAGCATTGCGTGGCAGTGCAGGGCGCCATCTGGGGGATCAATAGTTTCGACCAGTGGGGTGTGGAACTGGGCAAGAAGCTCGCGCAGTCGATTATTCCGCAGCTGGAGCCTGGGGCGAAGGTGGGCAAGCATGACGGCTCGACGGCGGCGCTGATGGCGCGGTTTAAGGCGTTGCGGGGGGAGGGGTAATCTTTCTGATGCATCCTTTCCGGTGTTCTTGACGCCGGAAAGGAAATTCCTTACCGTGCTCTCATGATCACCAGCCGTCTCACCTCCAAGGCTCAGACCACCATTCCGCAAGCCGTGCGGGTTGCGCTGCATCTGCGGGAGGGTGACGAGCTTGCCTACGTGATCGAGGATGGCCGCGTTATCCTGACGCGGCGCACCCTCGAGGCGAAGGAAGATCCATTCGCGGCTTTCGGCGAATGGAGTGGCGAGGAAGATACACGCGCTTATGCCGGACTCTGATTCCCGCGTCGGTATCTGGGATATCGTGAAGGTGCCGTTTCCATACACGAGCCATCCCGTGCAGCAATTTCGTCCGGCGCTCGTTATCTCTGGCGGACTGCCGGACGACACGCCCTTCATGATCTGGGTGTTGATGATCACCAGTGCCGCCAATCGGCCGTGGCAGGGTGATGTCGCGCTATCCGACTTGATGGCGGCCGGGCTCTTCGCGCCCTCCGTTGTCCGAACTGCGAAGGTCGCGACGATCGAGATTGCCCGGGCGCAGCGCATCGGGCGGCTGCCGTCGCGCGACAGGACGAAAGTGAAGGCTCGGTTGCGTGCTGTGCTGGAAGGCGTTGCTTTGGCTTAGCCAAACGTGAACACGAAAGCCTGGACCCCCGGATCGAGAAACTCGATCTCAAACGTCCGATCACTGATGGGCTCCGGTTGACGGATAAGCTGATAGAGCCGCTGTTCGGTGACCGTGCCGTTGCCTTGGCTGTCCGCGTCGATTCCATGAGCGGCCCCCGGTTCCTGCCCATCGATGAGCACACGGAACCGCACCGATGTTCCTGGCGTCGCCGGTCCCATTACGAGATGAAGGTCTCGCGCGTGGAAGCGATACACGATCCGCCCCTCGGGCTGGTTCAGTGCGACGAAGTGTTTCTCCATCGTCCAGTCACCCTCGAGCGCCCAGTGATTGAGCCTCAATCGCGCGGGTGCCGTGTAGATATGCAGCTTATCTCGGATCTCACCACTAGGCGACACGAACTTCTCGGTTTTTCCGTAGCCGACATAACTCTCTGAAGATTGCAGATTGCTCCAGTCGGCGGGTTTTTCCCTGCCCTGAGCATCGACTGAGACAAGATCGTGGCTGACGTTGCTCGCCCCTGCCTCGGTCAGGAGCTGTTGGATAGTCATTTCGGACTTTTTGTATCCGCCTTCGCCGAACTCATGGTGCCGGATGCGCCCCTGTGCATCGACAATATAAAGCGCCGGCCAATATTCGTTGTTAAAGTCCTGCCACAGCACGTAGTTGCTATCGACCGCGACCGGATAGTCGATCCCCATCTCTTTAATGGCCCGACGAACATTGTCGATGTTTTTCTCGAAGCCAAATTCGGGCGTGTGCACGCCGATGACCACCAGTCCTTGATCCCTATATTTCGTGGCCCAGGCTTGGATATGGGGGAGCGTGCGCAGCCAGTTGATGCAGGTGTAGGTCCAGAAGTCGATAAGGACGACCTTTCCGCGCAGTTCCGCTGCTGTCAAAGGTGGCGAGTTGAGCCACGTCACAGCGCCGTGGAGAGAAGGCATCTCACCTTCCACACGCAGTTGAACCGTCGCGGGTGTCGTCTGCTGCGTCACGGCTTTGTCCTCGGCTGAGGCTTCAAGCGGTGCGCCGATTACGCTAGCGAGTATCGCGGCCAACAAGAGTCGGTTTGCTTTCATCGGGAACGCCTTCCCCTGGTGTGCGATGCTCGAAAAATCAGTTAGCGACGTCGACCACAGCTTGAGCAAAGGCTTGCGGTGCCTCCTGAGGCAGGTTGTGACCGATGCCGCCGTCGATGATCCGGTGTTGATATCTGCCCGAGAATCTCGTGCGATATGCTGCGGCAGGCGGGTGCGGCGCGCCATTCGCATCACCTTCCAGGGTAATTGTGGGCACGGTGATGACGGGACTCGCGGCGAGACGCCGCTCGAGACCGTCATATTTTGGATCGCCTTTAGCCAAGCTAAGCCGCCACCTGTAGTTGTGAATCACAATTGCAACGTGATCCGGGTTGTCGAACGCCGTTGCGGTGCGGTCGAATGTGGCATCATCGAAGTTCCATTTCGGCGAGGCGATCTGCCAGATCAGCTTCGCGAAATCGTGCCGGTATTCGCCGTAGCCCGCCTCTCCGCGTTCCGTGGCGAAATAGTATTGATACCACCATTGCAGCTCGGCCTTTGGCGGCAGCGGCTTCTCGTTGGCCTTTTGGCTGCCGATCAGATAGCCGCTGACGGAGACCAGGGCCTTGCAGCGCTCCGGCCAGAGTGCCGCGATGACGTCGGCCGTTCGCGCACCCCAGTCATAGCCTGCGAGGATCGCGGTTTTGATCTTGAGGGTGTCCATCAAGGCGATGGTATCGACGGCGACCACCGCCTGCTGGCCATTCCGGAAGGTGGTGTCCGACAGAAAGCGCGTCGTGCCGTAGCCGCGCAAATACGGCACGATTACCCGGTAACCCGTTGCCGCCAGCAAAGGCGCGACATCAACGTAGCTGTAAATGTCATAGGGCCAGCCGTGCAGGAGGATGACGACGGGACCATCGGCGGGACCGGCTTCGGCGTAGCCGATGCTCAGCTCGCCGGCATCGATCTGCTTCAATGGAGCGAAGGCCGTGTTCGTTCCGGGCTTGATCTTGGGCACGTCCGGTTTTGCGCTGCCGGATTGCGCCGACGCGGAGCCTGCGGTACCGAGTTGAGAGGCGGCGATGGTCACGGCCGCGGCGCCCAGGAAACGGCGGCGATATTGGTCGATTTCTCCGGGCATTGCCTCTCCCCATCGGACATTGCCCGCGTAATGCCGCGGGCCGGTATCGCCATCATAGTTTAGGCGGAGACCCGGCTGATCGCTATCGGACGATGGTGTCGTCGATACATTGGCGGAAGCTCGTGGCGGGCAGAAACACTATCGCAGCTTGCGCTTACCCCCCGCGATCGTGATGACCGCGATGATAATCACGCCGGTCATGACGTCACGCACACCCGCGCCGAATCCCGACGTGTTCAGCAGCGTCACCACCATGAACAGGAAGAGCGAGGCGCCCCAGATGCCCGGCAGGTTCGCCGAGCCTCCGGCAACTGAGGTGCCGCCGATGACGACGACGGCGATCGAACTCAACAAATACTCGGCGCCCATGTCGAGTGAGGAGCCGCCGGTGAAGCCGGCGAGGAGCGCGCCGCAGAGGCTCGCGAGCGCCGCGCAGAGGACGTAGGTGAGTAGCCGCACGCGCTCCACGCGGATGCCGGAGAGGCGCGCCGCGCGCATGTTCTGGCCGATCGCGAGCACGGACCGGCCAAAGATCGTGCGATGGAGGAGGATGGCGGCGAGGATCGTGAGCAACAGCGCCGCCAAGGCGAGCGCGGGAATCGTGGCGATGCGCCAGAAGGTGAAATCGGCGAAGGCAGGCGGCGGTTTGATCTGCAGGCCGCGGCCATAGCTGATGCCGACCGAGACCAATACGAAACTCGCCGCGAGCGTCGCGATGATCGGTGGGATTCGCAGCAGCCGGATCAGCAGGTAATTGAACAGGCCGATCAGCAGTCCGGTCACGAGGGCGGCGAGGATGCCGAGCGCGATGCGGTCGTCCGAACCATTCATGACCTGCATCGCGACCGCGCCGGACAGGCCGATATTGGCCGGCAGCGACAGGTCGATATTGCCGGGACCAAGGGTGATGACGAACATCTGGCCCATACCCACCACCACGGTGAAGACCGAGAAGGAGAGCGCGGTCGAGAGCATGCCCGAGGCGCCCTCGCCATGGGCAACGGCGATCGCCAGCACCCAGACGACGGCGGCGGCCAGGAAGGACCAGATCCAGGGCCGAGCGCCGAGGCGCTTGATGAAAGCGGGGGCGGCGGCGTCGCTCATCGGTCGCTCCGGTTGATCAGCGTGCGGGCCGCCAGGATGATGATGAGGATGATGCCCTGCGCGCCGACCTGCCACTCCTGCGGAATGCGGAAGGACGGGAAGGCGGGCAGGTGGAAGAAGTTCAGCGCCACCGCCGCGAGCTGCAAGGTGAGCGCTCCGATCACCGCGCCGATGGGTGACACACGGCCGCCGACGAACTCCGCGCCGCCCAGGATCGCGCCGGCGATGGAGAGCAGCGTATAGCCATTCGCCATATTGGCATCGGCGGAGGTCGAGACACCGACCAGCGACAGGCCCGCTAGCACGCCGAAGACGCCAGCCAAGGCATAGACAGCCATCTTCGCCTTGAGGAGCGACCATCCGGCCCGCTCGATGGCGCTCGGATTGCCGCCCACGCCGCGCAGGATGGCGCCGTAGGAGGTTCGCATCAGGCCGATATGGACGACGACGGCGATCACCACCGCCGCGACGATCGGGAAGGGGATGCCCGGGATGCGCTGGCTGACGAAGGCATGCAGCCAGCCGGGCGCGGTGCCGCCGGGGGTCGGGCGGATGAGGATGGCTAGGCCGAGCCAGACGAAGCTCATGCCAAGCGTGACGACGATCGAGGGCAGTTGACGCAGATAGACCAGCGCGCCGAGTGCCGCGTAGACGGCGACGGATGCGGCGAGGATGGCCCAGCCGAGCAGCGGGTTGGTCGGCAGCCAGGTCGCGACGACGCAGCCCGTGAAGCCGACGAAGGCGCCGATCGAAAGATCGAGGTCATTGACGGTGATGATCAACATTTGCGCGATGGTCGCGAGGGCGACTGGCACCGCGAGGTTCAGCATCAGCGTGAAGCCGAAATAGCTGATCGCCCGCGGGTTGAAGTACGAGATCGCGAGAACCACCAGCGCGAAGGAAATCGCCGGCAGCAGGCCGCGCAGAAGCCGGCCTGGCGTCGTGCCGAACAAGATGGGGCGGCGGGTGGACGCGGCAGCGTTCGTGGTCATGCGACGTCCTGGAAGGAGGCACGGATGAGCTGTTGCTCGGTGAGATCAGCGCGGCCGAGATCGGCGACGATGCGGCCGTGGCGGAAGACATAGACGTGGTCGCAATTCTGCAGCTCCTCCAGCTCGGTGGTGTACCAGAGGAAGGTGCGGCCGGCCGCTGCCTCGCCACGGATGAGGTCATAGACATCGAGCTTCGTGCCGATATCGACGCCGCGCATCGGGTCGTCCATCACCACGATGCGCGCATCCGAGCCGAGCGCGCGAGCGAAGAGCGCCTTCTGCTGGTTGCCTCCGGAGAGCGAGAGGATGGGGTTGCCCAGGTTGGGGCTGCGGATGCCGATACGCTGCTTCCAGTCCTCCGCCATTGCGGCCTCGCGCGTGGGCGAAATGAGCATGCCGCGCCGTAGTGCGGCGAGCGAGCGGATGGTGATGTTCTCGGCGATCGACCACAGGGGAAAGACGCCGTCGGTCTGGCGGTCCCCGGCCACCAGGGCGACCGGGGCGGCGACGGTGGTGCGGGTGGTGTTGCGGGACGCGGCGTCGAAGACCTCGATGAGAAGCTCGGTCTGGCCATGGCCCGAGAAGCCGGCGAGTCCGATGATCTCGCCCTGATGCGCGACGAGATCGGTCCTGTCGGCCTGGGATTTCGGGCGGGCGCGGACCATGATCGGCGTCTGGCCCCGGTTCTGGGCGAGGGTGGCGGGCGGCGGCTGGTCGGTGGCGTGGGTGCTGCCCATGGTCTCGACCAGGCGGGCGCGGTCGAAGGCTTTGGCCTGCTCGCTGGCGACCACCTGGCCGTCCCGCATGACGACGATGCGGTCCGAATTGCCGAGGATCTCGCCGAGGATGTGGGAGATGAGGATGACGCTGCCGCCCTCAGCGACGAAGCGGCGGACGAAACTGAGGAGCTGGCCAGCGGTGTCCGCATCCAGCGAGGAGGTGGGTTCGTCGAGGATCACCAGTTTCAGCGGCGCGTCGGTGACGCTGAAGGCGCGGGCGATCTCGACCATCTGGCGGCGGCTGATGGAGAGATCCGCGACGATGGTCTCGGCCGCGATGCCGTGGCCGGGGAAGATCGCGTCGAGGCGGTCAATGATGAGGCGCCCGGCCCGGCGGCGCCAGCCTATGCCACGGATCGACGGGTGGAGGATGCGGGTATTCTCGGCGACCGTCAGGTTGGGACAGAGCGACAGCTCCTGAAACACGCAGCGGATGCCGAGTTGCTGCGCGAGCGTCACCGAGTAGCTGTCCTGGCGCGCGCCGCCGATCGCGATCTCGCCGCTCGAGGGGAGAAGCGTGCCGGCGAGGACATGCATGAGCGTCGATTTGCCGGCGCCGTTATGGCCGACGAGGCCCAGGCAGGCGCCGGAATCGACCATGAGATCGACGCCGGCGAGGGCGCGGACGGCGCCAAAGTTTTTAGTGACCGCCGCTAGACGGACGACTTCGGGATTCGCGGCGGTCACGCTTGTCATCGCAATGAGCTTATTTCGCGCTCGCGGCAATCGCCTTGATGGCATCGGCCTGACTGTATTCGGTGTTGTAGACGCCACCGACCGGTGCGGCTTTCAGAGCGGCGTCGAGACCGGCCTGATCGACCTCGAGCGCCGGGAAGACGACATCATGCGGCACCTTCTTGCCGTCGAGGATCTGCTGCGCGACCCAGAAGGCCAGCGTTACGCCGCCCGGCGGGATGGTGGCGGACCAGGTGGTGTAGCCGTTCGCGTCATGCTGCTGCTTCCACCAGGCGAGTTCGTCCTGGCGGTTGCCCATGATGATGATCGGCTCTTTCTTGCCCGCCGCGGTGAAAGCCTGCGCGGCGCCGTAGCCGTCTCCGCCCTGGTCGACCACGCCGACGATATCGGGCATCGACGGCAAGACGGTCGCGACCGCTTTTTGCGCCGTGGCTTCGTCCCAGTTGCCGGTGACCGATCCGACGATCTTGAAGTTCGGATGCGCCTTGACCCCCGCCGCGATGCCCTGGTGGATCAGGTCGTCGATTGAGGTTCCGGCAAGACCGCGAATTTCCAGGAGGTTGCCGCCATCCGGGAGGCGCTTCGCGAGGTAGTCGACCTGCTCCTTGCCCATGCCCACGTAATCGATGCCGACGCGATAGGCGCAGGGCTCGCTGACCGTGCCGTCATAGGAAACGACGGTGATGCCGGCATCGCAGGCGGCCTTGACCGCGCCATTGAGCGCCTCGGGCGAGGCGGCGTCGATGACGATGGCGTCGTAACCTTGCAGGATGAGGTTCTGGAGCTGGGCCGCCTGGGTCGGCACTTCCTTGTCGGCTGTGGTGAAGGAATCGGCGGAAGCGACCATGTGGTCGGCCACGGCGGCCTTGGCGACCTTGTCCCAGCTATGGAGCATGGCCTGCCGCCAGGAATTGCCCGCGTAGTTGTTCGAGAGCGCCACTTTCTTGCCTGAGGTATCGGCTAAAGCGGAGCCCGCTGCGAAAGCCAGGACCAGGGCGATGGCGGTCGTCGTCATGATGGTCTTCACGTGTCGTTCCTCCTGTTGTTTTCCGAAGCGTAACGGCCTCGGTCGTCCGTCAGCCGGTCCAGGCTAGTTCTGCAATCCCATCTGACGTTTGGGGTGGCAGTATTGTGGCAAGGCTCCAACAGCCGCAACCGCGACCTTGGATGAATGCCGATTGCTCCGACGTGCAAAGCTCAACGGCGCGCACGGCTGCTTACGATCCGCTCTAGCAGCACGGCGGCGATGATGATCGAGCCGATCGCGGTGCCCTGCCAATAGGGCGAGACGCCAAGGAGGTTGAGGCCGTTACGGATGAACACCATGATGAACACGCCGAACAGCGTGCCGATGATGGAGCCGCGCCCGCCGAACAGGCTGGCGCCGCCGATCACCACGGCAGCGATGGAATCGAGTTCGAGGCCGGTTCCGGCGAGCGGGTCGATCGACAGCACACGCGAGGTCAGAAAGATCGCCGAGACCGCCGCCATCAGGCCCGATATCGTATAGGCCAGCACACTCCAGATCGAGATGGAGAGGCCGGCGACCCGCGCGGCGGCGTTGTTTGAACCGATGGCATAGAGTGTTCGGCCGCCCTTGGCGCGGCTGAGGAACCACCAGGCCAGCAGATAGACGATGATGAGCAGGGTGAAGTTAAGCGGCACACCGAAGATGGTGAGGCTCGACAGGTCGCCCAGCGCAGGCGGGATGGCGCTGATCGAGGTGGCGCCACTGAGGACGTAAGCGAGGCTGCGGCCGATCGACATCATCCCTAGCGTGACGACGAAAGGTGCGACGCGGCCGAAGGTTGTGATGGCGCCGCTGATCGTGCCGGCCACCGCGCCGGTCACGAGGCAGGCGGCCACAGCGCCATAGAGGCCCAGGCTCGGGAAGCAGAGGCCGAGAACGATACCGGTCACGCCAACCAGCGAGCCGACCGCGAGATCGATGCCGCCGATCAGAATCACCAGGGTCTGCCCCAGCGCTACGAGCCCGACGACGACGGATTGGTCCATCGCGTTGAGGAGATTGTTGAGCGTGCGGAAGTAGGGCGAGCTTATGGCCAGAACGAGCATGACCGCGAGGGTCAGCAGCAGCATGCGAAGCTCGATCTGGGTCGCGAAGAGTTTCAGCACTCCGTGGCGTGGCGGGGCGGCAGGCACGATCTCCTCCGTCATGCAGCCTTCCCCAAAGCGAGCGAGCCCTTGGCGGCAAGCCTATCCTGTACCTGCCGCGTCAGGGTTTCGGCGTCCGGCAAAGGGTTTCCGGCGGGCAGCGTCAGGCTAACGAGACCAAGTTCGTGGCCGCGGCGGCCCATGATCGCGATTGCCAGCGTCTGCTTGGCGTCCGTGTCGGTGACGAAGCCTGGGGCGCGCGCCGTGAGGGCCAGCGCCATGGCGAGAGTGGAGACGTCATGGATCTGCCCGGCGGCGATGCCGGGGTCGGCGCGGGTCTCGCTTCCGGCACGATCGAAACAAAACAGGCGGTCCTGCTCTATGCCGACCCAGCAGGCGACACCGCCATGAGCCGCAACGAGTTCTTCCAGAACCGCGTGGGTTCGTTTTGCAGAGCTGCGCGGGGCGGCGAACATCGCCAGACTCTCGATGCTGACGAGACGGCTCGGGAATTCGGCCACAGACACGCCGTCGCTCATCACCACGATGCGATCCGAAATGCCGATCACTTCCTCAAAATCCGACGACACGACGAGAACGGCGACGCCTTCCGCCGCGATCCGCCGCAGCAGCGCGTAGATGCTGCTGCGCGTGCCGATATCCACGCCGCGCGTCGGCTCGTCCAGCATGAGAACGCGCGGCTTGAGAAGCAGCCAGCGCGCGAGAATGATTTTCTGCTGCATGCCGCCGCTGAAATTCAGCAGATCCGGATCCCAAAGGCGATCAGGCGGCAGCCCGAGAAGATCCAGCAGCCGCTCCGCCTCCGTTTTGCGCGCCGCATAGCCGCGGCCGAAACCGCGATGGTCACCGAGATGGGCCAGCAGCAGATTCTCACGCACCGAAAGATCGGGAACGATGCTTTGGTGGCGACGATCTTCCGGCACCAGAGCGACACCCGCGCGGATCGCGTCCACTGGACGACGGGGAGAGAACGCGTCGCCCTCGAGTTCGACTTTTCCACCCGTCGCTTTGCGGAGGCCGAAGATGGTTTCGAGTGTTTCCGACCGGCCGGCGCCGATGAGCCCGGCAAGACCGAGGATTTCGCCCGCATGGAGTTCAAAGGAAACATCGCGCACGAGCGGCGAAGATGCGAGATTGCGGACGCGCAACACGGGTTTGCCGGTTCGCAACGGCTCAGCGGGCGGATCATCGCCACGCGCGAAGACATCAGCCAGTTCGCGGCCGATCATCAAGCGAACCAATTCGCCGCCGGTCATGCTGGCGGTGGTAGCGCCGGAGGCGACGAGCCGTCCCTCGCGCAACACGGTGATGCGATCACAGACGCCGAAGATCTCCTCCAGCCGATGGGAGACGAAGATGAGGCCATGTCCGCGCGCGGTAAGGTCACGCATGATGCCGAACAGGATTTCGCTTTCGAATGGCGAGAGCGAGGCGGTGGGCTCGTCGAAGATGATGATGCGGCTATCGAGCGCCAAAGCCTTCAGGATCTCGACCATCTGCCGCTGGCCGATGCTGAGCGTGCCGACGGTTTCATCCAGGGTTAGTTGAATGTCGCCGCCGAGCCCGGCGACAAGCTGCGCCGCTTCTTCTCGCAGACGACGCCAGTTGAGCGCCCCGGGCATGCCGAGGCGTGGTAGCATGATGTTCTCGAGAACCGAAAGATCGGGCGCCAGCGTGGTTTCCTGCGTGACCATGCAGATGCCAGCACGCAGCGCATCGCGCGAACTGGTGAAGTGACGCTCCTGACCATCCAGCACGAACCGGCTCTGATCGGGCTGGACGTGACCTGAGATGACGCGCGACAAAGTTGACTTGCCGGCGCCATTGGCGCCGCACAAGCCATGCACTTCTCCTGCCGCCAGGCTGAAGCTCGCATCCGATAGCGCTTGGGTCGAGCCAAAGCGCTTGCTGACGCCAGACAATTCAAGAAGCGCCATTGGTTTCTCCGCGTCGCTCGCTCAACCCATGTTGTTCGCGAAGACGGTGCGGGTGATTTCCGGCAGCAGTTGCTTGACGTTTTGCGAGGTCACGATTTCCACCGGCAAAAGAACATTCTTCTCGGGCGTCTTGCCGGCGAGATGGTCGAGCATCGCCTGGCAACAGGTAACGCCTATCAGATAAGGCTGCTGCATTCCGGCGACAGTGATCTCACCACTCTCCAACATTGGCACGAAGGCGGGCACACCATCGAAAGCGGCGAGCAGGATTTCGCCTTCACGGCGGCCAGCCTTGATTGCGCGCGCGGCGCCGAGCGCGGGGTCATCCGTTTCGACAAAAAGCGCGCGCATGTCGGGATGGGCTGTCAGCATATCCTGCGTGAAACGGAAGGTCTCGTCCGCGGTGTAGGTCTGCATTTGCGAAAGCTGCGCTTCCTTCATGCCGATCTCCGCCATGGCGCGGCGGAAGCCTGCGGTGCGGAGCTGGCCGTTCTTGCGGGCGAGCGAGATGGTGACCAGCCCGAAGGTGCCGTTTTGCCAGCCCTTCGCCTTGATCGCCTTGGCGAGCGCCTGGCCCGTTTCGTAAGCGCCTTGCCCGTTATTGGAGGTGACGAAGGAAACATAGTCGCCGCTGGTTGTGCCGATATCGGCGATCACAACCGGGATCTTCGCGCGCTCGGCGGCGGCGATAACGGCGGGGGCGGTGGAGCTGTCGGTGGGCGAGATGATGATGCCGTCCACGCCGCGCGAGATGACATCCTGGGCGTTCTGCAACTGCGTCTGCGCGCTGTTATGGCTGTCATAGGTCGTGTTCGTGCCGCCCGCCGCCTTTACGGTGTCGTCAACGCCTTTGGCGAGATAGCGCCAGAAAGGGAGATCGAGGCCAGGCGTCAGATAGGCGAAACGCTTTCCTCCGGCGGCCCAGGCGGCAGGCGCCATAGCGGCGAGCATGGCGGGTGCGGTGAGCTTGAGCAGACCGCGACGGTTCATGGTGAGGTCAGTGATCTTGGACATTTTTTGTTTCTCCCTTTGGCAATGTCATTAGCATTCATCGTCGCCGCCGGCACCTTCGCTGCATCCGCCGGAATTAAGCCAGGCGAGCGCTGCCGGGGCTGGTTTTTGTACCGGATCGGCCTTAAGTTGTATGATAAGCTACCGCCTCCACAGGGCGATGCAAGCCCTTTCAGGTTACACTCACCGGCAGGGCGGAGTTGCCGCATGTTGCACCAAAGTCGCTCCGATCAGCTGGCCGAGGCGCTGCGGGCGCGGATCCTGGGGGGCGAACTGCAGGTCGGCGCACAGCTGCCCTCGGAGCAGATGATCGCGACGCAATACCAGGTCAGCCGCACGGTTGTGCGGGAGGCGGTGGCCCGGTTGAAGTCGGAGGGTTTGCTTCGTACGAGCCAGGGCCGCGCCGCTACCGTGCTCGCGGTTACATTGGGCAGCGACCGGTCGCTTTCGGTGCCGCAGTCAATCAAGGGGCTGCTCGGTTTCCTCGAGGTGCGGCGCGCGATAGAGGCCGAGATGGCGGGACTCGCGGCGGAGCGCCGTACTGCCTCGCAGTGCCGCGCGATCAGGAAAGCGTTGTTCGCGATCGAGGACCGGATGCGCGAAGGGGGCGATGGGGTGCAGGAGGATCTGGAATTTCACCTCGCCATCGGCCGTGCAACGTCGAATGCCTATTGGGGACAATTTGTGCAGATGTTCGCCGGGCCTATGCGGTCAGCTATTCGGGTGACACGCGCGAATGAGGCTCGGCGTGAGGATTTCGCTGCGTCAGTGGTGAAGGAGCACCGGCAAATCTACGAGGCGATCGAGGCGGCGTCGCCGGACGAAGCGCGCGCTGCGGTGAAGGTGCATCTGGAGGGTGCGGCGCAGCGATTGCTGAAGGCCGACCGGGACTTCTGGAAATCGGAGGGCGAACACCTGGCCCGCGACTGGTTGCAGGTTTCCGAGATGGGTATTGCGCGGGACGTTCCTGAACTTCGCGCGCGCCGCACCTCAAAACGCGCTTGAGACGCTAATCGGTTTTAAGCTTATCCAGGAACGCGCCTGTGAGCCTTGTTACTTCGGCGGGTGCTTCATCCATGGGGAAATGGCCGGCTTCGAGAATGTTTATCTCAGCCTCCGGAACATCGCGTTTGAAGGCACCGGCGCCCGCAAGTTCGAATGACGGATCGTAGCGGCCCCAGGTGACCAGCAGAGGCGGCTTATATTCGCGCAGCCACGCTTGCCAAGCCGGATAGGCTGCCACGTTCGTTCTGTAATCGTAGAACAAGGCCACCTGGATATCCGCCTGGCCCGGCCGGGAAAGAAAGGCGAATTCATCCGCCCAGGTGTCCGGATCATAACGCTCCGGATGAGGCGACTTTCCAATATGCCTAAATCGCGTTGCGTCGAGGGAGAGGAAATTGGCCTTCAGCTTCTCGACATGCGCCGCGGGATCGGCCCAATAAGCTTTGCGCGCGTCCCAAAGCGGGCCGAGCGCCTCGTCATAGGAGGCGGCATTCTGCACGATGAGCGCTCTCACCCGCTCCGGATGGGCAAGTGCCAAGCGGAAACCAACCGGACCGCCATAGTCTTGCAACACAAGCACGTAGCGGCCGAGGTTGAGTTCCTCCGTGAGTCCACCAACGATCTTGGCAAGATTATCGAAGGTATAGTCGAACTTCACCGGCGCTGGTGCGTCGCTCCAGCCGAAGCCGATATAGTCGGGCGCGATCACGTGGTAACGCTGGGCGAGGGATGGCATGAGCCGCTCCCACATACGGGAAGACGATGGGAAGCCGTGCAGGAGAATGATCGCCGGTGCGCCGGGGTTTCCTGCCTCTCGATAGAAGATCGAGTGGCCGTCGATGATCCGGCTTTTGTATGTGATGCCGGTGAACGCGGCAGCGGCGGATTTCATTTCGCTCCGAGCCTTGGTTGAGAGTAGGAGCATCATGCTCGCTCCCGCGGCGAGCGCGCTTCGCCGTCCGAAATCAAACATGGTGATTTGCCATGAGACAGGGGGACCGCAACTCAGTCGTTACAATATCGCAGCGCGTGGTGAGATTGAACATGGCTGAGCTAGCCGGTATAAGCGGGCCAGCTTTCCGCCTCCTCTGGTCTCTCTAGGAACTTCGAGTCTTTCCGAAATCATATTGGTGGAAGTGGCGTCATGCAAGCAGAACAGAAGGTTGTCATCGTTACGGGTGCGTCGCAGGGTATTGGCGCTGGTTTAGTGGCGGCTTATCGAGCGCGAGGGTATGGCGTTGTCGCGAATTCGCGTGCGATTACGCCCGCATTTGCCGCAGGTGATGCGGGCATCGTGACCGTTGACGGCGATATCGGGAGTTCCGCGACGGCGGATCGTGTTGCCGCGGCGGCTTTGGAGCGATTCGGACGCATCGATAGCTTGATCAACAATGCTGGCATCTTCCTCAGCAAACCATTCATTGAATATACGGAAACCGATTTTGTCGCGGCGATCGCGGTGAATGTCGCCGGGTTCTTTCATATCACGCAGCGCGCGGCGGCGCAGATGCTGAAGCAGAAGTCCGGGCATATCGTACAGATTACGGCCAGCATGGTCGGCCAGCCGCTCAAGGAGGTGCCGGGGGCGCTGGCGTCTCTGACGAAAGGCGGGCTCGCGACTGTCACGCGTGGACTCGCGATCGAATTTGCGGATCGCGGTGTGCGTGTGAATGCGGTTGCACCGGGGATCACCAAGACGCCTATGCATTCCGCTGAAACCTATGAGGCGCTGGCGAAGCTGCATCCGATGCACAGGATGGCCGAGATCAGCGAGGTGGTCGATGCCGTGCTTTACCTCGAATCCGCGCTTTTCGTGACAGGTGAGACCATCCATGTCGATGGCGGGCAGAATGCGGGGCATTGGTGATCCGCAGCCGAAGGTGATTTGCGCGATGGCGGCTTGGGGCCGGGTGATCTGCCGCGCCTCGTGGTGAATCGCGCGGTGTCCGGATCCAGCGTGAGCGCCTGGCGTGCGACAATGGCGGGGCTTTGCGCATGCCTTGTTGGCATCGGTCTGGGTCGCTTCGCTTATACACCGCTAATCCCGCCGTTGATCGAGGCACACTGGTTCGCGCCTTCCGACGTTCTCTATCTCGGCGCGGCAAATCTCGCTGGCTATTTGGCCGGTGCCCTGCTGGCGAGGCGATTGGCCGCGCGGCTTCCCGTGACAATGCTGCTGCGCGCGGCGATGGTCTTCGCGACTCTCGCTTTCTTCGCCTGCGCGTTGCCGCTGTCGCTCGCCTGGTATTTCTGCTGGCGATTGGTCGCGGGATTGACTGGCGGCGTGATCATGGTTCTGGCCGCCTCGGCCATTCTTCCTCATACGCCCCCGGGGAAGCGGGGGCTCGTGAGTGGAACGATATTCACAGGTGTCGGGCTCGGCATCGCGGCGTCCGGCACGCTTGTGCCGCTATTGCTGAGAGGCGGGCTGACGGAGACGTGGTGCGGGCTTGGAGTGTTGTCGGGCCTGCTTACCCTCATGAGTTGGCATAGCTGGCCGCCGACGGGGACGACGCGGGCGCTTCATCTCGTTAGCCGTGAAGGGCGTGCGGTTTCGCCGTTACTAATCCGTGGTCTGGTGGTCGAATACGGGCTGAACGCCGTGGCGCTCGTGCCGCCGATGATCTTCCTGGTGGATTTCATCGTGCGCGGCCTGCATCGGGGATTGGATTCCGGGGCGCGCTACTGGGTTCTATATGGCATCGGCGCAATGGCGGGACCGCTCCTGACCGGTCATCTGGCGGATCGAACAGGGTTTGGCCCCGCTTTGCGTCTCGCCTATTTTGTTCAGTGCGCAGCAATTGCCGTGCCGGCCTTTACCAGCGGCACCATCCCCCTGGCCGTCTCCTGCATCGCCATGGGCGCCTTGACGCCGGGCATCGTGCCGCTGGTGTTCGGAAGGGTCCATGAGCTGTTCCCGCACGAGCTCGCCCGGCAACAGCACGCCTGGAGCACGGTTACCACGAGCTATGCGATCTGCCAGGCAGCGGCCGCCTATGGGTTTTCGTTTCTTTTCTCACGTACCGGCGGGGACTACCGCCTGCTATTCGCCTTGGGCGCGATCGCTGTTGGGCTTGGACTCGCCCTAGATCTTGTCTTGGCGGTCACGACGCGTCGCCTAGCAGAACGCATCCCCACGCAATGAGCATCGTGACGCTTGCGGTGCCTCGGTGAAAGCGCCACTCAGGCGCTCATGGCCATGATTCGCCTTCTGCCTGACCACGTCATCGACCGCATCGCTGCTGGCGAGGTGGTTGAGCGGCCGGCCGCAGCGGTGAAGGAGCTGGTGGAAAACGCGCTCGATGCCGGGGCGACTCGGATCGCCGTGGCGCTGGAGGAAGGCGGCATCCGGCGGATCGAGGTTTCGGATGACGGCCATGGCATGACGGCGGGAGATCTGGCCCTCGCCATCCAGCGCCACGCCACGAGCAAGCTCACTGAGGCAGGTGACCTGGTGCATATCGCGACGCTCGGTTTTCGCGGCGAGGCGCTGCCCTCGATTGGGGCGGCGGCGCGGCTTGCCGTCACCAGCCGCGTGGCGGGGGCGGAGAGCGCCTTCACTATCCGGGTCGAGGGCGGTGCCGTGGCGGAGGTAGCGCCGGCGGCGGGCACGCAGGGAACGCGGGTGGTGGTGAGCGACCTGTTCTTCGCCACCCCGGCGCGGCGGGCCTTCCTGCGCTCGGCGCGAATCGAGATGGATCATGTCCAGGCGGCGGTCAGCCGGCTGGCGCTGGCGGCGCCCGCGGTGGCTTTCCGGTTGGAGAATGAAGGCCGGGTGGTGCTGGATTTGCCGGCATCCGATCGACGCGGGCGGCTGGCGGCTCTGCTGGCGAAGGAGGAGGCCGAGACGCTGGTCAGCGTCGATGGCGAACGGGACGTGGTAACGCTGGTGGGTTTCGCCGGAGCTGCGGCGACACATCGGGCTACAGGCGGAGCGCAGTTCCTCGTCGTCAATGGGCGCCCTGTGACGGATCCGCTACTCCGCACGGCTTTGCGAGTCGCCTATCAGGAAGTGATTCCGCGCGGGCGCTTTCCGGTGGCGGGGCTGTGGCTCGATCTACCGGCAGCGGCTGTGGATGTGAATGTTCATCCGGCAAAGACCGAACTGCGCTTTCGGGATGGCGCGGCGGTGCGCGGGCTGATGATCTCGGCGCTGCGACAGTCCCTGGCGCGGCCGGCCTCGGTCTTTTCCCAGCCCCGGCGGGCCGGAATCCACATGGCCTATCGCCGGTCGAATGTGGTGCCAGCGCCGGCATATTTTGGCCCCGCTTCGGTTCAGGCTGAGACCCAAGTTGCGTCGCGCCCATTCGATTCGTTCTTGGCCGAGGCGCAGTTGCCGCTCGCAGCCGCGCCATACGCCCGGGCAGTGCCATCGACGGAACCGAGCTTTGTCGCGGAGCACCCCTTGGGTGCGGCAGTGGCTCAGGTGCTCGATACCTATGTCATCGCCGTTGCGACGGATGGGACGCTGATCCTGGTAGATCAGCACGCGGCGCATGAACGGCTGACGCATGAGGCGTTGCGCGCCTCGGTGATGGAGGGCGGCGGTCCGTCGTCCCAGCCGCTGCTGCTTCCCGCCGTGGTCGATCTGCCGCCTCCCGATGTCTCGCGGCTGCTGGCGGAAGCCACGGCACTCGCCCGGCTGGGCCTGGAGATCGAGGGGTTTGGTCCCGGCGCGATCATGGTCCGGGCTTTGCCCGCCGTTCTGGGCACCGCCGATCCGACGCCACTGCTGCGCGACATTGCCGACGAGCTCGCGGAAACCGAAGAGAGCACGGCGCTGGACCAGCGGCTGGATGCGGTGATCGCGCGTATGGCCTGCCATGGCAGCATCCGTGCCGGCCGGCGGATGAACCAGGCCGAGATGAATGCATTGCTCCGCGAGATGGAGCGGGTCCCCCGTGCCGCCACCTGTAGCCATGGAAGGCCGACTTTTCTGAAGCTGAGTCGCGGAGAGATCGAGACGCTGTTCGGCCGTCGCGGCTAGGTGGAGTCCCCGCGGTCGCGCACTGTCGACCGCAGCCTGCTGCATGGCCGCTGCCCGCTCGCTGTCTTGCACGGAAACGTGAGTGGCCCCATCTGCCTCGCATGTCCCAGACCCTGCAAAACCCCTACGACCCCGTCGGCTGGCATGGCACGACGATCCTCTGCGTCCGGAAAGGCCCCCAGGTGGCCATGGCCGGAGATGGCCAGGTCACGCTCGGCCAGACCGTTATCAAGGGCAATGCCCGCAAGGTCCGCCGCATCGGTGGCGGCAGCGTGATTGCCGGCTTTGCCGGTGCCACGGCGGATGCCTTCACCCTCCTCGAACGGCTGGAGGCCAAGCTCGAACGCTTCCCTAACCAGCTTGAGCGCGCCTGCGTGGAGCTTGCCAAGGATTGGCGGACCGACCGATACCTGCGCCGGCTTGAGGCGATGATGACAGTGGCTGATGCCGATCATTCCTATACCCTCACCGGCAATGGCGACGTACTGGAGCCGGAGGACGGCATCATCGCCATCGGCTCGGGCGGCAACTACGCCCTGGCGGCGGCGCGTGCACTGATCGACGTGCCCGATCTTACGGCCGAGGAGATCGCCCGTAGAGCTATGAAGATCGCCGGCGACATTTGCGTCTATACCAATCATAGCCTCGTCGTTGAGACCATCTAAGTAACCAAGCCATTCGGGCCGTCGCCGGTCGCCGCTGAGCGGGACCAGCCTCGGCGCTAGGAGTTAGCCTATGGAAGCCCCGACCTATTCTCCCCGGGAGATTGTCTCGGAACTCGACCGCTATATCGTCGGCCAGGATGACGCGAAACGCGCCGTCGCCATTGCTCTGCGCAACCGCTGGCGCCGCCAGCAGGTGCCGGAGGGCATGCGCGAGGAGGTGGTGCCGAAGAATATCCTGATGATCGGCCCCACCGGCTGCGGCAAGACCGAGATCGCGCGCCGCCTGGCCAAGCTGGCCCAGGCGCCCTTCCTGAAGGTCGAGGCCACGAAATTCACCGAGGTCGGCTATGTCGGCCGCGACGTGGAGAGCATCGTGCGTGACCTAGTGGAAGCCAGCATCACGATGCTGCGCGAATCCAGCCGCAAGGGCGTGCAGGCCAAGGCCGAGCTTGCCGCCGAGGAGCGGCTGGTGACGGCGCTGGTCGGCGAGGGTGCCGCGGCCGATACCCGCTCGAAGTTCCGCCGCATGCTGCGGAACGGTGAGTTCGAGCAGAAGGAAGTCGAGGTTTCGGTGACCGATACCGGCGGCGCGCCAATCGGGCAGATGGATATGCCCGGCATGCCACCTGGCCAGGTGATCAATCTCGGCGAGATGATGAAAGGCATGTTCGGCCGTCAGGCTCAGGCCAAGAAGATGACGGTGGAGGCGGCTCGCCGCGCGCTGGAGCGTGAGGAAGCGGATAAGCTGCTGGATAGCGAGCAGCTCACCAAGGATGCGGTGAACCATGCCGAGCAGAACGGCATCGTCTTCCTCGACGAGATCGACAAGATTTGCGCGCGATCGGAAGGCGGCTTCCGGGGGGCCGATGTCAGCCGCGAGGGTGTGCAGCGCGACCTGCTGCCGCTGATCGAGGGCACGACGGTCGCGACGAAATACGGGCCGGTGAAGACCGACCACATCCTGTTCATCGCCTCGGGTGCCTTTCATGTCGCGAAACCCTCCGACCTGTTGCCGGAATTGCAGGGGCGTTTGCCGATCCGCGTGGAACTGGCGCCGCTGTCGCGGAGTGATTTGCGGCGTATCCTGACCGAGCCGGAGCATTCGCTGCTGAAGCAGTACGTCGCGCTGATGCAGACCGAGCGGCTGACGCTCGACATTACTGAAGCGGCGATTGACGCGGTGGCGGATTTGGCGGCGGACATCAACGACCGGGTGGAGAATATCGGCGCACGCCGGCTTTCCACTGTGCTGGAGAAACTGTTCGAGGAGATCAGCTTCACGGCCTCGGATCGTGGCGGCGAGACGGTGAAGGTAGATGCTTCCGACGTGCGCGACCGCGTGGCGCCGCTGGCCGCGAAGGGCGACCTCAGCCGGTTCATTCTGTAGTGGCGAGGATCGCTGACACGACACCGTCATGCTCGGCGAAGGCCGAGCATCTACGCCTTCCGTACTCCACGAAGGCAAGGCGTGGATGGCACGTGGGTGGCCGCCCCGCCTTCGCGTGCCATGACGGGATGGGACTTCGCTGATGACGAATGCCCCTTTCTTCGTAGCCTCCGAACCGACAGCGGCGGCAGCCATAGCCGAAATCGGCGAGGAGTTGGCGTTGTTCGACGATTGGGAGGATCGCTACGGCTACATCATCGGATTGGGGAAAAAGCTCGCGCCGTTCCCTGCCGAATGGCTGAACGACGCGCATCGCGTACCAGGCTGCCAGAGCCGCGTATGGATGGAAGCCGAGGAGCGTGATGGCGCGCTCTTCCTCGCGGGCGTTTCGGATGCGGCGATCGTGTCGGGTCTCGTCGCGCTGCTGCTGCGGGTTTACTCGGGACGGCCGCGCGACGAGATCCTGGCGACGGATCCTGCGTTCCTCAAAGAACTCGGTTTGATCGAGGCACTTTCGACCAACCGTGGCAACGGCATCGCGGCTATGGCCCGGGCGATCCGGGAGCGCGCCGCGGCGGTTTAATCCGGCCGCGACAGCGTGCCGAGATCTCCATGTCTACGGGTGCCCGAGAAGTGCAACCCTTCGCCTCAAAGTATGCGTGGCGGGCTATCAGGATCATCGAAGCGCGGCTCGGGTTTCCTCCGAAAATCGCCGATGTCGGCTATGCTGGCCAGCCCGACCCCACCATTGGTGCCCGCGCTCCCGAGGTATTTGGCCTCGAGGTCATCAAGCCGCCGGTTCCCGATACGCTGTTCCGCCGGCCAATTTTTTAAGCATTTGAATCGTCGGCCATGTTCTTCCCGCGCTCGTCCAAGATCTTCTGTGTCGTGTGGTTGAATGCCTTAGAACAGGTGACCCAGCTCGCCGAGCGAGAAGTTGTAGGTCTTGCCAAGCTTTCTAACCTGATTCTAACGCTGGTCGGTGAGCGCAAGCTCCTCATTCATTACCACGTACTGCGCATCGATCGCATCGGAGCGCGAGATGCCGCCTTTGGCTTCCTTCTCAACAAGCGTCTTATGCTCGCCTCCCACTTTGCAAAGCGTGCGGGAGTGCTTCTTCAGAATCTCCGAGAAGGCCGCCTTGTAGTCCTTGGTCTCGGCCGTCGGGTGCGATGCCTTCGCAATCGGAGGAGCGCCTGTCGTCGTTGAGATAGTCATATGCGTTGCTTGTTCCAAAGGATTTCGGCCGATGATGGCGGCTGGGCTTCTTCCAAGGGCTAAAGACGCTTAACTCATTGCGAGATCGCACAAACATTACGACCGAGTTGTAAAGAAACGGCTCGATCCCGTTGCCATCCGACGCTGGCGCCATTGGTTCGTCGCGCTATGCTGCGGGCTTCGGGAATCGGGCGGGGTCGAGAGCATGGCGGCAGCGGGCGGGTGGAGACTGGCGGGGGCGATGCTCGTGGCGTTCACCTTGGGTGGCCTCGGGGTGACAGCGGTTGCCGAGGAGAGCCACGTCGCCCAGGCGCTTGAGGCGCTGGATGACGCCCATGACGCTCTCGCGGCCACGAGGGACAATAAGGGCGGCCACCCCGCTGCCGCGATCGCGCTAATTGCCAGCGCCAAGGCCGAGCTTTCGGCGGTAAGCCAGTGAGCCGCGTTTGGACGGCCGGGTTTGATGGTCGCTTGGCGGGACTTGCGGGCGCCTGCCTTGCCGGGGCCTTGCTCGCCGGCTGTGCGCTGCACCATCAGGGTCATATGGACAAGGCGCTGACCGCCCTCAATGTCGCGGCCCAGCAGCTTGGCCTCGCGACGCCGGACAAGGCAGGCCATATCCAGGCCGCACTCAAGCTGGTCCAGCAAGCCATCGATGAGGTTGAGAAGGGAATGGCCTATAAGATCCAGGCCGGCAGCACGGACGCGAGTTGAGGCGGGGGGACAGGCAGGGTGAGCGGATTCGATGTGGACCAGGAGATGCAAGCCTTCATCAAGCGCAGCGAAAGCTTCTCGAAAGATGCGCGGCCCGACGATTCGCTGGAGACGATCCGCGCGCGGTATGATCGGACGGCCGAGGCTTTCGCGCGGCCCTATCCGCCCGGGCTGCAAGCCAAGGACGGGGTCTTACACGCGCAAAATCCCGCGCGGGAGTTGCGCGTGCGGTGCTACGCGACCCCCGATGCGATCCCCGGCCGGGTCGCGCTGTTCTTTCATGGCGGCGGTTTCGTGCTTGGCGGCCTCGACAGCCATGACAGCGTCTGCGCCGATCTGGCCGCGGGCGCCGAGGTGGCGGTGGTGGCGCTCGACTACCGGCTCTCCCCTGAGCATGTCTATCCGGCGGCGCTCGATGATGCCGAGGCCGCCTACGATGATTTGATCGATTCCGGCCAGGCGGTGATCCTGGTTGGGGATAGCGCGGGCGCCACGCTTGCGGTTGCGCTCTGCCATCGGCTGCGGCGTCTCGGCAAGCCGATGCCCTGGGCGCAGGTGCTGATCTATCCGATGCTGCATCCTGATCCAGGCCGCGCGAAGGGCGGCCCGAACGAGAATGCGCCAATGCTGACGGCGGCGGCGCTCTCTTCCTTCCGGGGTTTTTACACAGGCGGCGATGTCAGTGTGACGCGCGATCCGGAACTGGCGCCGCTCGCTTCGCTCGACGTGGCGGGATTTCCGCCGGCGGCACTATTTCCCGCTCAGCACGATCCACTTTGCGACGACGCGGCGGAGTATGCGGCGGCGCTGCGCGAGGCTGGCATCCATGTGACGCTGCATTCCGGCGAGGGCCTTGTGCATGCTTATCTGCGCGGCCGGGCGAACAGCGAACGCATCGCGACGGCATTTTCCGAGATCGTCTCATCGCTGCAACGACTGGCTCACAGCGGGCGGGTCTGAGCCGCGCCTTTCGCGGCTTTCCGGGCGGCGAAAGCGTTTGACATTGCAGCTTTGGACTCGGAGGCTCCGGCCCGAGCCGGGCGCGAGATCCGGCCAGCGGCGGCCTTGCGGCCGCTAGTTCGGGAGAGACGGCATGCCCAACGATCTGACCGCCCCAAAAACGCCGCTCCATCCGCGGCTGGCCGAAAGCGCGCAACGCATCGAGGCGCTGCGCGCGGCGGCGACGGCTGATCCCGAGGCTTTCTGGAAGCGCGAGGCGACTGACCGCATCGCCTGGATGCGGCCGCCCACCAAGATCAAGAATACGAGTTTCACCGGCGATGTCTCGATCAAGTGGTTCGAGGATGGGACGCTGAATGCCAGTGTTTCCTGTCTCGACCGGCATCTGGCAACGCGCGGCGATCAAGTTGCCATCATCTGGGAAGGCGATGAGCCTGGCACGTCCGAGAGTGTCACCTATCGCGACCTGCACGAGCGCGTGTGTCGCCTCGCCAATGTTTTGAAGGGTCATGGCGTGAAGCGGGGTGACCGCGTCACGATCTATTTGCCGATGGTGGTGGAAGCTGCAGTGTCCATGTTGGCATGCGCGCGTATTGGTGCCGCGCATTCCGTGGTCTTTGGCGGCTTCTCGCCGGACAGTCTTGCGGGCCGCATTCAGGACTGTAAGTCGACGGTGTTGATCACGGCCGATGAGGGCCGGCGCGGCGGGCGGCGCGTGCCGCTAAAGGCCAACGTCGATCAGGCGCTCGCCAGTTGCTCCGATGTCACGACGGTGCTGGTGGTGCCGGTGACCGGCGCCTCGGTACCGATGACGGAAGGACGGGACCATGATTACGCCGCAGCACTCGCCGAGGCATCGACCGATTGCGCGCCTGTCGAGATGGGCGCCGAGGATCCGTTGTTCATCCTCTACACGTCGGGCAGCACCGGCAAGCCGAAGGGCGTGCTGCATACGACCGGCGGCTATATGGTCTGGGCGAGTTTCACCCATGAACTCGTCTTCGACTACAAGCCCGGCGAGATTTTTTGGTGCACCGCGGATGTCGGCTGGGTCACCGGCCACACGTACATTGTCTACGGCCCGCTCGCGAATGGCGGCACCACCGTCATGTTCGAGGGCGTCCCGACCTATCCGGATAGCGGGCGAATGTGGGAGGTGGTGGATCGCCACAAGGTCGAGATCTTCTACACCGCGCCGACCGCCATCCGCGCACTGATGCGCGACGGGGACGAGCCGGTGAAGCGCAGCGCGCGGAGCAGTTTGTGGCTGCTGGGAAGCGTGGGGGAGCCGATCAATCCCGAGGCCTGGCATTGGTACAACACCGTTGTCGGAGAGGAACGTTGCCCGATTGTCGATAGCTGGTGGCAGACCGAGACGGGCGGCATTCTGATCAGTCCGGTGCCGGGCATGCCGCTCAAACCCGGTTCGGCGACCCTGCCGTTGCCCGGGGTTGTCCCTGTGATCGTCGATAGCGAGGGCAAGGTGCTGGAAGGGGTGGCGGAAGGCTATCTCTGCATCGCCGATAGCTGGCCCGGCCAGGCGCGCACGCTGTATGGCGACCACCAGCGCTTCATCCAGACCTATTTCAGCACCTACAAGGGCCTCTACTTCACCGGCGACGGCGCGCGCTGCGATGCGGATGGGTATTACTGGATTACCGGCCGGGTGGATGACGTCATCAATGTCTCCGGCCATCGCATGGGAACGGCCGAGGTCGAAAGCGCGCTCGACAATGACGAGCGGGTGGCGGAATCGGCCGTGGTTGGATTCCCGCATGAGGTGAAGGGGCAGGGCATCTATGCCTATGTCACGCTCAAGCGCGGCATTGAACCGACTGATGCCGTTCGGAAGGATTTGTTCGCGCTGGTGCGCAAGCAGATCGGGCCGATTGCGGTGCCGGATGTCATCCAATGGGCACCGGGATTGCCGAAGACCCGCAGCGGCAAGATCATGCGCCGCATTCTCCGCAAGATCGCGGCCAATGAGATCGAGACGCTGGGCGATACCTCGACCCTGGCCGATCCAGCCGTGGTGGATGACCTGGTGCAGAACCGCGCGGGGTAGGGTGGCGAGCGGCTTGCGCCAACACGGGGAGTTGTCTGCGGCGCGCCGCGCCTGACTCTTGCCTCGCCTATCGCACGCCCGATTTCCGGAAGCCAACCGCGACCGGAGATGATGATGGCGACCGAGAATCAATATGCGATGCAGGATCCGACCAAGCAGTATCCGCAGCCGCCCTTCCCGAAGCAGCCACAACCTGTGCCGGGCCTTGCTCAGAAAATGGACCCCAAGCCAGACCACGGCGAGGACAGCTACAAGGGGTTCGGGCGTCTGGCGGGCCGTAAGGCACTGATCACGGGCGCCGATTCCGGCATCGGTCGCGCTGCCGCCATCGCCTTCGCGCGGGAGGGTGCGGACATCGTATTGAACTACCTTCCATCCGAGGAAGAGGATGCGCGGGAAGTCGTGGGCCTCATCGAGGCGGCAGGGCGCAAGGCAGTGTGCCTACCAGGCAGCATCGCCGATGAAGCTTTCTGCAAGGCGCTGGTGTCGAAGGCCCATGAGGCGCTGGGCGGGCTCGATATCCTGGCTCTGGTCGGCGGCCATCAGCAGGCTTGCGAGAACATCGAGGAACTGACCACGCAGCAGTTCGACGAGACCTTTAAGACCAACGTCTACAGCATGTTTTGGCTATGCAAGGCGGCACTGCCGCTGCTGCCGCCGGGGGCCACCATCATCAACACGGCCTCAATCCAATCTTACCAGCCGTCAGCGTCGCTGCTCGACTATGCCTCGACGAAGGCGGCCATCGTTGCCTTCACCCATGCCCTGGCGAAGCAGGTGGCCAAGAAGGGTATCCGGGTGAATGCGGTGGCGCCGGGACCGGTCTGGACGCCGCTACAGCCTTCGGGCGGCCAGCCGCAGGATAAGATCCCGCAATTTGGGGCGACGGTGCCGCTCGGCCGGCCGGGGCAGCCGGCCGAGCTTGCCTCTGTCTATGTGCTTCTGGCGTCTCAGGAATCGAGCTTCGTGACTGGCGAGGTTTATGGCGTGACGGGCGGCAATCATTTGCCCTGAAGTGCCGCCGGACAGAAGACACGAGCGAGGTGAGTGGCTGAGGCGCGTCATCCTCAATCCCCTGGATGGAGGACAGGCAAAGACTTGATGATGCTGCCCTTTGGTGGGTGCGGTGCGTTGAGGAGACACCGCCGAAAAGGGATGGATCGGCAAGACAGGCATTGCGGTATGCGTCGTTTCTCCGGATAGACGGCGGCATCCGCATCGCCTTCGAGGGTCATGAAGCGTCTCCTGCTGCCTGCTTTGATCGCGGGTCTCGTCCTGCTCACTCTGCTGATGGCCCATGTCGGCATCGGCGGCATCCTGCATGGGCTCGAACGCCTGGGCGTGGCGGGGTTCGCGCTGATCCTCGCGATCCACCTGGCGCTCAACGAGGGTCTCGCACTCGCCTGGTGGCTGCTCGACCGTGCGGGGCAACGGCTGCGCTACCTGGCCTTCTGCTGGGGGCGGCTGATCCGCGACGCTGCTTCCGAGGCTCTGCCGCTGTCGCAGGTCGGCGGTCAGGTGCTGGGCGCCAGGGCTTTGATGATGGCGGGAGCGGACGGTATTTTCGCCGGCGTCTCGACCATTGTCGATGTGACCATCGAGGCGATGATGCAGATCGCCTACGCGGCGATCGGACTTGGCCTGCTCGCGGCGTCCCACCGCGGGCAGGGGCTTATCCTGCCGCTGGCGGGTGGCGCCGCGCTAATGGGTACGATCGTTGTCGTAGCACTCGCGGTGCTCGGCACTGCGCCTGCATGGGCCGAGGCGCGGCTGCTGCGCGTGGTGCAGCGGCTGCCCTTCCTTGGCGGACGCGCGGATCGTGCGGGCGAGCTTCTGGTGGAGCTGCGGATTATCTTTAGCGCTCCGGGAAGGCTTGCCCTGGCGGCGATCGTGCATCTTGGCTGCTGGGCGGTGACCGGGCTGGAGACTTGGATCATGCTGCGGCTGATGGGCACCGATGCAACCCTCACGGACGGCATCATCATTGATAGCCTCTTGGCGGCCTTGCGCAGCTTCGCCTTCTTCATTCCCAATGCGCTAGGCGTGCAGGAGGGTGGCTACATCATGCTTTGCGGAGTGTTCGGCATCCCGGCGGATATCGGTCTCGCTCTGTCGCTGACCCGGCGGGCACGGGATTTGGCGATCGGGCTGCCTGCGCTGCTGGCCTGGCAGGCGGCGGAGGGGCGGTTGCTGCTGCGTAAGCGCGCTTGAACGCGGAGACGCGGCCTCCAACCCACCCCCGGCCCCTCCCTTTCAAGGAGGGGCGATGACGGACCTAGGCGAGGGGAGTAGAGCGCGGAACTGGCTGCATGGCAGTGTCGGACGGGTGCTGCTGGTTCTTCTCACCCTTTGGGGCGTGTTGACGCTGCTGCCGGATCTCGGCCGGCTGGTTTGGCCACTCGCCTCCTACGGTTTCTCGACCGACAATAACGGCATCGTTTTGGATGTCGTGGCGCCTTTCACGGCTGAGGAGCATTCGCCGGCCTGGCGCGCCGGGCTGCGACCGGGTGACCGGCTGGATCTCAACGTCATGAATTGCTGGAACCCGGGATCGTTGCGTTGCCGGGACACGCTCGCGGTCTTGGCAGGTCTCGGTGGTCTGAGTTTCGTGCCCCCGGGCATGACGAGCCGCCTGGAGGTGCAGGGCGTCAATGGTGCCAGCCGCGAGGTCACCGTGGCGGCGACTGATCCGCCCTGGGGTGTTGGTGCGATGGTCGTGCTCGCCGCCGACCAAATCTTGGCGCTCATTTTCGTTCTGGGCGCGGCCTTCCTGGTGTGGCGGCGGCCGAGCCGCACCGCCTGGGGATTTTTCCTGTTTGCCTTGTGGTCTCAGCCGGGACAGGCGGTAGGGCTGCTGTCGGTGCTACTGGCCTGGCCGCCGGCGGTTCTTGTCGTCGAAGTGATCTTCGCGCTGATCCAGGCTGCCGGGGTGGTCGGCTTCGTGCTACTCATCCTGTGTTTCCCGCATGACGAGACGGCGTCTCGCTGGCGGGGGCTGGAACGCGCCTTGCCTTTCATCGCCATTGCGCTGGCCCTTGGGCAACTCGTCAGCTTCAGCAATGTGCTTGGCTTGCAGACCGAACGGCTGACGGATGGGTTGTTTGTTGTTCTGCTTGCCATCGATATCGGCGCGCTCGGCATTCTGATCGCGCGGCGGTGGGAAATGCCGCCGGCGGAATATCAGCGGCTACGCTGGGTTACCGCCGGCTGCGCCCTGGGACTGCCGGCCTTCATTTTCGCCAAGGTCAGCGAGAGCACGACTTTGCTCACCCTGATCTGGGGCGAGGCTCAGCCGAGTGACCAGGTCATCGGTTTGCTGTTCCTGTTCAACTGCATGCTCGCCTGGTTCGTCGGCATCGCCATCTGGCGTCGCCGGGTCGAAAGCGTTTGGACACCGATCCGGCGCGGCACCACGCTTGCCGCTGTCACCGTGGTCGTCGCCGTGCCGATCGTCTATGTCCACGACACGCTCATTCGCTACGAGCATGTTTTGGAAATTCCCGAGCTTTTATGGGCATTTATCGCCGCGCCGGGAATTTTGCTGGTGATGAGCAAGGCGCATGAACTCATCGTCCATATTACCGACCATCTGCTGCATCGCGCTTATTTCCTCGCGGAGCGCCGCTTTCGCCGCGCGAATGACGAGTTGCTCGCCGCGATAACGCTGGAGGAGGTAGACCGGCTGGTGAGCGAGGTGCCGGTGGAAGCCTTCGGGCTGGTCTCGGCGGCGGTATTCCGCGAGGCGGGAAAGGGGTTTCGGCGTGCCTCTTCCCATGGTTGGAGCGACGGGCTGTTGCGCGAGCTGGATCCGGCCGCGCATTCTCCGCTGCTCGATTGTCTGCACGCGAAAGGACCGCTGCGCCTCGGCCGTGACGAATATACGCGCGAGGGACTGCCAAAGGGACTTGCGGCACCGACACTGGCGGTTCCGCTGGCGGCCGACGGTCATGGGGTGGCGCTCGCCTTGTATGGTCCCCAGCAGGCGGGCAACGAGCTAAATCACGATCAGCGCATTATCCTTGCGCGCTTCGCTCGGCATGCGGCGGTGACCTATCAGCGCGTCAGCCTGGATTTGCTTCGGGAAGAGGTCGTGACGTTGCGGGCTCAGCTCGCTGGGCGTTAGTTCCGGGCGTGTAAGGACGCGGAGGCTCGGCGCCGGGCGGAGACGTTCATGTCCGAAAACGGCGAGCGTGAGGCGGCGGGTGCTGGCATGATCCGGCCATGTCAATCGCGCTCCATCTCGATCCCGAGGTTTGCTACCGTGCCCTGATCACGCGCGATGCGCGTTTCGATGGCCGGTTCTTCACCGCCGTGCGGACGACGGGCATCTATTGCCGACCCATTTGCCCGGCGCCGACCCCGAAGCCCGCGCATGTCACCTTCTATCGTAGTGCCGCCGCAGCCGAGGCGGCGGGATTTCGCTCCTGCTTGCGCTGCCGGCCGGAGCGCGCACCGGAAACCACCCTATCGACCGGTTCCGCCCGTCTCGTCGAGCAAGCAATGGTGTTGATCGCCGAAGGCGAGACGGGCGAGGGAAATGACGAAGCCGGTCTGGCCGCCAGGCTCGGCATTGGCGAGCGGCAATTGCGGCGGCTGTTTCAAAGCCACCTTGGGGCGAGCCCGAAGGCGCTGGCGCAAACGCGGCGAAACCTGCTGGCACGGCAATTGGTGGCCGAGACTGATCTGCCGCTCACCGAGGTGGCGCTTGCCGCCGGTTTCGGGAGTCTGCGCCGGTTCAATACCGTCTTCCGCGATCTCTACGGCCGGCCGCCGAGTGAGATGCGCCGCGCCAAGGGACGGCAGGCGGAGCCGGGTCTCGTGCTCAGCCTGCCACTGCGTCCGCCCTATGAGTGGGCGGGGGTGATGTCGCTCCTCGCGGCCCATGCGATTCCGGGTGTCGAGCAGGTATCGCCTGCTTGCTACGCCCGGGTGATTGCCGTGGAAGGGCAATACGGCACGGTCGAGGTCTGGCAGGAGGACGCGACCAGCCTGCGCGCCCGGATCAACTTTCCCGCGCTGCGGATGCTGCCTCGTATTGTCGCTCGGCTGCGGCGGATTTTCGACCTCGGTGCCGACCCCGTGCCGATTGATGCCTGGCTTGGGCAGGACCCGGCGCTGGCGGGCTTGGTGACGCTGCGACCCGGCATGCGGGTGCCGGGCGCCTGGGACCCCTTCGAGCTGGCGGTGCGGGTGATCCTCGGCCAGCAGGTCAGTGTCGCGGCAGGTAGCCGGATGGCGGGGCGGCTCGCGACGGAGTTCGGCACTTTGGTCGAAACGCGGGTCGCTGGCTTGACCGCGCTGTTCCCGCCAGCGGTCGTTCTGGCGGCCGTGGCGCCGGATGCCATCAGCCTGGCACTGAACATGCCGCGCGCGCGGGGAGCGGCGATCGTCAACCTGGCGCGCGCCGTGGTCGAGACGCCCGGTTTGTTAATGCGCGGGGACGGGCTGGACATTGCCCAGCGGCGGCTTTGCGCGGTGCCTGGCATCGGCCCGTGGACGGCACAATGCATCGCGCTTTTCGCTCTGCGCGAGACCGATGCTTTTCCGGTCGGCGATGTCGGCTTGCAGCGAGCGATTGGGTTGCCCGCGACGGCTCTGGCGGCGCGCGCGGAGCAATGGCGGCCGTGGCGAGCCTATGCCGCAACACACCTCTGGATGGTGGCGCTGGGACTTTCGCCGGCGCCCGAAAGGATTTCTCATGAAGACGCTGTCGCTTGACCGCTTCGCCTCGCCACTCGGCACGATCCTCCTGGTGTTCGAGGAGAACCGGCTACGGGCACTCGATTTCGAGGACTATGCGCCGCGGATGCACAGGCTGCTCCGTCAGCACTACGGCGCCGTAGTGCTGGAGACGGCCGTTGCTCCCGCCGCGATTCGTGAGCCGCTGGCTGCTTACTTCGCGGGCGATCTGGCAGCGCTGGATGCCATTGCCGTGGAAACCGCGGGCACCGCGTTTCAGCGCGCGGTCTGGACTGCGCTGCGGACGATTCCACCAGGTGTTACGACGAGCTACGGCCGCCTCGCCGCGACGCTCGGCCGCCCTTCCGCCTATCGTGCCGTGGGCATGGCCAACGGAGCCAATCCCGTGGGGATTGTGGTGCCCTGCCACCGCGTTATCGGCGCTGATGCGTCACCAACCGGCTATGGCGGCGGCATCGTCCGAAAGGTCTGGCTGCTCGAACATGAAAAGGGTGCGACACCGAGCGCCTTGACGCCGCGCTCTCTTGACGGGCTCGGCGCTGCCGCGTGAGGGTAGGGGCAGACCTACCGGAGCCCATGCATGACATTTACCCTGGCCAGCAACAGCTTGTCCGACGGCGCCGAGTGCCCGATGAAGCATGTCTTCTCGAGCTTTGGCTGTACCGGCGGCAATGTCTCTCCTGAGTTGCACTGGTCCGGCGCGCCTGAAGGCACCAAGAGCTTCGCCCTGACGGTTTATGATCCCGATGCGCCGACCGGCAGCGGCTGGTGGCATTGGACGGTGGTCAATATTCCCGCCAGCGCGACGTCGATCCCCGAGGGCGCGAGCCACCCGGTAAAGAGCGGCTTGCCCGCGGGGTCGGTGGAGGCGCGGACGGATTTCGGTAGTGCCGGCTATGGCGGTCCCTGCCCGCCGGAGGGCGACGCGCCGCATCACTACATCTTCACGATTCACGCCTTGAAGGAACCAAGCCTTCCGCTGAATGGGGACACGCCCAGCGCGCAGGTGGGCTACTACCTGCATTTCGCGACGATCGCTAAAGCCTCTTTCACCGTAACCTATGGCAAGTAGGTCTCGCCGCCTTTGACGGCGGCGCGTTTTTGTCACTACGGCTCGGCATGAAGATTTTCATCGCCGGCCTGGATACCGAAACCAACACATTTGTTGCGGTTCCGACCGGTGCCCTCAGCTTCGCTGAGGGCTTCGTTGCTCATGGCGATGCGACGCGGCGGCCGGCGAATTATAGCTCCGTGCAGCTTTACGCCTGGCGGCACAGGGCAGCGGCGCTTGGTTGGGATGTCGCCGAAAGCCTCTGTGCCTACGCCGAGCCTGGCGGCGTCACGACGCGCGCGGTTTACGAGGCGTTTCGCGACGAGATTCTGGCGGATCTTCGTGCGGCCGTGCCGGTTGACGCGGTGATGCTCGCGCTGCATGGCGCGATGGTCGCGGTCGGATATGATGATTGCGAGGGCGATCTGCTTGCGGAGGTGCGAGCGATCGTCGGGCAGGACGTGCCTGTCGGCGCCGAGCTCGATCTCCACTGCCATCTCACCAAAGCGATGCTGCGGGCGGCGACCGTGCTAGTCGCTTACAAGGAGTATCCGCACACCGATATCGCCGAGCGCGCGGAGCACCTGTTCACGCTGATCGCGGATGCGGCGGAGGGGCGCACGAAGCCGGTGATGGCGGTTTTCGATTGCCGCATGATCGGCACCTTCCGGCCGACCGCGCAGCCGATGCGCGGTTTCGTCGATCGCATGATCGCGCACGAGGGCCGCGATGGGGTGCTGTCGCTTTCGCTCATGCATGGCTTCCCTTGGGGGGATGTGGCCGATGTTGGCGTGAGGATGCTCGCGATCGCGGATGGCGATGCCGAGCTGGCGGTGGCAACAGCGCGGCAGTACGGCGAGGCGTTGTTCGCGCTGCGCAAGGAGACCACGCCGGCTTTCCTCACCATCGATGCGGCGCTTGATCTGGCGTTGGACATTCCCCCAAGTTTGCCGTCGCGGCCGGTGGTGATTGCCGATGTGGCGGATAATCCAGGCGGCGGTGCGGCAGGCGACAGCACCTTCTTCCTGCGCCGCGTGCTGGAGCGTGGCTTGTCGGAGGTGGCGCTCGGCTATTTCTGGGACCCGATGGCGGTGCGGTTTTGCATGGAAGCCGGGGTGGGCGCGACGCTCGATCTGCGGATCGGTGGTAAATGCGGGAAGGCTTCCGGCGATCCGGTGGATTTGCGCGTGACTGTGATGGGCTTGGCGGATTCCGGAACGCAGTTATTCGGCGATGCTCCGGTAGCGCTGGGTGCTTGCGCCTGGGTGCGTGGCCAGGGTGTCGATCTGGTGTTGATTAGTCTGCGGACTCAGACTTTTCATCCGATGGGCATGAGCGCCTTGGGTCTTGATACTGCAGGTTCCCGCATCATCGTGGTGAAGTCGATCCAGCATTTTCACGCGGGGTTCGCGCCGATCGCGCGGGAGGTGCTGTATGCGTCCTCGCCCGGCGCGCTGACGCAGGATTTTGCGACGCTTCCCTACACCAAGCGGCAGGGCGCGTTTTGGCCACGTGACGAGGACCCTTTCCTCAGGGGAGAGTGAATTTGTATGTGTATCGCGCCAGCCAGTGCGGGTCTGCATTATTGCTTCATCGGATCGATGAAATCAGAGGCGGCCGGGTGCGGTTGATGGGATCGGCCACGATCTGAAAGTGATAATTGCAGCACCGGTCATGACGAAGAGAGCGGTGATGCAGATTGGGACAGCGGCTCGTGGGGACAGCGTCGCGTCCCCATCCGGCAGGCTTTGTGCGGCAGACCATGAGGGAGAATGGAACGCGGCGGAGAGGAAGTCCGCGACCGTTCGCGACCCCGTATCGCCGCGAGTTGAACCAAGGGGTAGCGGACCGAGCCGACAACGGATCGGGGCGCCGCTGCAACCACCGGCATCTGCTGCGTCGGCGCATAAATACATCCACAATCGGTGGCGAGCTCTCTATGGAGGCGAGCTTCCGAATGGCCCCCTCGTGATCGTCCATGATTCCGATGAGAGACCAATTGCACCAAAGGAAGGCGCGGTCGCGTACAAAGCCACGGTCGATGCCCAGAAGCGCGCGGAGAAGACCGCGAGGCGAATCATGGGTCCTTGGAACAAAGAAATGATTGAGTCTGGCATGGAGATTTTCGGTTTTGGGCCCAAGGGTCCATCGGCGATGGACAAGGTGCATCTGGCTAGTAAGTATGACAGCATTGCCGAGGGTATGCTTGGGCCTTTCACGGTGAAGCTCTGTAGTAGTAGCCAGATCGACGACGCGCTCGGTATGGCGCGGCGAGGCGAAATATACTTGGCGCGAGAGCTTTTAGGCGAGCCATGCTCGGTGGAAAAGGTGGTCTTCGCGCTGCTTCACGAGGCGTCTCATTGTATAGGAACGGAAGACAAGGCGTATCTTGACCTAAGGCAATTTCTTGAACATGACATCGTGAAATATCTCGGAAAGACAAAAAAATTTACGAACAATGCAGACAGCATCGCTGCCTTCGCCCATCGTATTGGATAGAGAGCGGCCGCAGCCTATAGCTTTGAATTGTGTGCGTGCCGGCTTAGGATGCGAGCAATGAGCGCTTATCTCGCGGTCAGGGTAAGGCGTGATTCGCTATGTTCGACATCATTCGGTTGCCAGGGATCACGAGGAGGCTGGCGATGTCCGAACGCCGCCGTTCGGCGACAGCAACATGCGGCGCGCGTTGATTTGTGGATCAACGAAACCTCGCCGCGCCGACTGACCGGAAGATGCCTCACTCAAGCTACGTGAGGAGGATCTTTCCTCAAGGAAGCGCGATTTCGTCTTTATATCAGCTCGGCCTATGCGGTCCTTCTTGCGTAGTGCATTGGAGCCTATATTAGCGATCGTCGTATGGGGATGATGGGCTCGGCTGGGAACGAAAAGTGTTGCCTAGTGTCGCTTGGATCACGACAAGAGGCCGCCGATGCAAGTTTCGACAACGGGGAGTGCTAGAGACGCAGCGCACACGTTCGGCAAGCGTGTTGTGGCAAAGCCGCGTGATCAATGGAACGCGGCGCAGAGAGGGTTTACAGCGGCCGACAGCTCTATGTCACCGCAGGTCGGGCGGCGGCTCCGGACGCCGAACCAGCTGGCGCCTGTGTTGCTGCCGGTGGATGGTGAAATATCAGTAGGCTCCACACTCAGCCGAAAACCGTGGAAACTTCTGCACCGAGGCCGTTTCCAAGGGGTGGATCTCTTTCGATTCGCTGCAATCTTAAAGACGATCCGATCACTCGCCAGGACCTGTCGGCGGTGCGTCGCGACGCGGCCGAAGCTCAACGTCGGGCTATTGAAGCCACACCTCGCGTCGAGGGTCCATGACTCCGCAATGATTGAAGCCGGCGTCGAGACGTCGGGTCTCGGACCGGAGGGAGCTTCACAGCGGCAAAAGAGAAATTTCAGGCTATCGAGTTGCGGTATCGGACGCGTGCGTAGCGTGCGGAACATCGCATGCCTCATTGCCGACCGCATCGGCGCGGGACTTAACGGCGATGTCTTGTATCAAACGGTAGGGTGCATTGTGGCTTCGGGATGCCGATTGCTATCTTGAGACTGAGAAAAAGAGATCCCGGGAAAAAGCTATGACTGTCTTGAGTGCGACGGAACGAACAGCGGTAACGCGACCTCATTCTCAGAATGATCAAGCGCAGGGTGGCGGCAAGTCATTCGCCGAGGCTATCGCTCGGCATTCGCCCTCTATTCGCTCTGCGTCGCCTAAGCCGCCACGTGCGAAGCCGTTAACGCACACTCCTCCTCCCGACGGCAATCCAGCGGTGACCCACCATCTTGCGCAGAAGCCTTGGCGCGTCCTGAACTACGGACACCTGTCGATCGGTGAAGATTTGAGCGGTGAGCCAGTTTCTCAGGCTGAAGTGATGAACCTTGCGCATCTTGATGCCGAAGCCTGGACACGGTGCGGGATCGCCTCGCAAAGACTTCAAAGATATCCCCATCCCCGACTAAACGCCATCGCGAATCAGTGCTTCGGCACCCACCCGATGGGCATGACGCCTTCGGAATACGCGCACATCTCAGGAGTCGTCGGATCAATCGCTGCTGGCCTCACAGGCCCGCATCGCATTAACCTTGTGAGGTCGCACGACATTGCGGGGTTGGCAGGCTATGCGCCCCAGCACTACGGAAACAGCTCAATCGTCAATCCGATGACCGGACGACTAGAACATACCAGTGCTATGTGTCTCTCGCGCGAATATCTCAGGGACTTCCCCCATGATGCGATGCGCACCATCGTGCATGAGGCATGTCACCAATACGCAGGGTTTGGGGAGTATGGATATATAGACTGGCCATACTTCCATGCTGGCGGTGGTCTGCGGTATCTTACCAACCCCGTGCCACCGGGGTACGAGGTGCACAATCCCGACAATGTGGCGGCTTTCATCTTGATGCTTTCCCAGGGCTGAGAAGCCATTGAGGCTCGCGAGTGCTTAGCGCGCCATGAGCATCGATATTTGTATCATGCGAGTCTGGGGCTCGCTCTATCCGACACCAACCGCTCGCCATCCATCACGATGGGGCTCGCGATGCCGGGAATGCCGTCGGTCAGCGACAACAGCATGCCGCGCGCGATGACTTGGGGATCGGCGAAGACATCCGCGACCGTGTTGATGGGACCGCCCGGTACACCGACCGCGCTCAACGCCGTGAGCAAGGTGTCTCGGTCGAACCGTAGCGTATGCGCTGTCAGCGCGGCCGTCAGCGCGGAGCGGTGGCCGACGCGCAGGGGATTGGTGGCGTAATAGGGATCTGCGCCAATCTCCGGCGCGTTCAGTACGCGGCAGAAGGCCTGGAACTGGCTGTCATTGCCGACAGCGACGATGATATGTCCATCCGAGACCGGCAGCGTCTGATACGGTGCGATATTGGGATGGGCGTTGCCCATGCGCTTCGGTGCCGTGCCGCTCACGAGATAATTCATGCCCTGGTTGGCGAGCACGCCGACCATGCAATCCATCAAGGCCATGTCGAGATGCGCGCCGCGCCCGGTGACATCCCGCTGGCGCAGGGCCGCAAGAATGCCGACGACGCTGTAGACGCCGGTGAAGATATCCGCGAAGGCGACGCCCATCTTCTGCGGCTCGCCGTCAGGCTCACCAGTTAGATCCATGATTCCGCCGAGGCCCTGGATCATGAAGTCGTAGCCGGCGCGCGGCGCGTAGGGACCGGTTTGGCCGAAGCCGGTGATGGAGCAATAGATCAGGCGCGGATACACGGCGCTGAGCGACGCATAGTCGAGGCCGTATTTCGCGAGGCCGCCGACCTTGAAGTTCTCGATCAGCACATCGGACTCCGCGACGAGACGGCGCACCTCGGCCCGTCCCTCTTCGGTCTCGTAATCAATCGCGATGCCTTGCTTGCCGCGATTGGTACCATGGAAATAGGCGGCGCCAAGGGCGCTGCCATCCCCGGCCGTGACGAAGGGTGGGCCCCAGTGGCGCGTATCATCGCCGACACCCGGCCGCTCAACCTTGAGGACCTCGGCGCCGAGGTCGGCGAGCAATTGTCCCGCCCAAGGTCCAGCGAGAATGCGGGCGAGTTCGAGAACGCGAACCCCGGCGAGAGGTTTAGCGGTCATCGCGTTTGTCGGGGCCGCTGATTCCAGTCGCGAGCGGTCAGTGATGCAAGGGCGCGCATCAGAACGCTGCAATCCCTGTAATGGCGCGGCCAAGTATCAGGGCGTGAATGTCATGCGTGCCCTCATAGGTATTGGTGGTTTCGAGATTGATGGCGTGCCGCATGACGTGGAACTCGGCGGAAATGCCGTTGCCGCCGTGCATGTCCCGCGCCACCCGCGCGATATCCAGCGCCTTGCCGCAGTTGTTGCGCTTGACGAGCGAGATGACCTCGGGCGCCAGCTTGCCTTCCTCGAACAAGCGGCCGAGGCGGAGCGCTGCTTGCAGACCCAGCGCGATCTCGGTTTCCATATCCGCGAGCTTTTTCTGCACGAGCTGAGTTGCCGCCAGCGGGCGGCCGAATTGCTTGCGGTCGAGCGTATACTGCCGGGCCGCGGCAAAGCAGAATTCGGCGGCGCCCATCACACCCCAGGAAATGCCGTAACGCGCGCGGTTGAGGCAGCCGAAGGGGCCTTTGATGCCCGAGACGCCGGGCAGCAGGTTTTCCTCGGGCACCACGACGCCGTCCATCACGATCTCACCAGTGACCGAGGCGCGCAGGCTGAGCTTGTTCTCGATCTTGGGGGTGGTGAGGCCAGCCATGCCGCGTTCGAGGATGAAGCCGCGGATGGCGCCGTCATGCGCCGCCGATTTCGCCCAGACGATCATGATATCGGCGAAGGGGCTGTTGCTGATCCAGGTCTTCGATCCGGTCAGCCGATAGCCATCCGCGACCTTCTCGGCGCGGGTGCGCATGCCGGAGGGGTCGGACCCCGCATCCGGCTCGGTCAGGCCAAAGCAGCCGACCAATTCGCCGGTGGCCAGCCGGGGCAGGTAGCGCTCGCGCTGGGCCGGGGAGCCATAAGCGTAGATCGGATACATGACGAGCGAGGACTGCACGCTCATCGCCGAGCGATAACCGCTGTCCACGCGCTCAACTTCGCGCGCCACCAGGCCGTAGGAGACATAGCCGAGGCCGGCGCCGCCATATTCGACCGGGATGGTGGGGCCGAGCAGGCCGAGCGCACCCATTTCCGCCATTAGATTGCGGTCGAAAGCCTCGTCGCGATAGGCCTGGAGGATACCGGGCTGAAGCCGTTCCTGCGCGAAGTCCCGCGCGGTGTCACGGACCATGCGCTCTTCTTCCGTCAGCTGGTCATCGAGAAGAAAGGGATCGGCCCAGTCGAATACGGGCTTGGTGGGGCGGACGTCGTCCATGGTGGTTCCTCCGGCTTGGGGCGCAGATTAGACCCTCTCGGTGGGGTTGCCAAAGCCGGGCGCAGCGCTTGTGGCTGCTATCGTCCCGCCATGGCGCTTCCGATATTCGGCAGGCGTCACTCCCACCTGCCGGACAAAGGCGCGGCGGAGCGTGTCGGCATCGGCGAAGCCGCAGAGGGCCGCGACCTGCTTCGGCGGTTCGTGCCCGTCTTCCAGGCGCCGTCGCGCGGCGGCGACGCGGGCGGCTTCGGTCCAGGCGGCGGGCGTCATGCCGACTTCCTGGCGGAAGAGACGCGCGAAATGGCGCGGACTAAGGCCGGTTCGGGCAGCGAGATGCGCGACCGTGTGATCGGCGGCGGGATTGGCCGCGACCCAGCGTTGCACCTCCTGCAAGACCGAGCGGCCGGCAGGCGCGGCCTCGCCACGCCGGCTGAATTGCAACTGGCCGCCGGGGCGCTTGAAGAACATAACGAGCTGCGCCGCGACTTTCATGGCGATGGCGCGGCCGAGATCCTCCTCCACGAGCGACAGCGCGAGATCGAGCCCGGCGGTAACACCAGCGGCGGTGCGGAGGCGGCCGTCGCGCAGGTGGATGGCATCGGTATCGACAATAACGCCGGGATAGGCCAGCGCGAGCTGCTCGGCGACTGCCCAATGGGTGGTGATGCGCCGGCCCTCGAGCAGTCCTGCCGCCGCGAGGAGGAAAGCGCCGCTACAAACGGAGCCATAGCGGCGGGCCTCGGCGGTGGCCTCACGCAGCCAGGCGAGCACGGCTGGATCGGGTGCAACTTCGTGCATGTGAGGAGACCCCGCGACGAGTAGGGTGTCAGCGCTTCGGCTGGCCGCCTCGCCCACGACATGGTCGGGCAGCAGGCGCACCCCCGAGGCGCTGCGGATCGGCCCGGGCTCGGTCGCGACGACGAACGTCCGATAGGCCGCGCGTCCGGCCTGGACATTCGCCTCGGCAAAGACGTCAAGCGGGCCGGAGACGTCGAGGAGCTGCACCCCCGGGACTGCAAGAAGGATGACCGTCTTCGTCATATCGATCGCCATGGCCGGTTTCGCCGCTATCTGGCAGAGAATGACTGTTTACGTCAATTGCGGACGTGTCAGTAGCGGCGTAATTGTAGCGGCAGCTTTCAAGGAGAGATCCAATGAGCCTGTCGATCGAAGGGGTGACCATCCCCGATAGCAAACTGGCACGCGAGATCACTGAGCTAGTGAAGGATACGGAGACGCCGCTGCTGTTTCATCATTCGAGCCGGGTCTATTACTTTGGCGCGCTTGCCGGAAAGCATCGCGGGCTGCGTTTCGACCCCGAACTGCTCTATGCGGGTGCGATGTTCCACGACATGGGGCTGACGCATCAGCACAGCAGCGCGCATGAGCGTTTCGAGGTCGACGGTGCCAATGCTGCGCGGGATTTCCTGCGCGGGCATGGTATCGCGCAGCAGGATCTCGACACGGTTTGGACGGCGATTGCCTTGCACACCACGCCCGGCATTCCGCAGCATATGCATCCAGTTGTTGCGCTGGTCACCGCCGGCGTCGAAATGGATGTGCTTGGGCTGACTTATCCCGAATACAGCGCGGAAGAACGTGAGGCGGTGGTGCATGCCCATCCGCGCGAGACGAAGTTCAAGGAGGAAATCATCCAGACCTTCTATGATGGTATCAAGCACAAGCCGGACACCACCTTCGGCAATGTGAAGGCGGATGTTCTCGCGGATAAGGACCCCAGTTTCACGCGGGGCAACTTCTGCAGTGTGATTCGCGGTTCGGCTTGGCGGGGCTGAGCATTCGCCGAGCTTGGCGCCGCTCATCGCCCGCGGCTAGGCTGGCCGCGGGCGATGGCGGAGGGCTGAGGTGACCACTCGATACGGATTGGAAATCCGCGCTGCCACAGGCGCCGAGGCGCCGGGGCTTGCGGAGCTTCTGAGTGTGGCCGGTCATCCTGTCGAAACGCGTGTATTGGCGGATCGGCTGGATGCGCTTCATCAATGGCCCGGGGCAGCCTTGGTCGCGCTGGAATGGGGACCGCCGAGCGGGTTGGTGGTGGTGCATTGGTACCGGACGCTGGGCGCGGAGCAGCCAACAGCGCAGATCACCACGTTGTTGGTCGGCCCGGATGAGCGACGCCGTGGAATCGGCCGGCTATTGCTGAAAGCCGCATCTCAAGCGGCAAGGGTCGCGGGATGCGATGTGCTGGAACTCGCGGTGGCTGGCGAGGAGCCGACGTTATCGGCATTCTGCCTCGCCACCGGATTTGCCGAGACGGGGTCACGTTTCGTGCGGGCGCTTCGCAAGAAGGGCTAGCGCGCCCGACGGATTAGATCGCGAAGCGGGGCTCCGGCACGCCTCGAATCCCAAGCCCGCGTATGCGGAACAGGCTTCCGGCCCCGAATTGCGGCTTCGCCTCGACCGCGAAGTGATCGTGCACCGCCGGGTGTTTAACGCGCGCCATGGAGGTGACGTAGATCTCATCGAGGTTGGGACCGCCGAAGTTGACGCTGGTTATATTCTTGACCGGCATCGAAATGCGGCGGTCCACCGTTCCGTCGGGCGCATAGCGAACGAGATCTCCGGAAATCAACTGCGCATTCCAGAGATAGCCTTCGGCATCCACCGTCGAGCCATCAGCGACGCCCGCATCATCCTTCGTACTGGCGAAAAGCCGCCGGGACGAGGGCACGCCTGTTGCGAGGTCGTAATCGTAGGCCCAGATTTCTTCTTGGAAGGTATCCGCGAAGTAGAAGGTTTTGTCGTCCGGACTCCAGCAAGGACCGTTCGAGCAGATGATGCCGCCATCTACTTTCGTGATGGAGAGATCGGGGTCGAGGCGCCAAAGACCGCAGATCTTCAGCTCCTCCTTGTCGTCCATCCCGCCGGCGAAGAACCGGCCGCGCCGGTCGCATTTTCCGTCGTTCAGGCGCGTGCGTGGCTGTTCCTCATCCACGAGCCCGATCAGCTCGGTTTTCCCGGTGGTGAAGTCGAAGAAATAGAAACCGTCATCAAGGGCGAGAACCGCGTTTCGATCGCGGCCAAGCACCATCGCGCCGACGTCCCGATCCAGGCGCCAGTTCTCAATCTTGCCGTCGCGCGGATCGTAACGCCAGATCGCGGGCTTCCCCACGCGCCGCCCTGTGCCGTCCACCCAATAGAGCTTGCCCTCCTCGACATCCCAGATCGGACCCTCGCCAAGATGATTTTCACAGTCGAGAACGCGTTCTATTGTGTAAGACATTCGGTCTTCCTTGTGGCGCCGCGTGTTTCGTGTTCAGCCAGCGATGACGTGCCGCGCGATCCCGCCTGGGAAAAGCGGCATGCCCTCGACATCGCCGAGGTCCACCTGCCACAGCGCGCCGGCCATTTCGGGATCCGGCGACAGACCTAGATGGCCGCCATCCGTCACATATAGTTTGCGGCCGACGAAGAGGCAGTTGGTTGGAACGCGCCCGACGGGGAGGAGATAGCGATAGCTGCCATCTGGCGCCACGACATCAATGCCCTCAGCGATAAGTGCCGTGACGTAGAGGTCGCCGTTGGCCGCAACCTTCAGCCCATCAGGCTTGCCCTTCTCCGGCAGGATGCAGAGTTGCGTGATGCGGCCATCCGTACCACGCCGTTTCACCGCGCCGGTATAGCTCTCCACCCAAACGATGCTGCCGTCGGCTTCGACCACGATGCCGTTGGAATAGACGGGTTCCAACTCCTCCAGAAGTCGGCCCGTTCCATCCGGCTTCATCGCGAAAAGGCGCGAGCGATCCGGCCGGTTTACTGGGTCGAACGGGCCACCGGGATCGGTGAAATACAATGTGCCGTCCGGTCCAAAAGCCAAATCATTTGGTGCGCGTAGCTCATGACCATCGATCTGGGTCGCGAGAATCTCGACCTTGCCCTCTGGCGTCACGCGCTGGATGCAAGGCGGCCGCCGATCGACGGCTCGCCACGGCCCAATGACGCCACCATTCTGGGTGACGTAGCAACAGCCGTCGCTCGCCGCGAGTACAGCGTTGGGGCCGCCACCCACATAGGCGAAACGCGAGACGCCGCGGCCTTCTTCCCAAACCGAGACCTGGCTGCGATAGGTCTCGACGAAAATGATTCGACCATCTGAGAGCTCCGACGGACCTTCGGGCCAGCCGAGACCGTCCGCGAGTTTCGTGACCTTCATCGTGTTCTCCTGCTTCCTGCAATCAGCCGGCGAAACGGGGTTCGGGCAAGCCCTTCACACCGAGGCCGTGCACGGCATAGACACCGCCGGCATGCGGCTCTCGCTGTGGAATGCCCTTAATGGGTCGGCCCATGCTGGTGACGTAGAGAATGTCGAGATTGGGGCCGCCGAACATGACGCTCGTCAGGTTGCGGAGCGGGAAGGGAACCATGCGATCGATGCTTCCATCAGGCGCATAGCGAATGATGCGGCCGCCGAAGACATGCGCATTCCAGATATAGCCCTCCGAGTCCACTGTCGAGCCGTCGAAGGTGCCAGGATAGTTCAAGGTATCGGCGAAGACTCGCCGGTTGCTTACTTCGCCGCTCTCGATGTCATAGTCATAAGCGTACATGACGTTGTCGTAGGAATCGCAGAAATAGAAGGTACGGTTGTCAGGGCTCCAGCAGGGACCGTTCGAGCATTTAATGCCGCCATCGAGCCGGTGGATGGAGAGGTCGGGATCCAAACGATACAACGCGGAGTTTCTGACGGGCCGCTGACCTCGGTTCGCATCTTGCCGATCGTGGTCATAGGACATGTAGCCCGCGAGAAAACGCCCACGACGATCGACCTTGCCGTCATTCAGCCGGTTCTCGGGCTCATCGGCTTCCGGGTCGCCAATATGAGTGAGTCGTTGCGTTTCAAAATCGTACAGGCTGAAGCCATTAGCGAGAGCGAGCACGGCGCCGCCCTTTTCACGCAATGCCATAGAGCCGATATGGGAGGGAACGTAGAAAAGCTTCACATCACTGCCATCCGATTTGCAGCTCCAGATTTCAGCCGCTGAACTATCGATCCAGTATAGACGCTGCTCCTCAACGTCCCATAAGGGACCCTCGCCGAGATGGTTGCGTGAGTCCACCAAGAGGCGGATATCGACCATGACGCTGCTCCCTATTTCTCGTCGCACGGATTTAGGCCGCTTGCATACGTTTTCTTGGGAGCGAGGATACCGGCGGAGCCGGGCATTTCCAAGCCCTGTGATCACACATCGCCTATCTCCCATTGCGCAGCATTGACGCTCATCGCCACCGCGTGGCATGGCATTCACGAAGTCCCGGCTGAAATCGGGCGTCATCCGCGCTGCGGTGCAGCAAGGCGGATAAGTCAGGGGAGGATCTCATGGATCTCGGGTTGACGGGCAAACGTGTCGTTATCAGTGCGGGCGCCGCGGGTATCGGCCGCGTAATCGCCGAGCGGTTTCTCGACGAGGGCGCGCGCGTTTTCGTCTGTGACGTAGATGAGGCCGCGCTCGCGAAGCTGGACGGTCACCACCCCTCGCTGACCGCGATGCGCGCCGATGTCTCCAAGTCCGAACAGGTAGGCGCGATGTTCGACCGCATCGAGACCGAACTCGGCGGCATCGACATTCTGGTCAATAATGCGGGTGTCTCAGGTCCGACGAAGATGGTGGAGGATGTCACGGACACGGAATGGGCGCAGACGATCGACGTCAATGTCACCGGCGGATTCTACATGGCCCGGCGCGCGATTCCATTAATGAAGAAACAGAATAGCGGCGTTATCCTCAATCTGTCCTCGACCGCCGGGCGAATGGGCATGCCACTGCGATCGGCCTATTCGACCAGCAAATACGCCGTCCGCGGGTTCACAGATGTGCTCGCGATCGAACTCGGGGCGTTCAATATTCGCGTCAACGCGATTCTGCCGGGCGTCGTCAACGGGCCACGCTCAAGGCGAGTGTTCGAGGAACAAGCCAAGGCTCGTGGTGTGAGCTACGAGCGATATCTCCCGATGGTGCTGCACAATGTTTCGATGCACAGCATGGTCGAGATGGTCGAGATCGCGGATATGGCAATCTTCCTCGCCTCCGATCGGGCGCCGCATGTTTCCGGCCAGTCGGTCGGGGTCTGCGGCAACTTCGAAACCTATCGCTCGCCGCCGGAAAACTGAGAAGCAATGCCTAAGCGGCAATCGCGGCTCTTCGTGGCCGCGTCGCCGTTGCGGTGAGGTGCTTCATCGAGAATTCTGCCGTGCGCTCCATGTCCAGCGTGAGCGCGCGGGCGACGCCATCCGCGTCCTGTCGCGCCATCGCCCGGATTAGCCGGCCATGCACAACCGTTCCCCGACGAAAGATCTCCCGCGCGTCCATGCGCCCCCGCAACATATCGGCGAGATAAGGGCCACTGCGGAGCCAAAGCATGTCAATCAATTCGAGAAGCTGCGGCGACTTCGCCGCGCGGTAGATCGTGAAATGAAACTCCTGGTTCGCGCGCAAAACATCGTCGGCGCGGGTGGGCTCGATCGCCTCGCGCATCTCGGCATTCAGTCGCGTGAGGGTTTCGATAAGTTCTTGATCCACATTCGTTGTCGCGAGGCGGGCCGCCATGCCCTCAAGCGCCACACGTACGCGGGTGAGTTCCACCAGCCGGTCGGGAGTCATCGGAATGACCTGAAACGAGCGGTTCGGTGCCTGGATCAGCGCACCTTCGGCGATGAGCCGGCGAAGCGCTTCGCGGACAGGCATTTCGCTGGTGCCGACAGCGCGCGCGAGGGCGCGAACGGTCATCGATTGCCCTGAGACCAGCCGCCCTTGCTGCAGTGCGCCACGCAACTCGCGGTAAACACGCTCCTGCACCGTGGTGACATCGACAGCGGTAATGCTGGTCGTCACGCTTTTCTGCTCCCTGTCGCCGAAGCGTCTCTGCCGCTGCGTGTGATCACAGATCGATCCACGTTGACGACAACCATCATGTATGGTGTTTTAGCGAGAATAGCAATTTCGGACGTTGCTCGGACGACTGTGAAAAATTGCAAGAGCCCGGGCGCCGGGACAGGGGAGAAAAAGACGATGCGTCTTCACAAGATGATCGCTCGGGGCCTTTTGCCTCTCGCAATGAGTGCGGCAATCACCGCCGGGTTAGCCGCGCCGAGCCACGCAGCCGACAAGAAGCTCAAAATCTTTTTGAGCATGAGCTACATCGGCAACGACTGGCAGGCGGAGGCCGAGAACGAAATCCGGGCGATGGCGGCGTCGAAATCTTTGCGTGACAAGGTTGACCTCCGCATTCAGGTTGCCGGGCCAAATGCCCAGCGCCAGATCCAGCAGATCAACAGCATGGTGCAGGCTGGCGCCAATGCCATTCTGGTCTACCCGATCTCCCCCACGGCGCTGAACGCGGTTGTCAAGAACGCCTGTCAGCGCGGCGTCATTGTCGCTGCCTATGATTCCGTGATCTCGGAGCCATGCGCCTATAACTTTCACATCGACCAGCTTCTATGGGGGAAGAACCAGGCCAACTGGCTCGTCAAACAGCTGAATGGCAAGGGCAATATCGTTCTGATCAATGGTGTGCCCGGAACCTCCGTGGACCTCTTGCGCAAGCAGGGCGAGTTGGAGGTGCTGAAGAACTACCCGGATATTCACATCGTCGCTCAGGCGAATGGCATGTGGAGCCAGGCGGTGGCTCGCACGGAGCTTTCGAAAATCATCGCCACGCATCCCTGGACCAGCATCGACGGCGTGCTGATGCAAGCTGGATGCTACACGGCGAATGCCATGCAGAAGGAAGCCGGTATCGCCGACGACAAGCTTAGGCCTTGCGGCGGCGAAGCCTCCAATGGTGGCCGTTTGCAGATGCTGCCCGCCGGCACTCAGGTCGATGGGGCAAATGGCAGTTACCGCCCGATGGGGGCACACCGCATGTCTTCTGGTTCACAAAACTTCTCCGGTGCGCTCGCGCTCAAGCGCGTCGTCGAGAAGCTTGAGGGAAAAGATATTCCGAAGCTGACGGTGATCGAACAGAATTTGGTCACTAACGACAACATCAAACTCTGTGAGACCGGAAGCTGGGCGGAAATGAGGGCGGGTTGCAACGTCTTCAAGCCGTCGCTGATCCCCAATCCCGGCTGGTTCGCTTCTGTCTATTCTCCCGACGTTCCTGAGGTAGGCGTGCAAGGCGCGCTCACCGGCAAACCGGAGGAGTGAGACGTCGGCCTCGCCGAATTGCTTGAGAGGGCTACGGGCATGACGGTCGATATCGCCATTTCCGCCGAGAACATCCGGAAGGTCTATGGCGCGACGGTCGCTCTCGACGGCATGTCTTTCTCGGTGCGCGCGGGAACAGTGCATGCGCTGCTCGGCGAGAACGGCGCGGGAAAATCGACCACGGTCAAGATGCTGAGTGGGCTGGTCCAGCCGGATGCCGGCGTTCTCAAGGTATTCGGCGAGAGTTGCGCGCTTCGTTCGCCGCGCCAGTCCCACGCGCTCGGCATCCAGACCGCGTTCCAGGAAATGACCCAAATCCGCGACCTCACAATCGCGGAGAATATGCTGCTGCTATACGAACCCGTTTCGACCCTCGGTCAGGTGCGCAAGCGGGAAGGTCTTCGGTTAGTTAACGAGCATCTGGCCAGTTTGGGCCTCGAGGATATCGATCCGCGCAGGGAGATGTCGGAGCTGAGCCTTTCCTCGCGGCAGAAGGTGGAGATTGCGCGGGCCGTCTTTCGGCGGCCGAGGATTCTGCTGTTGGATGAGCCGACGTCCACTTTGTCAGGACGTGATATCGATTGGTTAGGCGATCTAATCGCACGGCTGAAGGCGCAAAGCATCACGATCATCTTCATCTCGCATCGCATGCCGGAGGTGCGGCTGTTCTGCGAGCATCTCACGGTTCTGCGGAACGGCAAAGATGTCGGAGCCGGGCGCGTCGATGAGGTCAAGGAAGATGAACTCATCCAGATGATTATCGGCCGCTCGCTTGCGGCAACTTTTCCGCCGCGCATTTCTACCGCCGTCTTGGGCGCGACGCCAGCGCTCGCGGCCAAGAGCCTGAGCGTAGAGGGCAAGGTGCGTGACGTGTCATTCTCGCTTGCGCCCGGTGAGGTGCTTGGAATTGCCGGTCTGCAAGGAATGGGGCAATTGGAGCTTTTCCAGGCGTGTTTCGGCGCGGCGCAGCCAACCGGCGGCGTTATCGAGGTAGCCGGAAAGCCAGTGATGCTGTCCTCCCCGGGCGACGCGGTGTGCGCGCAGATCGGGATCAGCATGGTTCCCGAAGACCGCAAGACCGAGGCGCTTCTTCTCAAGCTAGACGGGCAGAGCAACGTTTCACTTCCGACACTGGAGCGGCGGAGTCGTTTTGGCCTCATCGACAAGAAAGCGGAGGCCAGCGCGGTCGCGCGTGTGCTGGATGTCGTTCAGGTGCAGGAAAGAGCGCTTTATACGCGTGTCTCGGCGTTCAGCGGAGGTAATCAGCAAAAGATCGCGATCGCCAAGTGGTTGCTTGCGGAAAGCCGGGTCATGCTGATGTACGATCCGACGCGCGGCGTCGATGTCGGCACCAAACACGAAATCTATGTTCTGATTCGCGATTTCGCCAAGGCTGGAGGTGCGGTGTTGTTCTGTTCCAGCGAGGTCCCTGAGTTAGTAAATCTGTGTGACCGCGTGCTCGTTATGTATGGCGGCCAGGTTGTGTGCGAGCTGGTCGGAGATGAAATTGACGAAGAGGCCATCATGCGGCCGGCGCTGGGTGAAATCGAGCCGAACCGCGCCGTGATGGAATTGGCGTCATGACCTCCGCCGTGGTGCGATCCGCTCCGCCATCGGGTGTCGCGCCGCGAAGTTCCAGCGCTGTCCTCTTCCTGCGCCGAAATCGCGGCGTGCTGATCATCGTCGCGGTATTCACCGCGCTCTTCCTTGTCTCGACGATTTTCAGCGGCGGTTCCTTCGGCTATTTCGAAGCGAGTTTCATGGCGAGCGGCGGTGCCACGCTAGCGCTCGCAGCGATGGGGCAGGCGCTCGTCATTCTTGTAGGCGGCTTTGATCTTTCGGTCGGCTCGGTCGTGTCGCTCGTCAATGTTGTGCTGGCGACGCATATGGGCACGGGGATCGGCTCGGAAGTTGGGGTCGGCGTTCTTGGCCTCGCCGTGGGTGGGGCCGTCGGCGCTTTCAACGGCTTTTTCGTGGCTTTTCTGGGATTGCAACCGATCGTTGTCACGTTGTCCTCGATGTTCCTCGTGCGGGGCGTCACCGTCCTGGTGCTGGATTCACCGGGCGGATCGATTCCCGATGGCTTCAAGAACTTCTTCACCGGCGCCGCGATCCCTAATTTCTTACCCGCTGCGCTGCTGGTGATCGCCTTTGCGGTTGTGGTCTGGCTGGCGATCAAGGGCACGCGCTTCGGTATCAGCATTTACGCTATAGGCAGCGAGGAGGAGTCCGCGCGTTCTACCGGCATCCCTGTGCGTCGGACGAAATTCCTCACTTATGTCGTGGCCGGGATGTTCTATGGTGGGGCGGGTATCTTCATCAGTGCTCAGACCGGAGCTGGCGATCCCCTGATCGGGGACCCTCTGGTGCTCGAGACTTTTGCCGCCGTGGTGCTCGGTGGCACGGTTCTCGGTGGCGGACGGGGTGGCCTGATTGGGGCGATTTTTGGCGCCTATACCCTGATGCTGATGGTCAATATCCTATTGGCCCTGAATGTATCCGCCTATTACAGCTCGGTTGCCGAAGGCGTTGTACTGATCCTTGCCGTGCTGGTCTCGGCCCTGCACAAGGACGCGCCACTTGCGCAAGGCGTCGGCTCCATGCGCCGCTGGTTTCGGGGGTGGCGAGCGGGCTTGCTGCCGTCGCAGATCCAGTGGGGCGGGGCGCCCGTTCATGTTGAGCTTTCACGCTCGGCAGCGGCGTTGCGAGCACCAAACGTCAGTTGGATGCAACGCAACCGGGAGCGCCTGCGCTTTGCGCTTCCGGCCTATGTCTGTGTCGCCGGAGTACTGGTCGCGACGGCGATCGTGCGGCCGGACACAGTCGAGCACTGGTCGTATTACAATTCGCTTATCGTGCTAAGTTCTTTTCTCATCATTCTGGCGCTCGGGCAGGGCACGGTGATCCTGACTGGCGGGTTGGATCTTTCGGTTCCCTGGGTGATCGGCTTTTGCGGCATCCTGGCGGCCGGAATGATCCGCGGCTCGAACGAGGCATCGCTCTGGGTTGTGCCGGCGGTTCTGGTGCTGGGTGCGCTGATTGGCACGGTCAATGGTCTCGGAATCGTGGTGCTGGGGCTCCCACCAATCGTAATTACGCTTGCAATGAACGGCATTCTGCAGGGTGCGGCGCTGGTCTACAGCAATGGCACGCCGGATGGGTTTTCCTCATCCGGACTGCATTGGTTCCTGACCGGCAAGATCACTGGCATTGCGCCCGTCGTGGTCTTCGTCGTGTTGTTCATCGTCGGGGCGGTCTTTCTGCTGGGTGGCACGGTCTTCGGGCGGCGCGTCTATGCGATTGGAAATAGCGTGACTGTCGCGCGGCTGTCGGGCGTCAATGTGCCGCGCACGTTGGTTCTGGTCTATGTGCTGAGCGGTGTTTGTTCGGCGCTCGTCGGTGTACTGCTGACCGGCTTTAGCGGCCAAGCCAGTCTCGGCATGGGAGATGATTACCTTTTGCCCTCGATTGCCGTGGTGGTAGTGGGCGGGACGCTTATCACCGGCGGTCGTGGCCACTATCTCGGCATGTTGGGAGGCGCGCTACTTCTGACGGCTCTGCAGACTCTGCTCGACGGCACGAACTTGCCGCATGCCGTCCGGGACATCATCTTCGGCTTGGTTGTTTTGGGCGCGGTTCTTGCTTTGCGCGAACGGCAGACACGTTGACGGCGGCGACCGTGTTGAGACGATAAGGAAACGGTGAGATGGTCGAAAAGGTCGCGGTGATTGGTAGCGGGCTCATCGGGCGCGCCTGGTCCATCAGCTTCGCACGTGCCGGCTACGAGGTGGCATTGCATGATGCTCAAGATGGCGCGGCGCAGGCAGCCGTTGCCTACGTCGATTCGGTGTTGGAGGATCTCGCGCGCAACGACTTGCTCAGCGGCCATACGCCCGAGCAGGTGCGCAACCGCATCAGACCTGCGCGCAATCTCGCCGCGGCCCTTGAGGGCGCGGTGCATGCGCAGGAGAATACTCCCGAGCGGATCGAGACCAAGATCGCTGTGTTTCGCGAGCTTGATGCCGCGGCGGGACCAGACACGATCCTCGCCAGTTCGACCTCGGCGCTTTTGCCGTCGGCTTTTACGGAGAGTTTGCCGGGGCGGCATCGCTGTCTGGTGATCCATCCGATCAATCCGCCCTACCTTATCCCGGCTGTCGAGGTGGTTCCCGCGCCATGGACGGCGCCGGAGGTGGTGGAGCGGTCTGGCAATTTCATGCGGGCTGCCGGGCACGCGCCCATCATGATGAAGCGGGAGATTGACGGCTTCGTGATGAACCGCCTGCAAGGTGCTTTACTACAGGAGGCTTTTCGGCTCGTTGCCGAAGGCTATGCCGGGGTCGAGGATGTCGATATCGGCATTCGCGATGGTCTGGGGCTGCGCTGGGCTTTCATGGGACCTTTCGAGACCATCGACCTGAACGCGCCCGGTGGTGCGGCCGACTATATCGCGCGCTACGAGGGCCTCTATGAAAACCTGTGGAAGGGCCAGCAGCATATTGCGAGCTGGGCGGAGGCGAGCGAGCGTGTGGATGCGGAACGACGGGCAGCCCTGCCGAAGGAACGGCTGGCGGAGCATGCTGGTTGGCGGGATCGTCGGTTGATGGCGTTGCTGGCGCATAAACGCGACGCGGCGAAGAAGATCGTTTAAGGAGCAAGCACCATGGCCAAGGCCAGAAAAGTCATCGTCACCTGTGCGGTTACCGGTGCGATCCACACGCCATCGATGTCGCCGCATCTGCCGGTGACGGCTGACGAGATTGCCGAAGCGGCCATCGGCGCGGCGGAGGCTGGCGCCGCCGTGCTGCATTTGCACGCGCGAGACCCCGAGACGGGCAGGCCGGATCAGCGGCCGGAGGCATTCGCGCCATTTCTCTCGCGCATCAAGCAGTCGACCAATGCCGTGCTGAACCTGACCAGCGGCGGCAGCCCTTTCATGAAGATCGACGAGCGCATCCGGCCCTCGACGACCTACAAGCCGGAAGTGGCGTCGCTGAATATGGGTTCGATGAATTTCGGATTGTTTCCGATGCTCGATCGGTTCAAGGAGTTCAAGCATCCCTGGGAACGGGAATTCCTGGAGGGCAGCCGGGACCTGATTTTCCGCAATACCTTCAAGGACATCGAATACGCGCTGAACGCGATGAGCGGGAACGGGACGCGGTTTGAGTTCGAGTGCTATGACGTCAGCCACTTATACAACCTCGCGCATTTTCTTGACCGCAAGCTGGTGACACCGCCGCTATTCGTGCAGACAGTATTCGGCATTCTCGGCGGCATTGGGCCGCATCCTGAGGATGTGATGCATATGCGGCGCACGGCCGATCGGCTGTTTGGCGATGGGTATCAGTGGTCGGTGCTCGGCGCGGGACGCAACCAAATGCCGATCGCGGCAATGGCGGCGGCCATGGGGTCCCATGTGCGGGTGGGCCTGGAGGACAGTCTTTGGATCGGGCCAGGGAAATTCGCTGAAAGCAATGCGCAGCAGGTGCGCAATGTGCGGCAGATTCTCGAAGGTCTGGGATTGGAACTTGCAAGCCCGGACGAGGCGCGGGCCATGTTGGCGCTCAAGGGCGGAGATAAGGTCGGATTCTGAGCTTCGTGTCCGATGTCCTGATCCGTGTCGAGGGACGTGTCGGCCGGATCACACTCAACCGGCCGGCCCGCTTGAATGCGCTGACCTTGGAGATGGTCGAGCATATTCGTGTGGCGCTCGACGCATGGGAAACGGATTCCGGCGTGGAGTTCGTGCTGATCGATGGCGCGGGCGAGCGTGGCTTATGTGCGGGTGGCGATATTCGCGAGGTGTATGAGGCAACACTCGCTGCGGATTTTGGCGCAAATGAGAGCTTCTTTCGCAACGAGTACCAGCTCAACGCGCGCATCGCGGAATACCCGAAGCCTTATGTGGCGCTGATGGAAGGCATTGTCATGGGCGGCGGAATTGGTCTGTCCGCTCACGGCAGCCACCGCATTGTCACGGAGCGCTCGCGTGTTGCCATGCCGGAGACGGGGATTGGCTTCTTCCCGGATATCGGCGCGACCTGGTTGCTGAGCCGCGCGCCGCGCGAAATCTGCATGCATATCGCACTCACAGGCGATGCGATCGGGGCGGCCGACGCCTTGTTGTGCGGGCTTGCGGATGTTTACGTGCCATCCGTCCGGCTGCCCGCTTTGTTGGAGGCACTGCTGAACTGCGGTGCGGTGGGTCTAGAGGACTGCATTCAGGCTCATTCCGAGGCGCCGCCGCCCGGCGTTCTCGAGGCAGGTCGAGGCTGGATTGAAGCCTGCTACGCGGGAGCCAGTGTTGAGGCGATTGTCGCGGCGCTTGCGACACGGGAGGAGCCGCCCGCACGAAAGGCAGCCGCGACTGTCGCGCTGCGTTCCCCGAGCAGTCTCAAGATCACGTTGCAGGCCTTACGAACGGCGCCCGCGCGTGGTGGTTTGAGAGCCTGTCTGGACCGTGAGTTCGGGATGGCGTTGGTCCGGACAAGTGGCCACGATTTCGTCGAGGGCGTGCGGGCTGCGATTGTCGATAAGGATCGCAAGCCGCACTGGGTTCCCGCCCATTTAGAAGAAATGAGCGACGGTGAGGTCGCTCAGTTTTTCGCCAACGCCGCGCTGAAGCCTTCGCTGTGGCTGGACGAGGGGTCAGCGTGAGTTGAGGTTTCAATCTCAGCTTGCCCGCTTTACGCGGCGGGCGCTCAAATACCTACGGTTCTTCGATGATCGCGACGGCTCTCGTCCAGCCAGCGGAAGCTCGTTCGATTTTCACCGGGAAACAACTTACCAGGAAACCGGTTGATGGCAGCTGCTCCAGATTGTGTAGCTTCTCGATGTGGCAATAGCCGGTGTGCCGTCCGGCTTTGTGACCCTCCCAGATCAATGAAGCGTCTTTCGTCTCGGCATATTTCCGGGCGGTGTGCACGAAGGGCGCGTCCCAGCTCCAACCGTCCGTGCCGGTGAGCCGGATCCCGCGATCGAGGAGGTATATCGTCGCCTCATACCCCACGCCACAACCGCTCGCGAGATAGTCCGGCTCGCCGAAACGCAGGCCTGCCGCGGTGTTGACCACAACAATTTCGAGCGGACTCAGGGTGTGGCCGATACGCGCGAGTTCTGCCTCGACATCGGCGGCGGTCGCGACATATCCGGAAGGGAAGTGGCGAAAATCGAGCTTCACGCCGGGCTGGAAGCACCAGTCCAGCGGCACTTCGTCGATCGTGATCGCCCTCTCGCCATGGTTCATGGTCGAGTGGTAGTGCCACGGCGCATCCAGATGCGTGCCGTTATGCGTTGAAATCGTCACCTGCTCCATGGCCCAGCCCTCGCCATCCGGCAGATCTTCCCCGCGCAGGCCCGGGAAGAAGCCCAGTATCTGCGGCAGCGATTCCTTGTGCGCGGTATAGGTGATTGACGGGATCATCATCGGCGGATCGGCCGGGATGTCGTTCGCGAGTGGAATCGAAATGTCGATAATGCGACGGGCCATGCTGAACTCCTGGGCAATCGAACTGTGGCAGGTCAACGAGAAACTTCAAACTTCAACGTTTTGCTTTTCTGCACGCTGCGCGTTTATACGCCAGGTGTTTCCCTGGCGGGTCACCCTCCCCTCGGCATCGAGCTTGATGAGATGCGCGAGAACGTTTCGCTCGGCTGCGCGCCGGAGCATGGGATCGGTTTTGGCGTAGAGACGCGATACCAATTCGGCTGTCGTCTGGGGCCGCGCGGCGATGGCGCGGCTGATCGCCTCTTCCCGCCGTCTGCGATGCGCGATGAGAAGACGGACATAGGCTTGGGGGTTCGGCAAGGCGGGACCATGGCCGCAAAGATAGAGCGTGTCGGAGCGGTCCAGGAGTAGTTCGAGGCTCGCCAGATAAGCTTTCATATCACCAAGCGGTGGGCTGACCACGCTGCTGGACCAACCCATGACGTGATCGCCACTGAACAATATGCCGTCGCGCCATGCGAAACAGAGGTGATCCGCTGCATGGCCCGGCGTGAAGATCGCGGTAAGCCCGGAAATCGTGTCGCCATCGTCAAGCGCGAAATCCGGTTCGAAGCTCGGTGTCGCACTGCGCTTCCAGCCATAGGTTGGCGCGCCCGTTGCGGCTTTTAGCTCAGCCGTGGCGCCGACATGGTCGCTATGGGTGTGGCTGAGAAGGATGCGGCGTATCTGGCCGCCTCCGGCTTTGACGATGGCGGCGACATGTCCGGGCAGGTCGGGCCCGGGATCGATTACGATCAGGCCACCATCGGGGTCGTCGACCAGATAGGTGTTGGTGCCGTGATAGGTCATGCTTGCCGCATTACCCGCCACCACACGTTTGACGCCGGGCAAGACATCGAGCGCGAAGCCGCGAGGTGGTTCAGGCTCCTTGAGGAAAGTCATCTCGCGGTTAGGCTCCAATCCATTCTGATCCATCTGGGCTCGCTGTTCAGGGGTAAGTGACCCCGAAAGCTTCGGAAGGCAATCCGAAGCCGTCGCGTGTCATTAATTTGTCGACAAAAGCAGCGCGATTGCCACCTGTCGTGATCGCGACGGTGAGGCGTGTGGAACGCTGGTCGACAATATTGACCTGACGCCATGGCCGCGCGATAAGCGCTTCGGGGGAGCGAGCCGTGTCAACTGCGCCAGCTGATCCGGCTGCCGAGGCGGATGGGGCCACGGCGGCCCACCGCGTCTTCGATTTGCTCAGTGAAGCAATCATCAGTGGGGAACTCGCGCCCGGCGCGAAGATCAAGGAATCCGCGCTTTCCTCACGTTTCGGTGTTAGCCGCGCGCCTTTACGGGAAGCCATCCGCCGGCTCGAGGAGCGCAAGCTGCTCATTCGCACGCCGAGGCTCAGCGCGCGCGTCACAGAATTAACGCCGGTTCGCATCACCGAGCTCTATGAAATTCGTGAGGTGCTGGAGGGCATGGCGGCACGGCAGGCGGCCTTGCGGATGCAGCCGGATGACATCGCTCACCTGCGGGATCTGCTGCGGCAGCACGAAGCCGCCCTGAATGCGACTGAGGATGACGTCTATCGGCAGGGCACGGCGGATGAGGATTTCCACTTCTTCATCATCCAGCGCAGCGGCAATGCGACCCTGGTGCAGATTCTCTGCGACGAATACTACAACCTTATCCGCATGGTCCGGCGCCGTCACAGCCGGGTCGCGGGGCGTGCCCGCCGCGCGCTACAGGAACACCAGCAATTGGTCGAGGCGTTGGCCGAGAGGGACGGCGATTTCGCCGAGCGATTGATGCGCCGGCACGTCGCCGCGGCGCTGCGCGGCATTCTCGGCAGCCTCGATGCTGAAACACGGACGCCACAGATGGAAAGCGGGATCGCAGCATGATCACTCACGAGGTTCGGGTTCATCCGGAAAAAGACCGCCTGGCACGAGAAGATCAGCTCGCCTGGAAGATCGCCGCCGTCGCCGCCGATCCGGTGGAGGTGGAGCCCGTCGTCGCCGAGATGATCGTGAACCGGATCATCGACAATGCCGCTGTGGCGATCGCCGCGATCAATCGCCACCCGGTGGTGACCGCGCGTGCCCAGGCGCTCGCGCATCTGCGCCAAGGGGGGGCGACGGTGTTTGGCTGCGATCCGAGGCTGCGGGTGCATGCGGAATGGGCCGCCTGGGCCAATGGCACGGCCGTGCGTGAGCTGGACTATCACGACACTTTTCTGGCGGCGGAATACAGCCACCCCGGCGACAATATCCCGCCGATCCTGGCGGTGGCGCAGCAATGCGGCAAAGACGGACGCTCGCTGATCCGCGGCCTCGCCACCGGCTACGAAATTCAGGTGGATTTGGTGCGGGCCATTTGCCTGCATAAGCACAAGATCGACCATGTCGCGCATCTGGGACCGTCGGCCGCGGCTGGCATCGGCACATTGCTCAATTTGCCCGCGGAGGAAATCTACCAGTCGGTTCAGCAGGCGCTGCACGTGACGACCGCGACGCGGCAAAGCCGCAAGGGTGAAATCAGTTCGTGGAAGGCCTATGCGCCATCACATGCCGGGAAGCTGGCGATCGAGGCGGTGGACCGCGCCATGCGCGGCGAGGGCGCGCCGAGCCCGATCTATGAAGGCGAGGACAGCGTGATCGCCTGGATGCTCGACGGTCCGAAGGCGCAATATGCCGTGCCGCTGCCGGCGCCGGGCGAGGCAAAGCGCGCGATCCTCGATACCTACACGAAGGAACACTCGGCGGAGTATCAGAGCCAGGCGCTGATCGACCTGGCTTTCCGCATGGGGCGCCAGGTGACGGATTGGGAGCACGTGGAGAGCATCGTCATCCACACCAGCCATCACACGCATTACGTCATCGGCACAGGCTCGAACGATCCGCAGAAGTTTGATCCCACCGCCTCACGCGAAACCCTCGATCATTCGATCATGTATATCGTGGCTGTGGCTTTGCAGGATGGCGCTTGGCATCACGTCAACTCCTATGCACCGGAGCGGGCGCAGCGACCGGATACCGTGCGTCTATGGCACAAGATTAGCACGATCGAGGATCCGGACTGGACGCGGCGCTACCATTCCGAGGACCCGGCCGTGAAGGCTTTCGGTGGTCGCGTGGTTATCCGCCTGCGGGACGGTCGCGAGATCGTGGATGAGCTGGCGGTCGCGAATGCGCATAGTCTGGGCGCGACGCCCTGGCAGCGGGCGGACTACATTCGCAAGTTCGAGATCTTGACGGAAGGCGTGCTGGATGCGGATGAGGCGGCGCGGTTCCTGCAGGCGGTGCAGCTTCTACCCAAACTCAAGGCGTATGAACTTGAAGAGCTGAACGTGGCGCTCCCCGCCGCGGGGCTGACGATGAGCGACCAGCCCGGCATCTTCGCGTGCCGGACATGACAGGAGATCAAGTGATGAGCGAGACACTGGCCCCGGCGCCGAAAGCCAAGAAGTCCGTCGCGCTGTCGGGGGTCCCCGCAGGCAATACCGCGCTCTGCACGGTCGGCCGCAACGGGCATGATCTGCACTACCGGGGCTACGATATCCTGGACATCGCGGAGCGCTGCGAGTTCGAGGAGATCGCCTATCTGCTGATCCATGGCAGCTTGCCGACCGAAGGCGAGTTGCGCGGCTACAAGGCGAAGCTGCGCATGATGCGCGGATTGCCAGCCGCGGTTCGCTCCGCGCTGGAAAGCTTGCCGGCGGCGGCGCATCCGATGGATGTGTTGCGCACCGGCGTCTCGGTCCTCGGCTGCGTCTTGCCGGAGCCGGAGGATCACAACCCAAGCGCGGCACGGGATATCGCGGACAAGCTCATCGCGTCGCTCGGATCGATGCTGCTCTATTGGTATCACTTCGCGCAGGCAGGTCGCCGGATCGAGGTCGAGACCGATGATGACAGCATCGGTGGCCATTTCCTCCACCTGCTGCATGGCCATGCGCCTCGCGATAGCTGGGTGCGGGCGATGCATACTTCGCTCAACCTCTATGCCGAGCACGAGTTCAACGCCTCGACCTTCGCGGCGCGAGTCATCGCCGGGACCGGGGCGGATCTGCACTCAGCCATTGCCGGCGCGATCGGCGCTTTGCGTGGCCCGAAACACGGCGGCGCGAACGAGGTCGCCTTCGAAATCCAGAAGCGCTACGCCAACCCGGATGAGGCGGAGGCGGATATCCGCCGCAGGGTCGCGGAGAAGCAGGTGGTGATCGGCTTCGGCCATCCCGTCTATACGATCTCCGATCCGCGCAACGAGATCATCAAATCCGTGGCGCTCTCGCTTTCGGAGGAGGTGCATTCGCACAAGATGTTCTCCGTTGCTGAGCGTATCGAGGCGGTGATGATGGACACCAAGCGCATGTTCGCGAATCTCGATTGGTACAGCGCTGTGTCCTATCATCTCATGGGTGTGCCAACCGCGATGTTTACGCCGCTTTTCGTGATCGCGCGCACCACCGGCTGGGCCGCGCATGTGCTGGAGCAGCGGGTAGATGGCAAGATCATCCGGCCCTCGGCGAATTATACCGGGCCGGAGCCACGCGCCTTTGTGCCGCTGTCGGAAAGGGGGCCAGAGTGACCTACCTCGTCGGTTCGGAGAGTCCGGACACCCCTGCGGGCAAACGTTTCCGCGAGCTGCTCGGGCGGCCGGGCATTCTGCGTTTGCCGGGTGCGCATAACGGCATGGCGGCGCTGCAGGCCAAGGCGGCGGGGTTCGAGGCGCTATACCTGTCGGGAGCGGCTATGACGGCCTCCATGGGTTTGCCCGATCTCGGGATCATCACGGTGGATGAGGTCGGCTTCTTCATCCGCCAGATTGTGCGCTCAACCGGATTGCCTCTGCTGGTCGATGGCGATACGGGCTATGGCGAGGCGCTGAATGTCATGCACATGGTTCGGTGCTTCGAAGATGCGGGTGCAGGTGCCGTGCATCTCGAAGACCAATTGTTGCCCAAGAAATGCGGCCACCTGAACGACAAACGGTTGGCGACGGCTGACGATATGGCGGCCAAGGTCGCCGCAGCGGCACGCGCGCGGCGCCATCTGGTGATCATCGCCCGCACGGATGCCGCGGCGAGCGAAGGCATGGATGGTGCGGTGGCGCGGGCGCAGCGCTACATGGCGGCGGGCGCCGACGCGATCTTCCCGGAGGCGCTGACTACACGCGAGATGTTCGAGGAATTCGCGCGGCGGATGCCGGGGGTGCCGCTGCTCGCCAATATGACCGAATTCGGTCGCACGCCATTCTTCACGGCCAGCGAGTTTGAGGAAATGGGCTATCGCATGGTGATCTGGCCGGTGAGCAGTTTGCGGATCGCCAATAAGGCTCAGGCGCAGCTCTATGCGGCGATCAAGCGCGACGGAGGCACGCATAAGGTGGTTGATTCGATGCAGACCCGCACTGAGCTTTACGAGCTCATCGGCCTTAACGAGTTTGAGGCTTTAGATGCCTCGATCGTGCAATCCGTGGCGCCGGAGGCGATGCCGCAGGTTTGAGAGGTGTCAGCATTTCCGCCCGGTGCCGCGATCAATCAGCATCGGTGCGAAAACCTGAGACTCCCAGGCGAAGTCCCTATTGCCGACCAGAGCGCGCACCAGCGCCGCCGCGTGGCGGCTGACCTGGGCCACGGGATACTCGACCGTCGTCAGGGGCCGCGCGAGCACGCGCGAGATTTCGGTGTTGTTGAAGCCGACGATGGCGAAGTCGTCCGGATAGGCGAGGCCATGGTTGCGCATCGCTTCGATGAAGCCGAGTGCCAGTCCGTCATTATGCGCGAAGACCGCGGTCGGCCGGGTGCTTGATGCGAGGATGGCGTCAGCGGCCAGCCGGCCTTCGGACGATACCGCAGCCGCGGTGCTCAAGCCTTGCGGAATTTCCCGCATGCCGGCTTCCCGGCATAGGCGGCTGAATCCGGCCGCGCGGTTTTTGAAGGTCGCGACCGTCTGCGGCCCTTGGATCTGACAGATCACACGATGGTGATGCGTGGCGAAATGCTCCGCCACCAACGCCCCGCCCGCTTCATCATCGCAGGTGGCGGAGGGAAGATCGATCGCTGTGATGCCGCGCACCGCTAGCACCACGGGAACCTCCGCCGCCGCCTCCTCGAGTGCTTCGGCGTCGCCCTCGGTAGAGGTCAAGGAGATGATCGCATCGACTCGCTGGCTGAGGAATGTGCGAAGAAGATGCCCGACGCCGTCGGAACCGTCACCGGTTTCGGCGATCAGCGGCGTGAGTCCCGGTCCCTTGAGATGATCACGGTTGAGATCCGCGACGATCTCCCGCACGACTCGGATAAGCACCTCATTCATCATGTCCGAGACCATGATGCCGACCGTATTGGAACGGCCGCGCCGCAGCGTGGCGGCCATCAGATCGGGGCGGTAGCCGGCGAGGGTGGCGGCCGCGCGAATTCTCTCACGTGTTGAGGATGAGACGAGATGCGCCTTGTCGCTGCTCAGGGCGCGCGAGATCGTGGCGCGATCGACGCCGAGGTTCGCGGCGAGTTCGCGCATGTTGATGCGCTTTACCGGCTTCCGCATTCTCACGATCGTCTTTGCCTGAAATGGTGGCATCACCTCTGCTCAGTTTCCAGTTTCGGAAGCATCTTCTACAGCATGAGCCAATCTCGAATTCAGACTTGTAGTGGCAGAAATGATCTTGCGGACTCGGGAATCGAATCGACCTAAGCACAATTTCGAGGAGTTGTGCAATCGATTGACATGAGCGGCGTGACGGGCTTAGCCTTCAAAAAAATACGGGGACGAGCGGTCCAATGACACGAGCAAAATATTTGGCTGCACTGGGCGTCTTGGCCATCGGCATCGGCCTTGGCCGCTCGGCAAATGCTGCGTATGCGAAGTTGGATGGCAGTGGCAAGGAGATCGTGGTTCTCATGCCCAGCCGCAGCAATGCCTATTTGGCGCAGTGGATTCGCGGTGCGGAAAAGAGCGCCAAGGAAGACAATTACAAGCTCACGGTGATCGAGAATAATTTCGATCAGACCGAGCAGGATGCGCAGACCCAGCAGAGGATTTCGCTACCGCATCAACCCGCCGCCTATATCTGGTGGCCAGCCGATGATCGTGCCGGGCTCGCGACGCTGCGGCGGCTGAGCCGTACTGGCGTGCCGGTGTTTCAGGCCAATCAGGCGGTCCAGCCTTCCGCCAAAAAGCTCGTCAAAGCCTATGCCGGTGTCGACGATTTCTTCAACGGACAGGTTGCCGGCAAGAATGCCGAGGCGGCACGCGATGCTTACGTGGCGGCGGGCGGTAAGCTTTCCGGCGCTGGCGGCAATATCGTTATTCTGAAGTTCATCCCTGGTTATGCTGCGGGCGATGATCGAGAACGCGGCTTTCTGGACGCGACTAAGGACAAACCTTTCAACGTCATCGCGACCGAATATGCCGGCTTCGACAATACGAGCGGATACAAGGCGATGAGCCAGCTCATTCCGCGCATTCGTGCTAAGGGTATCAACTTCGTCTATGGCATGTCGGATGGCCCGGTCACGGGCGCCGTGCAGGCGCTCGAGGAGGCGGGGCTGAAGCCTGGGAAGGACGTCTATCTTGTCAGCGCGACCTGTATCGCGGATATCTCAGCGATCAAATCCGCCAAGGAATTCGCGACGGGCGTGCAGGCGGCGGGACTTGAGGGCTGGTTCGCGGTGAATGTGGTCGCGCGGTATTTCGCCCACGGCAATACGATTGTTCCCGGGCAGTATATAGCGCCGGCGACGCCTGACTCCCGCCCCGACTTCACGGAGGCGCCTAGCCAGGTGAATATCATCCCCAATCCGCCCGTCGTTGTTGGCACGGATGCCGCGAGAGCGCCGGCAGTTCTCTCCGATTTCAAGCTTTGGGGCCAGAGCTTCGCCGATCACTGCGTCTATTGAGGCTCCTGTGCGGCGTCAGGCATCTTTGACGGCTTAGAGAGAAACAGCGCATGGCAAGATGTGCGCTGTTTCCGGGATTATGCAGCGTGGTTGCAGTGCATGCTCGAAATACGTGATCTTTCCAAAAGCTACGGTGCCGTGGCGGCGCTTTCGAGCGTCAGCTTCTCGGCCGAGCGCGGAATGGTCACAGCATTGCTCGGCGAGAACGGCGCGGGTAAATCGACGCTGGTCAAGATCCTGTCCGGCCTCGTCGTTCCCACCAACGGCGGGATTTTCCTGGATGGACGCCCAATCGATACGACGACACCTGACCGCGCCAAGAAATCAGGTGTCGCGGTGGTCCAACAGGAGATCAGCGTTCTTCCGAATCTGACGGTCGCCGAGAACTTCATGCTTTCCGCCCGTTTCGGCCTGCTGCGCCGTGCCAAGGCAGCGGCGGAGTGCCGAGGCTATCTCGATCGTCTTGGCCTGAATAATGTCGACGCCAACCGGCTAACAGGCAGCCTGACTGTCGGGGAGCGGCAACTCGTTGAGATTGCACGGCTTTTGGCGCAGGACGCGCAGGTTTTGGTGCTTGACGAGCCGACGGCCGCGCTAGGTGATCGCGACATTGCTTTGGTGCACCAGGCGGTCCGGCGGCTCGCGGCGGAAGGCAAGGTGGTGCTCTACATCACCCATCGCCTCAATGAATTGGATGAAATCTGCGAGCACGGAATTGTGCTGCGAAACGGCCGTCTCGCAGACAGCTTCGCTACTTCGGAGGCCAGCATCGGCCGCGTAATCCACGCTATGATCGGCCGTGAACTCGACGAGCTCTATCCGCCGGTCGCTGAAAACGCGATCTCATCGGCTGAGTCGTCTCTGGTTCTTTCCGGGCTCCAGCCGTCCGCGTTGCACGGGCCCATCGATCTTGAGATTCGGCCGGGAGAGATTGTCGCGACTTCCGGCCAGATTGGCAGCGGATTCGTCGAGCCGCTGCGTGCGGCTGCGGGGATGGCAACGGTGGCCTCGGGCGATATGCGGCTATTCGGCAAGCCGTACGCGCCCCGCAATCACTTCGAGCGTTGCGCGGCAGGCGTGGCCTATTGCTCCGAAGATCGGCAACTTGATGGCTTCTTCCCTGACCGCCCTGTTTGGGAAAGCCTCAGCGCACCAGCCTTGGCGGCATCGGGGTTGTGGGGCGTGGCAAATGCGAAGCGTCTTCGTCGCGGCATCGACAGGGTTGCAGATCGGATGACAATCTCGCCCAATTATCGCGGGCGGGCCGTGCGTGCGCTCTCCGGTGGAAATGCGCAGAAGGTATCTATCGGCAAATGGTTGTCGAGCGATCCGCGACTCCTGCTGGTCGAGGAGCCAACGCGCGGCGTCGATGTCGGTGCACGCGCCGAGGTCTATCGCCTGATCCGTGATTTGGCCGACCAGGGTCTTTCCGTTCTCTTTGCCAGCACGGATCTCGATGAGGTCCTCGGCTTTGGTGAACGTGTCGCGATCTTCCACAATCGCCGGCACGTGACGACTCTGCCGACGGCTTCCCTGACCCGGGACGGCCTCGCGACCTGGATCACCCATGGCAGCCAACATGGCTGAAGGCGCGGGCACCCCGATAGTTGTGGATGGCGAGACGCCAGGTGTGTCTGGGCGCTGGGGCGGCTGGATGCAGACAATCGCCCCTATCGCGCCGATCGTCGTGATTTTCGTGCTCGCGGCGGCATCGGTGCCGGGCTTTGTGAGCGGGCCGAATCTTATCGCGGTCGTGCAGGCTTCCGCGATTACCGGCATCGCGGCCATCGGCGCCGCAGCTATCACGATCGTTGGGAAATTCGTGAGCCTCGCGATCGAGCAGCAAGCCGTAACGCTCGCCTATGTCTTCACGGCGATGCTCATGGTCGGGCAATCTCTGACGGCGGCGATAGCGGTGACTCTTGTTGCGGCCATCCTGCTTGGTGCTGTGCAGGGCTATCTCGTGTCGCGCGGTCTCAACCCAATCGTCGCGACGCTGGCTTTTGGTTCGGCATTGTACGGCAGCGTGGTGTTGCTGTCGGACAACCGCACGATCACACTTCGACAGAATCCTGTCGCGTGGCTCGGCGGTGGCACGAGCTGGGGTGTCCCCAATCAGGCCATCGTCTTCCTGGTTCTCTTGGTGATCGGCACGCTGTTTCTGTCGCGCACGCGATTGGGACGGCAGCTGGTGCTGACCGGTGCCAATCCGAAAGCGGCTGAACTCATCGGCATCCCGGTTCGAAAACTGGTCGTCATCGCCTATGTTCTGGCGGCGATGGGCTCCGCTCTGGTCGCGATCCTGGTTGTCGGCCAGGTGTCGCAGGCGAGCAGCAATATGTTCGACGGTCTCACCATCGACGTTGTGGCGGCTATCCTGGTCGGCGGCATCGCTATCCAGGGCGGCGAGGGACAGCTTTGGCGAGCTGGTGTTGGGGCCTTGATCCTCACTATGTTGTCGAACGTCATGCTTCTGCTGGGACTTGACGCGGGTGTACGGCTGCTGCTGAAGGGCGCTCTGGCGGCCGCTGTTCTCCTCACGATGACGGTCATGAAGGGGCGGGGCCGATGAGCGCGCTCGCCCGGATCGACCGCGGCCTGTGGCTCCGCATTATTCTCAGTATCGTGTTGCTGGTTGCCGGTTCGATCTTGATCGACGGATTCGCAACTACCGCGACGCTCGCTTCTATCACCGAAAATGTCGGGCTTATCGGACTTGTCGCGGCCGGTCTCATGCTGACCATGGTGGTGGGGCAGCTCGATATCGCCGTGGCATCGGTCGCTGCGGTTTCCGGCATTATTGCCTTGCTGGCGGGTCAAAATTCGTTGCTGCTAGGTATTGTCGCGGCGCTCGCGGCGGCTGGTGTCTATGGCGGCGTGATCGGCTGGATTATCGCCCGAACCGGCGTGAGTTCCCTTGTTCTGACGGTGTGCATGCTGATCGGTCTGCGCGGGCTGGCGCTGGTTCTGGTGCCGCAGGCGCCTGCAATCCTTTCCGACGATCTGTTCTGGGTTTCCGACGGGCTGGTCGCGCGCATCGGGCCGACGTCGCTGCTTGGTGTCATCGGTCTTGTCATCATCATCGCCCTCGGTCTCGCAATGCGCGGCACCCGGCTGGGATTGTCGATGTATGCGGTTGGCGGAAACGTGGAGCGGGCGAGAGGTTCGGGCGTCAACACAACGCGGGTCTATGTGGCGGCTTTCGCCGGTTCGGCTTTGCTCGCGGGGACAGCGGGCATTTTGGCGTCGCTTCGGTCGGGTTCGGCGTCGGGCACCGGCATGGATAGCCTATTGCTCGACGGCGTGACCGCGGCCGTGGTTGGCGGAGTTTCGCTGGAAGGCGGGCGGGGCAATATCATCAATGTGCTGCTCGGCGCGCTTATTGTTCGCATCATCGCGGCGGCCGTGGCGCTGGAGGGCGTGCAGAGTTCGGTCGAGAGCATCGCGACTGGCGGGGTCTTGCTCGCAATGCTGCTGGTCGACTACGCGCTCGCGCGTCGGAGTGGTCTGCCATTCGCAAATAGTTGGCGCGTGCTCGCTGGACCCGTGCGGATATGAACAGGCTTTGGGGGAGGATCGAATGAGCGCCAAAACGAAAGGCGGAGCTGTCGTCACAGGTGCCGCACGCGGCATCGGAAGACAGATCGCGGAAGGCTTGGTGGCGGACGGCTACGGCGTTGTCATCGCGGATCTTGATCCGACGACAGGCGAGGCGACGGCGCGAGCTTTGACAGAAGCCGGTGCCACTGAGGCGATTTTCGTCAAGGTCGATGTCACCGACCGGGCGACCATCAAGGCGGCAATCGAGGCTTGCAGGCTTCGCTTCGGCAGCCTCAATGTCATGATTAACAATGCCGGCTTCAACAAGCCGGAACCGTTTCTGGAAATCACCGAAAAGACTTGGCGCGCCATACTGGAAGTCAACTCCCTTGGCGTTCTTGTCGGCATCCAGGAGGCGGGTAAGGCGATGATCGCCGATGGGATCAAAGGCAAGATCATCAATACCGCCTCGATCGCCGGCCGCACCGGATTTCCGGACTTCGCGGCTTATTCGGTCAGCAAGGCGGCGGTGATTAGCCTGACGCAAGCGGCTGCTCGCGCGCTGGCGCCGAAAGGCATCACAGTGAATGCCTTCGCGCCGGGTGTTGTGGCGACGCCACTTTGGGAACAACTCGACAAGGATCTTTATGCCATGGGCGCAAGTGCCGCACCTGGCGAAGCGATGAGTTCGCTCGCCAGCCAAATCCTGCTCGGCCGTGTAGCCGATCCGAAGGATGTGGTCGGAACCGTGAAATTTCTCTGGTCTGAGCAATCGGACTATATGACTGGCCAAGTGCTCGTCATCGATGGCGGGATGGTCCTGCAATGAGCGCGCGGGTTGCAATTCTTACCGGCGCTGCGGGCGGCGTCGGGCGCGCGGTCGCCGAGCGCTTCGCGCGGGACGGCTGGTCTCTGGTTCTCGTCGATACGGCCGATGTTGTGCATCAGGTTGCGGCCGAGGTGGATGCTTCGGCAGAAGGTCGAGTTGTCGGCGCCGTCGCTGACATCACCAAAGCCGAGAACCTCGATCCGATCGAAAACGCACTGCGCGAAATCGGACAGCCGCTCAAGTTTCTCGGACTGATCGCTGGTGTGTTGCAGGAGGTCGGGCCGATCACGACGCTCGACATGAACGAGTGGGACCGCGTGATGAACGTGAACCTGCGCGCGAATGTACTGATGATCCAGCGTTTCGTGCCGCCCCTCAAGGAGTCTGGGGGGGGCGCGATTGTCACGGTCTCGAGCTGGTTTGGCCGCAGCGGTCACGGGCTGTTCGCCGCCTATTGCGCGTCAAAGGCGGGGCTGATCTCGCTGACTCAAAGCGCGGCCGCCGAACTCGCGGACGACAATATTCGTGTCAACTCCGTGGCACCCGGCAATGTCGCAACCCGGATGCATTTCGCGGCGTTGCAGGAGGAAGCCGACAACCGCGGTGTGAGCTTCGAGTCGATGAAGAAGACGGAGTGGGACAAGATCCCGCTTCGCCGCGCGGCGGAACCCGCGGAAATCGCGGCGGCCATCGCCTTTTTGGCCGGGCCCGATGGAGCCTACCTCACGGGTGCCACGATCGATGTCAACGGCGGCGTCCTGTTCACCTGAGAGGGTGACGGACCGAAAGCAAGAGGTCATCATGCTGGAGCAGACGCCGCCTGCAACCGCTGAGCTGGAGACGCGATATCGCGATCTCTGGCGCATCCGGCTCTTCGAGGAACGCACGATCGAATTGTTCAAGAAGGGTATCGTGAAAGGCACGGCGCATTCTTGCGTCGGCCAGGAGGCGATCGCCGTCGGTGCCTGCGCCGCACTGGAGGAGCACGATACGATCGTGACGCATCATCGCGGTCATGGTCACTGCATCGCCAAAGGCGCCGATACCACGCGCATGATGGCCGAGTTGCTGGGGCGAGAAACCGGTTATGGACACGGGTTGGGCGGCTCGATGCATATCGCGGCGCTGGATCGTGGCGTGCTCGGAGCGAATGGCATTGTTGGCGCGGGCCTGGGTATCGGCGTTGGTGCCGGTTTGGCGTCTCAGGTTTTGCGGACGGGCCAGGTGTGCATCGCCTTCTTCGGTGATGGCGCCTCGAATGAGGGGCTGTTCCACGAGTCACTGAATCTCGCGGCATTGTGGCGGCTGCCGGTGGTCTTTCTCTGCGAGAATAATCGCTACGGTTTGTCGCTTGGCGTCGCGCAGGCTTCCGCGATGCCGCGTATATCCTCGCGCGCGGCGGGCTATGGAATTCCGGGCGAAACGATCGACGGCAACGACGTTCTGGCAGTGGAAGCGACTGTCGCGAAAGCCGTTGCCCGGGCGCGAGCGGGGGAGGGGCCAAGCCTCATCGAGGCGATGACCTATCGCTGGGGCGATCATTCGATGCGCTCGAATTTGCCGCGCTATCGGCCCGAAGAGGAAGAACAGGGCGCGCGCGAAAATGGCGATGCAATCGAACGGTTAGGCGTCGTGCTCTCCGATCGGCAGGTTGGGGATGATCGGCTCGCCGCGTTGCGGGCGGAGGCGGACGGCGAGATCGTCACGGCCATCAATGTGGCAACGGCTGCGCGGGAACCGACGGAGGCTATTCTGGCCGGTGCGGTGTCCTCGCCGCACGCGACGGCGATTGAGCCGGAAAAGGGCGATCGGCAGCTTTTCTATGTCGAGGCCATCCGGGAGGCGATGGATCAGGAATTGGCGCGTGATCCGCGCGTGGTTCTGATCGGCGAGGATGTCGGGAAGATCGGCGGTCTCTTCAGCTGCTCGAAGGAATTGCAGACGACTCACGGTGAAAACCGCGTGCGCGATACGCCGATCTCCGAAAACGTGCTCATCAATGCCGCGGTGGGTGCGGCACTCACGGGGCTGAGGCCGATTGTCGAGGTGCAGTTCTTCGACTTCGTGACGCATATGATGGACGGGATCGTCAATCAGGCGGCGAAGCTGCGCTTCATGCTGGGGGGCGATGTTCCGGTTCCGCTAGTTGTGCGAGGGCCGCAAGGCGGCGGCATTCGTCTGGGCGCGCAGCATTCGCAGTCTCTGGAAGTATGGTTCGCGCATGTGCCGGGGCTAGTCGTGCTCGCGCCATCCGACCCTTATGATGCGAAGGGGCTGCTGGCGGCGGCGATACGGGACGACAACCCGGTGATCTTCCTTGAGCACAAGATGCTCTATACGAACAGCAAGGGTCCGGTGCCGGAGGAGACGTATATCATACCGATCGGCAAAGCGGCCGTTAAACGCGCCGGCAAGGACGTGACCATCGTTGCCACTATGGCGATGGTTGACGCGGCTTTGAGCGCGGCGCGGGAACTTGCGCGTGATGGCATCGAGGCTGAGGTGATTGACCCGCGAAGCATTCGTCCATTGGACACCGCGACGATCTTGACCTCGGTGCGGAAAACGAACCGTTGCGTGGTCGTCCATGAAGCCTGGAAGACCTACGGTTTTGGCGCGGAAATCGCGGCAATGATCATGGAAGAAGCCTTCGACGATCTGGATGCGCCGGTCGAGAGGGTTGGCATGCGCGGCATTCCAATGCCGTACAACGCTGACCTCGAGCGGCTTTTGATCCCAAATGCAAAAGATATCGTGGAGGCGGTGAAACGTGCTTGCTACGTGAAGACGGGCTGAGGCGACTTCGGCGCCAAGGCGTGTGGCTACCGAATGCAATCGAAGACGAATAAGCTGGAGAAAGCGACATGGTCGAGAGACTGGATGTAGAATTTAATTCCGAAGGCACGACTTGTCGCGCCTGGCTGTACAAGGCGGATGGCGGCGGTCGCAAGCCGACTGTGGTTTTGGCGGGTGGCTGGTGCTACGTGCGCAGCATTGTCATGCCGACCTATGCACAAGCCTTCGCGAAAGCCGGAATCAACGCGATGGTTTTCGACTATCGCAACCTTGGCGACAGCGAGGGTGACAATCGGCAACACCTCGACCCGTGGGCACAGATTCGCGACTACCAGAATGCGCTTTCTTTTCTCGAACGACACGAGTCCGTAGATCCGGATCGGCTCGGAGTCTGGGGTATTTCCTACTCCGGTGGACACGCTTTGATCCTGGCCGCCACCGATCCGCGTGTGAAGACGATCGTCAGCCAGATCCCGGTGATCGATGGCTACGAGAATATGCGCCGCGCCCATGGAACCATGGAATTCCGCCGCCTCTGGGCAATGATCCTCGATGACCGTCGGCTGCGCTTCGAGAAACCCGGCGAACGTCTTTACATGCCACATGCGACGGAAACCTCAGACACCGAGGTTTCGTCGTGGCCCTTCCCAGAAACCGTCCGCACCTTCATGGCGATCAAGGAGAAGGAAGCGCCGCTGTATCAGAACAAGAGCACGGTCGAGTCCGTGGACTTGCTGATGAACTATGACGTCGGGCCGTTTGTGAAGCGTATCTACAACACGCCAACGCTGATGATCGTGGCGGAGGGTGATGACCTAACCCTGTGGGATCTGGAGATCGGCGCCTTCAATGCAATTCCGAGCGTGCGGAAGAAGCTCCATGTGATCCCACATACATCCCATATGACGCTATATTCCGATCAGTCCAAGGTCGAGAAGGCTGCTAGGATGGCGACCGATTGGTTCGTCGAGACGCTATGACCTTGGCTTCGGCCGCTGGGCAGCCGGCGTCCGAACCTCAGAAGGACGCGTGATATGCGGCAGAAGCGTTATCCCGATGCGGCGGCGGCGCTCGGCGGATTATTGCGCGACGGCATGACCATGATGGCTGGAGGTTTCGGACTCTGTGGAATCCCAGAGAAGCTGATCGAGGCGATCCGGGACAGTGGCGTGCGTGGGTTGACCTTCATCTCGAATAATTGCGGTGTCGATGATTTTGGCTTGGGCTTGCTGCTGGCCAGCGGGCAGATCGATAGAATGATCAGCTCCTATGTCGGCGAAAACAAATTATTCGAGCAGCTCTACCTCGCCGGACGCCTGGAGTTGGAGTTCAATCCGCAAGGCACGCTCGCCGAGCGGATCCGCGCGGGGGGCGCCGGCATTCCCGCTTTCTTCACCAAGACCGGGGTGGGCACGATCGTGGCGGAAGGCAAGGAAATCCGGCGCTTCAAGGGCGAGGATTATGTGATGGAGACCGGGCTTGTCGCGGATCTTTCGATTGTAAAGGCCTGGAAGGGCGATCCGGAAGGGAACCTCGTTTATCGGAAGACCGCGCGCAATTTCAACCCGATGATGGCGACTGCGGGCACCGTGACGATCGCGGAGGTCGAGCATATGGTGCGGCCGGGCGAATTGGATCCTGACCATATCCATACGCCGGGGATCTACGTCGATCGCATCATCGAGGGGCAGAACTACAAGAAGCGGATCGAACGTGTGACCACCCGACTTCGCGCGCGTCTGGAGGTTGTCTGATGGCATGGACCCGGGATGAGATGGCGCATCGCGCCGCGGGCGAAATCCATGACGGGTTCTATGTCAATCTCGGCATCGGGATTCCGACACTCGTCGCCAACTGGATCGCGCCCGGTCTGACAGTCACGCTGCAAAGCGAGAATGGCATGCTGGGAATAGGCCCATTTCCCTACGAGGATGAGGTCGATGCCGATGTCATCAACGCCGGCAAGCAGACTGTCACAGAAATTCCTATGACGAGCTACGTGTCGAGCGCCGATAGCTTCGCGATGATTCGTGGTGGGCACATGGACCTTTCGATTCTCGGCGCGATGCAGGTGTCGGAGACGGGAGACCTTGCGAATTGGATGGTGCCGGGCAAGATGGTGAAGGGCATGGGCGGCGCCATGGATCTCGTGGCTGGCGTCAAGCGCGTCACGATCCTGATGGATCACGTCGAGAAATCCGGCGCGCCCAAGCTGGTGAAGCGCTGCACCTTGCCGCTGACGGGCACTCATGTCGTCGATCTGGTTATCACGGATTTGGCGGTGTTTCGCTTTCGGAAGCGTGGCGGCGCGCTTGATCTCATCGAACTCGCGCCTGGCGTCGGCCTCGATGAGGTGCAAGCGAAGACCGAGGCGGCGTTCACGACGTCGCTGGGTGGCCAATGAGCCAGGATGAGGGAGCGCTGTTCGGCCTCGCGGGTAAAACCGCGCTGGTCACCGGTGCTTCCGCCGGACTTGGGCGGCATTTCGCGGGAGTATTGGCGCGAGCCGGCGCCAATGTCGTGCTGGCCGCGCGACGAGCGGAGGTGTTGTGGGAGGCTGTCGCGGAATTGGAGGCCACCGGATTCAGCGCCGCGGCGACCGTAATGGATGTTTCCGATGCTGGTTCGGTGGGGAGCGCCTTCGCGCAAGCTGAGCAAGCATTTGGACCGATCTCAATCCTTATCAACAACTCAGGCATTGCGCTTTCGGGTTCGTCACTCGATCTCGACGAGGAGGATTGGGATCGCACGCTGGATACCAACCTCAAGGGCGCGTGGCTGGTGTCGCGAGCCTTTGGACGCAGCGCGAAGGCTGGGAGGCGGGAAGGGGTAATCGTGAATGTCGCCTCAATCCTCGGCTTTCGGGTCGCCGGTCATGTTTCGGCCTATGCGGTTTCCAAGGCTGGGCTGGTGCATCTGACCCAAGCGATGGGTTTGGAGCTTGCGCGTTTCGGCATTCGCGTGAATGCGCTGGCGCCCGGCTATATCTCGACTGATCTCAATCGCGACTTTTTCGGAAGCGATGCGGGGAAGGCGATGATCGCTCGCATTCCCCAACGCCGACTGGGGGCTCTGGAGGATCTGGACGGGCCATTGCTGCTGCTGGCGAGCGACGCATCGCGCTACATGACGGGTTCGACGATCGCAGTTGACGGCGGCCATCTGGTGAGTTCGCTGTGACCGGACCAGATGAAACACTGGGGCTTGATGTCGAGCGGCTGCGAGGTTTCCTGGCGGAAAGGCTCGGATTGAGCGGCTCGATGGCAGTGGAGCGGATCAGCGGCGGACAATCCAACCCGACTTATTTCGTAAGTTTTCCGGACCGCCGGATGGTGCTGCGCAAACGCCCCGCGGGTCCGACTTTGCCTTCCGCTCACGCGATCGATCGCGAGTATCGCGTGATGGCGGCGCTTGCCGACACGGATGTGCCGGTGCCGCGTATGGTGCTGTATCACGAGACGCCGGATGTGCTCGATACGCCTTTCTACCTCATGGAACGGCTCGACGGCCGGGTATTTCACGACTGCGCGCTACCCGGCCTCTCGCCTGACGAGCGGCGTGCGATCTACCTGAGCATGGCGGAAACTCTGGCGAAATTGCATGCCGTCGAGCCTGCCGCGATCGGGTTGGGCGATTACGGCCGCCCTGGAAATTACTTCGAGCGACAAATCGCTCGGTGGTCGCGACAATGGGCGGAGTCGCCGACGAAGGACATCCCGGAGCTTGATGCTCTGGTCACTTGGCTGCCTGCGCATCTGCCACCGGATGACGGCGCCATCGCGATCGCTCATGGCGATTTCAGACTCGGCAATCTCATCATCCATCCGACCGAGCCGCGTGTTGTCGGAATTCTCGATTGGGAGCTTTCGACACTCGGTCATCCACTGGCGGATCTTGGCTTTTGCTGCATGCCTTGGCACACAGCGCCGGATGAATATGCGGGCATTCTCGGCCTCGATCGTGAGGCACTGGGAATTCCGACGGAAGCCGAGTTCGTCGCGCGTTATTTTGCCCGTGCCAAGCCGGTCGAGGGCTTCGGCAGCTTCCATCTGGCCTTCGCGCTATTTCGCTTCGCTGTCATTTTCGTAGGGATTGCCGATCGGGCACAGGCGGGCAATGCGGCGGGCGACAATGCGGCCGCAGTGAGCCATTTGGGCCGTCACTTCGCGCGCCGTGCCCTCGATACCACCAAAAGTGCCTGATCATCGAACTCTCGGAGCCTCGCCATGGATTTCGCCTATTCATCGCGCGTCGAGGATCTCCGCACCCGCCTGTCCGACTTCTTGGAGACGCGCGTACTGCCCGAACATCGGCGCGTGACCGAGCTGATTGAAGCTGGAACTTATCCGCTCGAAGTCATCGAGCCTTTGAAAGCCGCTGCCAAGGCGGAAGGGCTGTGGAATCTGTTCTTGCCTGGACTGCGCGAGGACGAGCCGGGCACGCGGCTCACCAACCTCGAATATGCGCCGCTGGCCGAGTTGATGGGGCGCTTGCCATGGGCGCCCGAGGTGTTCAACTGCAATGCGCCCGATACCGGCAATATGGAAATCCTGCACCTCTTCGCGACGGTGGAGCAGCGGAAGCAATGGCTCGACCCTTTGTTGGCGGGCGACATTCGCTCGGTCGTCTCGATCACGGAACCTGATGTTGCTTCGTCGGATCCGACGAATTTGCAGACCGAGATCCGGCAAGACGGAGCGGAATATGTCATCAATGGGCGGAAGTGGTTCAACACCGGCGCACTCCATCCGAAAGCCGCGTTCCTGCTCGTGATGGGTGTGTCGAACTTCGAGGCGGATGCGCCGCGCCACCGGCGGCATTCCTTTATCATCGTTCCGATGGATGCGCTGGGTTTCCGCATCATTCGCAACGTGCCCATCATGAATCATCACGCGATCGAGGGTCACTGCGAGGTCTCCTTCGACAATGTGCGGGTGCCAGCCGGAAACCTTCTCGGCGAGGAGCATGCGGGCTTTGCCATAGCGCAGGCACGGCTGGGGCCGGGGCGGATCCATCACTGCATGCGAACCATCGGGCAGTGCGAGTTGGCTCTGGAACTCATGTGTGTGCGGGCGTTGCAGCGACGCGTCTTCGGCCGTGCTCTCGCTGATTTCGCCAATAACCAGGACGAGATCGCGCTGTCCCGTATCGAGATCGACCAGGCGCGGCTTCTGTGTCTGCGTGCGGCGTGGCGGATGGATACCGAAGGAAACCAATCGGCGCGCGTGGATGTCTCGGCGATCAAGATCGTCGCGGCTCGACTGCAGGTTCGCGTATTGGATCGCGCAATGCAGATTTTTGGCGCTATGGGTCTCTCCAATGATACGCCACTGGCCTATCTTTGGAGCTGGGGCCGCGCGCTTCGACTGTTGGATGGACCCGACGAGGTGCATCTGCGCGTCGTGTCTCGTGACGAGGTCGCCAAGGCCAAGGCGCAGCCGGATCGGCACGCGCTGTATTTCACGGCGCCGTCACGGTGAGAGCAACGTCGCTCATTGCTCCTAACAAGCAGCCTGTTGACCGGAAGGAATCGTTCACATGAATCCACACGAGAAACACCGTTTCGGCCGGTCATCGTTGAGCGTCACCGCGCTGGGGCTTGGAACAGCGCCGCTGGGAAATCAGTTCCGCACGGTCACGGAGGCGGATTCGCAAGCGGTTTTCGACAGGTCCTGGGATGCCGGGCTCCGCTACTTCGACACCGCACCGATGTATGGCCAGGGCCTTGCGGAGCATCGGACTGGCGAGGCTCTGCGTCTTCGTCCTCGTGAAGACTATGTCCTCTCGACAAAAGTCGGCCGGATGCTTGTGCCCGTCAGCCGTGAGGAGGCGAAGTCTCCGTTCTGGGTCGATCCGTTGCCGTTCAAGGTAGCCTATGACTACAGCTATGACGGCGCGATGCGTTCCTTCGAGGACAGTCTGCAACGCCTGGCCCTCGAACACATCGACATCGCCTATATCCACGATATCGATGTCTTCACCCATGGTCCGGATCAGCAGAAGATCTACTTCCGGCAGGCCATGGACGGGGCGTACAAGGCGCTCGATCGCCTTCGCTCGGAAGGGGTGGTCAAAGCCATTGGTGTCGGATGCAACGAATGGCCGGTTTGCCAACAGGCTTTGGAGGAGCGGGATTTCGACTGTTTTCTTCTTGCCGGCCGCTATACGCTGCTCGAACAGGACGCGCTGGATACGTTTCTCCCGCTGTGCGTGGAGCGCAACGTCGCGATCGCACTCGGCGGCTGCTACAATAGCGGCATTCTCGGAACGGGCGCGATACCCGGCGCGCATTATAACTATGGTCCCGCACCTCAGCCGATCATCGATCGCGTCGTGCGGATCGAAAAGGTTTGCAAAGAGTTCAATGTTCCGCTGAAGGCGGCGGCGTTGCAATTCGTTTTGGCGCATCCCGCGATCCCGACTGTGCTCGCCGGAACGCGCAACCCGCATCACATGCAGGAGAACATCGACCTCATGGTCCAGCAGATCCCGGCCGAGTTCTGGGCCGCGCTGCGGGACGCGGATTTGGTCAGGGCCAACGCTCCAACACCTTCCTGAATGTATCGAACTTCCAACGGTCGCTTCGCACGGTTGAAGGCTACGCGTGAACTGTTCAGAATGGACAAAATTGCGGTTGTTAGCGGTAACCCAACCGTGTGAGATGTCAGAGCCTATAACTAGCCAATATAAAAACCGCCTCTCTGCTGTCGTCATCAGGAGAAGAGGCATTGGGGAAAGAAAGCATGTCCGACGAAGAAAAACTCATCGCCGCGGGAATGCGACTGCATGATCCAGTCGGCCGCCGCGTGTTCATGCAATTGGCGGCCGCGGCCGGCGTTGCGGTTCCGGTGGGCGCGGCAGCAGGGTTCATGCCATCGGCCCGCGCCGCCGCGCCTGGGAAGATCGCGGCGCAGTTCGCGACTCTCGCCAATGACTATTGGGCTGCCTTCGAAAAGGGCTTCAAGGCCACCGCCGGCGCGCTGAAGGTCGGCGACGTCGTGATGATCCATGACAATGATGCGGCGCGTGAGCTCAGCCAGGTGCGCGGGCTGCCCACCGAAAGCGTCAATATGCTGGTCAACACGGTTGTCGCCGCCGGCGAGGTTCCGATGGTCGCGCGGCTGTGCCAGCAGAACAGCGTCTATTATACCGCGATCTGGGAAATTCCGGCCTGGTTCACGCCGCCGGATGTCGGTGACTATTTCGTATCCTACAACACTGCGAATTCTGTGCTCGCAGGCTACGAAGTCGCGACCGCGCTCTTCAAGTCGATCGGCGGTGAAGGCACGGTCGTTCACATCAAGGGCCTCGCGACACCGACCGACGATGCGCGGACGGCCGGTATGATGAAGGCCGCGAAGGACTTCCCCGGCATCAAAATCGTCGGCGGACTGCGTGGCGATTGGGTGCGGGAAAAGGCACGCAGCGTGATGCTGAGCATGGTCACGGCCTATCCCGACATGAAAGCGGTCTTCGCGCAGAATGACTCGATGGCGCTGGGCGTGCTCAGCGTGCTGAAAGAGCGCAAGATGACCTCGGTCAAGGTCGCCGGTATCGATGGTCTGCCGGAGGGTCTGACGGAACTCGCGAAAGGCGGACAGTTCGTCGCCACGAACACCTCCTTGCCACCCTATCAGGCAGGTTTCGCGGCGGTGATGCTGTTCGACACCTTCTCGGGCTGGAAGCCGAGCCTGCCGGAGCGCCTGCTCTATACGGGTTCGCTGACCGCGACGGCGGAGAATGCGGAGTCGATCAACCGCAAAGTCTACGAAAGCGCGACGCTGCCATTCGACTGGGTGAAGATGAGCCGCACGCTGTCGCCCAAGGACTGGGACCCGCAGAACACGATCATCCCGATCGACCCCTTCGCGCGCTGGGGCGGCATGCCTGGCGATGGCAAGCTCAACGCGGCCTATAAGGCGGCGGATTGGCAGACGCAGCTTGCCGCGACGACGAAACTCTATGCGGACCACTACAAGTCCGGGCCGTTCCATGCCGCCTAGCGCGGTCGCCGCCAGCCGTCCGGGTTTCGACCCGGGCGACCAGGCGGCGTCACCACCCGCGCTCGAACTGCAGGACATCAGCAAGTCCTATCCCGGCACCAAGGCGCTGACCTCGGTCAGCTTCACGCTGAGGCGCTTCGGCATGCTGGGTCTGGTGGGGGAGAATGGGGCCGGCAAGTCGACCCTGCTCTCCATCATCAATGGCACCGTGCGGCCCGATCAGGGCACGATCGCGATCAATGGTGAGAGCGTCGGGTTTGGCCACCCCTCCGACGCCGCGCGTCACGGCATCGCGACCGTGTTCCAGGAACAGGGGCTGATCGGCACGATCCCGGTCTTCGAGAACATCTTCCTGGGGCGGGAGACGAAATTCGCCTCAGCCGGCTTTCTGCATCAACGGACGATGATCTCTGAGACGCAGGCCGTGCTCGATGAGCTTGAGATCGAGGTCAGCCCCACCGCGCTCACGGGCGATCTCTCCTTCGGCCAGCGGCAGCTGGTGGAGATCGCCAAGGCCTTCGCGCTCGGCCGGGTCTACCCAGTCGAGCCGATCATTCTGCTGGACGAGCCGACGAGCGCCTTGTCGGACAAGGAAGCCGCGAAGCTGTTCGATGGGATCACCCGCTGGCGGACCAAGGGTTCCTTCGTTCTCGTGTCCCACCGTCTCGGCGACATCTTCACCACGTGCGACGAGGTTGTTGCGCTGAAGGATGGCTGCGTGGTGATGCAGCGCCCTGTCGAGGGCACCGACGAGCAGACGCTGCACCAGGCGATCGTCGGGCGAGAGCGCAACACCCATTATTATCGTGAGGCGATCCAGACGGAGCCCACGAATCGCGTTGCGGTCGCGGCGGTCGATATCTCCAGGCAGGGGCATCTACGGGGTGTCTCCTTCGAGCTGCGGGCAGGCGAAATCCTTGGTGTCGCGGGCGTGTTGGGCTCGGGCAAATCTACGCTCGCCAAGGTAGTCGCGGGGGCGGAGGCGCAGGATGCCGGCACGATCGCGATCGAGGGCAAGCCCATGAAGGCCGGATCGCGCCGCGATGCGCTCGGGCTTGGGATCGGCTATGTGCCCGCCGAACGGACCGTCGCTGGGATCATCGGCACCGATACGATCGAGAATAATCTCACTTTGCCCAATCTTGCGCAGGTCTCTCATCGGTTCCTCGCGATGATCTCCCCGGCGCGCAGCCGGGCGCTCACCAATAGCTGGATCGGTCGCCTGCGCATTCGTGCGCCTGGACCGGCCGCGATGTGCCGCACGCTGTCCGGCGGCAACCAGCAGAAGATCGTGTTTGCTAAGTGGCTGGCGCATAATGTGAAGGTGCTGGTGCTGGACGATCCGGCGCGGGGGCTGGATGTCGGCGCCAAGGAAGATATCTACGCCCTGATGCGAGAGATGGCGCAGGGCGGCGCCGCCATTCTGCTCGTTTCCGACAATCTTCCGGAGCTGATCGGTCTCTCCAACAGGATCATGGTTCTGCGGAGCGGAATGTGCTCGGCGATTATCGACGCGCCCAAGGATGCGAAGCCGCGGGAGGTCGATATCCTCCCCGCCATGCTTTAGGACGAATATGAACGCAATCGTGGACGGCCTGAAGTCTAACCGGTTTGTTGGAGGGCAGCTTCGCTCCTTCCTGCCGCCGCTGATCGCGATCCTCATCCTGATCGCCTATTTCTCATTCGTAAACCCGCTGTTCCTGTCGGCTTCCAATGCGGGGAATATTGGCCGCCAATCCTCGGTCCTGCTGATGGTGTCGCTGGCCGAGACGGCAATCATCCTCGTGGGTTCGATCGATCTCTCTATCGGCGCGCTCGTCACGCTCTCGGGAATCCTGACGGCGCTGACGGTCGATTATGTGGGCGTGGTCGGCGCGGTGGCGGTCGGTATCGCAATAGGCGCGCTGGTCGGGCTCATCAACGGTCTCGTCGTCACCCGGCTGCGCGTGCCATCCTTTCTGGTAACGCTCGGTATGTTGTCGATCCTGTCGGGTGTCGCCAATCAGATTTCGCAGGGGCAGTCGATCCTGTTCAACAACCAGATGCTTCTCAACATCATGAATGGATCGCCATTCCTGTATGTGCCGAACGTCATCTGGTTCGCCATCCTCGCAACGGTTGTCTTCACGATCATCGCTTTCAGGACGAAGCTTGGACGCTACCTCTACGCGCTCGGCGGTGGCGAGCTGGTCGCTTCCAATGCTGGTGTGCCTGTCACGGCCTATAAGGTTCTCGCTTTCGTCATTTGCGGCGGGGTTTGCGGTTTGGCGGGAGTCATGCTGACGGGGCAGGTCGGCGCTGGAACGCCAACGGCGGGAAGCGGGCTGCTGCTCAATGCGATTGCTGCTGTGGTGATGGGCGGCACGGCTTTGTCGGGCGGTGTCGGTGGCCCTCATCGTACCTTCCTCGGCGTGCTGGTGATCGCAATCCTGACCAACGGCATGGATGTGACGCAGGTGAATTCCTTCACGCAGGATATCGTGAAGGGTGTGGTGATCATCCTGGCTGTGTCCCTGACGATCGACCGTTCGAAATACGCGTTCATCAAGTAGCGGCCACCATTCGGCCGAGGGAGGCCATACCAGGCAAATCGCGATCATGAGAATAGTTTGTGATCGTAGCCGATCAGTGTGATCTGAGCGCCGTCGCTCGTCTGAATGATGTCACTGCCATCGATGACTTGCTCGCTCAAGATTGAAGATGAGCCAGTGAAGCCGATTTGATCCTCGGCCTTGAATCCCAGGATTATCTCCGACCCCGAAAGCCCGTACAGAAAAGCGTACAAATCCGGGGCGCCGCCGCCGATCACCGTCGTATCGCCGCCCCCGGCTACGACGGTGTCGGCCGCGTTGTTGAGAGCGAGAACGGCGAGGCCGGAGACTGGCGCGACCATCACTTCCTGGCCGGAACCCGTGGTTCCGTTCATGATCGCGTCGCCGGATTGTGGCCCGACCATCGTTGTGGCGCCGCTTCCGTTCGCGAACGCGAGCATACTGGTGGCGCCGGCGGGATCACCCACGCCGCCGCTCAATGTCGTTGATCCGTCGCCGCTGCCACCGATCAGCGTGCTGTTACCGGTGCCAGCCACGAGGTTACTGACGTTCGAGCCGGTGCCACCAATGAGCACGGTATTGCCCGAACCGCCTTGCGCCGACACCGCGCCATCCCCGCCGACGAACAGAAGCGAGCCTGAGCCGCCTTGAACTGTGCTCCCATCAGTGCCGCTGAAGATGGTGCTGGCACCTGTTGCCGCGTTGATCGTATCGGCGCCTCCCGCGTAGATCGTGTCGTTTCCGCTGCCCGCAATGAACTGCGTATTGTTTTGCAGGAAAGCGGAGACGTCGCCCGAACCACCGGTCAGGGTATCGTTGTTCGAGAGATCGTAGATGGCGCTATAGCCATCGGAGGATGTTGCGGACTCGGTCTGAGTCTCGAAGGGCGGCGTCACCTCTCCGGGCACCGGCAGGTTCGCCACCGCGCTAGCGAGCGCGCTATAGGGATCCGAAAAAGCCGAGATGCTGAAGGTGGGAACTTCGGTTTCCGACGGAGTTTCCGAACTGCCACCAGTCACGATGAGCGAATTGTTGGTGGATGTAGAGTCGGCCGGGACAGCATCGCTCCCTGAGCTTACGGCGCTCGATGCGCCGACGGAGGCACCGCTGCCGAAGACGCTGCCAAAGATTGGTTGAGCATCGGCGCCGGGAACCGTACTGTTATTTGTGAATTGGAATTCTGGAAACGATCCGGAGGACCCGTCCATGGAATATCTCTTTTTCCAAAATGTGCTTTGCGATCATGTTTGCTTTGAGTCATCCTGGGAGCTCGCAGCTTTGAGAAGGTACATGTCGTCGGAGCGATCATCGGTGACTGAGCCTCTTTGTGGTGAGTGTCGGCGGGAATGATCAAATCATTGCTGTGTCGGAAGAAAAATTCGTAGCGCGGATGCCTAGCGTTAATCAATTGGCTAGAAGTCTGTGCAGAGGGCTGTCTGTTAGAGCGACGAGATCACGATGTTCCGGGTGCATTTCCAGCGTGGCAGGAGTGGTTTAGGATGCTCACATGGCAGTTGTTTTGGTAGTTCTGGGAAGTATCGGTCCAGCATTAGACCCTCGAATGTTAGCGATTAACGAAAACTTAAATTTTGGGGCACAGGCGGATACGTATCTCTCGGCGACCTAAGGGTGGCCAAGTGCGTGGAGAAGGTGCCGGTTATCAGCAGGGTGTCGAACTAACGTGGACGTTCCTCAAGATCGGCTTCGGGTTTCCGGACTCCGCCGAGAGGGGCTTGGTCCCTTGGATATTGCCGTGGGAACCGGCAAATGCCTTGCGATCAGCGGCCGGTCCGGGGTGGGGAAAAGTCTGCTGCTGCGAATGATTGCAGATCTCGATCCTCATGAGGGGGAAGCGTGGCTCGATTGCGTCGCGCGCTCGCGCTCGACGGGACCTCAGTGGCGGCGGCAGGTGATGTATTGCGCGGCTGATTCGGGTTGGTGGCACGACAGCGTTGGTGCGCATTTCTCGCCAGCACCGCCTTTGGCCTTGGCGGCGCGGCTTGGTCTGGGATCCGGCATTTTCGCACAGGCGGTGCGGCTGTGTTCGACAGGCGAGCGACAACGGCTGTCGCTGCTGCGCGCTCTCGTGTTGGAGCCGCCGGTGCTGCTGTTGGACGAGCCGACCGGCCCGCTCGATCCGGAAAGCACTGGCATGGTAGAGGAGGTTCTGCGCGAGCGGCTGAATGGCGGCACGTCGATCATCATCGTGACGCATGACGCGGCCCAGGCCGAGCGCCTGGCGGATCAGCGGTTGGTCATGCGTGACGGGCGGTTGATCCCGGCATGACCCCCATCCTCCTCACGCCGGGCGACCTTGCCGTGGCGGCCTTGCTGATCCTGTTGGACGGCGCGCTGTCGGTCATTCTTGGGTTGCGGCTGCATCGCCAGATCACCGTGGCCTCGGTGCGGCTGGTCGTGCAACTCCTGCTCGTGGGCTACGTTCTGCGCGCGGTCTTCTCGCTTGGTTCGCCCGTAGTCACGTTGCTGATCGTATTGCTCATGACGCTGGTCGCCTCCCGCGAGGTGGGTGCCCGGACCGAGCGGCGCCTCGCGCGTTTCGGCAACTACGCGATCGCGGCGGCCGTCGTGACCGTGGCGACGGGCGTGACGGCGGCGCTGGCGCTGACCACGGCGATCCAACCGCATCCCTGGTGGAACCCGCGTTACGCTATCCCGCTTGTCGGGATCATCCTGGGCAGCGTGCTGAACGCCGGAAGCCTTTCGCTCGACAGCATGCTGGAGGGTGCCGCGCATGAGCGGGTTTCGATCGAGGCGCAGCTTGCTCTTGGGGCCACCTATCGCGAGGCGCTGCGTCCGCTCATTCGCAGCTCAGCCCGGCGGGGCTTGGTGCCGATAATCAACCAGATGTCGGCGGCGGGGATCATCACTTTGCCAGGGATCATGACAGGCCAGATCCTGGCGGGGATGGACCCGGTGGAGGCGGTCAAATACCAAATCCTCCTGATGTTCCTGCTCGCTGGTAGTAGCGGTCTGACCTCGGTCGGCGTCGCCTTCCTGGCCGCGTGGCGGCTGACCGACAGCCGTCAGCGCCTCAGGCTCGACAGGCTTTCCGGCTGATCCGGGCTCGTGTCTTGCCAGCGGTCGCAGAGCTTGTGCAACTGAGGCAGTCGTCGGCGGTCAGCCGGCCAGGAACGAGCGCGGCCATGCAGGACCTCTCACGTCGAAGCACCCAAGCCGAGGTCATGGATGACGAGACGACCAACCCGGAGGACTACGCGCGCTGCCTGGCTGATCTCGAAACCCTCAATCGCCTCACCTTGACGCATCGGCCTACCTTGCGCTGGTTGGACGCGGCGACGCGGGGTATTCCGGCTGGCGCCGTTGTTTCCGTGCTCGACATCGCCTCTGGCCACGGGGATCTGCTTCGGGCAATCGATCGCTGGGCTAAGCGGCGGGGGTTGCGGCCGCGACTGACGGGGATCGATCTGAACCGCCGCAGCGGGGTCGCGGCGGCCGCGGCGACGCCGGCTGATGTCGAGATCGCCTGGGTGCAAGGGAATGTCTTCGACTATGAGCCGCAGCCCAGGCCCGATTTCATCGTGAGTTCACAGTTCACCCATCATCTCGACGACGATCAGGTCGTCGCTTTCCTGCGCTGGCTGGAAGGCCATGCCATGCGCGGGTGGTACGTGGCGGATCTGCACCGTCATGCCATTCCCTATTACGGCTTTCGCTTGCTCGCACGGCTCGCCGGATGGCACCGCATTGTGCGCTATGACGGAACCGTCTCGATCGCGCGCAGCTTCCGGCGCGCGGATTGGCAGCGCTTGATTGCCGCCGCTGGCGTTCCGGCCGAGGTGCATTGGCATATGGCGTTCCGGCTTTGTGTCGGCCGGATTAAGCCTCCCGCACAGGCACGCCCGTGATCTTCCCGAAGACGCTGCAGACCACGGCCGCCGTCGCCGCTCACTACAACGATCTCGACCGCTTCTATCGGGAGATCTGGGGCGACCATGTGCATCATGGCTATTGGGAAACCGGGCGCGAGACGCCGCGCGAGGCGGCAGAGGCGCTGGTCGATCGTCTCGCCGACCGGCTGGAATTGACGCCGGGCCTGTCTCTCATCGACATCGGCTGCGGCTATGGCGCGACAGCGCGGCGGCTGGCCGCAATGCGCGGCGTCACTGTGACGGGCGTGACAGTCTCCGCCGCTCAGGCAGACTACGGGGCAACTGAGCCGGCTACCGGCGTCACAATCCGGGTGATGGACTGGCTCGCGAATGATCTGCCCGACGCAGCCTTCGACCGCGCCTACGCGATCGAGAGTTCCGAGCACATGCCGGACAAGCAGCGCTTTTTCGAAGAGGCGTTCCGCACCCTGAAGCCCGGCGGCGTTTTCGCGATCTACGCCTGGCTCGCCTGCCCCAACCCCAAGACTTGGGAGGTACGGCATCTGTTGGAGCCCATTTGCCGCGAAGGCCGCCTGCCGAGCATGGGCGACGAAAGCGATTATCGTGCGCTTGCGGAGGGCGCGGGTTTCCGCGTCGAGCTTGTGAGCGATATCAGCCGGCAAGTTCGCCGGACCTGGTGGATTTGCCTCAAGCGCGTGGCTGGGAAGCTGGCGCGCGATCCCAGCTATCGCCGCTTTCTCACCGAACGCTCCGCCTCAAACAGGGTCTTTGCTCTGACTCTGGTGCGCTTGCTGGCAGCCTACCGCACCGGGTCTATGCGATACTGCCTCTTGGTGCTGCGCAAGCCCGACTGAGGGTCGCTCAGCCCTGCAGGGTCCTCTGGAACAAGGCAAGCATCCAGCTCATTGCCTGGAGGAATAAGGCCGGGTCATAGCGCGGCCCCTCGTCGCGCAGGAACGCATGAGCGGCGTTGACCTCGTGCCACTCGTAACGTGCGCCCACTGCCTCCAGCCGCTCCCGGATCGCCTGACGGCCGGCGAAGGGCACGTGTGGATCTTGACGGCCCCAGACGAACATCGCCTCCGCCTTGAGTTCGTCCATGCGGGCGAGGCTGTCGTCGCCCGCGCCCGAGCCCAGCGTTCCGCTATGGATGTCGGTGGCATAGAAACAGGCAGCGGCGGAGACAGCCGGATTCAAGGCGGCGCGATAGGCGAGATGGCCGCCGAGACATACGCCAAGCGTCGCAAGCCGGCCCGTGGAGGCCTCGTGTTGGCGCAAGTACGCGAGGGCGGCCGCGGCGTCGGCGTCAAAGGCAGCGATCGGCTTGGTGGTTTTGAGTGCGTTGCCGCGATCGGTTCCGGGCGCGTCGTAGCGCAGCACCGTGCCGAGCGGCTCGTATTCATGATAGACCTCGGGCACCGCCACGACATAGCCTTGACCCGCGACCAGCGCGGCAAGGCGCCGGATCGGATCGGTCACCTGGTAGATCTCGGAGAAGAACACCACGCCGGGAAAGCGGCCCGGTACCGCTGGCCGAAACAGATGCAGGCGCATCGGCCCGGTGGTGCCCACAGGGATATCGGCGGTCTCGTCGCTGCGGATGATCATCGTCGGCCTCGTGCGGTTCGGAGGCAATCTGGCCTTTGGTCACGGCTCTCCGCAACGGGGCGAGCTACGCGCGAATAGGACAGAGGTCTGGTTGGAGGGCAAATGACGGTCAAACGTATTGTTACGAATATCGCCAGCGACCGCCTTGAAGGCGCGCGGGGCTTCTACGGCGCGATTCTGGGGTTAGAGATCGTCATGGATTTCGGTTGGATCATGACCTTCGCCGGCGAAGGCCGTAGCGCGCCGCAAATCTCCATCGCGTCGGAAGGCGGGTCCGGGACAGCCGTGCCGGACCTCTCGATCGAGGTCGACAATCTGGACGAGATTCACCAGCGCGTCCTCGCGGCGGGTCTTGCGGTGGAATATGGGCCCGTGAATGAGCCATGGGGCGTACGCCGCTTCTACGTCCGCGATCCCTTCAACCGTCTCGTCAATATCCTCCAGCACAGCGAAGTGGCTGGACGGGCCTGAGGCCGTCAGTGCCCAATGGTATCAGCGGCGCGAGGAGCGCTGCGCAGTGCCAGGTCGCGGAGACGTAAGCCGATCACGAGCGCGACCAGCAGCAGCGCTCCGCTCACCAGATAGGCGAGGCCGAAGCCTGATACGAGGCCGCGTACCGCCACCTTGCGCGCATCTCCAGGCAGGCCGGCAAAGGCGGCTGCGCCCTGGCTAAGCGAGCCGAGATCGATCGCGCGGTGAATACCAGATTCCCGTAGCGCGTTGCCGAAACTAAGAGTGAGCAGAGAACCGGCGATGGTGCTGCCGAAGGCGCCCCCCATCGAGCGCAGCAGGAGCAGCGCGCCGGTCGCCGAGCCGACATCGCGCCGTTCCACAGCGTTTTGCACGACCACGATGGTTGTCGGCATGCAAGCGCCGATGCCAGTGCCGAGTACAATGCTCTCGGCCATGATCAGGATCGCGCCGGTCTTGGCGCCCCCCGTCGCCAGCAGGAAGAAGCCCAGCGCCGCGCCGAAGAGACCGGCAACGATGATCATCTTGGACTTGCCGAGGCGGCGCGTGAGCGAACCCGCCAGGTAAGCGCCAGCGGTGCTCGACACGAGGAAAGGCATCACCAGCAGGCCCGAGGTCTCCGCGTCGTAGCCGTGCAGAAGCTGGAAATCGAGCGGCAGCAGGAAGGTTCCGACGAAGAGGCCGAGCGAGGCGAAGAAGGCGACCGCCACGCCGCCCAGGAAGATGTCATTGGCAAATAGCCTCGGCGGCATAAGTGGATCGGCGGCGCGATTTTCCTGGACCGCAAGTGCGCCAAGCAAACAGAGCCCGAGCAGACCCAGCACCAGGACCGGCGCCGACGTCCAGCTATAGGCGGTGCCACCCCAGCTCAACATCAGCAGCAGCGCACTGATGCCGCAGGTCAACAGCACGGCGCCGACCACGTCGATCCGGTTGCGACGTGGAACCACAACGAGCAGGCGGAGCGCGCGGTCACAAAGAAAGATTGCGAGCAGGCCGAGCGGCAGGTTGACCCAGAAGACCCAGCGCCAGCTCAGATTATCCGTGACATATCCCCCGATCACCGGCCCCGCGATCGAGGCGAAGGCCCAGGTGCCAGCGAGATAGCCCTGATAGCGGCCTCGCTCCCTTGGCGAGACGACATCCGCGATCGCCGCCTGCGCCATGGCGAACAGGCCGCCGCCGCCGATACCCTGCAGGCCGCGAAACAGGATCAGCTCCGGCAGCGACGTGGAGATGGCGCACAGCCCGGACGCGACAATGAAGATGGCGATGGCCGGGATAATCAGCGCGCGCCGGCCATAGGTGTCGGAGAGCTTGCCGAAGATCGGCGTCGCCGCGGTCGAGGTCAGCAGATAGGCGGTAACAATCCAGGCCAGATGCCCGTAGCTGTGCAAATCGCGCGCGATGGCCGGGACGGCTGGGATGATAACGGTCTGATCAAGCGCCGCGAGCAGCATGCACAGCATGATGCCGACGACGACTCGCAGTATCTGGGGATGGCTGTACGTCGGGTGAGAGGGTTCTCCAGGCTGGCTGCGTGCATCCATTCGGCGAGGCTACGCTGTCAGACCCGGCACGTCAGCCCATCGCGGGCACATGTGGCCGTGACAGTGGAATGAAGGCATTCGCGGATCGCGCGGCCAGCAGCTTCTGGTAAGTCACTCGTCTCCTTACCGACGGCCCGACCCGCCACCTGTGCGGTCGATGGGTGCGGGTTGAGCGTTTTCGCTCTGAGGGAAGTTTTGAAACACACTCTCGGCGGTGTGCCGTAGAGGCTGAGTCTCGCTGTCACTATCGGGTTCGGCCTGCGACTCGGGCTCGTGACTGTCGCCACCAGTCGCGGCGGCCCGGTCGATGTCAGGCTCCTCGGCGCTTGTGGCATCCACGCTGCCCTTGCGCCGCCGAGACGCCGGGCGCGATGGGCGCTTGCGCTTGCGAGGCGCGCTTTCGGCCGTCTCGGCTTCGGTTGCCGGAACAGGCTCGAGGATGGTCGAGGCGACGGCATCGGGTGGGTCATCAGCCTTGGCGCCCGCTTGTTGCGCCACAACGGGCGAGGCTGGTTCGTCCGACCCAGCGGCTGGCCGCTCTTCGGGCTCGAACTCGAATGCGAGCTCGGATTGGGCCACCGTGCGGTCTTGCGGGCTAGCAGTCCGTCGCACCCGCCGCCTCGTCTGCGGGGGTGCGACGGTCTCACTCGATTCGATTTCTTCGACGCTCTCAACGCTCGCCACAGCACCTTGCAGTGTCTTGGCTACGGAGTTTCGCTGCCCGATTGCCGGCGTCGTGTCGCGGAGCCTGTGGGCAGCCTGCGCCAAAGCTTCAGCCAGTGCACGGGAGCCGGGCGCAAGCTCCGCGAGTGTCTGGGCGACGGCTTGCCTGAGGCGCGCCGGATCCGGTGTGTTGGGATGATTCTCAAGATAGGCCGAGAGAATCAGGTCAAGGGGAGCCTGCGATGTGGCGCCGCGGAGACGGGTCATGGCGGGGATTTAGTGCGGCGCATCATGTGGATCAATTAGCGGCTATTCATGCTGACGTGGAAGTATTTTGGTCGCACCGCAGAACTCCGCCGGTCATCACGCGGGTCTCGTAACGAATCTGGCGGCCGCGCAGTACCGCGCTCGATACCAGCGCGGAACCCTTAGTCTGAGCTATCCGCACTGCCATTGCTGCCAGGATCGGAGGTGGTCGGTGACTCGCTGGTTCCCGGAACGTCCGAGGCTGCATTCGGGTCGTAGGTGGGAATGCTCGGCGCCGAGGCGGAAAGGTGGTTGCCGTCCTCATCGACCCGTTGGTCCAGCGCCCCGCTGAGCCCCGGCCCGTCATCGGTATCTGGCGACTGCGCATCCGGTGCTTGGGGATCCGATGTCGATTGTGCATCCGACTGGGCATAGGCGGCAATTTGGTAAGGAGGGCGTGCCACCAGGAAGATTCCGAGCGCAAGACCGGCGAAGAAACGTAAGACGCCAGGGACGAGACGGCGGCTCATCGGGAGAACTCCAACTAATAAGCGGAAGCCATACGAAGTCTCACTGTGCGGCGCAGCTTGGACTTAAGCCTTAAACTGAGCCGAAATCACAAACCCGCGAGCCGGTAGTTCAACGGCGGCGAAACGGAGGTCGGCATCTCTCACTTCGCCCTGACAAGGCGCATCGTGTTTGAGCGCGGAAGCCCCGCCTGGTGAGGACGGGGCTTCATCGCCAGGCGTAACGCCTAGTGCGGCCGGTGGAATGCCGGGCTTAGTAGTAGCCCCAGTAGCCATGGGGGTGGGAGTGATCCTTTACCCAGTGCCGATGGTGGTAATGATGACCGTGATAGTAATACTGCGCGCTCGCCGTTTCGATCGAGCCGAACAGACCACCAGCAAACGCAACTGAGAGAACGGCGGCTACCAGAAATTTAGACTTCGATTTCACTATGATCACTCTTGTCTATTTATGTTGCGGCACCTTTGAAAGCCTTGCGGCACGTAAGCACTTTCGAGGCGCGGGCGAACCTGACCACTTTGGCGGTAAGGTCAAGGTGAGATACTGTCCAAGTTACAACTTGCTACAAAACGCCCGGTTATCGCCACAAGCCGCAGTGCCGATCCCTGGGTCAGCGATCCGGCTATGGCGGAAGGGACGAAGAAGCCGTTCTTCCGGTGCCTGGGGCATCCTGAGAGGCCGGGCTATCTCAGTTCAAGCCGCATCTCGTTGGACTGCTGGAAGCCCATCCGATCGTATAGAGATCGGCCCTTTGGCGAGGCGTTCAGGATTGCGCGGCCGCAGCCCAGCCCGCGAAGGTGGAACAATGTGGCCTCCGTCAAGCGGCGGGCCAGCCCGCGCGTGCGCCAAGCCGGCTCCACAAACACACCCCAGATGTAGCCGTCGCGCCGAAACTCCGGCGTGAAGACGTTGGGGTAGGATGGCCGATGGATTTGGCATGAGGCCGAGGCCACTATCGCGCCCTCGGCTTCCGCCACAAAGGCGGCAAAGGCCAATTGCTCGCGAGCTTGCGCCATGAAGGCGAGCACGCGCCCATGACCATCGGGTTCGAGAGCCTCGGCAGAAGTCCCGAGGTCGATCCACATCCGCAGGAAATGGCTGGCGATCAGGTCATCATCGGCTGACTGCGCCGGGCGGACCAGGACGGCAGGGGGCGTGCTGTCAATCATGGGGGTCTCGCTCGGAAATTAGCCGGCGAGCACGCATACCGCGCCTCGACAGGCCGGCGGCTATGAATTTTTCGCAGGTCGCGGCGTCGCGGCAGAGGACCGCAATCAGCCAGTCACATTCGCGGCGCAGGATCTCCCAAGAATCATCCTGATGGAGCGAGTATGCCTGAATTGACTGTGGCTGTTCTCCCTGTCGCGGATCGCCGCTTCATGATCCTGCTGGTCGAGCCACCCTTTGGTGAGCCAAAGCGCGAGCCGGACGCCGGCAGCAGCGGGAAGGGCTACACCGAGGACGTGCTACGCATGGCTCTGGCCCAGCGGTATGGTCTGTCCTGGCCTGAGATCGAAGAGCGTATCGCCGCCGCAAGAGCCTGACGCAACCAGGCTTCCGCTCAGGCGCGGGGGCGAAGATCTCATCCCGGAGTCTAGCCGCGGATCCGACGGCGAAAGATTCCCCTGATCCGTCGAGCCCAGCCAAGACGCGCCCGGCGCAGCTTTCAACTCGCGGCGGCCATAAACGTATTCGTAAGCCGCATCGGCGGCAGCCAGCGAAATCGCCCAGTCGTTCTCGAATTGCGGCACAGTTTGAGGCGCCTCGCTCGAGCACCTGCGGCGGCCAAAGATCATCACAGCCTACGTCCTCGTGTCTGTGTTGTATTTGATGAATGGCGGTCGTCGAACGGCCGGTTGGCCAGCAGACTTCCTCAGACCGCCTCCGAGCCGCCAGTCAACCGCGAATCTCGCCGCTGCTATTCGCGGCGTGCAGCCTGTCTCACACGAAACTCGATCTCGTTGCGCGCAACCCCGATGTCCTTCAACGCGTGATCGCTGAGACCGTTGAGCTCCGCAGCCGCTCGCCTCATCCGCATGAAACAATGATATTTCCTCGCGCACATGCAAACAAAAGCCCAGGCCGTCGCCAAAGCCCTGCGATCGTGAGGCGTGCCTGTCGAGCTTGTCTTGCTATATGATCCACGAGGCGGCTCGCCCCGAGAGACCTCGGACCGCGCGAAAGAGGTTAGATTGAGAGGTTGAGTTGGCATCGGATTCTCCTGTTGGTTTGGCCGTTGCTGCAGGAGAGATTGCCGCCTGTCCGTTGCCGGAGGATGTCAGGCCCCGCCAATATTGCTACACCCGTAGCGTAGACGGGCCGGCGGATAGATGCCGGGCGTCCGAACGACCGACCCATTTTGCGAGGAACATTACATCTGTAACCGGATTGCCCGATACTGACATCGAAGCACAATGAGTGCATGGCTTTTTCAGCGGTAATTCGCATGGCTCGGGCGACGTGCTTGTGAGGATCTCGAACCAGGGGAAGACACGCGTTGAACAGATTGGGGGAACGTGGAAATAGGTGAGACGGCCGGTGTCGGCCGACGCAGAGAGGGCTCGTGCCGCTGGCGTACCTGGCTGCTGCTGGGACTGTCGCTGGTTGCGAGCGAAGCCCATGCGCATGCCCGGTCAACGCACCCAAACGTCGATATTCCCGCGGATCACGAGCCCATTACCCCGATTCCGCAAACGCTCTCCGTTGATTCGCGCACGGTCAAGCTCGGGGCGGAACTCTTCAGTGATCCGCGCCTCTCCGGCGATGGAACTCGTGCCTGTTCATCCTGCCATGACGTGACGACGAACGGTGCTGGCGCAACTCGGTTCGATCGAGCGCCGGACGGGTCGTTCATTCCGCTCAATACAAATACCGTTTTCAATGCAGCGCTGAGCTTTCGGCAGAACTGGGAGGGCAATGCCGCTTCGCTAGAGGATCAGGCTGCCCAATCCCTGAGCGATCCGCGCATCATGGCATCGAGTCCGGATAATGCCCTTGAACGCATAGCGGATGACAAGGCACTGAGAATTCAATTCGAGCTGGTGTATGGAGAGGGGCCTAACCGCGCAAATCTTTTGGATGCGATTGCCACCTATGAGCGGTCTTTGCTGACACCGGGCAGCCGCTTCGATCGCTGGCTGCTGGGCGACAAGGAGGCCCTTTCCGACGAGGAACAGGTCGGCTATGGGCTCTTCAAGTCGCTGGGCTGCGCGTCTTGTCATCAGGGGGTCAACGTTGGCGGCAATCTGTTCGAGCGGACGGGCATTTTTGAAGGACTGCTTCATAAGCAGGCGATAGACCTGCGGGTGCCGAGTTTGCGGAACGTTGCGGTCACCGCTCCCTATTTCCACAACGGGAGCGCCGCTACCCTGGATAGAGCGGTGAGCCGGATGGGATACGCCCAGCTAGGCCGGACGCTATCGGCCGGGCAAATCAAGGCAATCGTCGCATTTCTCGGCAGCCTTACCGGCTCGTATCAAGGCAAATCTTTGAAGGCTCCCTCGTGAGATCGGGTGTTTTGGCCGAATTGTTGACATTCCGGTACAGCCGACATCTGCTCTATCCGATTGCTCACAAAGACCCCGACGCGCGACCAGCGTCGAACCCCTGTCCACACACCTTCGAGGGCATGATCAGCTCATGACGCACACCGATTCGCCGGCCATCTCAAAACTTCTGGAGATCCGCGAAAGCATCGATAATATCGATGCAGCTCTCATCCATATGTTGGCCGAACGATTTCGCTGCACCCAGAAGATTGGCCTCCTGAAGGCGGAGCACAATCTGCCGCCGGCAGACCCCGAGCGTGAAGCGCATCAGGTCGCCCGCTTAAGGCAGCTCGCCCTCGACGCAAAACTCGACCCCGAATTCGCCGAGAAGTTTTTTGGCTTTATCGTGCGCGAGGTCATCCGGCATCACGAGGCTTTGCCGCGCTGAGCAGTTCGCACCGAGCTCGAATCCGATCTCGCCGAGGTCGTCGCATCTCCGCTCTCGGAGCCGGCGACTTCACCGGCTTCCTTCGTAGGCGCGCTCTGCAAAAGTCAGCGAAGTTGGACGATGCTCTTGTCCCGGCTGAACGTGGCTCTGTGCCGGTCCGCGAATGCACCGCGCCCCGTCATGCCCAAGGGGAAGCGAGTTTCAGCCGTTGGTCGCGAAACCTCGTCGACAATCTGCAAAAACTTCGACTTCGTATCGATCTGTCGCATCTCGTTGGCAATATGCGAAGCCCGCCTCTGGTATTCGGGGTCGCCCAGAACGATTCGCACGGCCCGACGTAGCGCCTCTGCCGTCGGTTCGTTGGTCTCGAGATTGATGCCGACGCCCGACCAGGCGACACGCGCATTCACATCTGCCTTGTCCTCGGTCATCCCGGCGGTGACGAGGGGGACGCCAAAACTCAGCGCCTGATTGACGCTTCCGTAGCCACCGTTTGTGACAAACACATCTATTTTCGGGAGCAACCACTCAAACGGCAGATATGACGCCAGCCGCGCATTGGCGGGGATCCGACCGGGAACCGCGTCGGTCGGCCGGCCGCCGGTCGTGACAACCACAAGCAACTCCGGGTCATCGGCGAGTGCCGCCAGCGCCGGCGCCACCAGATGGCTGAAATCATAGTTCGCGACTGTTCCCTGTGTGACGAGAACGACTTTGCGAGAGCCATCCAGCTCATCGGCCCATGGGGGGAGGGGCGCTTGCTTTGCCATGATCGGCAGCGGCCCGATGAACCGCACGGAGTCCGGTAGGTCTGCACGGGGAAATTCGAAGTTTGGCGTCGTAAGCTGTAGATACGCATCGGGCAGGGTAACGAGCGAATCGAAGATATTCGTGGGAAGTGGTCCGCAACCCATTCCCCTCAGGCATTCATTCGCTGAGCGGTTGGCAGGCTCCATGAAGACCGCTTCGAACTCCTCGGATGCCGCTTCGAATTGCTCGCGCCGGGCATTCTCGGCCGCCATAGGAAAGCCACCGAGAATGGGCACGCCATCGTTGCGATGCCAGAAAAGGTAGGTCGTGCCACACAGAATGATGGGAGGACGCTTCGCGCGTGGACCGAGCAACATGGGAAGGGCACCCATGAAGAGATTTTCGGCGATGATAAGATCCGCCGGAAATTCGCTCAGAACCTGCATGAGGCCCTCGTACTGCCCGGGAATCATATCGATAAACAGGCGCTCCACACTGAAGCGGGCCTTCTCCAGTCCGGGGGGCATGAGGCCGAATTCCGGATATATAGCCGTCAAATCGCTCAGATCCTGATCGGCGCGGCCGGGGAACGGATAGAAAGTCGCGCCGATTGCCTCTATGCGCTTCCGCATAATGGTAGCTGTGAGGCCCGCAACCTGATGACCCTCGGCAATCAAGATACGTCCGATTGCCAGAAGCGGGTTGAGGTGTCCCATGAATGGGTTCGAAGCGAGAATTATCTTCACGAAGAAGTAGCTCCATCTCGGTTGGTGGTCCGAGTGGAGACCTAGATGCGCCCGGTTACGGCTCGGCGTCCGATAGGCCCAGACAAGTTACGGTTGAAATGTCGCGAATGCCTTCTGCTCCCCAATCATTTTCTTCGTCTGCGAGTGGGTTGCGCAAGGCTTGTCGCTTCTAAATAATCATTCCATTTTTCCATGATAGACAGATATGTGCCTGGAGCTCTGATACTGAGAAGAAAACGCGTTGTTGAGAAGATGCAGGCAGAAAATTTCAGGCGCCGACAACGAGCGGTTGAGTCCAGGCAGCCATCTCCGCGAAGTTAACTCAAGTTAATACAAGGAAAGCGTCGCGGGGTCATGAATTTCCCTAGGACCGTGCGCCCAGAGAAGAGCGCAGTTGCGATCATGACTATGGTGCTATCTCCTTAATATGTGCATGCTCAGGCTCGGGAAATCGGGAGTCGTGTGTGGCGGACGATGGATCTGCGAGACGAGTGGCCATATGGCTACTCTGCTCGAAAGGGGCGATCGGTGGCGTTGAGGCGGCTCGGTTCTATTTAAGATCCCATCGGGATTTGCGCGTTGCAGGCGCGGGAGTGCTTATCAAATGCTGAAACTTGGCAATTCCGGCGCCGCTGACTTGTCACAGCCCCGTATCCTCGTGGTGGACGATGATGCGGAGCTTCGCCGGATGCTGGTGAATTATTTAGAGGGGCAGAGCATGCGGGTTCTGTCGGCCAGCAACCGCGAGGAAATGTCGCGGCAATTTGCGGCGCGGGAGCCGAACCTGGTGCTTCTTGATCTCAGGCTCGACAAGGATGACGGGCTCGATGTGCTGCGTGACATCCGGTCGCGCTCGGATGTGCCGGTGATCATCATGACGGGCCATCGCCGCGACGAGATCGACCGGGTTGTCGGATTGGAGCTCGGCGCGGACGATTACGTCACGAAGCCGTTTGGGCTGCGCGAGTTGCTGGCGCGGGTTCGCGCGGTGCTCCGGCGCCACGATTTCGGTCGAGCGGCATCGGAGCATGAGCCTGCCTCAGGTGGTTTCAGGTTCGAAGGCTGGGAACTGGACCTGCGGGCGCACCGCCTTCTCAATCCCGAAGGTGCGACGGTGCCTCTGACCAAGGGCGAATATGCCCTGCTGGTCGCCTTCCTGAATGCGCCGGGGCGGCCTCTGACGCGCGAGCATCTGCTGCAGGCGACGCGTGTGCATGAGGATGTCTTCGATCGCAGCATCGACGTGCAGGTTTTGCGGCTGCGGCGAAAGCTGGAGGCTGATCCGAGTGCGCCGCGCGCGATTCAAACTGAGCGCGGCGTCGGCTATCGCTTCAGCTTGCCGGTTCAGCAATATTAGGCACCGCCGCAACGATGCCGTCGCTGGATGGAGACGTCATGCGCCGCGCTCGCGGCGTGCTGACCATGAAACCAGAACATCAGTCTATCGGCGGAGACGCGACAGGCAGTAGGTGGCGCGGGGCTGGTCTTGCCCTCGTGTTGTTGTTGGTCTCCGGCGATGCGCTAGCCCAGGTTCCACCCAGCGCCCCAACCCCCGGCTTCTTCGTGGGCAACGAGCCCATTTCCCCAGTCCCGCAACCTCCCGTTGCTGATCCGCTCAAAATCGCGCTTGGCGAAGATCTGTTCAGTGATCCGCGACTTTCCCGCGACGGCAAGGTTTCATGCTCGTCCTGCCATGACATCCACAGCAACGGGGCCAGTGACCAAAAGGTCGAGACAGTGCCGGGCGGCGCTGCGGTAACGTTCAATACGCCGACAGTCTTCAATGCCGCGCTCAACTACCGGCTGAACTGGGAGGGCAATATTCGCACCCTGGAGGATCAGGCTGGGGGGGCGCTCACTGATCGGCGCGGCATGGCGATGAGCGTCGACGCCGATGTTCGGGTGCTGACGCAAGAAAAGGGCGTCGACCAGCAATTCGAAGCAGTGTATGGGCACGGCCCGGATAGGCAGAGTCTGATCGATGCCATCGCCGCCTACGAGCGGTCACTGCTCACGCCGGACAGCCCGTTCGACCATTGGCTTCGCGGCGATAGCGGTGCGCTCTCGAAGGAGGCTGTCGAGGGTTATCATCTCTTCAAGTCGTTCGGCTGCGTCGCCTGCCATCAAGGCGTCAATGTCGGAGGCAACCTGATCGAGCAGAGCGGCATTTTCAACAATCCCCTTGCGGGTCGGCCGGTAATCCTGCGGGTACCAAGCCTGCGCAATGTCGCGAGAACGGCGCCGTATTTCCACGACGGAGGCGCTCCAACACTGGCGGTTGCCGTGCGCAAGATGGGGTACGCCCAGCTCGATCGTGTCCTCTCTGATGAGCAAGTCAAGGCGATCACCGCATTTCTCGACAGTCTGACCGGAGTCTATCACGGCAGACCATTGACGGCACCTCGATGAAGACGATTCCGAGCATCGCCTTTGTCACCCTGCTTCTGCTGGTTCTGTCAGGGCTGTCGCTGCTCGGCATGGATCCTCAAGCATCGCGATACGACGGAATGCTCTCGGTGGTCTCCAAATTCTCGGTGACGGAGAGCGCGCTGCGCCAGGACATCCTTAATGCGCGCGCCGGCCTGCTGCGCGACTATGATCCGGTGAATCGGAGGATGACAGCACTACACGGCTTCCTCGGCCAACTCCGCCAGCAGGGCGTGGATCCGAAGGTTCTTGGGCCACTCGAGGAAATGGTCGGGGAGCAAGATGAACTGACCGAACAGTTCAAAAGCGACAATGCCCTGCTACAGAATTCGCTCGCCTATTTTGGTTTGCTGAGTGGCAAATTCGGAAGTGCCGTGCAGGAAGGGCCGCTCGCTTCCGCGATGACCGTTTTGGCGACTTCCATGCTTCATCTGACGCTCGATACGTCGGTAGCATCGGCCGGAGAAGTTGAGGCCGCTTTGAACCGGCTTGCCCAGCAAGCACCCGTGGACCCCGACAACGACCTCGTCGACGGTATTCTGGCGCATGGCCGGCTGCTTCACGACCTGTTGCCGGCGACAGACCAAGTGTTGAGATCGCTCTACGACTTGCCGCGATCGGCAAGATTGGAGGCCGTTCGTAGCAGCGTTCTTGCTCACCAGCAGGCGTCCCGAGCGAATGCCCGGCGTTACGAGCTACTTCTCTATGTGACGTCGATGCTTTTGCTTGCCTGGCTGGTCTATCTCGGCTCACAGCTCCGGCGTCATTTCCGGGCGCTGCAGCGCAGGGCGACGTTCGAGCATGCGATTGCGGCTATCTCGATCGGTTTCGTCGATAGCAGGGCCGATGAGATCGACAGGCGTGTTACCTCCGCGCTTGCGACGCTTGCGGAATGGGTTGGAGCGGACCGGGCCTATTTCATTGGATCGTCGGAACAATTGCGACCCTATTGGTGGTGCCGGGACGGCCGTGCGCGGCCGCCCGAGTGGCCGATGCAAGGCTTGGCTGTGGCCAAATGGGACGCGCGGGCCGAAGGCGTGATCTACATTCCCTCCGTCGAGCGAATGCCGGAGGGGGCGGAGAAATCTGCGCTCAAGGGCGCTGGGCTGCGCGGCTGGATTTGCATTCCGGCTAACGGGCTCGATGGCAGCCGCGGCGCCCTCGGTTTTGATGCCATTGGAAAGCCCATGACCTGGCCCGCCAGTGACTCTGGCCTGCTGCGGATGGCGGTCGAGCCGATCGCGAATGCGGTGGAACACGCGGTGCTCGAACGTGATCGGACGCGGCTTGAGTCGAGTCTGCAACAGGCTCGGCGAATGGAGACGATTGGTGCGCTGGCGAGCGGTGTTGCCCACAACTTCAACAACATCATCGGCGCCATCCTCGGCTATACCGAAATGGAGGAATCGCATGCCTTTCCGAAAAGCCGTTTGGCGCGCAATCTTGAGGGCATCCGCCACGCGGCCGAGCGCGCGCGCGATCTGATCGACCAGATCCTGAACTTCGGCCGCCGCAAGAACATGCCGCACCGGACGATCGCTCTGCGATCGCTCATGGCTGAAACGCAATCGCTGTTGCAGGCATCCCTTCAGCCGGATGTTCGGTTGGTAATCGGCGCGACACCGGAGGCCGCGATCGTGTCCGGCGATCCCGTGCAACTGCAGCAGGTCATCATGAATCTGTGCAACAACGCGGCCCAGGCCATGGATTGCCCTTGCACGGCGGAAGTAACGACGGAGATCCATCGGGTGTTGGTCACTCGACAGTTGAGCCATGGCTGTCTTGTCCCTGGGAGTTATGTTCGCATCAGTGTGCGAGATACCGGTCGCGGCATGGATGCCGAGACGCTCGATCGATTGTTCGAGCCATTCTTCACGACCCGCCTGGGCGGAAATGGGCTTGGTCTCGCGACAGTCCGGGAGATCGTGCGGGACCATGGCGGAGCGATCGACGTTCGGAGCCAGTTGGGCGAGGGCAGTCTTTTCGAGGTTTGGCTGCCGCAGATTGCTGGAACGAGCCGGATTTTGCATGAGGCTGGGACGATGCAGGGCAGCGGCGAGGCCATCCTGGTCATTGACGATGATCATGCACGGCTACTGCATGACGAGGAGATCGTCGCCGCCCTCGGCTATGAGCCCATCGGATTCGCTGATCCGGATCAGGCTCTCAGCGCATGCCGTTTAACGCCGCGGCGGTTCGATGCAGCCCTGATCAGCCATCTCATGCCGATTGCTCAGGCTCTTGCGGTCACGAAAAAGCTGCATGGTATGGCACCGGACCTGCCGATTCTATTGGCTTGCTCAGCAGGCGAGCTTGGTGCCGATGAGCTGGCGGGCGCCGGGGTTTGCGAAGTCGTCAGCAAACCCCTTGTTTCCGCCGAACTGGCGGCAGCGTTGTCCCGGTGGCTGCCGAGTTGAGTCCTTAGTCGCCTCGAGAAATCAGGCTAAAATTCACCACTGAACCCTGTGTCGCCGCGAACCCGGAGATTGTGTGGGTAGTCGGCTATCTGATCGGCTTCAGTATCATGCGCGGCGTCTTCACGAAAATGAGGATCCATGAAATACGCGTATTCCGCCATTCCGTAGGCGGCACTTCCTTCGCTGATCACACGCCAAACCGCACGGGCTGTCGCGACAACCGCTTCATCCATGCGTGTAAGCGCTCGAACAATGCGGGAGGACGGTTGTTTGACGATTGAATCATCGATGGGCTCTGCGGGCGGGGTCATCGCTATCTCCTTGAGCTTGATGGCCCAGGGAAGATGTCCCGCCGTCCTTACGGAGCTGTTTCAGCCCCGAATAGTCAGGCTACGCCTGCAATACCGGCGCGATCATTCCGCGGCGCCGACACGGATGCCTGCAGGGCCCATCTCGGCAACCCGATCAGATGCCTGGCGCAACTTCATGACGTAGCTCATGAGTTGATCGGCCCGGCGCCCTGCCTCGGCCTTTGTGTCGTAATCGTTGTCGTAATAGGCGACACCGACGATACCGCCGTCTTTCGGGTCGCTGCCCCTCACCTTGGGGTGCCAACTGCCCCTAGAGCCTCCGACCACGATGTGAAGATCGGTCGCGCTGTAGAGATAGTCGGAGGTGACGGCCATATAGGCTGAAAATGGTGACATGATCGTTCTCGGTCAGCCAGCGAAGCCAATCCGCCAGGGTCGCCCGCCGGTACGTTGATGCGGATCAGTATACAAACCAGAAGCCGGACGACGGCAAGTCATCCCTTGGCACAATCGTGGCTTTGTTCCGCGGAGCGAGTCGAGCCGCCGTCGCCAAAGTCTAGCCGGTCTGATAGAGGATGTTCCCTATTCGTTCCAGGAGGCTTTATGGGTCGACGGGCAGGGAGCGCGGATCTGCCACTTCATCACGGGCGGGTGCCGGCTTGGCTCGGCCAACGCATGGCTCGGCTTGGCGCGGTGATCGCCGAGGCCATCATTCATCATTATGGGCGGGATGAGTTCCTGCGCCGGCTCGCCCACCCCTTCTGGTTCCAGTCCTTCGGGGCCGTGATGGGAATGGATTGGCATTCCTCCGGGATCACTACCTCGGTCATTGGTGCGCTGAAGCACGGCCTCGGGCCACTTTCCGGGGAACTCGGCATCCATGTTTGCGGTGGGCGAGGGCGGCATTCGCGCCAGACACCGCAGGAACTTGTCGCTATCGGAGATCGTGTCGGCTTCGACGGGACGGCTCTAGCCAAGGCGAGCCGGCTCGTTGCCAAGGTCGATAGCGCCGCCGTGCAGGATGGGTTCGACCTCTATCTGCACGGCTTCATCGTGGCGGATGACGCCAAATGGGTCGTCGTTCAGCAAGGCATGAACGGGGAGAGCCGGCTCGCCCGCCGCTACCACTGGCTCTCCGAGGATCTCAAAAGTTTCATCGAGGCGCCGCATGCGGCGATCGACGGCGAGAATCAGGGGCAGATCGTCAACCTCACCGACCGTCGAGCGGACGACTCACGGCGTGGCCAGCTCGCCTTGCTTCGCGATCTTGGGCCGGATCGGATCATCCGTGAGATCGTGGCGATGGAAGGGAAGAACTCATCACCGGCAGCGCAGGGCGAGCCGTTTCTCCCGCACCTCGTTATGCCTGCCCATCACGACGTCCGCCCGAAAGACGTGATGATGCGGCGACTGCACGGCGCTCTGGCTGCGGCGGCCGATTGCGAACCTGCCGAGTTTTCGTCGCTGTTGCTTGTGCCGGGCGTCGGCGCGCGAACCGTGCGCTCGCTCGCTATGGTCGCCGAGGTTGTACACGGCGCTCCGTGCCGTTTCGCCGATCCGGCCCGGTTCTCGCTCGCTCACGGGGGCAAGGACCGGCAGCCGTATCCGGTGCCCACCCTGGTCTATGACCGGACGATCGCGGTGTTGAAATCGGCGTTGACCAAAGCGAAACTCGGAGACAGCGAGCGGCTCGACGCAATCGGCCGTCTCGACGCGCAAGCCCGCAGACTTGAGCATCACGTGACCGGACCATCGCTGCCCGATTTCATTGCGACCGAACGACAGCATTCGCACGAATATGGTGGGCGTAGCGTCTTTGGCTGGGAACCTGTGCCCGAAGCGATAGTGCGTCCTTTCTCTCTTCCGCCGCGTGCTAATCCTGCGACGAAAAGTTATCGAGCGTGTATTGCAGCGGTTCCAAGGCGACCTTCACATCGCCAGTGAAGGGAAAATTGATATTGATGATGACGAAAAGCGCCATGAAGATCACGGCCGCAAGCATTCCGGCCATGATGACCTGTGCCGTGACGTTCTTTGTGCCAAAGAAAAGAGCGAAGGCGATGTTCAGAACTGCTCCGCCGAACAAGATAGACCACATGATGTCAGGAACAGCGCCACGGCTGAGTTCGAGCCTCTCTCGCCGCGCTTCGGCCAGCGCGCGTAATTCACCGAGCATGGCTTGAAATACGTCGGAATCCTCGAGGTCGACAGGTTTCGCCGCCAAGGTTGCTTTGTACAGGTTGTTAAGTGCCAGAGTGGTTGAGACATCGGTCTGGCCGACCGCCATGGTATCCGCTTCGCGCGTTACCACCGCATTCAGGTAACGCCGAATGCCAGCCTGAATCGCGGGTCTATCGGCCACTTCCATCCCGCCCGTAAGGCGATAGATGGCACCGGCGGCGGCGGACTCCGTGGTAACGGCCTCCTGGGCGGCCTTGAACTTTTCCCAGACGGTGATTACGGCGAATCCAAGCAGCACGGCGTAGACCACGCCAAGCACGGCAAATTTGAAGCCCGCCACCTCGTTGTTGCTGACGAGACGTTCGAACCCGACGATGCGACGAACCAGGACGGTGAGGATCATTGACCCAGCCGTAGTGAGGCCCACCACCAGGAACGCACATTGCCAAGGTGGTAGACTGGCTAGCCAAAGAATCACGAAATCTTCCTTTCGCGCTCTAGCTAGCTTGCAATTCGCCATCCGGACTTGGTGAGGCACCAGTTCACGTTGTAGTCCGGGGTTATGTTTCTCCTGGTCACGGTGACCTTATACTGCACCGTATGGCAGGTTCTTTTGTCGGATGTATAAATCCGCATGATTGTCGTTATTCCGGAATTGGTTGACTTGGGATTTTCCCAGGTCGCGGCCGTGCCAACTTTCGCGTTGGGGTCCTCGTTAACCTTCGTCGCGCTCCGGAAGAGCATGTCGTAGTCTTCCGAACTCAAGGTTACATGGGCCTTATTCCAAAAGGGGCTCATTTGGGCATGTCCAACCTGGACCGACGCCAGAAGTAACCCGGCTCCCAGCAGCGAAAAGGCCACCGAACGTCGTCTTTCCATTGCTCGATCCTCGTCACGTTTCAAAATTCATCGACCTGGCACATCATCGATTCAGCGGTTCGACGGGTCATGGTAATGACCCCGCAAGGTGCTTCATTGAAGGCATCAGCTTTGCGAACATAGCCTTGCCTTGGGCTCCGTTGCAAACTCCGAGCAGGAAGCAAGCGGGCAGGCGACTCAGAGCATTTAAGGAGGCATCTCAGTCGCTAGCTAGACGAGGTTCGACTGCGGCGCGAGGTCCGGTCCGCGCCGGCAGACTATCTCATGCGGAGGATCTCTGCTCAGCCTGCCTGGGATACAGATCACCCTGGAGGAATTCTCATCATGTCTGGACCGGGTAAGGAGGCGGCCCACCACGCTCGCTCCGCCCTCATCCTCGTGACCTGTGTTCTTGCCTCCAGCCTGGCCTTTGTCGATGGATCGGCCGTGAATGTCGGTCTGCCCGCGATCGGGCGGGGGCTTGGTGGGGGAGCTGCCGGGCTGCAATGGTTGATCAGCGGATACCTTATACCGCTGAGCGCGCTTCTCCTTCTCGGCGGGGCTCTGGGCGATAGGATTGGCCGCCGCCGGCTGCTCATCGGGGGCGTGCTGCTATTCGGGTTGGCCTCGGCCGCCTGTGGCTTCGCGCCGGATCTGCGGCTGCTGATTACGGCGCGCTTCATCCAAGGCGTGGGGGCGGCACTGTTGATGCCAAGCAGTCTGGCGATCCTGGGCGTGACCTTTGAGGGCGAGGCACGCGGCCGGGCCATCGGTATCTGGGCGGCAGCGGGCGCCGCGACAGGGGCGGCGGGGCCGGTGCTGGCGGGGTGGCTGATCGACCTCTTCAACTGGCGCATGATTTTCTTCATCAACCTCCCGATTGCCGCCGGCGCGATCGGCATGGCGATTCGCTACCTCCCGAAAGACGCGGAAGGTGACAAGTCACCGCTTGATCTTCTTGGCGCGTTCCTGGCGACCGTCGGTCTCGGCGGGCTGACATGGGGCCTTATCGCTGGCACTGGCGCCGCGGGATGGTCGCTCGTGTCGGCCGCCGGATTGGCCGCAGGTATCGTGTTTCTGGCCGGCTTCGTTCTATGGGAAGGCAAGAAAGCGGAGCGTGCGATGATGCCGCTCGCTCTTTTTGGATCCAAAAGTTTCATTGGCCTGACACTTCTGACGTTGCTGCTCTACGGCGCGCTGGGAGGGCTGATGGTTTTGTTGCCCTATGTCCTGATCGAGGCCGGCGGATATTCGAGCGCCATGGCCGGCGCCGCCCTTCTGCCGCTGCCGCTGGTGCTTGCGGTAACCTCGCCGTTCCTGGGCGGCTTGGCGGGCCGCATCGGCTCCCGCCCGCTCCTCATTCTTGGCCCTTTCGTGGTCACCATCGGCTTCCTGCTTATGCTGCGCATGGAAGCCAAGACGCACTATTGGACCGTGTTGCTGCCCTCACTCATCGTCATTTCGCTCGGCTTGGCCTGCGCCGTCGCACCGCTGACAACCGCGGTGCTCGCCTCGGCGGACCCGAGGCATACGGGCTCCGCTTCCGGGTTCAACAGCGCGATTGCCCGCACCGGCGGCCTCATCGCCACAGCCCTTTTGGGAGGCGTGTTAGCGGCCCGAGGCGCTTCGCTGATCGGCGCGTTTCATGCGGCCGTCATCGCGATCGCCTGCGCGAGTTTGGCCGCGAGCGCCAGTGCGATCCTGACCGATCGCAAGGCGGGAAAGCGCGCGTAAGGCGCTGAGCTTACGGGCTCGCTCCCGGGCGCGCGTCCTGTCCTTTGCGGATTGCCTTGAGGCGGCGCATTATTTCTGTCTCGCGCGGAGTATTGGCCTGCTAGGCAGCTCGCTTTCTCGCCGCGATCAACGCCAACCTAACGGACCAAACAATGCCCCGTCTGATCGACTACCAAACGCCCGCCTCGCCTCCTCAAGGATATCCATTGCCGACAAAGCTGATCAGATGGGTAGCCGTCTTCCTCGCCTCATTGCTCGTTCTGTTCATCATTGTCACCAATTCCTATTACACCGTGAATGTCGGTTACGTCGCGGTGATCACGCGCAACGGCCGCATCGCGACCGTCACTAGTGCGGGATCCGGACTCGGTTGGATGGTGCCCTTCATATCCTCCGTGCATAAGTTCTCGGTCCAGTCGCAAGCCGTCGTCTACGACCAGATGCAATCCTATAGCCTCGATCAGCAGCCCGCATACTTCAAGGTTTCGCTGCGCTACCATGTCTCGCCTGGCGACGTCGAAGATGTCTACACGCAGTACGGCACCGAGGACTCGATGGTCGCTAAGCTGCTCGACCGCATTGTGCCGCAGCAGGTCAAGACAGCCTTCGGTCAATATACGGCGGTGACGGCGATCGCCGACCGTGGCAAGATGAACGCCGCTGTCGCATCCTCTGTGGTAACGGCCATTCAGGGCCCGGTGGTTATCGAAGGCGTGCAGCTCGAAGACATCAAATTCTCGGATGCCTATGAGAACGGTGTCGAGCAGCGCATGCTCGCCCAGGTGCAGGTTCAGAAGATGGAACAGGATCGGGATCAGCAGCAGGTTCAAGCGCAGATCACTGTCATTCAGGCGCAGGCTCAGGCCGATGCCAATGTCGCGCAGGCCACCGCGCAAGCAAAAGCCACGACTCTTGCAGGCAACGCGACAGCGGCGGCGATCCGCGCCCGTGGCGATGCTTTGCGGGACAATCCAAACCTCGTCGAACTGACAGCGGCCGAACGCTGGGACGGGCATTTGCCCACCACGATGGTGCCGGGCTCCACTTTGCCTTTTGTGACTCTTCCGACGGGTCACAATTGACGGTCAGTTGACTCTTGCCGAGGAAGTCGAGCGCTAGGGCACCCGCTCGACCGCTCGCATGGCATGTTGGCCCCGGCAGCGGCGGGCTGTAAGCTGCTCCCAACGCGGGGCCAGGCGAGGGGGAGTTGCATGCTGCAAGATTTAGCCGACATGCCGAGCAAGATTGCGGAAACGAAGGCTCTCTTGCGCAGGCAGCTGCCAAATTACAGAGAGGTCTTCGCGGAGGTCTCTCGCGAAATCGAGCAGGAGGCGGAGGAAATTGCCGCACGTTTCGGTGCGGGAGACCCGATCGTGCCCTCCGTCGTCTACCAGGATATCGTTGACGGCCGGGTCTCGCCTGGGATCGCAGCGGCCATACGGCGGCACGGTTGCGCTATCGTCCGGAGTGTTTTCCCGCGCGAGCAGGTGACCGCATGGGATCGCGAACTCCTCGACTATGTTACGCGCAACAACTATGTCGAGAAGGCCAAAGCCAAGAGCGGCCTCGACAATTACTTCTCCAAGCTGAAAAGCGGGCGCCCCCAAATCTACGGCATCTACTGGTCGCAGCCTCAGATCGAGGCGCGCCAAGCCGCGAGCATCGCGACCACTCGGACTTGGCTCAACACCCTTTGGGAGTGGGACGGTGCGGACGGACCCTACTTCGTGCCAAACCGCGATTGCACTTATGCCGATCGCATCCGTCAGCGCGAGCCCGGTGACAACACGCTCGGTCTTTCGCCGCATGTCGATGGCGGCACAATCGAACGTTGGATTGATGAAGGCTATCGGCATGTCTATCGCCACGTCTTCTCCGGCGAATGGCGCAAGCACAATCCCTGGGCTGGTGAGGGGCGCACGGAAACCCACGAAATTCCGTCGCCCGCCGTCTGCCAGATGTTCCGCACCTACCAGGGTTGGACCGCGCTGACCCAGCAGGGGCCGGGTGACGGAACCTTGCGGCTTGTGCCGATGATCAACGCGATGACCTATATGCTGCTGCGGGCTATCCAGGATGACACGCCGGATGATGATCTTTGCGGAGCCGAGGCTGGTCGCGCGCTGCTCGCCAGCGAGAAGTGGCATGGCCCGTTGCTTAAGGCGCTTATCCCGATTCCGGTCGTTCAGCCAGGCGATACCGTTTGGTGGCATCCGGACGTTATTCATGCTGTGGAAAACGAGCATCGTGGGTCCGGCTATAGCAGCGTGATTTACATTGGCTCGGCGCCCGATTGCGCGAAGAACCGAAAATACCTTCCGAACCAACGCGAGGCGTTTCTAAATGGCCGATCGGCGCCCGACTTCGCGGCCGAGGATTACGAGGTGGAATTCGAGGGCCGCGCGGCGGAAGCCGATCTGTCGCCGCTCGGCCGTAAGCAAATGGGATTTGAATCTTGGTGATCAGGTCAGAATCAAAGCGCCTCCCGCCGCCGCGCGACGCTCAACACGAGTGACATGCCAATCGCGATCGTTGCCGCAAGGGAGCGGAATCCGCCGAAGTCGGGCTCGTCGACTTCGGTCCAGGCTTTTGCGAGCGGAATGAGCGGGCTGAACGCGCTGTCCGTTATGGCAACCACGGCTGCCCCGGCTTGCGAGGCTCGTTCGGCGAGGGCTGGCGTGATAGAGTTGTAAGGGCTGAAATTGACCGCCACGACGACATCCCGCGAAGTCACAAAGCCAAGCTGCTCAAAGCCGAGCGAGCCCACGTTGTCGATCAGGCAGTTTCTTATTCCCAACTGTGACAAGGCCAGGGCCATATAAAGCGTCACTGGAAACGCGCGCTTGCTGCCGACAAGGTAAATGGTCTCGGCCTCCGCCAGCAGATTCGCCATTTTGGCATACATGCGGAGGTCTATGCTGCTCGGCAGGCGCGACAATGAAGCGGCCGAGGCCTGGATCAGCCCGGCAATAATCCGAAGATCAGGATCATCGGCCGCCGCGGCCTCGGCTACGGGATTGGCGCGTCCGTGATATTCGCTCCAATTGATTTTAACGTAGTCCTTGAAAACTTCTTGCAGCTCCGTAAATCCTGGAAAGCCGAGACTCTGTGCGAACCGCACGAGCGTCGAGGGTTGCACACCGGCCTTCTTCGAAATGTCGACGGAGTTGCCGACCGCGAATTCGCTCGGACTGCGCACTATAAAGATCGCGACCTGGCGAAGCTGCCGTGGCAACCGAACCGTCACGGACGACAGTAGTGCCCGCAACTCTTCATAGGTCCGCGGCCGGCTGTAGCCGAGCGTGCCCTCAACATCGCCGGCAAGCCCGTTGGGCATAGTCGCATCGGTGAAGGTGGCCAGAGCTAGCTTTGGCATCTGATCCGACTCGTTCGCATGGAAAAATCTTTTCAAATATTGACATTTGGAACGGGTCTATGTTTTTCTTGCAAAGACGCCAGAAAATCAAGCCAAAAGGCGCGATCGGGGAATTCGGTCATGCGAACAATCAAAGGGCCGGGTCTCTTTCTGGCACAGTTTGTGCGAGACACGGCGCCTCACAATTCGCTTGAGAGCATAGCGCGCTGGGCCAAGGGCTATGGCTATAAAAGCATCCAAATCCCAAGCTGGGACAGAAGACTTTTCGATCTCGACAAGGCAGCCGATAGCGAGACCTACTGCGACGAGATCAAGGGAAAGATGGCCGATATCGGCATCACAATCTCCGAATTCTCTACGCATTTCCAGGGCCAGATGGTGTCGGTTCACCCGGCTTACGACATGATGTTCGATGGCCAGGCTCCCAGTCATGTGCGTGGGAATCCCGAGAAACGTCGGTTGTGGGCCGCCGATCAGGTGACCAAGGCCGCCATCGTGTCGCAGCGTTTTGGATTGACGGAACACGTGACGTTTTGTGGTTCCCTGGCCTGGCCTTACTTTTACCCCTATCCGCAGCGTCCCGCTGGCTTGATCGAGGAGTGCTTTGCCGAACAGGGCCGCCGCTGGAGGCCAATCCTTGACGCTTTCGATTCCGCTGGCGTCGATCTCTGCTACGAAATCCATCCCACGGAGGACATGTTCGACGGTGATACTTTCGAGATGTTCCTCGAAGCGGTGGGTAACCATCCGCGGTGCAACATCAATTACGACGCCAGCCACTACATCAAGCAGGGCATGGACTATCTTGGTTTCATCGACGCCTATCACGAGCGGATCAAGATGTTTCATGTCAAGGATGCGGAGTTCAATCCGACGGCAAAGCAGGGCGTCTTCGGCGGGTACAAGAATTGGCTGGAGCGCGCCGCACGCGACCGCTCACTCGGCCACGGCCAGGTTGATTTCGGCGGTGTATTCTCCAAGCTCGCGGCATATGATTTCGCGGGCTGGGCGGTCTATGAATGGGAATGCTGCCTGGAACATCCCGAAGTCGCGGCCAGAAACGGCGCGAAATTCATCGCCGACCACATCATAGAGGTAACCGATCGCGTTTTCGACGATTTCGCCGCCACTCACGCTGACGCGGCGAGCAACCGAGCGCTGCTCGGGGTAAAAGGGTAGCGGCCGATGGTCTACGCGACAGACAGTGCTGCTGAGCGACCACGGCGTCTGCGCTTTGGAATGGTCGGAGGTGGACGAGGGGCCTTCATCGGGGCTGTTCACCGATTTGCGACGCGCCTCGATGATCACATGGAACTCGTGGCTGGCGCACTTTCGGCGAGCGAGGAGAATGCGCAAGCGTCTGGTGCCGAGCTGGGGCTTGCACCCGATCGGAGCTATGCGAGTTTCGAGGAGATGGCAAAGCGCGAAGCCGCTAGGCCGGATGGAATCGAGGCTGTCGTGATCGTAACGCCAAACCATCTTCACGCCCCGGTCGCCAAAGCTTTCCTGCAGGCCGGCATCGACATCATCTGCGACAAGCCCTTGTCGGCCACCGGTGCGGACGCTGAGGAGCTTGTCGGTCTTACGCGAAAGACCGGCCTCGTTTTTGCCGTGACGCTCAACAATACGGGCTACGCCATGGTGCGTCAGGCCAAAGAGATGGTTGCCGCCGGCGAACTCGGTAAGCTTCGCGTCGTGCATGCGACTTACATTCAGGACTGGCTCACGCTGCCGATCGAAAGGGACGGGCAGAAGCAAGCCGAATGGCGTACCGACCCGGCGCGTGCCGGGTCATCTGCATGTCTCGCCGATATCGGGGTTCACGCGCACAGTCTCGCGGGATTCGTGACGAGTCTGGATCTCGCGGAAGTCGCGGCTGATCTCACGACCTTCGTGCCCGGCCGCAGACTGGACGACAATGCCCATGTTCTGCTTCGCTATCACGGGGGCGCCAAAGGTGTGCTTTTGGCGAGTCAGGTCGCTCCCGGAAACGCGAATGCGCTGTCGCTGAAAATCTATGGGGAAAAGGGCGGTCTCGAGTGGTTTGGCGAAACTCCCGAACTGCTGCGCTTCACGCCATATGGTGAGCCGTCACGCACGCTCGTTCGCGGCGGTCCGGGAAATACCTCCGCCGCGATGCGTGTCACTCGCATGCCGGCGGGGCACCCTGAGGGGTATATCGAAGGCTTCGCCAATCTCTATCGGGATGCGGTTTCGTTGATAAGGTCACGCCGCGCGGGATTGCCGCCTGACCCCTCAGCATTGGCTTCGGTTCCGACTGTGCATGAGGGCGCTAGAGGAATCCGTTTCATCGAGGCCGCCGTTGCATCCAGCCGAGCCAACGGGAACTGGGCAACGGTGGCTTCGGGTGGGGGATAATCCGAGGCGAAGACGTCGGTGAGTCGTAGAAGCGATCAAGGGGAGGACAAATTGCGGACTTCTAGCAAACTGCTCTATGCGTCACTATTCACCATCCTGCTTAGTGTGGCAGGAGCATACTCGGCGCGGGCGGCGGACAAGTATGTGGTCGGTGTGTCCAACACGCTGATCGGCAATGGCTGGCGCGAGGAGATGATTTGTTCGATCAAAGCGCAAGCCTTGGCTTCCGGCGTGGTTTCAAAGGTGATCGTGGCAAATCGGAATGCCGGGCCGGCCGAGCAGATCTCGGATCTGCGCAATCTGATCTCCGCCGGCGTCAATGTGATTGTTCTCAACCCGTCCGATCGTGAAGCACTTAATCCGGTGATCAAGCAAGCCGCAGCACGCGGGATAGTCGTGGTCGCGGTGGATCAGGCGGTATCCGCTCCCGAAGCCTATGTCTTGTCGAACGATCAGGTGGATTACGGAAAAGCCGGTGCGGAGTGGCTGTTCAAGCATCTGAACGGCAAGGGCAACGTGGTCGAGATGCGAGGCATAGACGGCGTTCCGGCGGATGCCGATCGTCACAAGGGATTTACAGAGGCCTTGGCCAATTACCCGAACATCAAAGTCGTGGCTATGCCCTTTACAGGATGGGCGTTGAACAAATCGGCGCAGCAGGCGAAGGATCTATTGGCCTCAGGCAAACAGATCGACGGAATTTGGACATCCGGCCTCGATGCTGTCGTGGTCGATGCCATTCAGACTTCCGGCAAGCCCCTGATGCCGGTGATCGGTGCCGACAATAACGGTTTCGTAGGTCAGCTCATAACTCTCAAGGACAAAGGCTTTGCCGGCGCCGCAGTGACCAATCCGCCATCCGTCGGGGGCGCGGGCCTTGCGGTGGCGCTCGACGTTCTACAGAAGAAGGGCGATCATCCGAAGGTCATCAAGATAACACCTGAGGTTTGGGACAATACGAGCGATGTCGGGCTCGCTACCCTCAAGCGCAATTACGATCCAAAACTCGATCCGTATTACAGCATGGACTACACGGTAGCGCCTTACACGACCTATACAAAGGATCAGTTGCTCGCCTGTAAGGGTCCATAGGTCCCGGAGACAAACGCTGGAGCTTGGATGACTGAGGCTGCCACTCTCCTCGAAATAAAGAACGTTGCGAAGCGCTTTGGCTCCGTCAAAGCGCTTCGCTCGGCCGAGCTGAGGGTGCGAGCCGGCGAGATCCACGCATTGATGGGAGCCAATGGCGCAGGCAAGAGTACCCTGGTTAAGATTATAACCGGGGTTTTCCCATGCGATGCGGGTTCGATTGTTCTCGCCGGCGTCGCTAGGAACTTTCGCTCGCCCGCCGAAGCCCGGCGCGCCGGAATCGTGTCGGTGTATCAGGACCCCGCGCTCGTGCCGGATTTGACGTTGTCGCAGAATATGCGTCTCGCGCGAGTCCCGCTCGAAAGCGTCACAGGCTACCTGGCGGAGATGGGCATCGGGAAAGTCGATCTCAGCGCCTATGTCCGAGATCTTCCACAACCAATCCTACGTCTCATCGATCTTGCGCGAGCCCTTGCCTCAGAGCCGAAGGTCCTTCTGCTCGACGAAATCACGGCCGCGCTGCCCTCCGATATGGCGGGGAAAGTGTTCGAGATGATGCGGCGTTGGCGAGAGCGAGGCCACGCCGTCATCTTTATCTCGCATCGCATGGCGGAGGTTTCGGCAATATGTGATCGGACGACGGTTCTACGAGACGGTGCGACGGTCGGCGTAACCGAGACGGCAAGCGGCAGCCAGGAGCAGATCGTTTCGCTCATGCTCGGAACGGACATCGCGAAAGCTGCGCAAAGCGTCGCGCAGCCTGGCGTTGGGCAGAGCATTCCGAAAGACGAGCCGCCGACGTTGGAGGTTCGTGGCATGGGGCTCCGGAATCTGCTCCATGATCTGTCCTTCAGCCTTCGCCCTGGCGAAGTGCTGGGTGTCGCGGCGCTGGAAGGGCAGGGTCAGGACGAATTGTTCGATTGTCTCGCGGGCGTGCGACGCTTCGACAGCGGGACGATCCTGGTCGAGGGAAAGGAAGTTCACTTTCGCCACCCCGGCGACGCGATTAAGGCTGGGCTGGTTTTCGTGCCAGCCAATCGGCTTCAGGCCTTGCTGCAGCAGCGAGCCATTCGCGAAAATGTCGCGTTGCCGATGTTCCGCAGCCCGCGGTCCTGGGGACCACTTTCCATGGCAAGAGAACGCGAACGCGTGCAGTCTGCGGTGACCCGGCTGCAGATCGATACACGCGCCGAAGCGGAATTGCGACGGTTGAGCGGCGGCAATCAGCAGAAAGTCGTGCTGGCACGCTGGATCTCGCATGGCTTCAAGACTTTGCTGTGCTTTGATCCCACACGCGGAATCGATGTCGGCACGAAACGCCAGATATATTCCTTGATCCGCGAGCTTGCCGCGGCGGGCTCCTCGATTTTGCTCTTTACTTCCGAATTGCCAGAGATCCGGTTGGCTTGCGACCGGGCGATCGTCATGTTCGCGGGCCGTATCGTCAATGAAATGCCAGCCAGGGAAGCGGATGAGGCCACATTGCTACTCTCCGCTCATGGGTTGGTTCCCCGCGTCGCGGCCGAAGCGTGATGGTGCGGAACGATCCCTCGGAAAAGGGCGCCACCGGTTTCTTGCCGAGCGGCGGCGCGCGTGTGGCGTCGATGCGCTGGGCGGGACGTTATCTGCCCGTCATAGGCATGCCGCTTCTGCTTGCTGTGGCTTTATTGTTTACGACCTGGATTCATCCAAGTTTCGGCGCCTTCGACATTCAGTCTCTGGCTCTAGGCGCTTTGCCTCTGGCCTTCGCCGCCGCTGCTCAAACCTGTGTCGTCATATCGGGCGGCATAGACCTCTCGGTGGGTTCGCTCATCGCGGTCGCCAATGTGCTCGCGGCCAGCACGATGCAACATGCAGACTTTCGGCAGGCGCTCCTGCTCGCTGCCGGCATACTGATCGCAGGAGCGATCAGCGGAGCGATCAATGGCGCGATCGTGGTTTTGTCCCGGATACCCGATGTGGTCGTCACCTTGACGACCGGATTCATCTGGGGCGGTGTGGCTTTGCTGATCATGGAGAAACCCGGCGGTGGCGCGCCGCAGCAGTTTCTCGATCTCGCCGCTGGAACGACGCTCGCGCCGTGGCTGCCCAATGCCGTGATCCTGCTGATCGCGGCGGTCGCGGTTGTTTGGATCCCGCTGAAGCTCGGCCGTGCTGGACTGCTCGTTTACGCCGTCGGCAGCGATAGGGTCGCGGCCTTCCGAAGCGGCGTCGGTGTCGAAACTACCCGCATCCTGGCCTATACGCTTTCTGGACTTTTCAGCGCCATGGGTGGCCTTGCTTTGACAATGACGACCGCGATCGGTGCTCCACTTGCAGGTGTTTATTACACGCTCAGCGGTCTCGCAGCGCTGGTGATCGGCGGGGTAAGTTTGACGGGAGGCAGAGGTGGAATTTCGGGACCGGTATTGGCCGCTTTTGTCTTGACGCTCATTCCGACCGACCTCATCTTCCTGAACATCGATCCCAATTACGGGCAGGTGATCCAGGGCACGCTCATTGTTTTGGTGGTCATGCTGGGCGGATTTGTCACCGTTCTGCGAAACCGCAAATGAGCGCGCGGATTCCTTCCACGGGTCGGCGCCCGCCCTCCGTACTCGGAAAAAGATCGCGCGATCTGTTGGTCTTCCTCCGCGATCATACCATTGTCGCCCTCGTGTTGCTTCTTTGTATCTTCGTGTTTGGGATCGAGCTTATACGGCCCGGTACGGTCACACCGACCTGGCTTTCCAACTCGCTGCAATTCGCAGCCCCTCTGGGGATTCTGGCGGCGGGACAGACATTGGTGATGCTCACCGGGGGCATTGATCTTTCAGTAGCGAGCGTCGCTACCGGCGCGGCTTACCTGCTTACCACGAATGTCTCGTTGGGCGGGTTCGCGGCGGTGCTGATCGCGCTGGCTTTCGGCGTCATCGTCGGGGCGCTGAACGGAATTGGTGTAGCACTTTTGCAGGTGCAGCCTTTGGTGATGACGCTTGGCACCGGTTTGATGTCTGGCGGAGTAATGATCGTCTATAGCCAGAAGATGCTGGCGAGCCAAGCGCGTGTGCCAGGCTTTATCCAGGCATTGGGATCGGGCAAGCTTTGGGGAGTGGCGCCGCTCGACCTATTTCTTTGGGTGCCTCTAGCCGCCCTGTTGATCTTCGGGCTAAGCCGAACGGGCTTCGGTCGGTTGCTTTACGCGATCGGAGACAATCGACTGGCTTGCCATCTGACCGGCATTCGTGTGTGGCGGATCCTGCTGGTCAATTATATTCTCTGCTCCGTTGTGGCCGCAGTGGGCGGTTTGGTTTTGGTGGGCAGCACGAACGCGGCCGACCTTGGGCTCGCGGATGTTTATCTCCTGCCGTCCGTTGCCGCTGTAATTATTGGTGGAACGTCGATCTTCGGCGGGCGTGGTGGCTATGGAGGCAGTATCGTCGGTGCTGTTATCCTGACGGTGCTCACGAGCCTCCTCACGCTCTTGGACGTGCCCGAGCCGATAAAGCAGATTCTCTATGGCGCGATTATTCTTGTTTTGGCTGCGGCCTATGCGCGCCTTACCGGGTGATTTAGGGACAGCCGGACCCGTTCGGCGAAAATCGGCGAGAGTAGTGGAATTCGGAGGGGTTATGAGCCAGGTTTTGCGCGTTCTTCTCGTTGGGCTCGGTCATATGGGGATGAGCCACGGTCGAGCCTATGAGAAGCTCGACGGCTTCCAAATCGTGGGGCTCTGCGCTCGCGGCATCGCCAAGCGACATGACCTCCCCGAGAGTTGGGCGGAATTGCCGCGCTTTTCAGATTACGGCGAGGCGCTGGCGATCCTCAAGCCCGATGTGGTCTCAATCAATACCTGGCCGGATACCCATGCCGACTTCGCGGTTCGCGCATTTGAAAGCGGCGCGCATGTTTTTATCGAAAAGCCTCTCGCGGAAACGGTCGACGATGCGCGGTGGGTGGTGGATGCGGCCCGGCGCCTGCACCGCAAGCTCGTCATCGGCTATTCGCTGCGTCATCATCCGAGTTGGATAAGGCTTGTTGAAATCGCCCGTGGTCTAGGGAAACCACTCGTTATGCGGATGAATCTCAACCAGCAGTCGATTGGCGACGCTTGGACTTGGCACAAGAACCTCCTCAAATCCTGCTCGCCCATCGTGGATTGCGGTGTCCATTATGTCGACGTGATGTGTCAGATGACGGGCGCCAAGCCCGTCCGCGTACACGGGATGGGCGCGCGTCTGTCGAACGAGATCGCTCAGGACATGTACAACTATGGTCAGCTGCAGGTCTTCTTCGACGACGGCTCCATCGGCTGGTACGAAGCGGCCTGGGGTCCCATGGTCAGCGAAACAGCCTTTTTCGTCAAAGATGTTATCGGACCTAAAGGCGCTGTCTCCATCGTCATGCCCGAGCATGGGGGCGGGGCAGCCGCCGGCGCCTCGACGACCTCGTCCTCAGACATGGATACCCATGGCAAGACGAACGCCATTCGCTGGCATCACTCCGCGCTTAACGCGGACCAGTCACTGTCGAAAGGCGACGAGATAATCTCGACCACCGACGAACCGAGCCACGACGAAATCTGCGAGCGGGAGCAAATCTATCTGCTTCAAGCCATCCGGAATGATGAGGATTTGACGGAACATATGCAGTCGGCGGTCGAAAGCTTGCGGATCGTGCTGGCGGCGGATCAGAGCATTCGGGAGCGGCGCGTGGTGGAGTTGTAGAGCCACCGATCGAAAGACAGATTGTGTCGTCGCGGCTCAGTGGATCGATCCTGACTCCATCCGGTTGGGTGGCCGGTGTCGTCGAGATGAGTGACCTCCGAATCTTCCATATCGTCGGCTGTGCACTTGCGAAGGGGGAGCGGCCGCCAGCACCGCACATTCTTCCAGGCTTCATCGATCTTCATGTTCATGGCGGCGGTGGCTATGACTGGCGGGGCGGTGAAGACGCTGTGCGTGGCCTCGCCCGGTTTCATGCTTCGCGCGGCACGGTGGCGATGGCTCCGACGACCGCGACCGCAAGTATTCCGGTTATCGAAGATGCATTGGCCACGATTGACGCGGTCATGGAAAATCGAAGACCGACCGAAGCTATCGTGTTGGGTTCTCATCTCGAAGGACCTTTTATAAGCCCGAAGAAGCTCGGCGCGCAGGAAGCAGCCACGCTACCGGGGGATCCGCTTCTTGCACGCGACTGGGCCGAGCGCTTTTCGATTCGGGTTGCGACGGTTGCGCCGGAAATTCCACGAGGTTTGGATGTCATTCGGATTTTGTGTGACTCCGGCGTGCGTGTGCAGATCGCTCATAGCCTTGCAACGGCGGAGGAGACTGCAGAAGGTTTCCGTTCCGGCTGCTCTGGTTTCAGCCATTTATTCAACGCCATGAGTGGCGTCGACCATCGCCGCCCCGGCGTCGCGGCCTATGCGCTGGCGCATGGCCAGTACGCGGAGATCATTTGCGACCTGCTGCATGTCGACCGAACCGTGTTGCTCGCCGCTTACCGAGCTATTCCGTATCTCTATTCGGTCTCGGATTCCACCCTCGCCGGGCTTGCGGATGGACGGCACCAGTGGGGAGGACACGCGATTGACAAGAGCGGGATCCGCGTGACGCTGGAGGACGGGAAAACCCTTGCCGGCAGCGCGATCACGCAGCTAGATGCGCTGAGGAACCTGGTCGAGGTCGGCCTGACGCTTGAACAGGCTTCCGATATGGTATCCGCGAGACCGGCGAAATATCTTGGGCTCACGGATCTTGGCGCGATCGAGCCCCAGGCGCGCGCCTGCATGGTAGTGTTGGACGATGATCTTCATCTGATTGAAACATGGATCGACGGCAAATCGATTCTTGCTGGGTCGGATGGGCTACCGAGCTATGAATCAGTGACAAGGTAGCGCGGCAATAGCTGATATAGGCGCGCCGCGAGCACCTGAGAGTTGCGGTTGAGGCTCTCTTGTCCAAACTGGCTGGGGTAGGACACAGGAAAGGTGGCCGAAGATGGATTACGTCAAGCTTGGCAAGACGGGGTTGAGCGTTTCTCGCATCTGTCTGGGATGCATGACTTACGGCGAGCCGGAGCGGGGAAATCATCTCTGGACTTTGAACGAAACCGAGAGCCGTCCGTTCATCAAGCGCGCGCTTGATGGCGGCATCAATTTCTTCGATACGGCGAATGTCTATTCCGATGGCTCCAGCGAGGAAATTGTGGGCCGTGCCTTGCTGGACTATGTGCCACGGAACGAGGTCGTGCTGGCGACGAAAGTCCATGGCCCAATGCGCAAGGACAGCAACGGGCGCGGCCTCTCGCGCAAGGCGATCATGGCCGAGATCGACGCCAGCCTGCGACGCCTCGGGACCGACTTCATCGATCTCTACCAGATACATCGTTTCGACGATCACACGCCGATCGAGGAAACACTGGAAGCCCTGCATGATGTCGTGAAGGCCGGCAAGGCTCTGTATATCGGCGCGTCATCGATGCATGCCTGGCAATTCTGCAAGGCGCTCTATCTCGCCGATCAGAACGGCTGGTCTCGCTTCGTCTCGATGCAGAACCACTACAATCTGCTCTATCGGGAAGAGGAGCGGGAGATGATCGGGCTTTGTCTGGAAGAAGGCATCGGCGTCATCCCCTGGAGCCCGCTGGCACGAGGAAAATTGACCCGGCCCTGGGAAGACAAGCCGAGCACGAAGCGTGCTGAAACAGACCAGGCTACAAAGCGATTTTACCCGGTCAACGATTCCGACAAAAATGTGGTGGCGGCTGTCGCCAAGCTTGCCGCCGCTCGCGGCGTCCCGCAGGCACAGGTGGCGCTGGCGTGGTTGCTATCGCGTCCTGGCGTGACAGCGCCGATCGTGGGGGCTTCCAAACCGCATCATCTTGACGACGCCATTGCAGCGTTCAGCCTCGTGTTGACGCCCGACGAGATCGCCGCGTTGGAAGAGCCCTACGTGCCACATCCTGTTGCCGGTTTCGTCTGAGCCGGCGGAGCGTCCGGCCCTGCGGCTCGTCAGGGACCGGCGCTTGCTTCGTCCAGTCTGAGATCCCGCTGATAACGCCTCCAGTTACGCACGTAACTCGCGGTGCCGGCCTTTATCTTGTCCGATTGCTCGGCGGAGATTTCGCCGACCACTTTGCCGGGCACACCCTTTACGATGGAATTGTCGGGGATGATCTTGCCTTCCCCGACAAAAGCCTTGGCCCCGATCAAACAATTTCGGCCGATCTGCGCTCCGTTGAGAATGACGGCCCCGATGCCAATGAGCGATCCCTCACCGATCGTGCAGCCGTGCAGCATGGCGAGGTGGCCGATCGTCACCTCCGCGCCAATTTCGAGCGGAAAGCCCATATCCGTGTGCAGCACAGCGTTATCTTGGACATTGCTGCCGCGCCCCACCGTGATGAGTTCGTTATCACCGCGCAACACGGCACCCCACCACACCGACGCATCCGCGAGCAACCGCACCCGTCCGAGCACGACGGCGGTTGGCGCGATCCAATGATCCGCATTCTCCGTTTCGATTCGAGCGTCGCCCAAGGAAAAGCGCATTTTCCACCTATCGATATGCGTATCGGCCGGACGCGAAGGCTACAGCATCTAGACGGCAGAGTATGAACGACACTGAGTCCCGTCAATGCAGACGTAGGCCCCGGGGCGCGGTGCCCGGCGGCTTGCTCGCGATGGAATGCTACTTCGCTTGGGGGCCTGTCATTAGGGACAATATCCCGAAGCACAGCTTTTCGATGCCATCGGATCGGGTAATGTCCCGTCACTGAGCGGGCTTAGCAAAGTGGCATTGCGGTGGTCTTCCAGGCCAAAGGTATCGGTTCGATTCCGGTGGCCCGCTCCAATACCTTGAAGACGAGTTGCAGCGAGCGTGGCTAGACAATCCATGAAGCCTGTCATTCAGCTTGCCAATCCCGAGCAAAAGCGTTCGGACAATCCGTTTTTCGCTGAGGGCGAGGCGGCAAAGACCGAAGGGCGACACATCGACAGCAATCCCTATCCCGCATACAGCGAGCCCTATTGGCAGTGGCAGGATGGCTGGTTCGCTGTGGCCGCGGGCCGAGGTGGCTTCTGGCGGGAACGTATGCGGGCTTTGGTCGGTTGGCCGAAAAGCCTGCGATCCAGCCCGAAACGCAGCGACCACGGTGAAGCGCGAACCCACGCCGGCTTTTTACCGAGATCCGCGGGCCTTTAGTGGCCGCTCAATACCAATTATCTGATCGACGACCGGACAGGGACGGTCGCAAGGGAAAGAACGGGCGCCGACTTCGCGAACTGTGCCGTTCCCTCGCCCCGAGCCAAGAGCGGTGTGGCGTCTCATGCCTGATGTCGCTCGAGGTGTGCCGTGAATAGCCCCGACATCAACTTCGTACCCGAAACATTCCCATTAAAGACATGCTTTCTCAATCGGAAGGGGCTTAAGCTAGACGATCGGCAATATGATCGCCCAATGCCTGGCCATCGGACGCAGCGTCCTCTTCGTCTCGCAGAAGACCGCGGCGCTTGAGGTCGTGCAACGTCGCCTCGAGGAGATCGGGCTTGGAGGCTACTGCCTCGAAATCCATTCCACCAAGGCGCAGAAGTCCAATGTGCTGGCTCGGCTCAAGTCTGCCTGGTACGAACGGCAAGTCGCATCGTCCGCCGGCTGGGCGGGGGCGACATCGGATCTCAGCGTGCTCAAGGACGAGCTGAACGCCCTAGTCGCGGCGCTACATCGCCCGCGCGCGAACGGCCTCTCTACCTATGAAGCCTTCGGGCGGGTAGTGGCGGGCGAGGCAACAGGGATCGTCTTCGCACTCGATTGGAAGACGATAGGGCGGCGTCGCCCCAGGCGCTCGCCCGCCTGCGCGGTCTGTTCCGCGATCTCCGCCCGGTGCTCGAAGCCGTGGGTGACATCCCTGAGCATCCTCTCGCGGGGATCGAGACCGTCGAATGGTCGCCGCGCTGGCAGGCCGAGATGGTTGGCGTGCTGGATCGCGATATCTCGGTGCTGCAAGCTCTGGGGGAAGCGAGCCGGCGCTTTGCCGCTGTCCTGGGCTTGGAAGCCCTTGCCGGAGGCTATGCTGGCGCAGAGGCTCTCCTCGCCCTTGGGCGCCATCTGATCCGCGACGAGGCGGCGCAAGGCCTGCCTCTCCTCGGATCCGAAGCGGAAACATTGAAAGCCGCATTGGCGGAGCGCGAGGCATTTCGGCAGGAGCAGCAACGTCGTGAAGCCGGCCTGACGGGACGCTACCGACATGCTGTCCACGACCTTGATCTACAGGCGGTTCTGGCCAGTTGGTTGGAGGCGCAGAGCGCTAACTTTCTTACCCGGGGTGCTAAGACGCGGCGTGTGCGTCTGCAACTCGGCCTCCACGCCGAGGGTGAGCTTCCCGAATATTTGGGGCCTGATCTGACGGCCCTCACTCAGTCGGTCGGCACCTCCGCGCGGGTTGTTCCGCTGATGCGATCCTCGCGCGCTTCGGCAGGCCCCGGACGGATCCCGATGATGCAGTGGCCTGCTTGCTGGCGGCGACAGAATGGGCGAGGCAGGCGCGGCACCTTGCCGCACTAATCGGGCTGTTTGGCGGCGAATATCCCGCACCGCGCGCTCGATTGGCATTACCGCTCGCGTCACGAGAGCCTCATCGCGTTCTCTAACGCGCATTACAATCGCCGCACAACTTCGGCCACGACCACCCGCGCCTCAGGCCGGTTGATGCGGTTGGAGGAGCCACGCTCATAGAGGCCGTCAGCAACCCGAACGAGACGAACCGCCCGATCCGTTGTGACCGGCGATGGGAAAGTGACGAGCCGGCCGCCGTAATAACGTTCAATGCTGATCAGCAGCGCCTCATCGAAAACCTGCTCGAGGAACAGCGGCGCGCCTATCCGGATCTCGAAACCTTCTTCGACAAAGAGCGGTGGCACGAACCCGTCTTCGTCAAGAACCTGGAAAATGTCCAAGGCGATGAGCGGGATGTTATCATTTTCTCGGTTGCGGTCGGGCCGGATGCCGCGGAGCGCGTCTCGACCACCGTCTCCTCGCTGAACAAAGAGGGTGGACATCGTCGTCTCAACGTCGCGATCACGCGCGCTCGGTTGGAGCTAGTTGTCTTTGCATCGTTGCGACCGGAGCAGATTGATCTTGGCCGCACCGGGTCGCGCGCGGTGCGCGACTTCAAGCATTTCCTCGAATTCGCTGATCGCGGCGTTCGCGCGCTGGCGGACCGGCGAGATCCGGTCAGGCGGCACGGAGAGCATCGCCGCGTGGTTTATCGACACGCTGTATGACGAGGAAAGTTTTCGCGTCCGCCACGCCTATTTCCTCGGCGCCAACGACCCCTACAAATCGCTCAAGACCGCGCTCAGGGCGGAGATCGACGAGGAAGCCTGGGCCACGCTCTATCGCGATACCTCGCGCCCCTTCCCAAGGCCGGAAACGGGACGGATCGCGGTGAAGGTGATCAATCACTTCGGCGACGAGGTGATGAAGGTGTTCGCGGTGTAAATTTCGTGTCCGACAGAACAACGCCGAGTGGGCGAGGGCGACGCAACATCACCGTCATCCCCCGCCTTCGCGGCGAATGACGGATGAATTCAGTCCCCACCGTTGAATCTGAAAGCAGAGTCGCGCATGGAATTCCGCATCGCCGAGACCTTCACTGCCGCGCTCGCGCGGCTGGATGGGCAAGCGCAGAAGGCCGCCAAAACCACGGCCTTCGACCTGCAGGTAAATCCCGCCGCTCCGGGGCCGCGCTTCCACCGGATCGAGGCCTCGCGCGACCCGGATTTCTGGTCGGTCCGCGCCAATGCCGATATCCGCAGCATCATCCACAAGACACAGGCGAGCTTCCTGCTCGCTTATGTCGATCACCACGACGCCGCCTATGCCTGGGCCGAACGCCGCCGGATCGAGGCGCATACCAACACCGGCGCCATCCAGATCGTCGAGGTGCGGGAAAGGGTGGAGGAACTCGCGGCCGTGCCGGTGGTACCGCCGCCGGCGGCCGTGCCACCTCTATTCGCCCTGCTTTCGGCGGAACAGCTACTCGGCATCGGCGTGCCGCCAGACTGGATCGCCGACGTGCAAGCCGCGACGGAAGAGGGCTTCTTCACCCTCGCCGAGCATCTCCCTGCCGAGGCGACCGAGGCCTTGCTGGAATATGTCGCGTCGGGCCAGTGGCAGCGACCCATCACGAAACCGCTGTCGCCGCCGATCCCTTCGCTCATCCTGATGCACAGCGCCGCTTCCGCACGATCGGCAATGAGGCGGAACTCGCGGCGGCGCTGGACGCGCCCTGGGAGCGATGGATCGTCTTTCTCCACCCCAGCTAGCAAGGCGTCGACGAGCGCGGCTTCAACGGCCCGGCACGCGTCACTGGCTCCGCGGGCACGGGGAAGACGGTCGTCGCCCTCCACCGCGCCGCACGGCTGGCACGAACCTCGCCGAGCAGTCGCGTGCTGCTGACCACCTTCTCGGCGCAGTTCGCCGCCGCCTTGGAGCGACGCCTGACGGCTCTGGCCGTGGCCTCGCCCGGCATTGCCGCGCGCATCACGGTCTCGCCGATCCGCGCGGTGGCGGATGAGCTGTTCCAGCTCGCCTTCGGCCGCCGTGCGGTTCCCGCATCGGACGAGCAGATGCGCGATGCGGTGACGAAGGCGGCGTCGTCCGTGGGCGACAGCGGTTATCCGCTGCGCTTCATCCTCTCGGAATGGCGGTATGTGGTGGATGCCTGGCAGATCGAGGATGTCACGGCCTATGCCACCGTGCCCCGTCTTGGCCGCAAGAGCCGGATGAGCGCCGGACAGAGGGAGAGCGGCTGTGGCCGGTCTTCGCGGCGACGCGCGCCTCCCTGGCAAAGCGCGGGCTGCTGACCTGGGCGGAGATCTTCAGCCGGGCGACCGCCTATTATGCTGCCCGGGCCGACAAGCCCTTCGATCATGTGGTGGTGGACGAGGCGCAGGATCTGGGTGTTCCAGAGTTGCGATTGCTGGCGGCCATCGCGCCCACCGGGCCGGACGCGCTGTTCTTCGCCGGCGACGGCGGCCAGCGGATCTCCCAGCAGCCCTTCTCCTGATCGGCGCTGGGCGTGGATGTCCACGGACGCTCCTCCACGCTGACCGTGAATTACCGCACCTCGCACCAGATCCGGCGCATGGCGGATCGGCTATTGCCCTCGACGGTGCAGGACGTTGACGGCGTCATCGACCAGCGGGACCGCACGGTGTCTCTCTTCGACGGCCCGGCACCGGAAGTGTGCGTGTTTTTGTCGCGCGAGGCGGAGATCGGGGGCGTCGGTGCTTGGTTACGCGATGCCATGGCATCGGGCATCGCCTCATTCGAAATCGGCGTTTTCGTCCGCAGCCGTGGTGAGTTGGACCGCGCGCGAGCCGCGATCCTGAACGCGGGCGCGACACCGGGAGAACTCGCGGATCTCGAGGAGACGACATCACCGCGCATAACGGCGGCGACGATGCATTTCGCCAAAGGGCTGGAGTTCAAGGCGGTCGTGGTGATGGCCTGCGACGATGATGTGCTGCGGCTACGCGCACGTCTGGAGGGGGTGACCGACGAGGTCGAATTGGATGAAGTTTACGAGACAGAGCGGCATTTGTTCTATGTTGCCTGCACGTGGGCGCGGGATCGCCTCTTCACCTGTGGCGTCGGCCCGGTATCTGAATTCTTCGGCGATCTCGCGGCAAACTGACGGTTCCGCAATGTCACATCGGCCAATACTTCGCGTAGAAGTGTCGACGTGGCAATGCGAACCGCGCTAGTTGGGGTTGCGCCGAAAGCAAGTCGTAGTTCAGAAACATCATTAGATTCTGTTGTAGCCACGGGTACATTTTCGGCTCGTTGGCGATGGCTGGCCGAATGATCTCCAGCGGGACAAAATTTCGCTGCCAGAATTTATCGACCCAATACCTCGGTTTCTGCTCATTGACGTGATCGACTCCACCCTGACCCGGAATAGCCGCCGAGAACACCAACACGTTGGCCGCATTCACCATGCTGTCGCACAAGCTGTCGGAGGAAGTTGCGGGAAGATGCTCCCCTACCTCGACCGAGAGCGCGAGATCGAACGACCGGTAAAACTCGAAACGTTCGTTGCCGAGATCCGCGATCCGCAATTCGGACTCTTCGATCAGCATTTCGCTCTGCTTGATCCAGTCTCCCTCGATCCCCAGAACCCTGCTCGCTCCGAGCATCTTGGCGGCGTGTAGCCAGCCGCCGATGCCGCATCCGAAATCCACAACGGAGTCGAATGGAACGTGCCGCTTGATCGCCTGGAGGCATTTTCTCGCATTGAGGATGCGAAACTCCCGGTCAGCGAGACGGGACTTGTGGAGGATCCCGTAGTGCTCGCTCATGAAGCCCCCGCCTTCGTTCTGACGGAGCTAGCCCTTCATCGCTGCGAAATGGCGATGACCGGCGACACGACTCAACTCGTCGGCCACCTTTTCGGCCGAAGGTGGTCACTTATGTCTTAAGAGGCTCTGGTGCGCGAGTGGCCAAATGGACACTGCAGGACATGGTGAGCCCGGTGGGACTCGAACCCACGACCCCATGATTAAAAGTCACGTGCTCTACCAGCTGAGCTACGGGCTCCAAGGCACGAAGAGGCGGGTGCCTTACACGGCAAGGCACCCGCCGCGTCAAGCGGTAAGGTGAGGGTTACTGGCCTTTTATGGCCGTCATCTTCACGATGCGGTCGGGATCCGTCACCGAGCCGCTCTGTCCGGCGCCCTTTTTGATCGCCTCGACATGCTCCATCCCGCTCACCACCTGGCCGACGATGGTGTACTGGCCATCAAGCCAGGGAGTCGCCGCGAGGCAGATGAAGAACTGGCTGTTGCCGCTATTCGGGTCGGCGGTGCGCGCCATGCCGACAGTGCCGAGCTCGAACTTCGCCTCCTTGGAGAACTCCGCCGGTAGGTTCGCGAGCTTGCTGCCGCCCGTGCCAGTGCCGGTCGGGTCGCCGCCCTGCGCCATGAAGCCCGGAATGACGCGGTGGAAGGGCGTGTTGTCGTAAAAACCCTCCGCTGCCAGGGACAGCAGTCGCTCGGCCGCCTTGGGCGCGATATCGGGCCGCAACGCGATGATGACGCTGCCGGTTTTCAGCGTCAGCTCAAGGGTCGGGCCACTGCCGGTGGCGTCAGGCTGTGATGCGCTCATGCGTCGTCCATTCGATGGTGTGAAAGAGGGGGTGTGAAAGAGGGGGTGTGAAAGAGGGGGTGTGAAAGAGGGGGTGTGACGGCGTGGAGTGCCGAGACAGAGGTAAGCCGCGGCTACTGCCCGGCCGAAATCACCGTCATCTTCACGATGCGGTCAGGCGCGCTGGTGACCTGGCCGTTGTCGCCGTCACCTTTCTTGATGTTGTTGACATACTGCATGCCGCTGATGACCTGGCCGACGATGGTGTATTGGCCGTCGAGCGAAGGCTGCGGCGCGAAGCAGATGAAGAACTGGCTGTTCGCCGTGTTCGGATCGCTGGTGCGCGCCATGCCGATCGTCCCGGTCACGAATTTCGCATCATTCGAGAATTCCGCCGGGAGGTTGGGCAGGCTGCTGCCGCCGGTGCCTGTGCCGGTCGGGTCGCCGCCCTGGGCCATGAAGCCGTCAATGACGCGGTGGAAGGGCGTGCCGTTGTAGAAGCCCTGCTGCGTCAGCGTGATGAGGCGGGCGACGGCCTTGGGCGCCAGATCAGGGCGGAGCTGGATGATGACCCGGCCGTCCTTGAGATCCATCGCCAATTCAGGCGCACCGGCGGCACATGCCGAAACGGCGCCCGCAAGGCCGGAGGTTGTGACAGCCGCCGCTACCGCGACGGCAATCAGCCCGCGTCGATTGAATATCATGATGTCGTTTTCTCCCTTATCCGCGCGGCCAGCCGTTCCTCGGTTGAGGGCGGGACGAAGCTCGAGACGTCCCCGCCCAGGCGCGCAATCTCCTTCACGAAGCGTGAGGAGATGAATTGATGCCGCTCGCTGGCCATCAGGAACACCGTCTCGATCTTCGGATCAAGCCGGTAGTTCATGCCCGCCATCTGGAACTCGAAATCGAAGTCGGAGATCGCCCGCAGACCACGCAGGATCATGACGGCGCCGGTCTCTCGCGCGAAATCGACGAGCAGGGACGAGAACGGCCGCACTTCGATCGCCGCGCCATGCTCGGCGGACACTGAGGCGATCGCCAGCTTGGCCAGTTCCACGCGTTCAGGCAGCGAGAACATCGGAGACTTCCCCCCGCTCACCGCGACGCCGACCACGAGGCGGTCAACCAGCTTGGCGCCCCGCGTGATGATGTCCATGTGGCCATGCGTCACCGGATCGAAGGTCCCGGGATAGACGCCGACCTTTTCGGGCCTGGGCATGAAGTCCTCTCAGACGGCGGGATCGTCGCCTTCCGGCGCTTGCTCATCGGAGATGTCGGTCCCGGGATCGATTTGACCAGGGTCGATATGCTCCATGCCGCTTTCGATGAGCGGGGTATCCGCGTCAACGGGCCCCTCCATGACCGGGAAAACGCTGGTGACCGTCTCTCCCTCGCCCAGACGCACCAACGTCACGCCCTGGGCCTGTCGGCCGGTCACGCGAACCTGATCGGCGGGCACGCGGATGAGGCGGGCGGCACTGGTGACCAGCATGAGGTCATCGCCGGCATGAACCGGGAAAGTCGAGATGACCGTGGTGCCGTTGCGGCGCGACAGGGTGATGTTGGTGATGCCCTGGCCACCGCGGCCGGTCACCCGATAGTCGAAGGCGGAGGAACGTTTGCCGTAACCGCCATCGGTGACCGTCAGAATCATCTGCTCGGCTTCCTGCATCGCGCGGAACTTCTCCTCGCTCAGCGCTTCCTCGGCGGGGCTCCCTTCGGCCTCGGCTTCCGCCTCAACCTCAGCGACGGCTTCGTCGTCACCGCTGCGGTTGCGCTTGAGGTAGGCCGTGCGTTGCCCTGGGCTGGCTTCGAGGTGGCGCAATACGGAGAGTCCGATGACCCGGTCGCCGGCCGCGAGCCGGATACCGCGCACGCCGGCCGAGTCACGGCCGGCGAAGACGCGCAGGTTATCGCCGTGGATGTGGAAGCGGATGCAGCGGCCGCGCTCGCTTGCCAGCATCATGTCGTCGCCGTCGCGGCAGGTGGCGACGCCGATGAGGTGGTCGCCCTCATCGAGCTTCATGGCGATGAGGCCGGAGGCACGCATGTTGCGGAAGTCGGAGAGCTTGTTGCGCCGGACATTGCCCGCGGCGGTGGCGAAGACGAGATGCAGGTTTTCCCAGAGGCTCTCGTCCTGCGGCAGCGGCAGCACAGTGGTGATGGTGTCGGTGCCAAGCTCGGGCAGCAGGTTGATCAGAGCCCGGCCCTTGGCCTGCGGCCCGGCTTCCGGCAGCCGCCAGACCTTCTCGCGATAGGCTTTGCCGCCCGAGGAGAAGAACAGCACCCATTGGTGCGTATGCGCGTTGAAGCTGCGCGTCACCACGTCGTCGCCGCGCGTCGCCGCCGCCGTGCGGCCTCGGCCGCCGCGATTCTGCTGGCGGAAGGTCTCCAGTGGTGTGCGCTTGATGAAGTTGTCGCGGGTGATGGTGACGACCATCTGGCCCGGCTCGATCAGGCTCTCGTCGTCCTGGTCCGCGGCGGCATCAGTGATTTCAGTCGCGCGGGGCGTGCCGATTTCGAGACGAACAGTGGCAAGCTCGTCGCGCATGACCTCCAGCCGGCGCGGGCGCGAGCCGATGATGTCTAGCAAATCGCCAATCTTCTCCGCGACATCGGTGAGTTCGGCCTGGATCTTGTTGCGCTCAAGCCCGGTGAGGCGTTGCAGCCTCAGGTCGAGAATGCCGCGCGCCTGAGCCTCGGTCAGCTTCACCGTGCCGGCCTCGGCGACCGCATTGCCGCGATCCTCGATCAGGGCGAGGAGCGGCAGCACGTCCTCGGCCGGCCAGTCCCGCGCCATAAGGGCGAAGCGGGCGGCGGCGGCGTCGGGGGCGGCGCGGATGAGGCGGATGACCTCATCGATATTGGCGACCGCGATGGCGAGGCCGACGAGCAGATGGCCGCGATCCCGCGCCCGCGCCAGATCATGCCGGGCGCGGCGGAGGATGACATCCTCGCGGAAGGTGATGAAGCAGCCCAGCAGTTCGCGAATGCCCATCTGGCGCGGGCGGCCACCATCCAGCGCCAGCATATTCACGCCGAAAGACGTCTGGAGCTGAGTGAAGCGGAAGAGCTGGTTGAGCACCACCTCGGGCGTGGCATCGCGCTTGAGTTCGATGACGATGCGCATGCCGGAGCGGTCGCTCTCGTCCCGCAAGTCGGAAATGCCCTCGACCTGCTTGGCGCGGACCAGATCGGCCATCCGCTCCATCAGGGTCGATTTGTTCACCTGATAGGGGATCTCGGTGACGATGATCGCGGTGCGATCCTTGCGGATCTCCTCGAACTCCGTGCGGGCGCGGAGGATGACGCTGCCGCGTCCGGTCTCGAAGGCCTGCCGGATACCGGAGCGGCCGAGGATGATGGCGGCCGTGGGGAAATCGGGACCCGGCACGATGGCCATGAGCTCATCAAGCGTGATGCCCGGATTCTCGATCATGGCGAGGGTCGCGTCGATGATCTCGGTCGGGTTATGCGGCGGGATATTGGTCGCCATGCCGACCGCGATGCCCTGCGCGCCGTTGACGAGCAGATTGGGGAAGCTGGCCGGCAGAACCTTGGGTTCCTCGGCGCTCTCGTCGTAGTTCGATTGGAAATCGACCGTATCGCGGTCGATGTCGTTGAGCAGGAACATGCTCGCATTGGCGAGGCGGGATTCGGTGTAGCGCATCGCCGCCGGCGGATCGCCATCGACCGAGCCGAAGTTGCCCTGGCCGTCGATCAGGCGGACGCGCATTGAAAACGGCTGCGCCATGCGGACGAGGGCGTCGTAAATCGCCGAGTCGCCATGTGGGTGATACTTACCCATCACGTCACCGGTGATGCGCGCAGACTTGCGGTAGGGCTTGTCGGGCGTGAAACCCGACTCGTTCATCGAGAACAGGATGCGGCGATGGACGGGCTTGAGGCCGTCCCGCGCATCGGGCAGGGCGCGCGCCACGATGACCGACATGGCGTAGTCGAGATACGAGCGGCGCATCTCGTCTTCCAGCATGACGGGAAGGGTCGCGGAGGGCGGCAGCGGGGGATTGGAGGGCGTGTCGCTCAAAGGTCTCTCGGAAGGTAGGGGTGGCGTGACGCTGCGGAGTTTCCTGCGGCCACCGGAAGCGCCGAACGGGCCCCGAAATCGGAGCCTGCAGGCGCTGTTCTATGACCTTAAGGGGGGCGAGAGGCAAGGGGCGACGGGCCCTCGCAGCCCAGGGCTACCCATTTGAATTGCCCTCGTTCCTTTGGGCCGAGGTGGGGTGCGGTCCGGGCGCAGCCGCCTCATTGCTTAGGCCAGCGCTTGTGAAGCCAGAGCCAGGCGCCGGGGTCGCCGCGCACCCAGCGCTCCACCGTCTCGTTCATGGCGGTGGTGAGCGCCAGGATGTCGGCCTTGCGGTCGCCGGTTTGAGGCGCGGCGAGGGCGGGTTCGCAGACGACGCGGAAACGCGCCGGCTCCAGCCGTTCCACCCGGATCGGCACCAGTGGCAGGCCGAAGCGCAAGGCAAGCTGGGCGGCGGCGGGGGCGGTCATGGCCGGGTGGCCGAAGAACGGCGCGGCGATGCCGTCATTCATCTTCTGGTCGATCAGCAGACCAAGGGAGCCGCCGCGCGCGATATGGGCGAAAGCGTCACGCGCGCCGCGCGCGCCCTTGGTGAACATCTGAACATGCGGCCCAAGCCCGGCGAGTCGCAGCTCCTGGATCACCCGGTCGGCCGCTGGGTTGGAGGCCGGACGATAGAAGCCGGAGACCGCGAGGCCAGTTTGCGAGGCGACGGGGAGGATCATCTCCCAATTGCCGAAATGCGCCGAGAAGAAGATCGCCTGACCGGCCGGCAGATTCTCGCGGCCGACCATCTCCCAGCCTGGGCCCGAATCGGTCTCGCGCAGGGTGGCGGTGTGCGGCAGTTCGCCGACGGTACGGCCGATCGATTCCCAGACGTTCCCGATGATCACCCGGCGCGCGGCCGTATCCAGTTCGGGCATGGCGCGCTGCAGGTTTCGGTCGGCCACCTTCGAGACGGAGAGCCGCTGCCCGATGCCGCGGCTCAGGGCGCCCGCGAGATTGGAGGCGCGCCTCGGCCCGAGCGCCGTCAGCAGGCCGAAACCACGACGCAGGAGGAAAGCAGTGAAAGCCTGCTGAGCGGTGTCGGCGCGCCTCACGCGTGCCGATGGATCGTTAACCATACGGCATAGTACACGAACCTGTGAGCTCCGGGCCAGAGCCCTGCAGGAAGGAGGGTAGTAGGGAAACCGGGGGGCATCGCTCACGCATAAACATATGTATATGTGTGAGCGATCGGCCCCGGGGTGACATATTCTTTAACGGTATTCTTATAAGGTCGATTCTAACGATGTTTATTTATAGAAAATAAAGGAAACAAGCCGGAATAATCAGAAAACGAAGGTCGAATGAAAATGGGCGTGCCTGGCCCGAATAACGTCTCCACCAATTACAATCCGTATTCTGGGATTATTGGAGGGAGCGAAGGCTACGTCAGCTCGCCGAGAACAATTTTCAAGCCCGCGGCACAGTATGTGATCGATCGAATCGATCCGGCGATCCAGGCCTATCTCAGAAATGCGCAGGTCGCAGCGAAGGGTTGGCCGAGTGACTTGCAACGCGGAGCACGGGATATCTCGCTCGAAAAGCCGTTGGACCCGAGTCATCTCGCCAGGCAGCCTCCGGCCTATACCGCGCAGCCGGTTTCACAAATCATGCGAGAATACTTCGATCAAATGCTTCGATCGAACATCACCTCGACGGGACGATGGCCGACGGACGGTTACGTCGCGGATGTGAACAGCGCTTATGAAGCCGCTCTCAGGGGGGCGACGAATCATGGTGCCTATGACCATTTCGCCACGCTCGACGGCGACGTTCGGCAAGGCTTCAATGCAGCGGAAACCCTGCAAAACTTCATACGGAACAACCTGCGGGCGGCGGCGGAGACGTATAACGTCACCGGGTCTTCCGTTTCGCACCCCAACAACGTCGTGCGCGACTTTTACAGCGCGCAGATGAGCGACATCGTGAACAGTCGCCCCGTGGACTTCACGAGCTTCACCGCTGAGGACTTTGCCAGGTATTGGCAAGACTACGGTGGAATGGAGAAAATCAGAAATTTCTACAGCGCCGACACTATCGGCGACAACATTCTTGGAGCAACCCACGAGTACGACCCGGCCCATGCCTGCGTCAACGATGGCGTCTTCTTCTGGCCCCATCTGAATGACGCGCTCACCTACGGCCTGCCCGGCACACTTAGAACCGAAGCCATCAGCAATGGGTGGAAGTTCTGGAGGAAGACGCAATACAAAGAAAGCATGAATTATCAACAGAATCCCGCAGGGATGCCAACCGGCCTGCGGGACCATTTTATTTACTACGGCAATGACGTTTCGAGCCGTCTTTTCCTGCGGGAGAATAACTATCGGCTCGGGGATTCCGGGCCTTGGATCCCCTACAACACGACGCGGTCCGCCCTATCCAATCGAGAGACCGTCAACCAAACCAATCACATCATCAGCGAAGCGGATCGGATGTTCGGAAATAAGTGGTGGTACTGTCGCGGCTGGTCGAACACCTGAACCTCGCAAGAGAGTAACCAACAGGGCTTCAGAAAAAGAGAAGCCGGCAGGTTTCCCCGCCGGCTTCTCCAAAGATTCGAGGCAGCGTGAGCGCGGATTACTCGGCCGCGCGATCCTCGCGACGGCCGCCTTTGGCGCCGACCTGATCGGAAATGTCCGCGCCCGTTGCCTGATCAACTACGCGCATCGAGAGCTTCACCTTGCCGCGGTCATCGAAGCCGATGACCTTGACCTTCACGGCATCACCTTGAGCCACGATGTCGGTGGTCTTCTGCACGCGCGTCGAGGCCAGCTCACTGATATGGACCAGACCGTCCTTGGCGCCGAGGAAGTTCACGAAGGCGCCGAAGTCGGCGGTCTTCACGACCTTGCCGTTGTAGATGCGGCCGATCTCAGGCTCCGCGACGATGCCCTGGATGCGGTCGATCGCGGCCTGGGTCTTTTCCTCGCTGGTCGAGGCGATCTTGATCGTGCCGTCGTCGTCGATATCGATCTTGCAGCCTGTCAGCTCAACGATCTCGCGGATCACCTTGCCGCCGGTGCCGATCACTTCGCGAATCTTGTCCTTCGGCACATTGATGATCGTGATGCGCGGCGCGGTCGCGGCGACGCCGCCACGGCCCTCGGTCAGCGCCTTGGCCATCTCGCCCAGGATGTGCAAGCGGCCATCCTTCGCCTGATCCAGAGCGATCTTCATGATCTCGGGCGTGATCGAGGTGATCTTGATGTCCATCTGCAGGCTGGTGATGCCCTGCTCGGTGCCCGCCACCTTGAAGTCCATGTCGCCGAGGTGATCCTCGTCGCCCAGGATGTCGGAGAGCACGGCGAAGGCGCGGTCTTCCTTGATCAGGCCCATGGCGATACCGGCCACAGGGCGGATCAGCGGAACGCCCGCATCCATCAGCGCCAGCGAGGTGCCGCAAACGGTCGCCATCGAGGAGGAACCGTTGCTCTCGGTGATCTCGCTGACCACGCGAAGGGTGTACGGGAACTTGTCCTTCGCGGGCAGCAACGGGTGGATGGCGCGCCAGGCGAGCTTGCCATGGCCGATTTCGCGGCGGCCTGGCGAACCCATGCGGCCGGCCTCGCCGACCGAATACGGAGGGAAGTTGTAGTGGAGCATGAAGTGCTCCCGATACTCGCCCTCCAGCGCGTCGATCATCTGCTCGTCCTGGCCGGTGCCGAGGGTGGCGACACAGAGCGCCTGGGTCTCGCCGCGGGTGAAGAGGGCGCTGCCATGGGCGCGCGGCAGGATGCCGACTTCGGCAATGATCTGGCGGACGGTCTTTGTGTCGCGGCCATCGATGCGCAGGCCGGTGTCAAGGATCGCGTTGCGGACGATGTCGGCTTCGAGATCCTTGAACAGACCCTTCGCCTTATCGGCGTCCAGACCCTCGGCCGTCAGCGACTCGCCGGCGGCCTTCTTGGCGGCGCCGATCTTCTCCTGGCGGGCGGTCTTGTGGGTCTCCTTATAGGCTTCCGCGATGCCGGCGCGGGCCAGCGCATCGACGCGGGCGGCGAGGGAGGTCTGGGCCTCAGACGTCTCGGGCAGGGCCCAGGGCTCCTTGGCGGCGTGTTCGGCCAGCTCGATGATGGCGTTGATCACGGCCTGGAACGCGGTGTGACCAAAGGTCACCGCGCCGAGCATGATCTCCTCGGACAGTTCGCGGGCCTCGGACTCGACCATCAGCACGCCCTCGGCGGTGCCGGCGACGACGAGGTCGAGTTCGCTCTCCTCGGTCTGGGCCAGGGTCGGGTTAAGGACGAACTCACCATTGAGGCGCGCCACACGGGCGGCGGCGACAGGGCCGAAGAACGGGATGCCCGAGAGGGTGAGAGCGGCGGAACAGCCGATCATGGCGACGATATCGGGGTCGTTCTCGAGATCGTGGCTGAGGACGGTCGCGACGACCTGGACTTCGTTGCGAAAACCCTGGGGGAAGAGCGGGCGGATCGGACGGTCGATCAGGCGGCTGACCAGCGTCTCGTTCTCGTTCGGACGGCCTTCGCGCTTGAAGAATCCGCCGGGAATTTTACCGGCCGCGAAAGCCTTTTCCTGGTAGTTCACCGTCAGCGGGAAGAAGTCCTGCCCCGGCTTGGCACTCTTGGCGCCAACGGCCGTGCAGAGCACGATCGTGTCGCCGTAGCTCACCATGACGGCGCCATCGGCCTGACGGGCGATCTTGCCGGTTTCGAGAACCAAGGGGCGTCCGCCCCATTCGATTTCCTTGCGGAAGTAATTGAACATCAATGCATCCTTGCGGGCTGCGCGAATGCGACGGCGATGGTGACGGAACCGACGCTGAGAGGAGGATCGACGCGATCACCTCTCCTGCGAAGCGAAGGGAGCAGCGGGCGCTGCTCTAGCGGGGCTTCGGCGTCTCGGGCGGCATGGGGAGCGAATGCGGCTTCCGGAAAGCTGGGAGCGCATCCGCCGGCCATGTGGCCGGAAACGCCGCTTGGCCCCGGCTATGCTCTTTCGAGCGCCGGGCCGGCATTCATTCTGACCGCCGCTTCCACGGCTTGGGTCGTATGCCGCTCATGCGGCTGATCCCCCGCCCCATGGCGGAGGACCCCGTCGAATAGCCTCTAGCGGCGCAGGCCGAGACGACCGATCAATGTCGTGTAGCGCTCGACGCTCTTGCGCTTGAGGTAGTCCAGCAGGCGGCGGCGGCGGCCGACCAGCATCAGCAAGCCGCGCCGGCTATGGAAGTCCTTGGCGTGGGTCTTGAGATGCTCGGTGAGGTTCGCGATGCGCTCGGAAATGATCGCAACCTGAACCTCGGGGCTGCCGGTATCGTCCGTGCCCGTCGCATAGTCCTTGATGAGCGCCAGGCGGCGCTCGTCGGTGATCGACATCGTGATGATCCCTGTCGTTCGGGGTTACAAAAGGCGCTCGGGCTTCATCCAGCCTTCGTCGAGGCGGCATAAACCGATCACGCGCTCCCCCACCATCGCGCGCGCCAGACCCCCTGCGGGGTTGGCGCCCTCTGGTATCCGCCCCATCAGGTCGACCAGGCTTATGGCCTGTCCGTGGCTGAGGCTGACGGCTTCGCTCTCGGTCAGGGCCAGCGCCGGGATGTCGGCCAGCGCGGTCGCGACCGGCAGCAAAAGCGCCGGAGAGATGGGCGCGGTATCCTCTGCCGTTTCGAGCTTGTCCAGGGAAATCGCCATAGCCTCGGTAAAGGGGCCGACCCGCAGCCGGCGCAGGACCGCGATATGGCCGAGCGAACCGCAGGCGCGGGCGAGATCGCGCGCCAGGCTGCGCATATAGACGCCTTTGCCGGATTCCACCTCGAAGACGGCGGTGTCGGCATCCGGGCGTTCCACCAGGTCGAAACGATCGACCTGGGCGGGGCGAGGCTCCAGCACCGGGGGGCGGCCCTCGCGCGCCATGTCATAGGCGCGCTCGCCGGCGACCTTGATGGCCGAGAAGATGGGCGGGACCTGCATGATGCTACCGCGGAATGCCGGGAGGGCAGCGCGGATAGCGTCATCGTCGGGCCGGGCGTCGGTGGTTTCGATGGTCTGGCCGTCCGCGTCGTCGGTATCGCGCAGATCGCCGAAGCGCAGGGTGAAGCGGTAGCGCTTGGTGCCGTCCATTACATAGGGAACGGTTTTGGTCGCGGCGCCGAAGGCGATGGGCAGCAGCCCGGTGGCGAGGGGGTCCAGCGTGCCGCCATGGCCCGCCTTCTCGGCGTCGAACAGCCGTTTGACCTTGTTGACCATATCCGTGCTGGTCGGGCCTTGCGGCTTGTCGAGGATGAGCCACCCATCCAGCGGGCGGCCGCGATGCCGGCGGCGGTTCATGATCGTTCCATCTCTGGGTCGGGGAGGGGGCGGGCTATGGCAGGAGATGGCGGACGCGGCAAGCGGGCCATAGGCGGGAATGATTCATACCACCTTCGAAGCCTTGGGCGATGTCGCGTGCGGCGAGCGAAGGACCCAAATAGGGACGGGCCAAAAAGCTTCGATTAACTAATACCTAGTCGAATGAACGCTCCGAGGAGTCAACCGGACCAACGTCCGCAGGAGTTGCGAGCTACAACGAGCCGACTGCGGCAGGGCGAGTGTCATCTTCAACCCGTGCGCCAGGGGCAATTACCCGGCCACGACGGCCTTCGCGACCTAGCTTGGCTCGACATAATTGCTAAATCCCCACCGAAGGATTCGAAGCATGGCGCAGCCTTGCGGCTGGAGCCCCGCGTGCGTCAGCCGAACCATGACAAAAGAACCGGGCTGCCACTCGCCTCCGGGCGTCCGAGGGTCGGATTCTCAACGGCGATCCCCCCACTCGACATGCGGACAGGGGTTCTGCCGCCCGGAATCCATGACGCGACGTGGCAAGATTTCGCGTCCAGCTACGGTTCCAACCCGCATCGCCAGAACTTACTCCAAGGTATGCACAGGGCCTTGCTCGAACTCTGGTGAGCTGGCTGCGGCTCGGTGATCATTGGCGGCAGCTTCGTCACCCGAAAGCGACTACCGAACGATTACGATGGGTGCTGGGATCCGACGGGCGTCGATGTCAGTTTGCTCGACCCGGTGATGTTGCCGCCCAACAATGGGGATCCCCGCAAGTTCGATGGGATGAAGGCCAAATACGGGGGTGAGCTTATCCCCGCGCGGTGGCCCTCTTCGAACCCCGAGGTTGCGAGTTTGATTGATTACTTCCAGTTCAACACCCGCAAGGTGATTCCGACTGGGGTTGTGCGGGTCAACCTAAAAACCTTGGACGGACGTAATTAGAGGCGCCAGGGCCGGAACTAACCAGGCCGCCTGCGCCGACCAACCCTGACAGATCACGGAACTCGCCGCCGGTTGAGACCGCATTTTGCAACATATGGACCCTGCTTCTTTTTCTCGGCGTTCATACGTAAGGTCCTCGAAAAGGGAGGGCCAAGAATGAACGCACAACAGCGCCCGCTGGCACCGCTCTCGCGGACCGCGATGGCTTATGTACTGGCCGGAGGCCGCGGCAGCCGGCTGATGGAGATGACGGACCGGCGGGCCAAGCCCGCCGTCTACTTCGGCTGCAAGTCCCGGATCATCGATTTCGCCCTGTCGAACGCCCTGAACTCCGGCATTCGCCGCATGGCGGTGGCGACCCAGTACAAGGCCCACAGCCTGATCCGCCATCTTCAGCGCGGCTGGACCTTCCTGCGGCCCGAGCGTAACGAGAGCTTCGACATTCTGCCCGCCAGCCAGAGGGTTAGCGAGACCCAGTGGTATGCCGGCACGGCCGATGCCGTGTTCCAAAACATCGACATCATCGAGAGCTACGGGCCCGAATACCTGGTCATTCTCGCCGGCGATCACGTCTATAAAATGGACTATGAGCTCATGCTGACCCAGCATGAGGAGAACAACGCGGACGTCACCGTCGCCTGCCTCGAGGTGCCGTTGCAGGATGCCACCGCCTTCGGCGTAGTCGCGGTGGCCGAGCAGGATCGCATCATTTCTTTCCTGGAAAAGCCCAAGAACCCGCCGCCGATGCCCGATAACCCGCTCATGAGCTTCGCCAGCATGGGCATCTATGTCTTCCGCACCAAATTCCTGTTCGACCAGCTTCGCCGAGACGCCGCCGATAGCAATTCCAGCCATGATTTCGGCAAGGACATCATCCCTCACCTCGTCGAGAAGGGCCGAGCCTTCGCCCACCGCTTTACCGAATCCTGCGTGCGGTCGAGTGAGCAGGCGGAGCCCTATTGGCGCGACGTCGGCACCGTCGAGGCCTATTGGCAGGCCAATATCGATCTCACGGACGTCATTCCGCCGCTCGACCTTTATGATTCGAACTGGCCGATCTGGTCGAATTCGGAGCTCAGCCCGCCAGCTAAATTCGTGCACGACATCGATGGCCGGCGGGGCCAGGCGATTACATCCCTGGTCTCCGGCGGTTGCATCGTCTCGGGCTCGTCGGTGCGGCGCTCGCTGCTCTTCACTGGTGTGAGGGCGCATTCGCATAGCAGCGTCGAGGAAGGGGTCATTCTGCCCTATGTCGATATCGGCCGGAACGCGCGGCTGTCGAAGGTCGTGGTCGATGCGGGGGTGCATATTCCGGACGGCCTCGTGGTCGGCGAGGATCCCATCCTCGACGGCAAGCGTTTCAGGCGCACCGAATCCGGCATCTGCCTCATCACCCAGCCGATGATCGACGCGCTATCGCAATGAGCGTGCTCCGGGTTCTGGCGGTCGCCTCGGAGTTCTTCCCGCTCGTCAAGACTGGCGGCCTCGCTGATGTCGTGGGCGCGTTGCCCGCGGCGCTGGCACCGGCCGGGGTAGAGGTTACGACGCTGCTGCCCGGCTACCCGGCGGTGCTGGATGGCTTGGAGGCGGCCGAGGCCGCCTTCATCTTGCCGGACCTTTGCGGCGAGCCGGCGACAATTCGGGCGGGACGCTCCGGGCGCGCGCGGTTGCTGGTGATCGACGCGCCGCATCTCTATGCCCGGCCCGGCAATCCCTATACCTCCGCGACCGGCGCCGACTGGCCGGACAATGCCCAGCGTTTCGCGGCGCTGGCCATGGTCGGCGCCATGGTGGCGCGCGGGCGATGGCCGGGCTACCGGCCGGACGCCGTGCATGCCCATGACTGGCAGGCCGGGCTGCTGCCGGCCTATCTGCGCTTCGGCGAAGGCGAGACGGCGCCGCCGCCCTCAGTCTTCACTGTCCACAATCTCGCTTTCCAGGGTCAGTTTCCGTCGGCGTTGCTGCCGTCGCTTGGGTTGCCCTGGGCGGCGTACACACCCGGCGGCGTCGAATATTACGACAGCATCGGCTTCCTGAAGGCGGGGTTGCAGCTTGCCGACCGCGTGACGACGGTCTCGCCCACCTATGCCGCCGAGATCCGGACAGCCGAGAGCGGCATGGGTCTCGACGGCGTCCTGCGCGCGCGAGGCGCCAATGTCAGCGGTATCATCAACGGCATCGACACGGATGTATGGAACCCCGCGACGGACAGCGTCATCGCCCGCCGATTCACCGTCGACCGGCCGGAGGATCGCGCCGCGAACAAGGCGGCGCTCTGCGACCGCTTCGGACTTGACCCGAAAGCGCTGCTCTTCGGTATCGTGAGCCGCTTGACCTGGCAGAAGGGCATGGACCTCATGCCGCATGCGATCGAGACGATCGCTGGGCTGGGCGCTGGTATCGCCATTCTCGGCGCGGGTCAGGCTGAGTTGCAGGCCGTCATCGCGGGCACGTCGGAGCGCTTCGGCATGGGCCTGCTGCTCGGCTATGACGAGACGCTCGCCCATCTCATCTACGCGGGCACCGACGCTTTGCTTATCCCGTCCCGTTTCGAGCCTTGCGGCCTCACCCAGCTCTGCGCCATGCGTTATGGCTGCCTGCCGGTGGTTTCTCGCGTCGGCGGACTGGCTGACACTGTGATCGACGGCAATGAGGCGGCGCTGGCCGCCGGCGTCGCCACCGGCTTCCAGTTCGCCGATGTGGACGCGGCTTCGCTGGACGCGGCGGTCAGTCGCGTAGCCACAACCTGGGCCGACCAGGCGCTGTGGCGCCGCCTGCAGCGAAACGCCATGGCGAGTGATGTGGGCTGGTCGCGCTCGGCTGGTCGCTACGCGGCGCTGTTCCGGGCAGCGGTGAGCGGCGCGACCGGGTGATCGGCTTGCCACAGGGCCATGGCGAGGTCGTGGCGCTGCGTGTCGCGGTCGCGCTTGGCGGGGTTGTGCCGGTGGTGGCGGGTGGTGCTGGCGTCCTGGCCGGGCTCGGGATGCTGGGGATCGAGCCGCATGCCTTCGTCACGCTCGACAGCCACTACCGCTATCTCTCAGGATTGCTTCTCGGCATCGGTCTGGCCTTCTGGAGCACCATTCCTCGGATCGAGTCGCAGGGCGGTCGCTTCCGCCTGCTGACCCTGCTGATCGTTATCGGCGGCCTCGGCCGCCTCTACGCCCTGCTGACCACGGAGGTGCCGGCGCCTCCAATGCTCTTCGGCCTTGCCATGGAATTGGTTGTGACACCTGCCCTTTGCTTGTGGCAGGCCCGGGTCGCTGCGCAATCCCGCTGACAGCGGGGCTCGCTTCGCCTATGTGACGCGCATGACCGACACGCCGCTCGCCCTCATCCGCAACTTCTCCATCATCGCCCATATCGACCACGGGAAGTCGACGCTCGCCGATCGCCTGATCCAGGCGACTGGGGGGCTCACCGCCCGCGAAATGACCGAGCAGGTGCTCGATACCATGGAGCTTGAGAAGGAGCGGGGCATCACCATCAAGGCGCAGACCGTGCGCCTGTCCTACACGGCGAAGGACGGCCAGACCTATGCCCTCAACCTCATGGACACGCCGGGGCATGTCGACTTCGCCTATGAGGTCAGCCGGTCGCTCGCGGCCTGTGAGGGCTCGCTGCTCATCGTTGACGCGAGCCAGGGGGTAGAGGCGCAAACCCTCGCCAATGTCTATCAGGCCATCGATGCCGGGCATGAGATCGTGCCGGTGCTCAACAAGATCGACCTGCCGGCGGCCGAACCCGACCGCGTGAAGGAGCAGATCGAGGACGTGATCGGCCTCGACGCCTCGGATGCCGTGATGATCAGCGCCAAGACCGGCCTCAACATCGAGGGCGTGCTGGAGGCGCTGGTGACCCGCCTGCCGCCGCCCACGGGCGATGCCGAGGCGCCGCTGAAGGCCCTGCTGGTGGACAGCTGGTACGACGCCTATCTCGGCGTCATCATCCTGGTGCGGATCAAGGATGGGCGCCTCAAGCGCGGCATGCGGATCCGCATGATGGCGAAGGGCTCGACCCATACCGTCGATCAGGTCGGCTTCTTCCGCCCCAAGATGGAGCCGGTGGACGAGCTTGGGCCGGGCGAGATGGGCTATATCAACGCCGCCATCAAGACCGTCGCCGATTGCGATGTCGGCGATACCATCACCGATGACCGCCGGCCGGCGAGCCAGGCTTTGGCGGGCTTCAAACCCTCGATCCCCGTTGTCTGGTGCGGGCTGTTCCCGGTGGATGCCGATGACTTCGAGAAGCTGCGGGAAAGCCTGGGCAAGCTGCGCCTGAACGACGCGAGCTTCCATTACGAGGCCGAAAGCTCGGCGGCGCTGGGCTTCGGCTTCCGCTGCGGTTTTCTTGGATTGCTGCATCTGGAGATCATCCAGGAGCGGCTGTCGCGCGAATTCGACCTCGACCTGATCGCGACGGCGCCTTCGGTGGTCTACCACATCACCCGCACTGACGGGAGCGTGGAGGAACTGCACAACCCCTCCGATATGCCGGAACCGATGCAGATCGCCCATATCGACGAGCCCTGGATCAAGGCGACCATCATGGTGCCGGATGAGCACCTCGGCTCCGTCCTGACGCTGTGCAACGAGCGGCGGGGCCAGCAGCTTGACCTCACCTATGTCGGCAATCGCGCGATGGCGGTCTACAAGCTGCCGCTGAACGAGGTTGTGTTCGATTTCTACGACCGGCTGAAATCGACCACGCGTGGCTATGCGAGCTTCGACTATCAGATGGACAGTTACGCCGAGAGCGACCTGGTGCGGATTTCCATCCTGGTCAATCAGGACCCGGTGGATGCGCTGAGCTTCGTCGCCCATCGCTCGGCGGCTGAGGCGAGGGGCCGCTCGATCTGCGCCAAGCTCAAGGAGCTGATCCCCAAGCAGCTCTTCAAGATCGCCATCCAGGCGGCGATCGGCGGCCGCATCGTGGCGCGCGAGACAATCGGCGCGATGTCCAAGGACGTGACCGCCAAGTGCTACGGCGGCGACATCAGCCGCAAGCGCAAGCTGCTGGACAAGCAGAAGGAAGGCAAAAAGCGGATGCGGCAGTTCGGCAAGGTCGAAATCCCGCAGAGCGCCTTCCTCGCCGCCCTGAAGATCGACGCCTGAGGGGGCCGGGGCAGGGGCCTTTGCCCGCAGGTGGCTTGCTGCGGGTCGCGCTTCCAGCTAGATACCGCCGCCGCTGGAGAGATGGCCGAGTGGTTTAAGGCGCACGCTTGGAAAGCGTGTGTGCGTGAAAGCGTACCGTGGGTTCGAATCCCACTCTCTCCGCCACGCAGCCCAAGTCTCCACTATCGCGATTGCCGCGCGCCTAACCCGCCCCCGCCATCGCCTCCCGATACGCCACCTGATCCTCGTGTAGCCGCTGGAACACCCGGTACTTCGCGTCATGGTAGCCGCGCACGGCGACGTTCGGTTCAATAATCCGCCCCGCCTTCGTCATCGCCGACATGCCGTCGCGCACGCTGGCGTAAGCGCCCGACGCCACCGCGCCGAGGATCGCGGCGCCCAGCAGCACGGCGTCGCCTTCGCGCGCCAAAACGATCCGGCAACCCGTCGCATCCGCGTGTTCGCGCAGGAAAATCGGGTTCTTCGTCCCACCACCCGAAGCGAGGATCGTGTCGATCGTGTAGCCGCTCGCGTTCATCGTCTCGATGATTTGCCGTGTGCCGTAAGCGACAGCCTGGATCGTTGCGAGATACAGACGCGCGAGATCGTCGGGACCGGCCCCGAGGTCGAGACCGCTGATCGTGCCGCGGAGCGTGCTGTCCGCGTGCGGTGAGCGGTTGCCGAGGAAGTCGGGATCGACATGTAGCGCGCGCGTCACCGCGGCCGGAAAGCTTTCGCTTTCGGCCAACCGCGCGAGACGCTCGTTCAGCATCACGTAGATGCTGCCTTCGGCAGACGCGAGTTCGGCATAGGCGGCGTGCGTGCGGATGATGTGGTCGATCAGGCTGCCCGTCGCGGATTGGCCGCCCTCGTTGAGCCAGAGACCCGGCACCATCGCGGCGAAATACGGCCCCCAGACGCCCGGCACGAACACCGGATCCACGGACACGGCCATGTGGCAGGACGAGGTGCCGCCAACAAGCGCCACGCGGCGGCGCAAGGTCGCGTCATCGGGGCCATCCGCGCCGTCGAGCGCCACGCCGATCGTGCCGATGCCGCCGGCATGGGCGTCGATCGCGGAGGTGCCGACAGGCGTGCCCAATGGCAGGCCCAGCTCGGCGGCCGCGCGCGCATCAAGGCCCGCGCCCACCGATGTTCCGAGGGGAAGCACTTCGCGGCCGATCCGGGCGAAGCCTTCATCGACAAGATCGCCGAGACCGACGGCTCGCAGATAGCCGTCATCCCAACGGTTTTCGTGGCCGAGATAGGTCCATTTGCACACGAGCGAGCAGAGCGAGCGGCTTTCGGAGCCGGTGGCGCGCCACGTCAGGTAATCGGGGAGGTCGAAGAAATGCCGAGCGCGCCGCCAAGAATCCGGCCGATGCGTCTTGAGCCAGACGAGTTTCGGCGTTTCCATCTCGAGCGAAACACGGCCGCCGACATAGCGGAGGACATTATGCCCGCCCGCATTGATCCGTTCGGCCTCGGCAACTGCCCGGTGATCCATCCAGACAATGACGTTCCATTCGTCTTGCCCCTCCGCGCCCACGGCGACCGGCGCGCCTTCCGCGTCCACGACGACAAGCGAGCAGGTGGCGTCGAAGCCAATTCCTTTGACGGTCACGTCGCCGCTGGTAGCGACGGCAGCGCGGACCGCTTCGACAACCGCACGCCAGATGTCGCCGGACGACTGCTCGACGTGATTCGGATGCGGCCGGTTCATCCTGATGGGAACGACATGCTGACCGAGAGCCTCGCCGCCCCGCGTGAAGACGCCGGCGCGCGCGCTTCCGGTGCCGACATCGACCCCGACGAATGCTTCGGTCATCGCGCTACTCCTCCTCCACCCGGCTGTCGGTGACCTCAGAGATCCAGGCTCTGCGGCAGGATGACCAGATCGCGGATGACGATGTTGCGTGGCCTGGTCACCATGAAGAGCACGGCGGCGGCTACTTCCTTTGGCTCCATCACGCTGCCCGTCGCGATCGCGTCCTCAAGCTTGGCTTTCGGCCAGTCGTCCAGCAACGCGGTCACCACCGGGCCGGGCAAAACGCCGCCCACGCGAATACCGTGTTTGGAGACCTGCCGCCGGACCGTGTGGACGAAGGCCTGAACGGCGTGTTTGGAGGCGGTGTAAATTGGCTCCCAGACGACGGGAACGACACCGGCGACTGAACTCGTCACGATGATATCCCCGGTCCTACGCTCGACCATATGCGGCAGCACGGCGCGGATCGACCGGAAAGTGGCGTTTATGTTGAGGTTGAGCATGCGGTCCCAGGCATCCGCATCGCCATCCACAACATGCCCGCCGACATAGGATCCCGCGTTGGCGTGGAAGATGTCGAGCTGGCCGAACTTCTCCAGGATTTGTGGCAACATCCCTTCCACGCTGGCGGCGTCTGTAAGGTTGACGACAACCGGAAGGGCGCCCGAGCCCAGTTCGCGGCACAGCCCCTGGAGCTTTTCCCCATCCCGATCGACCAATGCCACGCGTGCCCCGGCCGCCAGGAAGGTTCTCGCGCATTCGAGCCCGATGCCCGATGCGGCGCCGGTAACCGCCGCTACCTTTCCCGAAAGTTCGTTGTCCATGTGGCTTCCTCTCGATGAGCTGGATGCTGGGCAAGCCGGGCGCTTCGCCTCGCTCCGGCGCTATCCGTGTGGTCAACCTGTGTCGTGCTGACGAGTTTATCCGCGGGCTTACGCTCTGCCGTGTGAGACGCGCGAGCGGCGAGCGAGTGAATCAACGATGACCGCGATCGCGAGAACGCCTCCGGTAATCATGTAGCGCAGCGATGAGGATAGATCGAGCAAGGTCAATCCGCTCGCGATCGACTGGATGACGATGATTCCGAGCAATGCCGAATAGGCGCTGCCCCGGCCACCAAACAGACTGGTGCCTCCAATGACCGCGGCCGCGATGGCATCGAGGTTAACGTCTCCCGTGCCGGCCTGTTGGCTCGCCGAGGCAAGGCGCGCGGAGGCGAGCACGCCGCCGAGTGCCGCCAGCATCGAACAAAGGATGAAGGCGCTGGAATAGATGAGGCGGACATTGATACCGGCGCGGCGTGCCGCTTCCCGGTTGCCGCCGACGGCCGTGACCCAGCGCCCCCATGTCGTCCGCGTCAGCGCATAATTCAGCGCGACGACCAGGCCGACAAAGAGGCCAAACATCCAGGGAACACCACGGTCCTGGTTGAGGTAGATGGCGAGTGCTTCAAGCACGACCACGACAATGATCGCGCGGAAAAGCAGCTTGTTGAGCGATTGCGACGAGAGGCCCGCCGCCTGGCGACGCGTTGCCGTGCGGTAGCCGGTGACGAAGGCGAGGATTCCGGCGAGCGCGGCGATGGCATAGGCGACGACATGCGGCATGAAGAGCGACTGGCCGAAATTCACCATCGCCGAGCCATAGGGCAGATTGATCGATCCGCTCTGGCCGAGGATGTAGAGTTGCAGACCAAGAACGGCGAGCAGGCCCGACAGTGTCGAGACGAAGCTCGGCATGCCGAAGCGGTTGAACAGCAGCGCATAGAGGCTGCCGATCAGGCCACCGGCCGCCACCGCGGCGATGATCGCGAGCCAGACCGGTAGGCCCTCGTTGACCCACAAGACGCCCACCACGGCCGAGGCGAAGCCGCTGACCGAGCCGACCGACAGGTCGATCTCGCCCACCATCAGAATGCAGACGATGCCGAGCGAGATAATGCCCACGGTCGAGGAATCGAAGAGCAGGTTGACGAGATTATTGCTCGACAGGAAGACCGAGTTGAGGCTTTGGAAAACCGTCCAGATGATCGCCAGCCCGACAACGACCGGCAAGGCTCCGAGTTCGCCCGAACGGACCCGATCGAAGAAAGCGCGGATCGCGCCGCCGATGCCGGTTTCGTGCGTGACACGTTCGTCCGCGCGATCGAGCAGCGGGGCGGGGCCTTCCTTGTCGCCGCTCACGGCTGAGCTTCCTGCGCAGGAGCGGTTTGGGCTCGCCGTCGTCCCGACCGGCGGGACACGGCATTGTCGGACGCGCCGGTAATCGCGCTGACGAGTTCCTGGTTCGAGGCGTCCGGATAGAAGACACCGTTATTGCGCCCGAGCCGCAGCACGACGATCCGGTCCGCGACGGCGCGCACATCCTCCATATTATGGCTGATCATGACCACACCGAGCCCGCGATCCCGTACCCGCTCGATCAGATCGAGCACTTCGGCCGTCTGCGCGACTCCAAGTGCCGCTGTGGGCTCGTCAAGCAGGATCAATTTCGGCTCCAGCAACAAGGATCGCGCGATCGCCACGGTTTGGCGTTGGCCGCCAGAGAGCGCATTCACCGGTTGCCGCACGCTCGGGATCCGCGCGGAGAGTTCGCGGAGGAGGGTCCAGGCCCGCATCTCCATCGCGACCTCATCCAGTTGCAGCGGATGCAGTTCCTTGCCGAGGAAGATATTGGCGACGACATCCAGATTCTCGCAAAGCGCGAGATCCTGGAAGACCGTCGCGATGCCGAGGGCGAGTGACGCGCTGGGATCGGCGAGCGTCACTGTTTGGCCGCGAAACGTCATGGTGCCGGCGCTGGCCTGATGCACACCCGCGAGGATTTTGATGAGCGTGGACTTTCCCGCCCCATTATCGCCGACGAGGGCCACGACCTCACCCGCATGAACGTCGAGATCGATCTCGGTCAGCGCCGAAACCGCGCCGAAATGCTTGGAGATGCCGCGAAGGCTGAGTACCAGCTCGCCCGCCGCTACTGGTGCCTGAACCTTGTCCATCATGCACGACCTGCCCTTGCGTTGCCGTTGGTCGACGAGATCGGTCCGGCCGTATGAGCGGCCGGACCTTTGATCTCAGGGGGCGATGCCCAGTGTCTTGCAGCCATCCGCATAGCGGCCGGTGCAAAGCACGGAGGCGGGCTCAATGGGTTTGCCGTTAATCATCCGGTCGACGATCTGCTCTTTCAGGTTGCCGGAGGTGACGAGTGTCGGCGTGAAGAGCTGTGTCGGCGTACCGAACAGCGTCGTGTCGGCCTTGGGCGCCTGGCCCGAAAGGAGCTGCACCGCGACATCCGCCGCCGCCGCGCCGACGATCTCGCTCGGCTTGGAGATGGTGTTGTATTGGTCGCCCGCGATGATGAGCTGCAGCCCGGCGATTGTCGCATCATTGCCCGTCACCGGAGGCACCGGGTTGACGCCGGCCGCCTTGAAGGCCGCGATGGCCGCGCCGCCGGTGCCGTCATTCGCCGCGACGACGCCGACGATTTTCTTGCCGAACCGCGAGACCTGGCCACCGACCCATTGTTGCGCCTTGCTCGGATCCCAGTTCGGCGTGTCGTATTCCGCGAGGGTCTCGTAGCCGCTGCCAGCAAGACCTTCGTGAACGCCTTTCTTGATGAGCCCGGCCGCCGCATCGGTCGGCGAGCCATTGACCTCAAGCAGTCCGGTGCCGCTCGGCGAGACATTGGTCGCCTTGAGGTGCTGCACGAGTGACTGCGCGATGACTTTGCCGATCTCCTCGTTGTTGAAAGAGACATAGTAATCGGCCTTGGCGGAGGGAATGGGCCGGTCGTAGGCGATGACTTTGATGCCCTGGCCCTGAGCCATGTGGACCAGCGACGCGGCCGCCGTCGAGTCCACAGGGTCGATGATGATCGCTTTCGCGCCCTGCGAGATGACCGAGTTGAACTGCTGTTGTTGCCGCGACGCATCGGCATCCGCGTTCTGATACAGCACGATGCAGGTCGGGCAGAGCTTCTTTACTTCGGCGACGAAGCCGGGGCGGTCGTGTTCCTCATAACGGGTCGAGCCTTCATCGGGCATGAGGAAGGCGATTTTGACATTCGAGATGGTCGTCGCGGCTTTCGCGGGTGTCGCGAAAGGCATGAGGGCGAGCGCCAGCGCGCCGATCGATTTGCACATCACGTCATTGAGGCGAGCCATTCGGGCTTCTCCGTTCTGAAGTTTCTTAGTTGTCGCGGCTGAAGTCGCTCGGGCGGCGCCGATTGTCATGCGCTCCTCGCGATGGTTTCCGGCAGAAAGGCATCTTCTATCGGTTGGCGGTCGTTCACGCGGCGATGCTGCCGGTAGGCGCGCGGCGTCATGGCCGTCTGGCTCAGGAACTGCCGGTTGAAATTCGAGACATTGTTGAAGCCGGCCTCGAAGCAGATGTCGGTGATCGGTTGATCCGACGTGGTGAGCAGACGGCAAGCACGATTGATGCGCATGCCGTTGACATAGGCTGTGAAGGTCATGCCGGTCTGGCGGTGAAAGACACGCGAGAATGCACTCGGGCTATAGCCGCTGAGTTCGGCGAGTTCGCTTTCACGGAGCGCGCAGCCGAGATTGCGCGCGATATGATCGAGTACATGGTTGATCGGCTGGGTCATGTAGACAGACGGCTTGGCACGATAGCCGACGCTTGCCAGCATGCGGCGGTCCCTCGACCGCAGTAGCAACTCGAGCAGTTGGAAGAAGAGGGCAGGGCGGGACAGCGCGTCACCTGCAAGCATCGCCCGCATCAATGGGGCGACGGCCGCGCCGGTCGCAGCGGAAAATTCGAGGCCGCGCTGCGCCTCGTCGATCAGCACCGAGAGATCGAAGGCCGGGAAGGCCCGGGTGCAGGCGCACACGAAAGCATCCGTGAATTGAAGCACGATGCAGCGTTCGTCGATCGTTGCACCTGCCGCCACGTCGCTCAGCCAATTATGCGGCAGGTTGGGCCCGGTCATCACCAGGTTGCCGGGCACGAAGGCGCCAACGTAGTCGCCGACGAAGACGCGGCCGGTCGTCGCGGTGATGAGGTGAATCTCGTATTCCGGGTGAAAATGCCAGCGGACCGTCCGGAACGGATAGCCGTGGGCCCATATCTTGAAGGGCGTGCCTTCGGCGACCGATACGATCTCGAGCTCGGGCTCGGGCATGGAGACTAGAGCCCAACCTGCGGCTGGGAAGCCCGTACTGAGCCCCCCTGCCCACCTTCTCGGGTGTCCTGCATCGTTTCCGTCCCCCGGGCCCGTGTCGATCCTAAAGACCGCCGAGGCCGCTCTTTTCTTTAAAGATGGACGATAAAGCGATCGGAGGCAGAATACCTCCTCTGTTTAGCCGCTCGACTAATACTTTTTTGATCGTTCCGTCGATCCCGCGCCAATCTTGAGCGCTATGTGCCGTGCCGGAGGCTGAGTCTGGCCTCAACAGCTAGCCAATGGTTCAGGCCTTGACTCTCAGCCTGGCTACTTCTTGAGCGGCGTGATCGATGAACTGGCTGCGTGACGATGCGCCGCGGTCTCGCGCCGCGAACACTCCTCGGCGAGGAGCTCGTAGGCGCGGCCGAGCGATAGGCCCAGGACATAGGCGGCCTTCTTCATCGAGGCGCCCTCCTCATGGACGAGGCGCCAGATATCTGGCCCGGTGGGCTGGGTCGTAGTGCTCATGGGAAATCGGATCGCGCTGGATGTTGTGCAGCTTTGCATATGGCTGCTCAACGGCTTCATAAGAAGCCGCAGCTTGTCTGACCTGTATTGACGAGAAAGCTTTGGATAGGGCGCCCGCGAGGCTCCTCGGCCTTAATTCCGGCAGCGCAGCGACCTTAAGCGACAGCCGGGCGATGGCGCCGAGCGACGACGCTCCCTCACAAGCCGAGGCCGCGAGAGATAGTCGTGGAGAATCCCCTCTTGGTTGTGTAAACAACCTGTGCGTGCACGTGGAGGCCGGGATAGCACGACCCGGCTACTTGGGGGGTGTCGGATGATCGTCGCGCTAGCCCTTTTCGTCGGGCTCGCGGTGGGCTTTGTCGCGGGCCTGTTTTCCATCCGCTGGGCGACCCGCACAACGGAGGAGGCGCTGCGTGAATTCGAGCGCGGCGCGTCGGGTTCCGGTGTCGTCGACAAGACCGGCGGAGGCGTTATCCCCTCCTGATCGAGGTCAATCCCGGGGGCGAGACGGGAGCCAGCCGCCGGAGTGGACCGGCGGCTTCGAGCCTCAAGCGGCGATCGAAGGTTCACCCTCCAGCCGGAGCAGTGCGTATCGCGCTGCGTTGGCCGGCGAGCGCGACATAGATGAGTGCCCCAGCGGAGGCTCCTATGAGCCAGCCCCAGTCGCCGACGTTGAATATCACCTTATAAGCGCCGAGTAGCGACAAGCCGATCGAAAGCGCTCCCGCCAGAGCCAGCGCGATGACCGCCTTGCGGTTCCAGCCACCGTCGTAGTGGAAGGAGCCGCCGGACGACATCGTATAGAGGTCCTCGACGATGAGGGTCTGTCGCTTCACCAGATAGTAGTCAGAGACGATAATGCCGAACATCGGCCCAAGCACGGCGCCGAAGATGCTGACGAACAGCGTGATCGCCTGGGGGCTCGCGACGAACAACCACGGGCAGACAAGCACGGACAGGATCGAGGTGATCAGGCCGCCGAGGCGGAAATTGATGCGCTGCGGATATAGATTAGAAATGTCGTAGGCGGGGGAAACGAAGTTGGCGACGATATTGATGCCCATCGTCGCGACGATAAAGGTCACGGAACCGAGAATAACGACGATCGGATTGCCGATCTTTTGCACGATCAGAACGGGATCCATGATGGCGGTCCCAAATACTTTCAGCGTGCCGGCCGTAACGATCACGGTGATGATCGAGAACACCAGGAAATTGACCGGAAGCCCGAGAAAGTTGCCCTTTTTCATGGCGGACTCGTTCTTCCCGAATCGGGCGAAGTCACCGAAGTTCAACAAGAGCGCCGCGAAATAAGCCACGATCAACATTGCCGCGTTCGCCATCACGCCGATCGTCGCCGTTGTCGATGCCGCCGGAGGGCTGAGCTGTAGCGCCAAGCTGGAGAAGCCGGCATGCCAGAGGATCCAGATCGCCAAGGCGAACATAACCACGTAGACAACCGGGCCGCAGAAATCGATGAATTTGCGGATGCGCTCCATGCCGCTCAGGAAGATGACGAGCTGGAAAAGCCACATGAAGATGAAGCTGGCCCAGGCAAGCGTCGAGAGGCCCAGGACACTGTTATGGGTGAGCGACACGGTGGAGGGCGCGAGGGTGATTACCAGAACCTGCACCGCCTTGGACGCGAAGTAAGTCTGAACGCCATACCAAACTATCCCGACGATCCCGCGCACGACGGCCGCGAGGTTGGCACCCATCACACCGAACGAGATGCGGGCAACAACCGGATAGGGAATGCCGTAGCGCAGCGACGGCCGGCCGATCAGATTCATCAGGAAGTAGACGATCATGATGCCGACGAGCATCGAGATGAGAACCTGCCAGCCTGTCAGGCCCAGAAAAAACAGGCTCGCCGCGAAGGTATAGCCTCCGACGGAATGGACATCGGACATCCACATCGCAAAAAGGCTGAAGACGCCCCAGGTCCGCTCCTCGGGTTTGGTCGGAGCTAGATCGTGGTTATAAAGCTTTGGGTGGGCTCCGGTAATGACGAAGGTCGGTACCTCGCGATGGTCTGGTGGCATCGGTATCCCTCCTACGGCGCAATGAATTTTTTGTTATTGCAATAACTATGCCAATAGAGGTCCAAAACGCCTGTTCTTCCGGCCGCAAATAGGACCCGAGCGGAGAGGATCGAAACCGATGACCGAAACGAGAAGTTCCACCGAAACATCAAACGAGAGCGCCGAGCACTTTGACGTGCTGATCGCTGGCGCAGGGATTTCCGGCCTGGGGGGCGCTTATCATCTCACCAAGCAGTGCCCAGGCACCACCTTCGTCATCCTCGAAACCCAGGAAAGCTTCGGCGGCACCTGGCTCACACATCACTATCCCGGCATCCGTTCCGACACGGACCTCTATACCTTCGGCTACCGGTTCAAGCCTTGGACGAGCGCCCCGATCGCCACCGCCGCCGAGATCCTGAGCTACCTGGGTGAGGTCATCGACGACAACGAGCTTGGTCCGCGAATTCGCTATCGGCACCGGATCACTTCCGCACGCTGGTCGAGCGATGAGAAACGCTGGGCACTCGAGGCGATCCGGACCGCGACTGGCGAAACTGCCCGGTTCACCGCCAACTTCCTCTGGATGTGCCAGGGCTATTACCGGCACGTCAAGGGCTACACGCCCGAGTGGGAGGGGATGCACAGCTTCAAGGGCCAGATCGTCCATCCGCAGACCTGGCCGAAACAGCTCGACTATGCGGGCAAGAATGTTGTCGTCATTGGCTCGGGCGCGACCGCTGCAACGCTCATCCCGGCGATCGCCGATGATTGCGGCCACGTCACGATGCTGCAGCGCTCGCCGACCTATTTTAGAACGAGCCGCAACGCGATTCCGATCGCGGACGAATTGCGCGAATTGCAGATCGACGAAGCCTGGATCCACGAGATCGTGCGCAAGAGGATCTTGCGCGACCAAGCCGTGTTCGCGCGCCGTTCATTTTCTGAGCCGGAGGTCGTGAAGCAGGAGCTTTTGTCAGCCGTTCGTGCCCATCTTGGCCCAGATATCGACGTGGAGACCCACTTCACTCCGAGCTATCGGCCCTGGCGCCAACGCATCGCCTTTGTCCCTGATGGCGACCTGTTGGAGTGTATCAGAGTGGGCAGGGCGTCAGTTGTCACTGACGAGATAGTGCGCTTTACCGATTCCGGCATTCTCCTGAAATCCGGCAAGCGTCTCGATGCGGATATCATCGTCACCGCGACAGGCCTCCATCTCAACGCGCTCGGCGACATCGAGTTTTCCATTGACGGTGAACCTCTTGTCTTCGCCGACACCGTCACCTATCGCGGCATGATGTTCACGGGCGTGCCGAACATGGCCTGGGTCTTCGGCTATTTCCGGGCCGGATGGACGTTGCGGGTGGATTTGGTCGCCGATTTCGTGTGCCGTCTGCTCAACCACATGAAGGCAACGGGTGCCACCCAGGTGAGGCCGACCCTTCGGCCGCAGGACAAGGGCATGCCTTTGTTGCCCTGGATCGACCCGGAGAATTTCAATCCCGGCTATCTACTCCGTGGCCTCCACCTATTGCCGAAAAGAGGCGATAAGCCTGAGTGGCAGCATACCCAGGACTATTGGACGGAGAAGGATCAGTTTCCCGCCATCGATCTCACCGACGGCGTATTCGCTTACGAGTGATTTGGCGAGCACCCGATCCCCGCCAGCGACCGCCTCAGGCACGCATGCGGTGTGGATCACGATGCAGCGTGAACGCGGCGCCCGCGGCTTCGGGCGGATATGAAATGCTATTCAGCGTGGGAACAACCAACTCGGCAACCAACTCCAGGCGCCTCCGCCGATCGGTGCCTGGGAGGCTACAGATTGGAGCGACCGGGGCGCGCCTTCGTGGTTGTCGCAGCGCTGGATGCTGCCGGAGAAGTCGGAACAGCTTCCGAGGGTGGCGTTCCACACGAACCTCATACCCTTCTTGCCGGATGATGCATCCACGGTGGCGTTGATAACCTCGACCTTTCCATCGGGCCCGAAATGGAAGTCAACAACACCAACGCCCGAACGCTGCCTCCAGGCATAGTTACTCACGAAATGAAGGACTCCACCGTTATCCGGCATTCCCGGCGCGTTCATCTCTCGCAGCACCTCGGCCTTCGTTGCTCCCTCCAGGCCGACCAGCAGTCCCTCCGTCAGCTCGGTGCAGGAGATGTCAGGGCGCCCCGGCTCATCTACTCCGTCGCCCCAGCATTTCGCGTTATCGGCATAGGCGGGACCGCCAAGCACGGAAACGAGCACGACCCCCAACCACAAGCGCATCCGCCCCACCAATGTTTTGCGGAAGGGTAGCGCCACTACCGCAGGCTGTCATCCGGGCGACCGATCACCTGGAAAACGGATATGGCGGCCACAGTTCGCCGAGCAAGGAGGTCGATGCCCGAGCGGCACAATCTCAGTCGTTTCCGCCAAAGACAATCGTCACCTTGATGAGGCTATCGCGGATTGAGGGCTTGTTCGAACGCCGAGCCGGATGTGGATGTCTTGACCTAGCCCGGCGGCGCGTCGCTTTGTAGTCAGACGTTCTGGAAGGACCGAGTTGATGGATGTTGAAACCCTATTGACCTTCGCAGCCGTCGTGCTCGGTCTATTCCTGATTCCGGGTCCGGCCGTCCTGCTCACTCTCGCGCGAGCGACGACGGGTGGCCGTCGTGTCGGGGTGGCAACGGGGTTCGGCATCGCTTTCGGGGATCTTATTCACGCCACCATGGCAACCTTCGGTCTCTCAGCCGTGCTGATGACCTCGGCGATCGCGTTCAGTGTCGTGAAATACGTCGGCGCCGTGTACCTCATCTTTCTCGGTATAAGAGCCATCATCGAAAAGGGTCATGATCTCCAGCTCGCTCCCACGCGGCGTATCGACGCGGGTCGGGCTTTTAGGCAAGCAATCCTGGCAGAGGTTCTCAACCCGAAGACCGCGATATTCTTTTTGGCTTTTCTGCCGCAGTTTGTGCACCCTGATCATGGCTTCGTGGTTTCGCAGTTCGCCGTCCTCGGACTGATCTTCGTTGCCATGAGCGCTGGCTACACTTCACTCATCGCTCTGGCGGCTGGTTCGGTAAGCCGATGGCTCCGCCGGCACAGCCGGATTGGCCGCTGGCAGGGACGCGCTGTCGGCACGATCTATATCGCGCTTGGGGTCCGTCTCGCCTTGGAAGAGCGGTAGCGGGCGCTGCTTTTCGAAGTTTGTTTTGTCTTTGGTCGCAGGCCCGGCTTCGGCCGGGTGTAGACTGCTTCAAAGCATCAACCACGGGAGGAGCTCTACTCATGCGTATCAGCCGTATCGTTATTGCTCTGGCGTCTAGCCTATGCCTGTCCCCGGCACTGATCACGGCCGTCGACGCCCAGAGTACCGGCACGCCGGTCAACGCGGCAGGACAGCCGTCTATTTCCGGGACGCCCTATGTCAAAACGCACAAGCGTCACCACCGGCTTATGTATGGCAAGCACTACAACCCGAATAAATTTTCCAAGTGAATCGACGCGTCGTGCAGTCATTGCACCGTGGCGCGCGGCTATTCGTCCTTACTGCTGATGTAATCCGCCATGGCGCCTCGGGCGGTGGCAATTGGGATGATCTGCGGCCCGCGCGGCGGTGACGCGGCGACCAGGCGGCGCGTCACCGCGAAAGCCGTCACCACCGCCGCGATCCCGAATACCACCGATCCCGCCGCCTGCCCGACCAAAACGCCGCCGGGGCCGTAACGCTCGCCGATCCAGACGAAGGGAATGGTGCCGAGTGTCGCTCGGCCCCAATTAAAGACCGTCGCCAAGGCCGGCCGGCCGAGATTGTTGAACGCCGCATTCGCGACAAATAGCGCGCCGATAAACAAAAAGCCGGAAGCTGTCCAACTGCAGAACAGCGCGACCAGCATGGCCGTCGTGCCGGTGGCGGAGAAGCCGCGGATAAGCGGCTCCTGCACGGCCGCCAGAATCGCCCAGGCCATCAGCACCGCGAGCACCATGAACAGCAGGCTCGACCGGATCGTCTCACGCACGCGGTCCGGCCGCCCGGCCCCGAGGTTCTGCGCCACGATCGCGCCCACCGCCCCCGTCAGCGCGTAGATCACGCCGAAGGCCACCGGCGTGATACGATCGATCGTCGCCTGGCCCGCCACCGCAGCGTTGCCGAACTGGGCCATGGCATGGGTCACGAAGGCACCGCTCACCGGCGTTGCGATATTTGTGAGGATCGCGGGTCCAGCGATGCGGCCGACCTTCAGTAGGTCGCTGAGGTAGGCGGGGCGCGACGGACGCCCCAGCAAATCGCCTTTGAGCACGTAACGCAGGCCGAGCCCCGCCAGAATGAAGCGCGAAAGCACAGTGCTGATCGAGGCTCCCACAAGCCCGAGATGAAGGCCGAAAATGAACAACGGATCGAGTGCCGCGACCGCGAAGGCGGCATAGAGCGTTACGTTCATCGCTCGCCTTGCAGCGCCCGAGGCCCTCAGCAGAGCCGCCGATCCCATGCCGACCGCGATCAGCGCGGCCGAGGGCGAGGTGATGACAAGAAAGACCGCCGAGAGCCTGGCGGTCTCCCCCTCCGCATGCAGCAGCCGCAATAGCGGCCAGCGCGCCAGCGCCGTCGCGATGCCGAGAACGAAGGCCACCGCCACCATGGTGATCAGGCTATGGGTCGCGATCCGGCGCGCCCGGGCCATGTCGCCTGCCCCGATCGCGGCCGAGACCACGGCCCCGATGCCGATCGTCATGCCGATGCTGGTCGAGATCTGGAAGAAGCCGATCGTGCCCGCGAATCCGATCGCGGCGGCGACCGGCTTGGTGCCCAGCCGAGAGAGGTAGAAGAGGTTGAGGAGATCGACCGCGAAGACCGCTACAAGGCCGACCGCGCCCGTCGTTGCCATGACGACGACATGCCGCATAATCGAACCGGTAACGAAGGCCGCCGGGCGGGCGGAGAGCGGAGTAGGCTTCGCGGCCACGGGGCGCGGCATAGGGACTCGCCGTTCTTGTGTGCGGGTTTATGTCATAACAGTGCAAAAGAACTAGTGGTGTAGTTCGCAGGAGACTTGTTCACTGCTTAAGCCTTCCCTCAGGGGTTTGTGTGCAAGCTTGCGGGATCGTGAGCCTCACCCTTCGTAGGTTGCGCAGCCGGTTTCAGGACTGGCCCGAGCGCTTAGCTTTCAGCCACCGTCGCGCCTGCAAGGCGGCTGTCGAGGCGCTAGCTCGCGAACGTGCCGTGTGCTTGCTCTGCGGCGCGGCTGGCATTGGCAAAAGCCTGGCGATGCGCGCGATACTCATCGAACTCACGGCGCGGGGATTCGCCATCGTTCAACTCGACGCGGCCCGAGAGTCCATCGATCCGCTCGATGCAAAGATTCAGGCACGGCGATCGGCCTGCGGTGCGGCCGCGTCCTTGGTGGTAATGATCGACCATCTCGAGGCGATCGGACGCGACGGCCTGAAGACTCTGGAACGGGTCGTAACCATCGCGCTCGAGCGCGACCGCCGCCTGCGCTTTCTTCTCGCCGGACTGCCGGAGTGCTGGACCTGGATCAGCATTCTGGGGCTCGAAACCCTGCAAGGCAGCGTCATTATTGGCCTCCAGCCACTTCCGCCTGACGAAGCGGCGCGACATTTCGCCCGCATCTGGGGAGATCTCGGTTCGGCTGAGCCTCCGCCGGCCGCTGCCGCTCAACGCGCTTTGAGATTCGCCGAAGGCAACCCGCGCGCGATCGACAATGCGGCGGTCGCACTGCTCCGCTCGCGGCGATGGGCGGAGCGGCTTCGCGACTCGATATCCAGTGAAATCGAATGCCGCTTCACTCCCTTCCTGCTCATGATGGTCGCGCTGACGATTAGCGTAGCCGCCCTCGGGCTCGGCGCGGCGGCGTGGCATGGTCTCCGATCGGCCGGGGGGCCACCTCCGCTGCTTGAAGTCACCTTGGCGCCGGAACCGACGATAGCGCTCCTGGTGTTGACTGCCGCCTCTCCTTCGTCCGACGCATTCACGACGATTTGCATCCCCGCGCCGGCGATGCGCGCCTGGTCGATGCGGCGGACCCGCGCAATCCGCAACCTCAGCCGCCTTGTCCTGGCGGCGCGCGCTTTCCAGCGGCGGTTCGGGGTCCTCGTGCGAGAAGAGGAAGTCCTGCGTTTCCGGACGGAGCGAGCTGAACTCGAACGCCCGGCTGCTGACCGGGCCACGCATCTCCCCGTGCTACCGCCAGGCTTGCCGTGGTTGCGCCATGATGGCGTCGTGTCTCAGAACAAAGGCGCTCATGAAGTTGATAGCTCCATGCTGGGTCTTACCGAACCCGCGGCTTTCTCCCGTAAATCCGCAAGTGACCTCATCAGCGAGCCGTTCACTCTAGCGGCCTTACGCGGGCCGCCGGGCCGCCAGGGGACCAAGCGGGCTCTTCCGACTTCGGTCGCGGCGCCTGCTCCTGGGAAAACTTCTCGTGGCGTGGATTTCGCGAGGAAGATGTCGCGAGCTACTGCCGCCCCACCGATGGTTCTCTCGGCCACTTCCGGCGATAGCTTGAGATCCCTTTATGCGCGGGTCTATCGCGGATTTACGGCGCCGCCCTTCTCGGTGGTGCGGGCTGCCAACGGCGCGACGATCAAGCCGGGCGACCTCGTCGTCTTCCCCGCGCCACCACACGGATGGAGGCGGCGTTAGGGTTTGCTCGCGGCAAATGGCGGGCGCGCGTGGGCAATTGCCCATATGCTCGCGCCGAGACGGCCTCTTCGTCTTTCTGCGGGCGTACATTTCGCGCGGAACGCCTTTGGTCGAACCGCTGGATTAACCGCCAAGACGCCGCGCGACAGCCGCGAGCGCGATCGCCGCCAAGCCAAGCAGTCGCTTGTCCTTGGTGGTCCGGGCCGCCTGGCCATACCAGCGTATCGCAGCCTCAGGATCTGGCGGAAGGCCGATGCCGGTCTCGTAGCAATAGCCAAGGTCGTAGGCGGCGAGCGGATCGCCGGCTTGAGCGGCCTGCCGAAAAACCGCCGCCGCCTGCGCCGCTTCCCCAGGCATGCGGGTGAGGAGAGACCGTTGGGCGCGGACGAAGGCGGCCGGGCTCACAGTACGTGATGCGCCGCCCGGTTTCGCTTTGCTCGCCAGATCAAGCCGTGCCGGCTCCGCACCGTCGTTCGCCGCCTGCCGGAGGAGAAGACTGGCTAGCCGCTGGTCTCGCGGCACGCCGTCTCCGGCTTTGTAGAGCAGCCCCAATCGATACTGAGCCAGTTTATTTCCCAATGCGGCAGCGCGCGCGTAATAGCCTGCGGCGACGGAATGGTCGGCGGCAACGCCACGACCAATCTCATACATGGCGCCCACCCAGTAGCTGGCGTCTGCACTGCCCAGTTGTGCGGCGATCTCGAACCAGGCCAGCGCCTGAGCGGAATCCTGTCCGACGCCATGCCCAGTATCGTAGGCGATACCGAGATCGAGTGCGGCGCGGGGGTCGCCGCTTCCAGCCGCACCGGTCAAGGCTCTCACAGCCTCTGCATCTTTCCCGGCGGCGAAGGCGTGCTGCCAGGCCGCGACTTTAGCCTTGCCCGCAGAATCTGAACTGGCGAGTGCGGCGCTCGGAAGCCCGATTGTCGTGAGAACGAGGAGCAGCGCCAGCCGCGCCAGCCATGATGTGATCTTCGCTGGCTTCATTGCGGCGTTATGCGACGCCGGGCTTAATTTGTTGTTAAGACGTATTGAAAATAATGGCCCTTGTGTAACGCACCACCGAGGGGCCGATTCGATGAGCCGACTGTTCAGCCAAATGATCGGCCGGAGGACCCGTGCCGCAGCGATCCACGACTATTCGCCACGAGCCTAGTGGAAAGCGCGTCAAGGGAGTTGTCGCATGGACATTGATACGATCGACCCGCGAGCGGTCAAAATCATGTCCGACATCCTGGCACTCACCATCGATGAGCAGGATGGCGTTGCTCTATCCGCCCTCAGCCGCATCCGGCGGCGGGCGAGGGAAAGCGCTGTCACGGGCGGCGGCTTGAAGGAGACGTTCCGTCGCCTCGTCCATATCAGTGGCATGGTCTCGTCCGAGGAACTCGATCATGCCAGTTCTCTCGGTGGCCCGGGGGCGGCGCCGGCGATGGTCGGCCGGCTGACCTCGCAGGTCGATGCGCTACGCTCTCAGCTCGCCTATGCCGAGCAACTCCGCTTGCAAGATGCGGCGGACTTCGTGCGGCGACGGCGGCGCGACGTATTCGGCGGGGTTGGCTACGGCGTGATGATCGGCGCCGCGACAATGGTGCTGGCGGCCGTCGCGGTCTGGGCGACCTTTCCCTCAGTCCGGCATCCGCCGCATCGGCTGGTAGCAGCGCTCGATTTTCGTTCAGCGGTGCCCGAGATGCTTGCGGTCCAGGATTACCCCGCGGATGCCGCACGTCGTGGCGACCAGGGCATGGTTACGCTTGCCCTGTCGATCGGTCCGCAAGGGGAGGTGACTGCGGCCCAGCTGGCTCGAAGCAGTGGCAGCACGGAACTTGACGAGGCCGCGCGGCAATGGGCCTGGAGCTGGCGCTTCCGGCCGGCGGAGGTCGATGGCCGGCCGATCGCCAGCACGCGCATGATCCGACTTCGCTTCGATCTGGCGCGGGGAGACCCTGGAAGTACTGTGAGTGGCCCGTTGGATGGCGGCGTAAGCACGGCAGGGTCGCGTTCGCTTCCTTGATCTGTAACCTGCGCGAGCGTAAGCGGGGGCGCCAAGGCTCCGCAGGACGTGTACGCCATGGCACTTGAAGATGACCTCTCTCCCGAAAATTCGATGGAAAAGGCGCTCGACCTTCCTCGGGGGGTGATCACGCGGCCTCCGATCGAGGAGGCGCTCGCCTTTGACGATGTGCTGCTGGTGCCTAATTACTCGCAGGTTTTGCCGAGCAGCGTATCGACGCGCGCGAGGTTTACCCGTGGCATCGGCCTGAACATCCCGCTTATCGCGGCGGCAATGGACACGGTGACGGAGGGCGGCATGGCGATCGCCATGGCCCAGCTTGGCGGCATCGGGGTGATCCACAAGAATCTCAATATCGAGGAGCAGGCGGCGCAGGTCCGCCGCGTCAAGCGCTTCGAATCCGGCATGGTGGTCGATCCGCTGACGATCCACCCGGACGAAACTCTCGCCGATGCCCGCAAGCTGATGGCCGCGCACCGCATCAGCGGCATCCCCGTCGTCGAGCGGTCCACCCGCAAGCTGGTCGGCATTCTCACCAACCGGGACGTGCGTTTCGCCACTGATCCAGGCGAACTCGTCGCCTCCCTCATGACCCATGACCGGCTCGTGACAGTGCAGGAAGGCGTGAACCCTGACGAGGCGCGTGGCCTGCTGCATAAGCATCGCATCGAGAAACTGCTGGTGGTTGATGACGCCTATCGCTGCGTCGGATTGATCACCGTCAAGGATATGGACAAGGCGGAAGCCTATCCGCTCGCCAACAAGGATGATCTCGGTCGCTTGCGGGTCGCGGCCGCCACCGGCGTCGGCGAGGATGGCGAGAAGCGGGCGGCGGCGCTGATCGCCGCCGGGGTCGATGTCATCGTGGTCGATACCGCGCACGGTCATTCGGCGGGCGTGATGCGGGCGATCGAGCGCATCAAGCAGCTGTCCAACGCGGTCGAGGTTGCCGCTGGCAATATCGCGACGCCGGATGGCGCCGAGGCGCTGATTGACTCTGGCGCGGATGCGGTGAAGATCGGCATCGGGCCCGGTAGCATTTGCACGACTCGCGTGGTCGCGGGCGTCGGCGTGCCGCAATTCTCCGCCGTGCTCGAATGCGCCGCCGCCTGCCGTGCGATGGGCGTGCCCGCCATTGCTGATGGCGGCATCCGTACCTCCGGCGATCTGGTGAAGGCCATCGCGGCGGGCGCCAATGCGGTCATGGTCGGCAGCCTTCTGGCCGGCACGGACGAGGCGCCGGGCGAGGTCTTCCTGTATCAGGGCCGCAGCTACAAATCCTATCGTGGCATGGGCAGCCTCGGCGCCATGGCGCGGGGCTCGGCCGACCGCTATTTCCAGCAGGACATCAAGGATCAGCTCAAGCTCGTGCCCGAGGGGATCGAAGGCCGCGTTGGCTACAAGGGTCCGGTTTCGGCCGTGGTGCACCAGCTGGTCGGCGGTTTGCGCGCCGGCATGGGCTACGCCGGCAGCCCTGACGTCGCCGAATTGCAGCGCAGCGCACGTTTCCGCCGCGTCACCGGCGCCGGCCTGCGTGAGAGCCATGTGCACGACGTCGCGATTACCCGCGAGGCTCCGAACTATCGCCAGGACTGAGGGCCGGCTGGCTTCTCCCCTTCCTAAAAGGGAGGGGCCGGGGGTGGGTTCATGACGTAACCCACTCCGGATGGGTTCATGAGGGACCTATCCGCTCTAGTCTGATGGACGCGGCCACCCAACCCCGGCCCCTCCCTCCCAGGGAGGGGGGACAGGAATCTGCTTTGACCCCCAATGCCCGCCTCGCCGGCGCGATCGAGCTTCTGGAGGCGATCGCGGCGGCGCCGCGCAAGCCAGCTGATGCCGTCGCCAACGACTTCTTCCGCGCCCGACGCTTCATTGGCAGCAGTGATCGCAAGGCGATTTCTGAGCAAAGCTGGGCCGTTCTTCGCCACCAGCGCCGCCTCGCCTGGTGGGTCGAACGCGCCCAAGGCGAGGCGACTCCTCGCCTGATGATTGGCGCCATGGCGGTGCTGAACGGTGATCCGGCAGGCAAGGTTGCCGCCCGCTATTCCGGCGGACGCTATGCCCCCGCGGAGCTTTTGCCCGAGGAATTCGAGATCCTGCGACGACTTGAGGGCCATAATCTCGGCCATCCCGCGATGCCGGATGCCGTGCGCCTGGAGATACCCGACTGGGTGCTGCCGCTCTTCAAAGCCCGCTTCGGCGCCGAGACCGAGCGCGAGGTCGGCGGCCTTCTGGCACCGGCGCCGCTCGACCTTCGGGTTAACCTGCTCAAGGGCGATCGGGCCGCCGCGCTGGTGGCTCTTGCCGCCGAAGGTATCGAGGCAAGAGAGACGCCACTGAGCCCCTGGGGCTTGCGCATCGAAGGCCGCAAGCCGGTCGTGACGGGTGACGCTTTCCGCGCCGGATTGGTTGAGATCCAGGATGAGGGCAGCCAGATCGTGGCGCTCCTGGCCTCTGCAAAACCGGGAATGCGGGTGATCGACTACTGCGCGGGTGCTGGCGGCAAAACGCTCGCGCTCGCCATGACAATGGACAATCGCGGCCAGATCACCGCCTGCGATACCTCGGCACCGCGTCTGACCAGTGCGGTTCGCCGCTTGCGCCGCGCCGGCGTCCACAATGTGGAGCAGCACCAGTTGGTGGATGGCGACAAATGGGCCAAGCGGCGGCGGGAAAGCGCGGATCGCGTGCTGGTGGACGCACCCTGCACCGGCACCGGCACCTGGCGCCGCAATCCAGACGCCCGTCTTCGACTGACCGAGCGGGATCTCGCGGAATTAGTGGTGAAGCAGGCCGCCATATTGCAGGATGCGTCTCGGCTGGTTCGCAAAGGGGGCTGGCTGATCTACGCTACTTGCTCGCTGCTGCCGCCGGAGAATGAGGACCAGGTGAAAGCCTTCCTTGCCGCCAACCCCGACTTCACCCCCCTGGATCCGGGGGTCGAGGGCGTGAGGATGCGGGATGGCCAGCTCCGGCTGAGCCCGGCGCGGGATGGAACCGATGGCTTCTTCGCCGCCGTTTTGGAGCGGCGATGACCGGCGCGCCGGAAACCGACCTCGTCGCTATCCGCGCGGCTGTTCCTTCTGATGCCACGGCGATCGCTGGCGTTCATGTCGCATCCTGGCGCAGCGCCTATGCCGGGATCTTGCCCAATCACTCGCTGACCGGTCTCTCCATCCCTCGCCAGGCTGGCTATTACGGCCGCCTCATCGGTGACGGGCAGATCGTGCGGGTGGCCGAGGCGCGCAGCGGCGCCCCGGTCTCTGGCCTAGTGGTGGGCTTCGTCACGGCTCGGCGCATTTCTCGCGCCGTGGCCGCCGAGGGCGAAATCGAGACGCTCTATGTGCTGGACGACTGGCGCGAGCGCGGGATCGGCCGCCGTCTAATCCAGAGCGCGGGCGCGGCGTTGAAAGCGGCCGGCTGCCGCAGTGCCTTCGTCTGGGTACTAAGCGAAAACCCGAATCGGTGGTTCTACGAGCGCCTCGGCGGGGTTCGGATGATGGAGGGTCAGGTCGGCGTGGGTGGCGTTGCCCAGCCGCAGACCGCTTATCGCTGGGACCCTATCGAGATCCTGGCCGAGGCTCAGGCTTAAACCTTCCGCGCGGCTGCGTTTCCGCAGCCCGGCTTGTCAGGCGGCCGACCGCACGGCATATCGCGCCATGGAGCAGATCACCGCCGCCCTTCACGCTGACCGCGTCCTCATCCTGGACTTCGGGAGCCAATTCACGCAGCTCATCGCCCGCCGGGTACGCGAAAGCGGCGTGTATTCCGAGATTTGGCCGTTCAGCGCGAGCGAAGCCCGCATCCGCGAATTTGCGCCGCGCGCCATTATCCTGTCGGGCGGCCCGGCGAGCGTCACCGAGGAGGTCTCCCCGCGCGTTCCCGAGGTTGTCTTTACCCTCGGCGTTCCTGTGCTCGGTATCTGCTACGGGCAACAGGCGATGTGCCTGCAGCTCGGCGGCCTGGTCGAAGGGCATGACCACCGCGAATTCGGCCGCGCCTTTGTCGAGGTGACCGAGCCCTGCGCGCTGTTCGATGGCATCACGGATGGCTGGGCGCCGGGCGCGCGCGAACAGGTTTGGATGAGCCATGGCGATCGCGTCACCGCCCTGCCGCCGGGCTTCCGGGCCGTGGCGGCCAGCGAGGGCTCGCCCTTCGCGGTGATCGCCGATGATGAGCGGCGTTTCTACGGCGTACAGTTCCACGTCGAGGTCGCGCATACACCACATGGCGCGGCGATCCTTCGCCACTTCACGCACCACGTCGCGGGCTGCGCCGGCGACTGGACGATGGCCGGTTTTCGCCAGAGCGAGATTGCCAAGATCCGGGCGCAGGTGGGGCAGGGGCGGGTGATCTGTGGCCTCTCCGGCGGCGTCGATTCGGCGGTCGCGGCGGCGCTCATTCACGAGGCGATCGGTGATCAGCTCACCTGCATCTTCGTCGACCACGGCCTGTTGCGGCAGGGCGAGGCCGATGAGGTGGTGCAGGTCTTCCGTGACCGCTTCAACATCACCCTTGTTCACCGCGACGCCTCTGAAATGTTCCTCAGCGCGCTAGAGGGCGTCTCGGATCCGGAGCTTAAGCGCAAGACCATTGGCGGCCTCTTCATCGATGTCTTCGAGGAGGAAGCGGTCAAACTCGGTGGCGCCGACTTCCTCGCACAAGGCACGCTCTACCCGGATGTAATTGAGAGCGTGAGCTTCACGGGTGGACCTTCGGTCACCATCAAATCGCACCACAATGTTGGTGGCTTGCCGGCGCGCATGCGGATGAAACTGGTCGAACCACTGCGGGAACTCTTCAAGGATGAGGTGCGGAAACTCGGTCTGGAACTCGGCCTGCCGCCCTCCCTTATCGGCCGCCACCCATTCCCGGGCCCTGGTCTCGCCATCCGCATCCCTGGCGCGCTGTCCGCCGAGAAGCTCGACCTCCTCCGCCGGGCGGATGCGATCTTCCTCGAGGAGCTGCGGACAGCGAAGCTATACGACGCGATCTGGCAGGCCTTCGCCGTGCTGCTCCCTGTGCGCAGTGTCGGCGTAATGGGCGATGGCCGCACCTACGACCTGGCCTGCGCCCTGCGCGCCGTGACAAGCACCGATGGCATGACCGCGGATGTCTATCCCTTCGACATGGCCTTCCTATCCCGCGTCGCCAACCGCATCGTCAACGAGGTTCGCGGCATCAACCGCGTCACCTACGACATCACCAGCAAGCCACCTGGAACGATCGAGTGGGAATGAGGGGCGATCGGCGGCGGTTGTTTGCTGCTATCCTGCCACTACCTCACTGTTGATTGTACCAGCAGCCGAGTCGGCACGCCAAGCACTGGGCCGGCCGCTGCGAGCCGCTAATCAAGCGCATGCACCGTGGCGCCATGCTCCGAAGCTGTTGCTAGGTGCAGGGCATCCGCGGCGCGAATCCTCAGCGCTTGTTGATCGACGAACTTCGCTGCCGCCCGGAAACGCGACCCGATCGACGAGCTCGCTCAGATGTGCATGGTGTCTGCCAGACTGATCGCGTCCATATCACACTCATGACCATAAAGATGGTCATATAGCGCATGAGGGTTAACAGATTCCGGGGGTGGGCCGCACATGCTACGGGCGCACGGTTCGGGGACTTACGCATCACTCCGCGCCCTATCGCCGCACCCCGAGGGTCCTGTCGAAGAACTTCAACGCGGCGTTGCCGATGTATTCGTGCAGCTTCGCCCGGTCCACGCCGGGGGCGTCGTTGCAGGCTTCCGGATAGTTGTCGCGTCCAATCTGGTCGCACTCATTGTCGAAAATCTCGTGGTTGACCTGGCCGGGCAACACGTCGAGCTGAGCCTGCGGAATATACTTTGCCGCAAAGGCCGCGTTGTCCTCGGGTGGCGTCGTGGTGTCGCCGGCTCCGACGATGAGGTAGGCCGGGATCGCCATCTGCCCGAGCCCCGCCGCATCCATGCCGAAGCCCTGGATGTCGCCAGGAGCCATCGCAAAGGCTGCCTTAACGCGATCGTCGCGCAGCGCTCGGGTAGGGCCCGCGTCGAGGCTCATCTGGTCTCGCAGATAGGCCGGCACGATCGCGTTGTTCTTCCATCCGCGCTGATACGCCACGAATAGATCCGGATTGACCTGGGCGCCCCCGATCCAGAGTGCGGTAAATCCCCCCTGCGAATGTCCCGCCACGCCAATCTGGTTCGGGTCGATGTGCGGACCCCAGACCTTGTTCTGGAGCAGGTAAGAAATGTCCAGGCTGATGTCGCGCGGTCGCTGCCAAATCCTGTTGCGCACATAGAGCGCGCTCGAATCAAATGTATTGGCTCGATAGTGATAGACCATCGCAACGAGATAGCCGTGCGATGCAAGATATTCGCCGAACCAGGCGTAGACTGAGCCGTTACCGCCCGCCCCATGCGAAAACATGACGAGCGGACGCTTGAGGCCATCGGATACGATCGGGGCATCCTTGTGCAGGTGCAAGTTGGTGGCGAGGAACACCTTGAATGAAGCAGATCCAACCGCCGGAGCTGCCGGATAAATCATCATAAGATCTAGAGGTCTGCCGCCCTCGGCCGGATCGACGAATTCCAGTTGTGTCATTCCGACGGGATACAGGGCGGTCGGCAACGCGGCTTGGGCCATGGCGCTGGCCGGCCAAACTAGACCGTAACAAATGGCGCCCAAACAAAGGACGAGGCATAGGAGAAAGCGAGCAGGGCAATTTCGCCGCAGACAAAGGCGTCGCATGTTTGGACCCCCGTTTTGTAACTCGACAACTAGACTAGTTGGGCAGAGCACACGAGAGGGATTTGCCAGCCGAATTGGACAGCAAGAAGCGGATAGTGGCCGTCGCGCTCAGCCTCCTAGGAAGGGGCGGTCACGAATAGGAGATTTCCATGGCCTTCCGGATCACCGGCCTGTCGCCGAAGCCTTTCCAACACCTCTTCGGACTGCCTGACGACGAATTGGCCAAACACGGCGCGAGACGCTGCGTCGCCGACGAGGTTCCAGGCTTCCCTTGCCGAATCGAGATGCGCGACGCGGAGCTAGGTGAAACGTTGCTTCTGCTCAATCACACCTGCCAACCCGCCGACACGCCTTACCGCGCTTCGCATGCCATCTTCGTGCGCGAAGGTGCAACCGAGACTTATAACCAAATGGATCAAGTGCCGGAGGTCATGCGCCGACGTGCGCTTTCGCTACGCGCCTATGATGCCGCGGGCATGATGCTCGACGCGGATCTTGTCGAGGGGGCGAACATCGAGCCAGTCATTGCCCGGATGTTTGTCAACTCCAGTGTGGAATACATCCACGTCCACAACGCCAAGCGGGGCTGCTACTCTGGCCGGGTCGATCGAACCTAGTCTTTCCATCGAGTGATCTCCGTGGCGACACACTGCATCCGCCACGGGGGCTCGGCATCAAAGATGGCGTGTCTCCGTCGGGAAGAGGCCGGCATTCTCGAAGCGGGGAAGGGCGGCGACCACTGCGGCAATGTCGCGATAGCGCTCGGGGTAGAGCAGCAGCGAACGCGCGAAAGCAAGCGCGCCGGCTTGTGCATGCGAGCGTGCCTCGAGGTCATCGATACTGAGGAAATCGGCGACCTGTGCGAAGCCTAGGATTCGTCGGATGATCTTGCACGCAAGAAAAGCAAGCGCGTCCGAGAAGATATCGGCCACGTAGGCCCGGCGCAGGGTTTCCAGTCTCGAGGATGCGGCAGCATCACCGAAATGGCTTGCCGGAAAGCCGTCCGCCTCGCCTTTGAATGCACGCCAATGTCCTAGGAATTGCGCCTCGAATCGCTGCCAGAAGATCACGATATCGGCGGCGACCAAATCGCGGAAGCGCCTGTCAGGCTCTGGCGCCGCAGGATGAAACGGCTCCGCGTACCAAGCCATGATGTAGTGGGCGATAAAATTGCCGACATCGAACCCGGACGGCCCAATCCATGCGAATTCACCGTCGATGATGCGCGTGTCGTCTTGTGTTGCCAAGATCGAGCCCGTGTGCAGATCACCATGTATGAGCGACTGCGCCTTGGTCAGATAGGCAATCCGAGCGCGCGCGACCGCTCCCTTCAGGTCGACATCGTTACGCAATGCAGCGGCCCAGGGCACAAGACGCTCGCTTATCACGTTGCGAAGCGCGCTCGTATAAGGATCGATGAAGACGAGATCGACCGAAATGCGCTGCAGAGCGACATTGCGTGAGAAGATCGCCTGATCCGCGCACTTCACTTCAAACGGCGCGGCAAGGTCCGAGGTATAGAACGACGCTGCGGCAACAAAGGCAGCGACGTCGATTGGAACGCGAGGATGATGAATTCCCTCGATCATCGCCTTGCGCAGAATGACGTGGGGCTCGAGCTTTTCCATGACGATGATGAATTGAACTTCATCGAAATGGTAGATTTTCGGCAAAAGGGTCCCGACGAATGGTTCGAGCCGGCTCGTATAGCTATATTCAAAGAAGGCGCGGTTTATGTCCATCGGCCAGCTTTCTCCGGCCACGCGGACGTAGGGCAAGGCTTGCTTGACGCACAGGCCGCCGTCAGGACCGTCGATGAGGAAAACAGAATTGAGATTGCCGTCGGCGACATCACGGCATGCCCATTCGGACGGCAGCCCGCCGAGGTGCTCAGCAAGCGTGCTGTGATTGGCGAGATAGGCCGAGACGTCCGACGCCGTCAGGATGTGATAGTCGGTACTAGGTCCGTCTAGCATAGCGAGTTACGCCGCCTTCCCGTTACGAGCTTGCCAGTTTGGCCGAAACGGTCCAATGGCGGCGATCGATGTTGCCCACGGTCATCCCTCAGTCTTCGGCCTCTTGTTGCATCCAAGATACCCCTGGCGGACACCCCGAACAACCCAATCCTCAGAACGTTCGCCTTTTGGGTGGGGGTGGAGTTGCTTCGAGTGTCATTGTTTCGCCGCTAAACCTTCACAGAAACCGGCATTGGATACGTTCCGCCGTTCACCACGTCGCGGTTGTGGGTTGCACCCCACTTCACATTCGACGGGAGTATTCGATGCGTCCAATTCACAGTCTGGTCTTCGCGGCGGCTCTTGCACTGGCGCCTCCGGCCGCCAGCTTTGCGGCGTCAGGTTCTGACGTTTCGCCTGCCACAACACGCGCGGCGGTCGCGGGACCCGTTAGCAACAAGCCGTTTGGAGAAACCAAGGGTTACAGCCTGTCGCCGACGAATGGGGCTGCGGGCGGCGGCATGGCCTCCAGCGGAGGCATAAAAGCGGGCGGGCAGAGCCGGCAATTGGCGGTAACGACATCCACCGCCGGCTGACGCGATCCGTACACGGCGGCTACGGGGTGTTTGGCACGACAGTAAGCCTGGTGACGATTAGCGAACAATCGCCAGCATCAGGCCATCCCAACCCTTGCTGCCGACAGTCTGGATCGCCGTGGCATCAAGCCTAGGTTCTGCGGCGATCATGTCGAAGAACTGGCGCGTTCCTATGACTCCAGGATCCGCACTCGTCACGTCGGCCACGGCACCGTCGCGCACAACATTGTCGCCGATGATGACCGTGCCCGGCCGTGCCAGCCTGACGGCCCAGGCAAGGTAATGAGGGTTATTGGGCTTGTCGGCATCGATGAAGATGAGGTCGAAGGGAGCAAGTCCCTCCGCCTCTATCTGCGGAAGAGTGTCCAGCGCGGGACCGACGCGGATGTCGACCCGATCGGCGACTCCTGCTCGATCGAGATTTCGGCGTGCCACTTCCGCGTGCCGGGGCTCGGCCTCTAAGGTTACGACGCGACCATCCGAGGGCACGGCGCGCGCGAGCCATATCGTCGAATACCCACCGAGAGTGCCGACCTCAAGCACGCGCCGCGCACCGGCCATGCGGGCGAAAAGATACAGCAGCTTTCCTTGGTTTGGAGACACATCGATGGCGGGCAGGCCAGCGGCCTTGTTCGCCGCGAGACTGTCCTCGAGCGCCTGATCCTGGGGCACGAGGCGGTCGACGATGTAGTCGTCAACCCGACTCCACTGCTTCTGGCTCATTGTCTATCCCCGCTCTCGATAGCCGACACGCCCTACCTGCTTCGCCCGCGTCGCAGTAAAGCATGCCACGACTTTGCTCGATTCGTTGGAGTGCCGGTAACACAGGTCCATCGTATTCGCATCGCGCAAGGTCAAAGCATACTCCCCATCATCATCGAGGAAAAAGCCGGATTGTCTGGGCCAATCGCGCCGATCAAGGTTTCCCTGAAAATTCCGGCTGTCGATTGGCCGCTGAACCGGTTTCCTTCCTGATGATCAAAGACAAAGGTGAATTGCAACGATTTCGACGGGAAATTGGGGCCGCTATGTTCTGGCACCCTGTAGGGATTGGCTCCGACGAAGACGGCCATAGGCTTTCCTACCCAGGTTCCTTTAAGACAGGCGCATCTTGTGCGAATGCAGCCGTCGCCACGGCGAAGGCAGCCTAAAATACGGCGCGGAACATGTCTATTTACCCACTGCTACCGGCGAGACCCATTCGAGCAACTCCACCAGCGTAGCTTAGGCCGTCACGTCCCTTCCCGCAATAATCGTGCTGACTTCACCCATCCAAGCGCGTGGTTCGCGTGGTGGGGATCTTGACGCCGAGCAGTATCTTGTCCGAAGCAGGAGATGCACGCTGCAGCGTGCCAACGCAAAAAAGGAGGAACGAACATGTCCACCGCGGAACAAAGGCTGGCCGAACTTGGTCTGGAACTACCGCCGCCCCCTGCGGCTGTTGCCTCATACGAGCCATGGGTTCGCGCTGGTAACATGATCTACACGTCGGGGCAGTTGCCCTGGCGCGATGGCAAAACCTTGCTGTTCAAGGGCACCATCGGGCGGGAACTGACGGTCGATCAGGGCGTTGAGGCTTGCAAGCTCAGCACCTTGAACGCCATCGCCCAGCTCAAGGATGCCGTCGGTAATCTGGAGCGCGTCCGGCGTATCGTGCGGCTCGAGGGCTCGATCAATATCGCGCATGGTTATACCGACGACGCTCCGAAAGTCCTGAACGGCGCCTCAGAAACCCTGAACGCCGTCTTCGGTGAGCGCGGCCGGCACAGTCGGATGATATACACCTTTCCAGAGATGCTGTTGGGCGTGGCTTGTCTTATTGTCCTATGGGCAGAAGTTGACTGACGAGCACGCGCGAATCACGCGTTGGTGCCGCCGTCCACGGTCAAATTCGCTCCGGTTATATAAGCTGCTTCCGGGCCCGCAACGAAGGCCACCAACGCGGCGACATCCTCGACGTGACCGTAGCGCTTGAGCGCCGTATTGGCCAATTGCGGAGCCGCCCAATCACCCGCGGCGGGATTCAGATCCGTGTCAATGGGACCCGGCTGGATATTGTTGACCGTGATACCGCGGCTGCCGATTTCTCGTGCCAACCCCTGCGTGAACATCTTCACTGCGCCTTTCGTGGCCGCGTAGGCAACCAATCCGGGTGTCATCATGCGTTCGCCGACGCAAGAACCAATCATGATAATGCGGCCGCCGTCCTGCATGTGCCGCAACGCGGCTTGTGTCGCGATGAACGTACCGCGAAGGTTGATGTTGATGACTTTATCGAGCTCCTCCAGCCTTGTTTCCTCGAATGGCTTCGGAATGGCGGTGCCGGCATTGTTCACGAGCACGTCCAGCCGACCGAAGGTGGCGATTGTCTTTTCCACAGCGGCCGTGACTGCCTCGGCATTGGCGGCATCCGCTTCGATCGCAATCGCCTTTCCACCGGCGCGTTCGATCTCTGTCACGACGGAGGCAGCCGCGTCAGCACCTTTGGTGTAGGTAATCGCGACACTCGCCCCGTCGGCGGCCAATCGTTTTGCGATTCCTGCGCCAATTCCGCGCGAACCTCCGGTGACGAGGGCTGTTTTGTTGGTCAGGCTTGCCATCATGGATTTCCTTAAGCGTTAGCGCTGTTATTTGGAGTCGAATGTTGCACTGATCTCAACTGAGGGAGCGGGAGCAGTCATCGCCGCTCGATTCCCTTCAACTCGTCGGCTACCTTGCCGCCAGCTTCGCCGCTCGTGCTCAGGTGGAATCTGGCGACAAACATCTAAGCGTTGATGATGGCGGGAGGAAAAGACTTTGTAGGGTGAGGGGGATGCCTAGAAGGTATAGGCAGTGAGATGGCGCCAAGGCGCCTCCATGGCATCTTCCGCTGTCAATTCTCTTGAGGATTGCTAGCCGAGCATCCCGATAAGATGACGCCGCTTAGCCGCGCGGCCTCCAGCACCGCAGCGTAAACGACGTCAGGCCGATCGACCTGGATGAAGTGGCCGCTGTGGTTGACGACTTCGAGGTGACCTCTCGGGGAGAGCGCGGCCGTGCGCGACTGCACCTGCCGCCATAGCGCCTCACGCTGCGGCGTGTCGTCGTGATTCGTTGCCGCCAGGACGATCAGGGGGACCGGAGGGAAGGGCGGTCCCGAAAGAAGGGCCGCCTCGCTGGGTGCCACGCCGGCTTCCTCAGCGGCGGAAATCGAACCAGGTGTAAGCGGCGCGGTTGAGACGAAGACACCCGGTGGTTCCAAAGGGCTCGCGGCGTCCACCAGCACAACCGCCGCGACATCTTTGGGATTACCGCGCGCGAAGGCTTGGACGTAGAGCCCGCCGAGGGAATGGCCGACGAGGATATAGGGCGGTGCAGCGCCGATCATTCGCAAAAGCCGCGCGAGATCATCGGCGACGCTGTCAGCCATCACAGGCAGGTTGTTCGGCCGCGCTGGGCTAGCGCCGACGCCGGCACGATCGTAGACGACGACCCTCACGCATGCGGCGAGACGTGGCCCCACCCGGTCCCAGCTTGCCATACCCAAACCCTGCCCCGACTCGAAGACGACAGTGGGCCCTGCATGTCCCTGCAGCCGGTAGGCGAGCTGGCTCTCGTCGCGATCTGGCTGAACGGGTTCAGCCACGCCACGCACAGCGCACAGCGCAAATACAGGGACAAGTGCGAGAAAAAGGAGAGGCCGAGCATGCATCGTACCTCTCCATCGTGCCGACCACGACACCCGAGTTGCGTGATCGGCAGCCCGCCCCGCACACCGCCCGCTGGGCAATCGGCGTGTAGGTTCGGGCCGATCAGCCAGGCCGGAGGGAGGCCCCCTCCCGACGCAATTCGCAGATCACTCCGTTGACGTGCTGCCAGTATTCGAAGTCGGCGCTGTCGCCCTGATGCCGCATTTCGTCCGCACGCTCCTGAGCGATCGCTTGTGCGCGCATTCCGTGCAGGCGGATCATCTTTTTGGCCGTATCAACTATTTTTTCTAGTTGCACAACTGTCCTCCCCTGTGCTCGCGATGATGTGAGGTGCGTGCCCATGCGCCCCGCTCACCAACGCGCTGGGATACTAAGCGGCCTTAATGCAGGACGCGACTCGTTCGTTCCGGCCTTTGCAATGCCCTGGCATGTTTTGAAAGCATAGACGGCAAGCTGAGCTCTTCCTGCAAGGGCAGATCACGCACAGGCAATGGCGTATGACCAAACGAAGTTCATGGCGACAGCTCCGTCACATCCCCGTAAATGCCGGTTCCACCACTAAGATGGAAATCTATTGCAAGGCCAAAATCCTTCGGATAAAAATATTTCTGTCATCGAGTATTACGAACCAGCGAAAGTTCGACCGCCGATTTTACGATGTTATTCTCGCCGTGCTCCGGCAATCCTGCGCAGACGAGCGCATAGTGCAGGATAAGGAAGAGGCAACGGCAAAGGATTGAGTTAGGCTACAGAGGATTGACTATATGACAGAGCCGGACGGCCTTCCCAAACCATCCCGTCGCGCGATTCTCGGCTCGGGGACGGCGGCGTTGCTTGGCCTCAACTTATTTCCTGGAGCGGCACGATCTGCCAGGGCAGCCGATCAGGCTCCGGCCGCGCCGATCCAGGCGCCCGATTCGCCGCCTGCGGGCTACAACATCCTCTTTATTCTGGTCGATCAGGAGCACTTCTTTCCGAAGTGGCCTTTTCCGGTGCCGGCGCGGGAGTGGTTGAAGTCGAAAGGCATCACCTTCACCAATCACCAGGCTGCGTCCTGTGTCTGCTCGCCGGCGCGGTCCGTCATCTACACCGGTGAGCACATCCAGCATTCCGGCGTCTTCGACAATCTCAACTACCTGTGGCAGCCTGACATGTCGACGTCCGTGCGAACGATCGGCGATCGCATGCAGGAGCTCGGCTATCACGCTGCCTACCAGGGCAAGTGGCATCTCAGCTATAATCTCGACCAGACCAAGACGGCGATCGACGCGCCCACCGCTGACTACCGCAAGATCATTGAGAGCTACGGTTTCGCCGATTTCTACGGGGTCGGCGACCTCATCGACAGCGGTCTCGGCGGCTATACCTTTGACGGAATGACGGCGAATACCGTGACCACCTGGATGCGCCGGCAGGGTGAGGAGCTGCGAGCGAAAGGACAGCCTTGGTTCCTTGCCGTCAATTTCGTCAATCCGCACGATGTAATGTACATCAATTCCGACCTGCCGGATCACGTGGTCCAGGGCAAAAAATATGCCATCTCGATCTTCCCGACGCCTGAAGACAAACTGTATCAGACGCGATGGGATGATCTGCCGCTGCCCGCGAATCGCAGCCAGCCCCTGAATGCGCCCGGCCGCCCCAAGGCCCATGCGATCTATCAATCGATCCAGGATATGATGGTCGGCCAGTGGCCCGACGAGGATCGCCGGTGGCATGTGCTTCGAGACTATTACTACAATTGCATCCGCGACTGTGATCAGCAGGTATTGCAGGTGCTCAAGGCGCTCGAGGACAACGGGATGGATAAAAACACGATTGTTGTCTTCAATGCGGATCACGGTGAACTCGGCGGCCATCATCAGATGCGGGGCAAAGGGAACTGCACTTACAAAGAGCAGAACCACGTGCCTCTCATGATCGTGCATCCGGCCTATCCCGGTGGAATGGACTGCGAAGCGATTACTTCACAGATCGACCTCGTGCCGACGATGATCGCGCTCACCGGGCTGGACGAGACCGCGCGTGCCAAGGCGGCAGACGGCCTCAAGGGGCGTGACTTCTCCGGTCTGCTCGCGGCTCCGGCGGCAGCGAAGGCCGATAGCCTGCGGGCGGCTGCCCTGTTCAACTACAATATGCTTTCCTACCAGGATGTCGTCTGGGCAGAGCACTTTGTCGACTTGATGTTCTCCGGCTCGGTGACCAATGCCGACAAGATCCAGACAATGTTGAAAAACGACCCGGACTTCTACGATCGTGTTGCGATCCGCAGCGTCTTTGACGGGCGATACCGCTTCTCGCGCTATTTCGGCCCGATGCAGTTCAACACTCCAAAAACGCTGGAAGAGTTACTCGGCAAGAACGACCTGGAGCTTTACGATCTCCAAGAGGATCCGGATGAGATGAACAATCTTGCGAGCGATCCAGTCAAGAATGGCGACAAGCTGGTTGCCCTGAATACCGTTACGAATGATCTCATCGCGTCGGAGGTCGGCGTAGACGACGGCAGCTTCTTGCCGATCCGCGACGGCAAGTGGTATTTCCCTCCCTCAAGCGAACGGTGAGGATCTACGGCGTGCGCCGGGGCGATGGGGGCTGGCAGCAGCTTAGGGCCGCCGCTACTGTGGTTGTGTTTGCGGTGGCGTCTTACCTGCCTGCGACGGCCAGTGGTTGCGACAGCACCGCCTCCTGCTCCGCGACCGCGACCTCCGCAGCGGGCGACGACGCCTCCGAGCCGATCCACTTCTTCGGCGACACCTCGCATCTACAGGCAACGTCAGACCAGGTGAGTCTCGCGAGCCAACCCGGTCCCCTGCCGATCTCCATCTCCGGCAATATCCAGAGCTGGACGAGCGGACCAGCGCTAAGCGATCTGTACACCGAAGCTGCCCAGGGCTTCTACCGGATCAACGAAAGCTGGAAGATTCTCGGCCAGGAACTCTACCAGCAACAGGGCTCGATCACCCTTGCTAACTTTGTTGGCGGGTTCAATTACAAGCCCAACGACGACATCAGCCTCAACGTCACCGCGGGCGTAGGTGTCCATGCCCTCTACACCTATCAGTGGAGCACGTATATATCGCCGCAGTATGTTTTGCCCTGGAGCTTCGAGGGCAAGAAGCGAGTTGCGCTTGAGGCCGATACCACCTTCGAGAACTACGTTCGGGGCAATTTTTCTCAGGTCATGCCGAAACTCGATCTCGATGTCGCCGCCTGGTTGCCGCAGCTACAAATCGGCTACGCTTTTGGTAACTTCGAGAACATCACACCAATCAGCGCCACGCAATATTACCAGCCGCAAACGATTCGCGGCGTTACGCTCATAGCCGTGCTCCATCCTCTTGACCAGGTGTACATCGTGGCATCTTACCTGCCCGCAAATCGCAACTATACCGCCGGGAGCTATGTGCGTCAGAACAGCTTCGGTGGCACCATCCATTGGAACCTCAATGCGGCTCTTCGGCTCTCCGCCTACGGAGAGGACACCTGGTATCAGGGCGGCAGCGACAGAGCGCTGGGCGGCGGCATAAGTCTGGCGTTTTAGGATTTGCGCGGAGATCCTCGATGCCGGGTCTTTCCGGTCGCGTCGGGACCGCGTGAAGCCGTCCTCTCGTCATCCTCAAGTTCTATCCATGTCGGCGCATGGTCGCTCGCTTTTTCCCAGCCTCTGACTTCACGGTCTACATTGGCGCTGATGAGGCGCTTCTTGAGCGACGGACTCAAGAGCAAATGATCAAGGCGGAGGCCGGCATTCCGGCTATAGGCGTTCCTGAAATAGTCCCAGAACGTGTAGATCTTTTCCTGCGGGTGCAGTACGCGGATCGCATCGGTCCAGCCTTGCTCAAGTAGTCGGCGAAAAGCGTCGCGAACTTCGGGCCGAAAGAGAGCGTCATCGACCCAGCGCTCCGGCTTATAGACGTCGAGGTCGGTCGGCATGACGTTGTAATCACCCGCGAGAACCACTGGGGCTTTGGACAGGAGCAGCTCATTGGCGTGGGCAATGAGGCGATCGAACCACCGAAGCTTGTAGTCAAACTTTGGTCCGGGCGCAGGATTGCCATTCGGCAAATAAAGGCAGCCGATGAGGACACCGCTCACAGCGCCTTCGATATAGCGGCTATGGGTGTCTTCGGGCTCTCCTGACAAGCCGCGTGCCGTCTCCACCGGCGTTTGACCGCGCGCGAGAATAGCGACGCCGTTCCAGCTCTTCTGCCCGTGCCAAATCGCTCCGTATCCGGCCTCCACCAGGGCCACGTCAGGGAATTTCTCCTGCGGCGCCTTCAATTCCTGGAGGCAGACGGCATCCGGCTTGGCTTCTTCCAGCCACCTCAAAAGCGCGGGTAGCCGCCCGTTGATCCCGTTGACGTTGAAGGTAGCAATCTTCATGGCCCAACACCCGACTGCAATAAAAACGCGCTAAAGCTGAGCTTCGATCGCCGCCCTGTCTACAATCGACCAAACCTGCGATATCTTCTCTGTCCGGAACTCATAGAATACATGTTCGGTGAACATGACTCTCTTTCCGTGCACAGCGAGACCGAGGAAGTTTGCCCTCGGGGTGCAGTCGAATTGCAAACGGCTTGCTATAAACGGGGGATCGGAGATCAAAAGCTGGATATTGAAATAAAGGTCTGGAATGTCACGAAAATCCTTCTCCAGCATCTCGCGATAACCCGCTATTCCGACGGCTCGACCATTGTGGCGAACTTCATCATGAACGAATCGTTTCAACATCGGCCAATTCTGCTCATTGAGGCATGCAATGTAATCTTGATAGACACCGGCGAGGCCGACCTCAATCATCGCAATTGCTCCCCAATAGACACGCCATTGTTCTCCCATATGCCGGAACTGGCGGCCAGCCGTGAGTGATTTTGGGAAAGCCCGCTGACGGCATAGGCGCGACATCGACAGGACATAATTGCTCGCCTAACCTATCGCGATATCCGCCAATCCGGCGCCACAGGCATCCTCCTTCTACCAGGTTTTCTCGTTGCCAAGACGACCGGATGATGAAAGGGAGCTGGGCCGATGAAAGCCGGCGATATCATGACGCGGCGCGTTCTGACGATAGGATCACTTGCGTCGATTGACGCCGCCATCGACATCATGGTGGTCAACCGGGTAAGCGGCATTCCAGTGGTCGCAAGCGATGGCAAACTCGTCGGCATCCTGACGCAGGGCGACCTGTTGCGGAGGGTCGAGACAGGCACTAGCGACCGCCATCTCAGCCTCCTGAGTTTGCTGATCGGCCCCAGGGACAGGGCGGCGGATTATGTGCGCACGCATAGCCGCCGCGTCGATGACATCATGACCGCGCAGGTCGTCACCGTCACCGAGGAGACGCCGCTCAGCGAGGTCGTGGATCTTATGGAGAAGCACCGTATCCGGCGGGTTCCTGTGGTCCAAGGCGATCGCCTCATGGGTGTTCTGAGCCGCGCGGATCTCGTTGCGGCGCTAGGTCGCAGACTTGCCGAACTTCCACTCGCGGGCACGAGTGACGAGGACATCGAGGCGAGACTTGCCGCCCAGCTGCATGGGATTCCCGGTTTGGAAGACAGTTCCGTCATCTGCCAAACACGAGGTGGCGTGGTAACGCTCAGCGGCGTCATCCATGACCAGCGGTTGCGCGGAGCCATTCGTGTGGCGGTGGAAAACCTTGCCGGGGTCGTCGCTGTCGATGACCATATGGTCTTCGTGGAACCGCTCATGGCGTCATTCGGGCCGAATCGCTAAAGCATCATCCGGTCGACCTTGCTCTTCGATCGGATAAGATGCTCGCCAAAACAAAGAGCTAGAGCTTTCCTCCGAATCACTTCGACCGGAAAAAAGCTCTACACGACGTCTGGCTCGGCCAGGCCGCTTTTCCTAGTCAAAGCCCAAGCGATCGCTGGGCAGGCGGCGGCGGCCCGAGATGTATGCCCTCCAGTTCCAGCATACGGATCTTCGCGACCGAGCCGCCCGGTGCCGAAAAGCCACCGACCTTGCCGCCGGCGGACAAAACACGGTGGCACGGGATGATCAAGGGCACCGGATTGTTCGCCATGGCCTGGCCAACGTCGCGCGCGGCCTCGGGCCCGGCACCCACTTCTTTCGCCAAGGTGCCATAGGTGGTCGTATGGCCCCACCCGACCTGTCGCGCGGCGGCATAGATCCGCGAGTAGAACTCCTCCTGGCCATCCAGCACGAGCCGGATATCGCCGAAATCGACCTGTTTGCCCTCGAAGTAGCGCTGCACGGCCGCGATCGCCTCAAGCACCTTCGTCGGGGGCGAGCCAGCTTTGGCGCCCTGCAGACGGCGCAACACATTGCCCTCCGTCACTTTAGCGCTTCGAGCCGGCAACTGGAACCGCGTGATCCCGGCGCTATTCCAAGCGATGCCACAAAAACCGCTCGCGGTTTCGAATATCAGATACTCGTGTATTGTGCGGTTCATGATCTGCGCTCCAAGCTCAATCAGGCGGCGCCGGCAACTTGTGCCCGAAGTATCTGGTTTTCGGACTCCAGGGCGGCGATCCTTTCATGCAGTGGCGACAAAGCGCTCTCAATTTCAGGCACGGTGAAGCGCGGCGTGATGTGTTGCGGGCAGTTCCAGTCGAAAGTCTCGAGGTGTAGCAGAAACGCACGCTCAGGTTTTCCTTTGTAGCCCGGAACGATAAGGCGCTCTGCGAGAGCGGGCTCGTCACGAATATCACGCGTTTCCATATGCGCCAGGATTTTGAGGCGGCCGCGATTCGGATAGTCTACCAGGATCAGCGCGACCCGGTCGTCCGCCGCGACGTTGCCAAGACTAATATACTGCCGGTTGCCGCGAAAATCAGCGAAGCCAAGGGTTTTATCGTTGAGGACCTTCAGGAAGCCGCGCGGACCCCCCCGATGCTGCACATAGGGCCAGCCATTCTCCGTAACCGTCGCCATGTAGAAGCTGTCCCGCTCGCCGATGAAGGCTGTTTCGCTCTCCGTGAATCGATCGGATGCGCGGTCGCCGCTAAATTGCTCCCACATTCCCAGGCTGCCATTCGCCGCCTGGGCGGCGCGGACGCTTGGTGTCGAGACCATATCGAGGAACCCATAGGGCATTCGGTCACTCCACATTCCGCGGGCGAGTGCTTGTTCAGGCGACGCCCCAACTCTTCAGTCAAGTGGGATCATGCGCGAGGCGCGATAATAGGCCTGATTGACAAGACATTATTGCCAATGCAGCAATAGCCGATGGACCGCCTTGGCGCCATGCGGATCTTCGTCGCCGTCGCAACGCTCGGAAGCTTCGCGGAGGCGGCGCGGCAGAAGCGGCTATCGCCCTCGGTCGTCACGCGGTCGATCGCGCAGCTCGAGGATGAGCTCGGCCTGACGCTGCTGAGCCGGACGACCCGATCGGTCGGTGTCACCGAACGCGGCAGGATCTACCTGGAAAGCTGCCAGCAGATTTTGGCCGATATCGACGACGCCGAGCGAAGAGTTCGCGGCGAGAACGCAGAACCTCGGGGCGAATTGAAAGTCACGGCTCCGATTGTCTTCGGTCGCCTCCATGTGCTGCGAGTCATCGACCGCCTCTTGCGCCAGCACCAGGCTTTGTCGATTAGGCTCACTTTGTCCGATCGCAACCTCCATCTCGTGGAAGAAGGCATCGATGTCGCGGTTCGTATCGGCGAGCTTGCCGATAGCAATCTGATCGCGGTGAGGCTTGGTGTCGTCAGCCGCGTCCTGGTCGCCAGCCCCGCCTATTTGGAGCAACATGGCATTCCGCTTTCCCCGGCGAAACTTGCCGACCACGACATCATTGCTTTCGAGAACGTCAATGCCACCAATGAATGGCGCTTCAGCGCTGGCGAGGCACTCGTGCGGGTAAAGCCCCGCCTGGCCGTAAACAACGCCGATACCGCAATCGCGGCCGCGGAGGCCGGTATGGGGATCACGCGTGCGCTTTCCTATCAGGTCCAGGAGTCCGTGATGGCCCGTCGCCTGATCCCGATCCTCCAAAGCTTCGCGCCGCCGCCGATACCGGTGAGCGCCGTCTATCCGGCGCGGCGAATAGCCTCAGCCAGCCTCACGACATTTGTCCGAACCGCACGGGACCAGTTCAAAATCCACCCGCTCGTGCCCGTCGAGGACTGGTAGTATCGCGCACTGAGAACTCGTCGGAATCGTGCTTTTGCGACGGGCAACATGGTAGGGCAGGGGTCAAAGACTGATGGCCAAGCCGGTCAAGATTTACGGCATCAAGAATTGCGACACGATGAAAAAGGCGCGCGCCTGGCTCGAAGGCCACGACGTCGCCTACACATTCCACGATTATAAGCTGCAAGGCGTGGAGCGGCGCAAGCTGGAGGGCTGGGCTCGTGAGGCCGGATGGGACAGGCTGCTCAACCGAGCCGGCACGACCTTCCGCAAGCTTCCCGACACGGACAAGGCGGACCTCGACGAGACGAAGGCGGTCGCTCTGATGCTGGCCCAGCCTTCCGTGATCAAGCGCCCCGTTCTGGAAGGTGGCGGCCAACTGATCATAGGGTTCAAGCCCGAGATCTATGCGGCGGCGTTTCCCTAGGACTCATAATGCACGACGCAGCTTCCCGAAGCGCTTGATCAGCCGGTCTCGCCTCAGCCGGGACAGTCTGTAGAGCCAGAAAATGCCGTCGAGTTGGTCGATTTCGTGCTGCAGGCAGACCGCCAAAAGCCCTGTGGCTTCAGCCACCTCGCCGCGGCCAGCCAGATTCCGGTAGCGCAGCCGAATGCGGGAAGGACGCTCGACGTCATCCGTGACGCCAGGCATTGAAACGCTGCTTTCGGGTAGCGGACCAACTCGGCGGAAACCCAGTCGATCTGGGGATTGACGTAGAAGCAGGCCGTCTTGCTGGGCAGTTCGATAACAGCTAGGCGGCGCGGAACGCCGATATGCAGCGCCGTTATGCCGATGCCGGGCGCCGCGCGCATCGTCTCAAGCAGGTCATTCGCGAGCGAGCGAAGCTCGGCGTCGAATGAGTTGACACGCTCCGCCACCGCCCGGAGGCCTGAATGCGGGAAGCCCAGGATCTCACGTACAGCCATGAGGAAAGCTCCGCATACGGTTGGCTCCATGTCGCGTATAATTCCTAAGAATTTGGTTGAGGATTATTCGTGGCGGATAAGGGCGACGAGCTACCAGGGGGGGGGCCGAAGGGCGCAGGCGATCAGCTGATCCGGGCGTTGCGCTGGTTCGGTGTTGGCCTGCTCGGTCTTGTACTGATCGGCGCCTTCGGTGCGCTGGTCTTTGGCGGCTGGGCAACACGACTGGAACAGGATGCCGGCTTCGTCTCGCCCACCACGGGGGATTCCGCCCTCGCGGGGGTGCCGATCGGCGGACCCTTCTCGCTGACGAATGCCTCAACCGGGGCTGCTGTCACCGACAAGAGCTTCCATGGCAAATGGATGCTGGTCTACTTCGGCTATACCTTCTGCCCGGATGTCTGCCCGACTGATTTGCAACGCATCGTCGCCGCGTTGCAGCAGATGGGCAAGGCGGGCGACAAGGTCGTGCCGATCTTCATCACGGTCGATCCGGCCCGCGATACACGAGAAGCACTGGCCCGGTATGTCGCCCTCTTTAGCCCAAGGCTCATCGGTCTCACAGGAAGCCAGGAGGCGGTTGATCGGGTGGTTTCCGCGTATCGCGTCTATGTTCAGAAAGTGCCCGCCGCGACCTCCGGGGCACCCTATGCCGTCAATCACTCCGCCTTTATCTATCTGATGGACGAAAAGGGCCGTCTCGCTGGAGTGTTCCCGCCCGGTCTATCCCCGACGGTTCTCGCTCAGGCCTGGCGCAAAACCCTTGGCAGGGATGGATCCAGCATCTAGAAGATCATTTATGACCAACGTCTCAACGGACGTGTTTTTAGTTACCTAGTTAATTTGAGCCTCGTATATCGTGGATCCGCCGCCCCAGACGGGAATCGGCCTAAAATTTTCAGCGAGAGGTCTTGGAAAGCCCGTGACGGAAGATCTTCAGGAGCTGGTTCAAATTGGGGTTCGGGGCGAAGCCCCGCGTTATACTCGCCGGCTGACCGACAAGGTTCTGATCGCTTTCCACCAAGCCTGCGACCAGCAGGAGTTTGAGGTGGCGCAACAGCTCCTCCAGGTTCTTGAAACAATGCTAACGCGGCGCCCGCGCCAGGTAGAGGCCAATCGGCGCCGCTCCATGGAGACCTTGGTCGCCGCGCATGAGCGACTCTGGCACCTGCGACATCCGACCAACCGCTTCTAGTCGAGGGCCAGCCCTGCGCCCCCGCGCAGGATCGCCTCAGCCGCTTCGGTGTAGCGAGAGTCACCGTCGCGGTGGAGGACGAGGCCGGGGAGCAGCCGGAACTCGCTGCGATCGTCGAGGCGCGCCTGCAGGATGACGATGCGGCTAGTCTGACCGGATCGCGGCCAGAGCGGCAACAACCGTGCGCCCCCGCAATTCGAGGCAGTCAGGGCGGCGAGCGCGGCGGGCGTCGCGGCGGAAGGCAGGATGAGCGTGATGCTGCCGCGCGGGCGTAGACGGCGAGACAACGCGCTGATCCACGCCTCCAACTCCCCTTTGCGCGCCATTTTCGCGGCCCGTCGCAATGGTTCAGCGGGCACGGTGCCCGCATCATCGTGCCACGGCGGATTGGCCATGGCATGGTCAAACAGCGCGTCAATCCATTCTGGACGCGATATTTCTTCTTCTTCTTCCCGCCTGATGTCGCTGCAGGATACACGAAGCCCATCATAGCCGTTGGCATCAAGGTTGGCCGTCGCGAGGGAGGCCATCTCGGGCATGATCTCGACGCCCCAACCGACCAGTCCCGAAACACGGTGCGCGAGGCACAGCAGCCCGGCACCCGCACCCGTGCCGCCCTCCAGCACCGCCTGACCCGGCTGAGCCTGGACCGCGGCCGCCATCAGCACCGGCTCGATCCCGGTGCGATAGCCTTGTCGCGGCTGATCGTAGCGGACCGCGCCGCCGAGCAGATGGCCTTGGCTTGCCTCCAAATCCCGTATGCTCCTAAACGCGGCTCTGCACCGGTCTCCCGTGCATGGCCAAGTGTTGCGCGTTCGCCTGTGGGGCGGTAGCGGTCCGGCGCGAATTATGCGATCCCGCTAGCGATCGCAGGAGCGCGCATTGCCGCTGGGCCGCGCGTCACGAAGGGATCAAGCTTGGGCGTTCTGGCCACCGCATCGTCTTCCCGCGAACCCGCCCTTGCCGAAGGGCCGGACGCGCTCGCGACTCTGCTGGCGAGCCTCCATGAGGATATGGAAGCCTGCAACCGCGCGATCGTCGCCCGGATGGATAGTCCCGTCGCGCTCATACCGCAGCTGGCGGCGCATATCGTGGCCGCGGGCGGCAAGCGGCTGCGCCCTTTGCTCACACTCGCGGCGGCCCGGCTATGCGGCTACCAGGGCGGACAGCGGCATGTGAATCTCGCGGCCTGTGTCGAATTCATCCATACCGCGACCTTGCTGCATGACGATGTGGTGGATGAAAGCCGGCTGCGCCGTGGCCTGGCCTCCGCCAATGCCGTCTTCGGCAACAAGGCCCCCGTCCTCGTCGGCGATTTCCTGTTCACGCGCGCCTTCCAGCTCATGATCGAGGACGGCTCGCTCTCCGTCCTTCAAATCCTCTCCCATGCCGCTGCGACCATTGCCGAAGGCGAGGTGTTGCAGCTTGTCACGCAGCATGACCTGGCGACGACCGAGGAACGCTACCTGGAGGTCGTTCGTGGCAAGACCGCGGCCCTGTTTGCTGCCGCCTGCGAGGTCGGCGCGGTGGTCGCCGGCCGGCCGCCGGCGGAGGAGAATGCTCTCGCGACTTACGGCATGGACCTTGGCATTGCCTTCCAGCTTGTCGATGACGCCCTCGACTACGCGGCCGATGAGCGGGTTCTCGGCAAGACGGTCGGCGATGATTTCCGCGAAGGCAAGATCACCTTGCCGATCCTGATCGCCTACGCCGCCGGCAATACTGAGGAACGGGCTTTCTGGTCACGCACCTTGGAGGTGGGCGAACAGACCGAGGCGGATCTGCCGCGCGCGATGGAGCTGCTTGCGCGCCATGACGCGATCGCCGCCACCCTCGGCCGCGCCGCTCGTTTCGTCCGCAGCGCGCAGGATGCGCTCGATATCTTCCCCCATTCCGAGATGCGCCAAGCCCTCATCGACGTCGCGGCATACACGGTCGACCGAGCCTCCTGACCCTGACGGATTGACGGCTGCAGAGGGCAGCTTACCTGCATAGGCTCCAAAACAAGCAGGAGCGAAGCATGGCTGACGCCGCGACCAAGCCGCACAAGACGCGCAACAATCTCGACAGCAACGCGAAGAAGGTGGCGATCGCGATCCTCAACGAGCGTTTGGCGGACTCGATCGACCTCGCGCTCATTACCAAGCAGGCCCATTGGAACCTCAAGGGCCCGCGCTTCATCATGATCCACGAGATGCTGGACGGGTTCCGCGACACGATCGACGAGCATGTCGACATCATTGCCGAGCGGGTGGTGCAGCTCGGCGGCACCGCGATCGGCACCAGCCAGGCGGCCAACGATTCCAGCCTCAAGCCCTATCCGACGAACATCTACAAGATCGAGGATCACTTGGCGGCGCTGATCGAGCACTATGCGGCGGTCGCCAATTCCGTCCGCAAGGCGATCGACGACACGGATGAGGCGGGTGACGCCGACACGGCCGATATCTTCACCGCCTTTTCCCGCGACCTCGACAAGTCGCTGTGGTTCCTGGAGGCCCACGTCCAGGAACCTGCCTGACGATCTGCCGGGGCGGCACTTATGAACGCGAGACGCGCTAAATGCGCCTCGCGTTCAAGCTTAGCGCTCCGGCGTGAGCCGTCATCCCACACGGCGGGACCGAGTGTCGCGCAACTGGCACCGCTGAGGCGCTTCGCAGCCGCCTCGGGGCGCGCTATGTCCGCCTCCGATGGATGTGACGAAGAAAGCGGCGACCACCTGGCTGAAGCAGCAGGGCAGCCTCGGCCGCCGTGCGGCCGCCGGAGCTATCCTGCTCGGTCTGTTCGGTATTCTTCTCGCGATCATCCAGGCGGGCGTCGCCGCGTTCCTGTTGCGCGGACTCATCAAGCCCTCTGGCACGCCACTCATCACGCTCGGTCTGTTGTTCGGCTTGCTGGCACTCGCCCGCGCCGCGCTCTCAGTGCTCGCCGACAGTGCGGCCTTCACGGCGGGTGCGGCGGGACGGCGGCGGCTTCGCAGCGAGATTCTGGGCCGGCTGCTGTCCATCGGCCCAAGCCTATTGAGGCACGAGCATAGCGCTACGCTGAGCAGCATCGTCGTCGATAAGATCGAGGCGCTCGACGGCCTCTTCGCACGCTGGATTCCAGCGGCAACGCTTGCCATCGCAGGCCCCGTTCTCGTGCTCCTCGCCACTTTGATCGCGGACCCGTTGTCCGCTCTGATCCTCGCTCTGTGCGGGCTCTTCGTACCAGTCGGCATGGCGGCCGCGGGCATCGGCGCGGCGGCGGCTTCGCGATCCCAGATGCAGGCGATGACGCGGCTTCAGACGCGCTTCGTGGACCGTATGCGCGGCATCGGCACAATAGTCCTCGCCGGCCGCGCCGAATCGGAGGCCGAGGCGCTGAAGCTCGCAGCTGACGACCTGCGCCGGCGCACGATGCGCGTGCTGCGGGTCGCCTTTCTCTCCTCCGCCGCGCTCGACTGCGCCGCCGCCGTCGCTCTTGTGGCGATTGCGATCGAACAGGGACGCAGCCTGCTCACCCCAGGAGACGCGCCGGGCATCGCCCGCGCCTTGTTCCTGCTCCTCCTCGTCCCGGAATTCTTTGCCCCGCTTCGTGCCTTCGCGCTTGCCTATCAGGATCGCATGAGCGGTCTCGCGGCGGCCGAGGCGGTGGTGGCGCTGCCCCCAACAACACAAGACGGAGCCGAAAGGGGCATCGAGCCGCCCGCGACCGCACCACAGACCGTCGCGGCCCATGGCATCAGCATCGCTTTCGAGGACGTCCACCTGAGTTGGGACAAGGCGCGCGGCAAGGCGCTCGACGGCGTCACATTCCGGCTGCCGGCTGGCGGCACGCTGATCCTGGCCGGCCCATCGGGCGCCGGGAAGTCCACGGTGATCGAAATCCTGCTCGGCTTCGTGCGGCCCGACTCGGGCAAGGTGCTGCTCAACGGCATCGAGATTTCCAGCATCGTTCCGCAGGCGCTGGCGCGGCTGACCGCCTGGATCGGTCAACGCCCGGTGCTCTTCGCCACCTCAATCCGCGAAAACATCCGCTTCGCCCGGCCGGAGGCCAGCGCCGAGGAACTCGATGAAGCAATCCGCCTCGCCCATGTCGAGAGCTTTGTCGCCGACCTGCCGGATGGCCTGGACACCTTGATCGGTGAGGGTGGCTACGGCCTTTCGGGCGGTCAGGCCCAGCGGGTCGCCATCGCCCGCGCCTTCCTCAAGAACGCGCCGCTACTGCTACTCGACGAACCGACGGCCCATCTCGACCCGGCGACCGAGGCCGAGGTGCTCGACAGCCTTAACCGTCTGGCACTCGGGCGCACGGTGATCATGGTGAGCCACTCCGCTCAGGCGCATCTCCTTAGTGGCCGCAGGCTCAATATCGTGGCTGGACGGCTTCAGCAGGGCGAGCGGAGCGGCGTCGCATGACCGAAATCCTCCGCATCTTTGCCTTGTGGCGCGGCCGGTTCGGTTGGATGGCGGCCGGCCTCGTGCTGTCGCTGCTCGCCCTCGCCGCGGGACTCGCCTTGATGGCGCTGGCGGGACGGATGACCGCGGCGGCCGTCACGCTCGGCGTCCTGGCGGCGCCGATCCTGCTGCGTCTGACGGGTGTCGCGCGGGTGGTGCTGCGTTATCTCGAACGCATCATCACGCATGAGGCAACTTTTCGAGCGCTTGCCGACCTGCGGCTGTGGTTCTTCCGCAACCTTGCCGCCGGCGCGGCTGGAGGCCTCGGGTTCCGCCGCAGCGGCGATGTCCTGTCCCGGCTGGTGAGCGACGTCGAGGCGCTGGACGGTCTCTATTCCCGCATTCTCGTCCCGGTCGTGGGCGCGCTGTTGACCCTCCTGTTGCTGTTGCTCGTGCTCGGTGCCCAGGATGCGTGGCTCGCCCTCATCGTCGGCGTGCTCTTCGCGGCCGCTGCTTTCCTGCTGCCCTGGCTGGCGGCACGCGCCACCGCCGCCGCGGGTCAGCGCCTCGCTGAGGCGATCTCGGCGCTCCGGGTCAGTGTGCTGGACGCCGTGTCCGGTCTCCGCGAAGTGCGGGTCTTCGGTGCCGAGGGGCGTATGCTCGCAGCCGTGCAGGCCCGGGAAGCGAATCTGCTCGCTGCGCAGCGCCAGGTCGCCGGTTATGCGCGGCTCGCCCAGGCCGGCTCCTTCCTCTGCGCTCAGGCCGCCACCCTGGCAGTCCTGCTCGGCGCCGGCGCACCGCCCGCTGCCGCGGTGGGTGCAGCCTTCCTGACCATCGCGGCTTTCGAGGCGATCGGCGGTCTGCCGCGCGCTGGCGCCTTGGCGGGCTATGCCATCGCTAGCGCGCGGCGCGTCCTGGGCGCCGTGGCCGAACCGCTGATCGCGCCCGATCCGCCGGAGCCGGCGCCGCTGCCGCGCGAAACCGGGCTGCGCTTCGAGGGCGTCCACTTCCGTTGGCAGGAGCGCCGGGCGGCTGTGCTCGACGGCCTGACCATGGATATCGCGCCAGGCACGCGCGTCGCGATTCTCGGCCCCTCGGGCGCCGGCAAATCGACTCTGGCGGCGCTTGCCTTGCGTCTGGCGGTGCCGGAGGAGGGGCGGATCCTCCTCGGCGGGGCCGATATCGCAGGACTGAGGGCCACGGATCTGCGCTCCCGTATCGCGCTGCTGTCCCAGAACACGCATCTGTTCGACGATACGATTCGCGCGAATCTCCTGCTGGCCCGTCCCGACGCCGACGAATCGGCCCTCTGGGCGGCCTTGGACGCGGCGCAGATCGGCGACATGGTGCGGCTTCTGCCTGACCGGCTCGATAGCTGGGTAGGCGAGGGCGGGCTGCGTTTCTCAGGCGGGCAGGGCAGGCGGCTGGCGCTCGCCCGGGTGCTGCTGTCGCCAGCGATGATCGTCATTCTCGATGAGCCCGGCTCGGGCCTCGATCTGGAAACCGAGCAGGCGTTTCTGACCACGCTGAACGCGCTGGGCCGGGGGCGAACGTTTATTCTCATCGCGCATCGACTTCTCGGTGTCGAGAAGTTAGACCGGATTTGGCGCCTTTCCGGTGGTAAGGCGATTGCCGCGGCGGCTTGACGCTTGACGTGTGGCTGGCGCTCAGGCCGGAATGCCCTCAACGAAGACTCTTGGAGTGAAGACATGCCCCGCCGCGCCGCGCTGCTTGCCCTTATGCTGACCGGCCTGTCGGGCTGCGGCTATTCCAATAGTCCGACCGACTACGCCGCCCAGCAGTATCATCACGCGATTCCGAAATTCCTGGTCTTCTTCAGCCCCTGGTCTGCCACGCTCGATGCGGCCGGGCTGAAGGCGGCGAGCTCCGCCGCTGCCGCCGCGCAGGCGGATCCGAACGCCAAGGTCAATGTCATCGGATTCGCCAGCACCGTCGGGGACGTGGCGGCCAATATGGATCTGGCCCGCAACCGAGCGGCGGCGGTCGAGGCTCAACTGGTCGCGGATGGGATATCGGGTGACCGCGTCGTCACCATGTCGCGCGGCGCCACCACCTACCAGTTCACGCCACAGGAAGCGCGCCGAGTGGAGATCGACATCGTTCATGCCGGCTTCTGACGCGGGCGGCTGATACTTGCTGCGGGCAAGTGCTCGCTGTTCCGCGAACGCGCTTGCGTCGGGCACGGCGAAGAAGGCATGAAGAGCGGCAGCGCATCTCGCGCCGGAGCTGTATCCGATGTCGATGGCCGTGGCGTTTAAGCGTCGCCTCCGCGCCGCCCTGCCGCCCCTCATCTTCCTTCTGCTGGCCGGCTATTTCGGTTGGAACGCCACGCGTGGCGATCGCGGCTTGGTGGCCCAGCAGCAGGATAAGATCGATATCCAGGTCGCCCAGCTGCAGCTCGACCATGCCAATGCCGAGGAGGCACAGTGGCAGGCCCGCCTGAACGGCATGCGCGACCGGGGGCTTGATCTCGATGCGCTGGACGGGCAAGCGCGCAGCATGCTCAACCTCGTTGACCCGCGCGACCTCGTGGTGATGGTCTCGGCGGCGGATCTGGACGACGCCGCGCCGAAGCCCCTCATCAACAGTGCCGCGACTCCCGGCCCAGCGGCAAAGGCCAATCCCGGGCAATAGGCGCGGCATTAACGGCTGCCGTCCCACCGACGAAGAGACTGTTATGAACGCGGATCGTTCCGCTTCGTCTTCATTTAATGTTCAGACTGCGGCGCTACCCTCTGGCGAAGCCGGAAGGACGCAACCTCCGGCTGCTTCGCCGCAGGAGGCACCGCCCGTCATGAGCAAACCGATCGCAGATATTCTCCTGGCGATGCCGGGGAAGTGTGTCCTCGTGGTCGGCGACCTCATGCTGGACCGTTTCGTCTATGGCCGCACGGACCGGGTGTCCCCAGAAGCGCCGTCCCTCATCCTGGCCGCTGAGCGGCAGGAGCAGATGCTGGGCGGTGCGGCGAACGTCGCACGCAATGTGGTGGCCCTGGGCGCTGAATGCCGGCTGGTGGGCTTGGTCGGCACCGATATCACGGCGCGCGATCTGGCCGCCGAACTGGCGCTGTTCGACGGTATCCACCCGGAACTCGTGGCCGACCCCGCGCGCACAACCACGCTCAAGATCCGGCTGGTCAATCCGCAATACAACACGCATCTGCTGCGGCTGGATTGGGAGATCGCCGGTCCCGCCGAGGGGGCGGTTCTGGCGGAACTCATCGATCGGGCGGCGGGCGCGGTGCCCGGCTGTGACGCCGTCGTGTTGTCAGACTATGCCAAGGGCGTCCTGCAGCCGGAGGTGATCCGCGCTGTGGTCGAAGCGGCGGCCTCGCTCGGCATACCGGTCATCGTCGATCCCAAAGGGCGAGACTTCGAGCGCTATCGCGGCGCCACGGTCATCGCCCCGAATCTCGCGGAAGTCGCGCTGTTGCTCGGCCGCGCCGTCGCGCAAGATGATGCCGAGGTCGAGTGCGCCGCCGGCGAGATAAGTGCCGCCAGCGGCGTTTCGGCAATCGCGGTCAAGCGCAGCCAGGCCGGCGTGCAGCTTGTGGTGAATGGCCGCACGGCGGCGCGCTATCCCAGCTTTGCGCGCCGCGTGGTTGACGTTTCCGGTGCGGGGGACACGCTGGTCGCCGCGATGGCGGTGGCCATGGCGGCGGGCGCCGCTCTGCCCGAGGCCCTGCGGATCGCGAACGGCGCAGCGGGCGTCGCGGTCGCAAAAAAAGGGACTGCCTTTCCCGAAGGCGACGAACTCGCGGATCTCCTGCTGCATCGTTATGAGCATCGGGTGTCGCCCAAGATCTACCGCGAGGCGGGGCTGCTGGCCGCGCAAGTACGGTCCTGGCAGGCCGAAGGGCTATCGGTCGGTTTCACCAATGGCTGTTTCGACCTTTTGCATCCCGGCCATATCTTCAATCTCGCCGCCTGCCGCAATCGCGTCGACCGGCTTGTGCTCGCCCTCAACAGCGACGCCTCGGTGCGGCGCCTGAAAGGACCGGACCGGCCGGTGCAGGATGAGACCGCGCGCGTCACCGTCGCCGCGGCGCTGGAGGCGGTGGACGCGGTGACCGTCTTCGACAATGACACGCCGCTGGAACTCATTGCCGCGCTGCGTCCGAACGTCCTCTTCAAAGGCGGTGACTACCGGCCCGATCAGGTTGTCGGGCGCGAGGTGGTGGAGGCTTATGGCGGACGTGTCGAACTCATCGACTACGTGCCAAACACCAGCACGACGCTCATGATCAAGCGCATGGCGAAGGGAATGTCTCTGGAGCGAGAGCCGAGCCTGCAGCTGGGTTGACGGCGATGACAATTCTGTCGCCTGCCAATCGTGCGATCCTTGCGCCGGCTGCCAGCAAATTATTGTGGTGGTTGCGAGACGATGCTTGGCCGCTTTGGCTCGCTCAAGGCATCGACCGTGCCCATGCTGGTTTCCACGAGCATCTCGCACTCGACACCGTCGCCAGCACCGCCGGTTTCCGGCGGCTCCGTGTCGTAACGCGTCAGATCATCGTCTTCGCGGAGGCGGCGCGGCTCGAACATGACGGGCTGCCGCCAGCGGCTCGCATTGCCGCGCTGGAAGCGGTGTCGCTTGGCCTCGCCTTCCTCGACCGTTTCGCGCGCACCCCGACCGGTGGCTATGCCTGGCGCTTCGACCTCAAAGGTGCGGTCACGGATGCGCGGCACGACCTTTATGACCACGCCTTCGTGCTGCTCGCTCTCGCCACCGCCTACCGGGTGCTGCCATCCTCGACTCTGCGGGCGGAAGTGCAATCGCTCGACCGCTTTCTACAGGGCAAGCTGCGCCATCGCGGGCTCGCCTATCTCGAAGGCCTGCCGCCAAGCCTGCCTCGGCGGCAGAACCCGCATATGCATCTCGTGGAAGCCTATCTCGCCGCCGCCGAGGCCTTTGATGAGCCACAATTCCTCGAGCGTGCGGATGAGTTGGTGGAGGTTTTCCTCAGCCATCTCTTCCAATGGCACGAGGGCGCGCTGCCTGAATTCTACGATGACCGGCTGACCCCTCTGCGTGAAGGCGGCCGCTTCGTTGTCGAGCCGGGCCATCACGCTGAATGGGTCTGGCTGCTCGATTGGCATGGATCGCTCTGCCGCCGTCGCGGCCGCGTCCCGCCACCAGAGTCCCGTCACGCCATCCGCGCTCTGCTGCATTTCATCGACAATCATGGCCTGCATCCGGAAACCGGCGCGTTATTCGACGAGGTTTGGAGCGACGGCGCGCCACGAGCCACCGGCGCCAGGCTCTGGCCGCAAACCGAACGATTGAAAGCGGAACTCGTGCGCCCTGATGCGACCACGGCGCGCATCGGCTCCGCCTTCGCGGTGCTCGAACCTTATCTCGATATCGAGCCGCGCGGTTTATGGTACGAGCGGCGTGTGGCGGAAGGTCATTTCACGCGCGACCACGCTCCGGCCAGCAGCCTCTACCACCTGACCTGCGCCGGGGTGCTTGCCCATCGGCTGCTCGCCTCGCCACGCCACCGGGAAGGATCACCCGCATGATCGTCGTCACCGGCGGCGCCGGCTTCATCGGCTCCAACGTCGTCGCCGCTCTCAACGAAGAGGCGCGGCGGGACGTCGCGGTCTGCGACGTGCTGGGCGCCGACGGCAAATGGCAGAACCTGCGCAAACGCATCGTGCAGGACATCATTCCTCCGGCCGAGCTGCTCGCCTGGCTCGAACCCCGCAACGATATCGAGGCGGTGGTGCATATGGGCGCCAATTCCTCGACCATGGCGACCGATGCGGATGAGGTGATCGAGCGCAACTTCCGCTTCTCGCTTCGCTTGCTCGACTGGTGCACCGCGCGCCAGGTAAAACTCATCTATGCCTCTTCCGCGGCCACCTATGGCGATGGCGCGCAAGGCTTCGATGACGATATGGCGCTCAGCCACCTGCAGACCTTGCGGCCGCTCAATCTCTATGGCTGGAGCAAGCATCTTTTCGATCAGGTGGTCTCGACGCGGCGCGAAGCCGGTGATGCCTTGCCGCCACTCTGCATCGGCCTCAAGTTCTTCAACGTCTTCGGTCCGAACGAGGCGCATAAAGGCCCGATGATGAGCCTGGTCTCGAAGTATTTCGCGGCCATCAAGGCGGGCCAGACCATCGATCTCTTCCGCAGCTACCGTCCCGACTATGCCGATGGCGAGCAACTGCGGGACTTCATTTATGTCGCCGATGTCACCGACGTCATTCTCTGGCTGCTCGACCAGGAGAGCGGCGTAGGGCTGTTCAACCTCGGCAGCGGGCGGGCTCGCAGTTTCATCGATCTAACGGGCGCGATCTTCGATGCGCTCGGCCTGCCCCGCCGCATCAGCTTCGTCGAGATGCCTGACGGACTTCGCGACCGCTACCAGTATTTCACCCAAGCCGACCCAGCCCGCCTGCATGCCGCCGGCTATAACCGTCCGGCCACAGAACTGGAGGAGGCGGTGACGCATTTCGTCCGCACCTACCTCGACACCCCGGACGCCTATCGCTAACCCGCGCCCGCACATCCAAGATAACGGATCGCGCCTATCACAGCCCCAGCGCACCCACTGTCGCCATCACGCCACGTAGTTCCGCGAGCCCCTTGAGGCGTCCGATATAGGAATATCCCGGATTGCTGCGCGTGCCGATATCGGTCGCCAGCAGGTGGCCATGGTCGGGGCGCATGGGGATTTCCCGCGTGTCGTCGGCATCAAGACGCCGCGACTCTTCGCGCAGCAGCAACTGCACGAGGCGCGGCATATCGACCCTCCCGCCGAGGTGATCGTCCTCGATGAAGGAACCGTCAGGGTCTAGGGTCACATTGCGCAGATGCGCGAACTGGATACGCGTCGCGAACTCCGCGGCGATCGCCACAACATCATTGTCGTGGCGGGAACCGTAAGACCCGGCGCAGAGCGTGAGACCGTTCGCCGAATGATCCACACCAGACGTAATGGCGCGAATGTCCTCGGCGGTTGAGACAATGCGCGGCAGACCGAAAAGCGAAATCGGCGGGTCATCCGGGTGGATCGCTAGGCGGACGCCAACCTCGGCAGCCACCGGCACGACCTCGCAAAGGAAGGCGAGGAGGTTGGCACGCAACTCGTCGGCACTCATCCCGCCGAACTCGGCGATGCGGGCGCGAATGCCTTCCCGCGAATAGCTATCCTCGCCGCCCGGCAGCCCGGCAATGATGGTGGTCTCCAATCTGGTCGTCGCGGCTTCGTCCATCACGGCCACGCGGGATTCCGCAAGATCGAGGAGAGGCGCCGCGTAGTCGTTCTCGGCCCCCGCGCGGCGCAGGACGAAAGCGTCATAGGCGATGAAATCGACAAGGTCGAAACGCAGCGCGAAACCGCCGCTCGATACCCTGAACATGAGGTCGGTGCGCGTCCAATCCACCACCGGCATGAAGTTGTAGCAAATCACCGGCACCCCAGCGCGGCCCAGAGCAGCGAGGCTGTCCTTCCAATTGTCTAGATAGCGGCGCCAGTCGCCGCTCCGCAGCTTGATAGCGCTGTGCACGGGGATCGATTCGCACACGTCCCAGCGCAGACCGGCCGCCGCGATCATCGCTTGGCGCTCGGCGATGTCAGCCGAGGTCCAGGCGCGGCCGTCATAGATGTGGTGGAGGGCGGTCACGATGCCCGTCGCGCCCGCCTGCCGCACATGGTCGAGCGGTATCAGATCCTCCGGACCAAACCAGCGCCAGCTCTGCAGCATGATGTTCGCCCTCCCGGTTGCGCCGGATCCTGGCCTTGGCGGCCGCCGTTGGAAAGGGTGTAGCGTCACGCGGAATACATGCGGAGGTTTCATGGCGGAGAAAGAAGAGCGCGTCGCTTTGGTCACCGGCACGACCGGCATCGGCCGCGCCACAACGCTGCGCCTAGCTCGTGACGGCGTCCGGGTTATGGCGCTCGGAATCGATGCGTCCGGCAACGCCGCCTTGGCGGCCACAGCCCTCGCCGAGGGTTTGCAGGTGGAAACACGCCTCACCGATGTCTCACAGCCGGAAGAAGTTGCGACAGCCGTCGCGGAAACGGACCGCCTGTTCGGCGGCCTCGACATCATCGTCAATGCGGCCGCCGTGCATCCCTTTGGCGATGTGGTGGAGACGGATCCCGAAACCTTCGCACGCTGCCTGGCCGTCAATGTCGGCGGCGTTCACCTGACGGCGCATTTCGGGGTGCCGGTGATGCGGCGCCGGGGCGGCGGAGTGATCGTCAATCTCTCCAGCGTCCAGGGCCATGCCTGTCAGGCAGGGGTCGCGGCCTATGTCGCGTCGAAGGGCGCCATCCATGCGATGACGCGGGCCATGGCGCTGGATTTCGCTCCCTCGCGCATCCGCGTTCTGTCGGTCAGCCCCGGCTCCGTGCGGAGCCCAATTCTCGAGCAATCGGCGCGCCGTTTCGATGGTCCGGATGCCGATCTCGAGGCGGCCTTCGCGCGCTTCGGCGCGGCGCATCCCCTCGGCCGGATCGGCGAGCCAGAGGAGGTTGCCGAGCTGATCGCGTTCCTCGCTTCCGACAAGGCGGCGTTCATGACGGGCGAGGATATCAGGATTGATGGCGGCCTGACCGCCGCCCTCGGGGTGCGCTGACACCTGTCTGACTTGGCCGAGCCTCAAGGGATCGTGACGGCGCGCTGACCGATCGCACCCTAGCTCAAGACACAGAAGCGCCGCCCGGTGGCGCATTCCCGCGGAGGCGATCATGGCCCAGACCGACCCGAATGCTTCACCGACTCTCCAGCCGTCGCCAATGGCAATCGAGCTACATCGTGTCGCCGGCCGTTTCGCGTCCTCCGACCAGATGCAGGACGCGATCGGCCGACTCAGCCTTCTCGGCTTCGACCGCGCGGATCTCGCGATCTCGGAGGGCGGTATGGCCGGGGGAGCGCCTACACCCGGTGCCCAGGCCAAGACGGCTTACACGGATGAGGACGCGCAGCAGGCGCGAACCCTCCATGTGAGCGGCGCGGCCACGGTGGCGGCTCTGGCCGGTGCGGCGATCACCATAGGCACGGGCGGAGTCGCCGCTGCGGCCATCGGTGTCGCCTTGGCGGCTGGCGCGGCCGCAGGGGGCGGTGCCTTCGCCGCGACGACCGTCGCCAATGACGAAGAGCAGCGCGATCGCGACGGAAAGGCTTCCGCCGGCACGCTCATTCTGACCGTCCAGACCAAGAATGCCGACCTTCATGCCAAGGCCGAGGCGGCGCTACGCGACGCTGGGGCTACCGATGTCGTGCCGGCCTGAAAGGTGCGAAGCCAGCGGCGGCTCAGTGTGGTGAGGCCAGTCCCGGCTTAGCCTCCGATGGCACCAGGCCGGTGTGTTGAGCCGCATGCTGATGGGCAAGCGGCGCGCAACCTGCCCAGACAATGCAGTTGCGACCGGCCCGCTTGGCTTCGTACAGGCGGCGATCCGCTAAAGCGAGGCAGCCCGCCGCATCTTCAGCCTCATCCGACGAGGCAATACCGATACTGATCGTCACGGCGAGGCCCGGCGCGACGCCACTCCAATTATGGCGCTGCACGGCCTCCCGCAGATCTTCGCAAACCGCCGCTGCCAGCACGTCCGAGCGATTGGCCAGGATCACGGCGAATTCCTCGCCGCCGAGCCGGGCAACCGAGTCGCCACCGCCGCCCGACCTCACAAGCGCGTCCCTCACGACCTGAGCGATCCCCCGAAGCACCGCGTCCCCGGTCGTGTGGGAATAGCGGTCATTGACTTGCTTGAAATGGTCGGCGTCGAGGATCGCGATCGCGTAGCCACCGCGCCGCGCCGCGAGTTCCGTCAGGGTGAGATCGAGCTGGCGGCGGTTCCCGACTCCTGTCAGGGCATCCTCAAGCGTCTCGCGCGCCAGCCGCTCCGCCGCTTCCGCCAGCTTGGCATTCGATTCCAGCAGCCGGCTGGCGCGGCCTTCCTCAGCCGCGATCAGAAGCCGCATCTCGGCGATCCGGTCATGCAGGATCGAGGTTTGCATGTGCCGGCTGTCATCCTCGTTGACGTGGAGGCAATAGAGTTCGTCGAAGCGCCGGTGCGCCTCATAAGCCGCCTCGAAATCCCTGGTCTCCGCCAGCACATCGACCAGATTTCTCGCAGCGAAAACCGCCAGTTCGAGAAAAGGATAGTTGACGCAGCGCTCCAGGCTTTCGCGCAGGGCGGCGATGGCCGCCTGGCGATCGTCGCGCGCCAGCATAAGGTTGGCCAGCACATGGCCCCGCTGCACCTCGGAGCGGCGGGATGGGCGGCCAGGCGCCGCATCGGTCTCCCGCATCACGGCTTCCGCCTCGTCTTTCTCTCCGGCCAGCAGCAGAAACTCCACGAGGTTGTAGCCCGGCAGCCGCTGCATCTCGCTGTCTTCGAGACCGCGGGCGTATTGCGTGGCGCGGCGGCTTTGGGTGATCGCGATGTCCAGATACTCCCGGCGCTGCTCCGGCGTGGCGATCGCGAAGCGGTAGAGGTAGTCCGCGTGCAGCGATCCGTAGTTGGATATGGAATGCGCGATGGCCTCCGTATCGCCTGACCGCTGGGATTCGAGCACCGCCTGATCCGCCAGTTCGACGGCGGCCTCGTAAAGCCCGACGCGGGAACAGATGATCGCGGGCACGACCAACGCGATCGAAAGAGCCAGCGCGTCGCCCGAGACCCTGGCGAGGCGCAACGCGGTCAAAGCCTCGTCGGCCGCGCGAGAGGTTTCGAGGTCCTCCGCCAGCAACCGCGCGTAATGTGATCGGGCGATCGATTCCCGGGGAACGTCTTCCAATGCCGCCGCTTCGGCGATGGCGGTATGGGCGACGCTCCGGGCTGTCGCGTGATGTCCGTCCTGGAACTCAATCCAGATCAGCCGGATCCGCGCATCGAGGATCCGAGGCGCTTCCGCTGCAGGTGCGGCGGCGATCAGGCGATGGGCGAGGTCCCGGGCCTGATCCATCAGACCCAGCCGCGAGGCCTGGAGGCAGCCCTGCAATAGATCGGTCTTTGCCGGCTTGGGGGCGATCATCGCGCTTGGTCGAGACTTTCCATCAAAATCGTTAGCGACAGCGACCGGCCGGAATGACGGCGCTCTTCATCCCAATTGGGCAAGCCCAGCCGCTGGTCAGCGAGAAGCCGAACGTGATTCGGTGGCGTCTTGGCCATGAGATCAAACTATTATCTCAGCCTAGAGCCGTTCTAAAAATAGAGGAAGCACTACCCGCCCGCGGCCAGCCGCGAGCTTGGGCTTCCCCTCCCTTCCAGGGACGGGTTAGGGGTGGGTGCGCCCGCCGGTGACCGCCGCCGGGCAACGCCTTGATGGCATCAACGACGACGGTCGATGCGGCGCCAAAGCTTGCTGTGTTTGGATCGGCCGAGGCAGCGAAGGAATGGACGCCATGGACCCGCGCGAGCCTCCGACGCCCAATCGCTGGCGGCGCTTCGACGAATGGGATGCGCGGCCCCTGAGGCAGGACCGCTTCGCCGAGGAAGCGCCGGAGCAGGGCTTCTGCGCAATCGGCAGCCCCTTCGATCCCAAGGCTTCCTGTTCCATCTCCGCCGGCCGCGTCACGGTGCTGGATGGCAAGGGCGAGCACGACTTCGACCTCATCGACGAATTCGTCGCGCGCCACCACCTCGATCCCGCCGTGGTCGATGAGGCCATGGCCCTGGCACCGCTTGATGTCGCCCGGATGCTGGTTGATATCCATGTCCCGCGAGAGGATTTGCAGCGTCTGGCGACGGGGATGACGCCCGCGCGGCTCGCTGAGGTCGTGGCCGAGATGTCCGCCCTCGAAATCACCTTCGCCTTCGCCAAGATGCGGAGCCGGCAGCGGCCCGGCAACCAGGCCCACGTAACCAATGCCAAGGACGATCCTCTGCAACTCGCCGCCGATGCCGCCACGGCGGCGGCGCTCGGCTTCGACGAGATCGAGACCACGATGCGGGTCGCCAGCAATTCCTGGGCGAACGCTTTGGCCTGTACCGTGGGCTCCGCGGTCGGGCGCGGCAGCGTGTTGTTCCAATGTTCGATCGAGGAGGCGGAGGAGTTGCGGATCGGGATGAGCGGTCTCGCCTCCTATGCCGAGACAGTCTCCGTCTATGGTACCGAGCAGAGCTTCATCGATGGCGACGACACGCCCTGGTCGAAGGCTTTCCTCGCCGCCGCCTATGCCTCGCGTGGCATCAAGGCGCGTTGCACCTCGGGCGGGGCCTCGGAACTGCTCATGGGTTTCCATGAGCGGAAGTCGATCCTCTACCTCGAAGCGCGCTGCCTTTGCCTGCAGCGCGCCATGGGCATTCAGGGCACGCAGAACGGCGGGGTCGATGGCGCTTCACTGACCGCATCCTTGCCCAGCGGCGTGCGGGAACTGATGGCGGAGAACCTTCTCGCCGTTTGGCTGGGGCTCGAATGCGCATCAGGCAACGACGTACGTACGAGTGCTTCGGAAATCCGGGTGGGAGCCAAGATCGCGCCCTTTCTCCTTGCTGGTTCCGAATTCATCTGTTCCGGCTTCGGCTCCATCAAGGGCTACGACAACTCCTTTAATGTCTCCCTGTTCAACGGCGAGGACATCGAGGACTACCTGGTCCTGCAACGCGATTTCCGGGTCGATGGCGGCCTCACCGCGATCGGCGAGGATGAGGCGATCGATCTCCGCACGCGAGCGGTCGATGCAATTACCGCGGTGCTGGAGGAGCTGGACCTCGCGCATCCCACCGCGGCGATGCGCCGCTCGGTCGTATTCGCATCGGGATCGGATGAGACCCAGGGCTACGAGCCCGGCGCGGTCACGCCGATGAGCGAGGCGATCGACGCGCGCGGCATCACGGCGGTGGACGTGGTGCGTGCTTTGGCGAAACGCGGCTTCGTCGCTGAGGCGGAGCATGTGCTGATGATGCTTCGGCAGCGGGTCAGCGGAGATTACCTGCAAACCTCAGCGATCATCCGGGATGGGAGGGTCATCAGCGCCATCAACGATCCGAACCACTATGCGGGCCCCGGCACCGGCTACCAGATGTCGGAAGAGCGATGGGCCAAGATCAAGCGCCTGCGCGGCACCCTGTCACGCAAGGACGTGCTGGCGGGACAGGCGATCCGCGGCACGGAGGAACGCCGGCGCTACACCCTGGAAAATCTGGGACCAGCGGCTCGGGGAACCGACCCGCATGAGGTTGTAGTCGGCATAAGTCCCGGCTTCGGCGAGAATCTGCATGAGACCACGGCGGGCCATCCGCTTTCCGCGGTGATCCGGGCTCTGATGGCGGGCATCTCCGAGGGCGGCGGCACGGCGCGTTTCGTGCGCTGCCGCCACACGGCGGATACCTCGTTCATTGGTCTCACGGCGGCAAAGCTGTCCGGTTCGGGGATCGGCATCGGACTCCAGGCAAAGGGCACGACGGTGCTGCATCGCGCGGACCGTCTGCCGCATCTCAATCTCGAGCTGTTCTCCAACGCGCCCGTTACCAGCCTCGCGCATTATCACGCCCTGGCGCGCAATGCCGCGCTACACGCGCGCGGAAGCCGGCCTGACCCAGTGGTCGTGCCAAGCCACGGCCAGGCACTCAGCGCGCGCTTTCATGTCCAAGTGGCGCTTATCCACGCGGTCGAGACGGCGCTGACGGTAGCCGGGGCGCTACCCGTTGAGGTGAGGCCCGTCTTCCTCAGAGAGGCCGCCGCATGACGAATTCCGCCAAGCTGATCGAGTTCTACCCCCTCGCGGAAAATCGGCCCGATCTGGTGCTGACCTCCTCCGGCAAGACGCTGGACACTCTCACGCTCGACGCGGTGATGGCGGGCGAGGTATCGGCCGCGGACATCACCATCACTCCGGCGGCGCTAGTTTTGCAGGCCGAGATCGCGCGCTCGGCGCAGCGGGATCGCCTCGCCGAAAACCTCGAACGCGCGGCCGAACTCGCGACCGTCCCGCAAACCGTATTGCTGGCGGCCTACGAGATCCTGCGGCCGGGCCGTGCCAAAGCCGCGAGTGACATCCTCGCCATGGCGGAGCGCCTACGCCGCGATTTCGGAGCGCAGAGGATTGCCGCGATGATGGAGGAGGCGGCATCCGCCTATCAGCGGCGCGGCCTTTTCACCCACCGCTACTGAGCGGCGGCACGCGCCCGAACAAAGCGGCAGTGACCGTAGCCAACCCGTCACCAGGAGATCAGCGAACCCCGGCCGCCGGACGATAGAGCGCTCGATACGCGTGATATCCATCCCTATACAATTCGGCATTCTCGGGGTCGGGCTGCAACACCTCCCCATAGGTCACAAACCGCGAAGTGCCCGACCAATCCGTGACCAAGCCGACGCCGATCGCCGCCGTCCAGGCCGCGCCCAGACATGAGCCCGGATGCCCCTCCAGCCGCTGCACCGGCTGTTGCAGAACATCCGCGACGATCTGCATCCAGGTCCGGCTGCCCGCGCCGCCATCCGAGGCCAGGAAAACCCCGGTCGGATAGCCGATATCATTGAGGACCTCGACGTGATGCACGATGGCGTAGGCATAGGACTCGAGCAGCGCGCGCCACAGATGGCCTAGCCCGTGCGACAGGGTGAGACCCGAAATCGCTCCGCGCGCGGCGGGATCATGCACCGGCGTCTTCTCGCCGAGCAGGTAGGGCAGGAACCGCACGCCCTCGGCACCGGGCGGCACCGCATCCGCCAGCCGGTCCAGGTGTTGGTGCAACGTAAGGCCCGCCTGCTTCGCGGCCTCCAACTCGCCGCCGGCGAAAGTGCGGGCGAACCAGTTCAGGCCGGAGCCGCCGGTTGCCATGCAGCCATTGGGCATGAAGAGGCCCGGCACGAGGTGGTAGTCCAGATACATCCGGCGATCCGGCGTTGCCGTCTCGGCCGCTACCATGACATCGACCGAGCCGCCGAACTTCAACAACACCTGACCGCCCTGCACGACACCGGCGGCGAGCGCGGACGCGATGAAATCCGCGGCGCCCCCCACGACCGGCGTGCCGGAAACCAGCCCGGTTTCCGCCGCGGCCTCCGCCGTCACCCGCCCCAATATCTCGTGCGAGATCGTTTTCCGGGGAATCGCGTCACGACGCAGATGGGCAAGCGCGATAAGCTCGTCATCCAGGCGGCCGCCTTGCACATCCACGAAACCGCCTTCGAGCGCCCAATTCTGCTCGACCGCCTTTTCACCGGTCAACCGCCAGTTGATATAGTCATAGGAGCCGAAGACCGTCGCGATCCGCCGGAAGACCTCCGGCTCGTGGCGCTCCAGCCACCGAATCTTAGGCGCCACGAGTTGCTGGTTAATGCCATTGCCGGCCTTGGAGATGAACCGAGCCTCCGCGATTTCCGCCCCAATCTCCTCGACCTCCGCGCCGCAGCGCGCATCGCTCTGCTGGATGGAGCGACGCAGGAGCTGCCCATCCGCATCGAGCAGAACAACCGCCGGCAGCATGCCGGTGACGCCAATTGCCGCGATGTCCGCCGCGTCGATCCCGCTCGTCGCCACCAACTCACGCGTGATCTCGCGGACGTTCGACCACCACTGTTCGGGGTCCTCCTCGGCCCAGCCCGCCCGCGTCGAATGCAGCGTCACGCTGCGGGAGGCGAGGCCGAGAACCCGGTCGGGGAGCGCCACAAGTATGCCGATAGTTGAGGTCGTGCCGATGTCTAGCCCGAGAACGCAGCGCGTCATGCCGAGCGCCGCCCGACATGGGCAAGCGCCGCTTCGACGCCGCGCGGCACTCCGGCGAGGGAGACGTAGCGGTATCGCGGCGCCTCCGGATCAATTCTGCGGATGAGCGCGAGGCTGCAATGAATGCCGCCGCGCATCGCGTGCCCGCAACGCTCGGGCCTGGCGCCGAAGGAGAGGCCGAGGCGATAAAGCGCCGCCGGGGACCAGGGCCGCACATGAGTCGGATCGTCCCAAAAGCTCGTAAAGGCGTGGCCCTCGACATCCGGGTCGCTCGGCTGAAGCGCGGTCAGTTCGCTCGGTGCCTCGACATAGACGGCGCCGCCGGTCCGGACGGCGGCAATGAGACTGCCGAAGACACCGACCGCATCAGCGCAATGCTCCAATACATGAGAGGCGATAACCAGATCCGCCGTTTCCCGGGGCAACGCGGCTCCGGAATGGCTGAGTCGCAGATATCGGGCGGAAGGCGGCCGCCCCGGCGGCTCCTCGTAGAGATCAACCCCAAGGTGATCCAGATCGTCGCGGCCGAGGTGAAGACCAAGCTGCGCCGCCGACCAGCCATAACAGCCATAGTCCAGAACCGTGGCTCCGGGGGGCAAAGCGGACAGGCTGCTTTCCAGCAGATCGGGGTCGGGCAAGGGGGCGGGGGCCGTCTTCATGAGGCTGCTTTCAGGGGGTGTCATGGTTTGAGGGTAGCCGAGCTCTTTCCAGCGGTTAAAGCGGCTAACAGCTTGGCGTAAGAGTCACACTTATTATAAACCGCTGGTTGCAGAGCGAGAACTATGGCTGGATCGGGGATATAAGCCTTATTGATACTCAACCGCCAAATCCTTCGGATTCGGCGGAGCGCAGCCGAGCCGTCCGCTTTGTTAGCTCGGACGGCGAATTGCGGAGGATGTCTTGGTGCTCCTGATACCGGGCCGGCCCATGGGGGGCACGAAACGCGGTCTCAGCAACGTAAGGGATGGCTAACCATGAGTATGCGCCGGACGTTCCTGGTCGGTATCGGCACCGCGGCCGCCTCTCTGGCCACGTCTCCTCTTAGAGCTGACGACGCCCCTCTTCCGCTCGCCGAGCCGAAAGGACCCATCGTCCTGACTGTCTCTGGAAAAATCAGCAACGCCAACCGAGGCAAAACGGCGGTCTTCGACATGCCGTCGCTTGAGGCCCTCGGTCTGACTGAGTTCAGTACCAGCACACCCTGGGACCCTGGCAAGACGCAATTTCAGGGTGTCCTGCTCGACACGCTGATGCGGCGTGTCGGGGCGAGCGGCAAGACCGTCGTCGCCTACGCGCTGAATGACTACAGCGCCGAACTCCCCATCAGCGACTTCGCGCGATATGGCACGCTGCTGGCGACCAAGATGAACGGCAAATACATGCCGGTCTCTAGCAAGGGACCACTTTTTATCGTCTATCCCTTCGACAGCCGCTCGACCTTGGAGCGTCAGACTTTCTACGGTCGTAGCGTGTGGCAGCTCAACCGGCTCGCGATCGTCTGAAAGATGCCGCTGACGGCCACCGGGAAGGTGCGGCGACGAAATCAGGCTAAGCTACCGCTCCTCCTGATTCTGTTCTGCTTCGCGCTGGCTGCCGGCTGCACCTCCTACCTGGCGATCCAGCAGGACCAGACCGTTCACCGGCTGGCTCGCTACGACGATGCCTTCGACGCTGGGCAAGGCGCCGTCGAGTTGCTGCGATTCCAGGACGCGGTCTCCGCCTTCGCACTCGGATTACCCGATTCATCTGAGGATATCGTTAACCTCAGGCTCGAGATTTTCGAGAACCGCTTCGAAATTCTCAGCCGTGAGTCGTTCAAGAGCTTCATCGCCGGCCATTCTGAGATTGATGGCGTGCTCGATGAACTCTCTGTAGCGCTCAAAGACATCAAGGTGCTCATGCCGCGATTGTCCGAGAAGGGCGTCGCGGCGCAGATCATCGCGGAACTTACGCCGCTCGATCCCGACATGACCCGGCTGTCGTCGATCACGAGCACGCTGGTGGGTACTCAGATCGAGATCGACCAGGCGCATCTTAAAAATCTCCACCTCATTTCGTCCGGCGTCATATTCGCGCTCATCGTCGTGGGCGTCCTGCTCATCATCATGCTGCTGCGCGACAATCGCCTGATGATGGAGGCCAACAGGCATCTCAGTCTGCTCACCGAGGATCTGCAGGTCGCGGGGGCGGCGCTCACTTCCGCGCATTCCGCTGTGGCGAAGGCGAACGAAGATCTGGCGGCGCAGAACGCGGCCCTCCGCAATCGCGACGAGGCGCTGCGCATTCAGAACACGCGTTTCGATGCTGCGCTCAACAACATGTCGCATGGCTTGCTGATGGCCGATCGGAACGACCGCCTCATCGTCTCCAATACCCGGTTCCTCGAAATGTTCGGCCTGCGTCCCGCCGAAGCGGAGGCGGGAGCCGCGCTGGAGGACCTGTTCCGCATAATGGGGCAACGGCAGTCCCAACCGAGAGCGGTGATTGAGCGCATCCGCGAACAGACTCAAGCCTTCGTCGCCCAGAAGGAGCGTGGTTCGTTCTATGCGGAAAGCGATGGCCGCTCGATCCAGGTCGGTCACATGCCGATGGCCGAAGGCGGCTGGGTCGCGACCTATGAGGACATCACCGAGAGACGCAAGGTCGAGGCGAATACCGACTACATCGCCCATCACGATGCTCTTACCGATCTGCCCAATCGCCTCATGTTCACGCTTCGCATGGCCGAGGCTTTGCGCGACCGCGCCGCCGATCGCTTCTTCGCGCTATTGCTGCTCGATGTTGATCACTTCAAGGATGTGAATGACACGCTTGGCCATCTGGCGGGCGACGCCCTGCTGGTGATGATCGCGAGACGGCTGCGCGGCTGCGTGCGCGACGAGGATGTGGTCGCGCGGCTCGGCGGCGACGAATTCGCCATCCTGCAAATGCAGCCCCGCACACGGGACGAGACCGTCACCCTGGCGCATCGTCTGGTGGAGGCGGTGGGTCAGCCCTACAGCATCGACGGCCGTCGCGTCGTGGCCGGCGTCAGCGTCGGTATCGCGATCTGCAATGACGAGACGAATGACGCCGAACAACTCCTCCGCAGCGCCGATATGGCGCTCTATCGCTCGAAAGCGGAGGGCCGCAACACCTCCCGGTTCTTCGAGGCCGAGATGGAGACAGCCGTCCAAGTCCGCAGCACCATCGCCGCCGATATTCGCGATGCCTTGGAGCAGGACCGCTTCGAGGTGCTCTATCAGCCGGTCTTCGAGGTCGCGACCGGGCACCTCGCGCAATTCGAGGGCCTGCTGCGCTGGAACCATCCGACGCTCGGCACCATCCTCCCGAGCCGCTTCATCCCTGTCGCCGAGGATTCCCGGCTGATCATTCCCATCGGCGAATCAGTGATCAGGCGTGCCTGCATGGATGCGGCGGACTGGCCTGCCAATATTCGCGTGGCGGTCAATCTGTCGCCAACGCAGTTCGAGGATCGAGGACTAACGAAGGTCGTGGAATCCGCGCTCCGCAACGCGGGGTTGCAGCCATCGCGGCTCGAGCTTGAGATCACCGAAGGGGCGCTGCTGCGCGATGGCGACGAGGTGCGCTCCATGTTGCTTGAGCTGCGGGCGCTCGGCGTGACGATCGCACTTGACGACTTCGGTACCGGTTACGCGTCGCTGAGCTATCTCCGGCATTTCCCCTTCGACAAGATCAAGATCGATCGCTCCTTCATCGGCGATCTAGGCTCCCGCAGCGACTCGATCGCCATCGTGGAATCCGTCATCAAACTCGCGACCAAGCTCGGCATGGCGACGACGGCGGAGGGCATCGAAACGGCGGAACAGTGGAACTTCCTGAGTGCCGTCGGCTGCACCTATGTGCAGGGATACTACTTCGACCGACCGCGTTCGCTGGCCACGGTTCAACGCAAGATGGAAAGCGGTGAATACGCATTGCCTCTAGGATTGGAGCCAGGCTGGGCGCCGCGCCCAGCCCCTACACCGACTGCTGCTTAGGCGACAGCAACAAGTAAATTCCGCTGCGTCGTCACCTCGCGAGGACTAGCCGTCTCGCAAGATGCGCCCAAGATAGTGTGTATGACGGCGCGTAGACGACGAACTCCCAGAGCGACTATCCAACCCGCATAGGCCAAACAGCCACGATGAACGGCGAAGTAAATTCGATAATGCCGGCATCGCTTTGCCGTGAGCGGAACCCGACCCCATGATCGCCGCAAGTGCCGCGGCGCCGACCTGGATCATAGCGGGCGTTTCGACCGCCGGTGTGATCGTCCGACCCTGGCGCCTGCCCGAAGCGGTTTGGGCGGTCGGCGGCGCCGTCCTGCTCGTCGCGAGCGGATTGTTGCCGTGGCATCAGGCACTGCTCGCGATCGGCAAGGGCACGGATGTCTACCTCTTTCTTCTCGGCATGATGCTGCTGAGCGAGGTCGCGCGGCGGGAGGGGCTGTTCGATTGGCTCGCCGTTTTCGCCGTGCGCCATTCACGAGGTTCGGCCACGCGGCTTTTCCTGCTCGTCTATGGCGTTGGAACGATTGTCACAGCCTTCCTCTCGAACGATGCCACCGCCGTCGTGCTCACCCCTGCCGTTTTTGCCGCCACGCGAGCCGCCAAGGCCGATCCGCTGCCTTATCTCTTCATCTGCGCCTTCATCGCCAATGCGGCGAGTTTCATCCTGCCGATCTCCAACCCGGCCAATCTCGTGCTCTACGGCAATCACATGCCAGCGCTGATGGCTTGGCTCGCTGACTTCCTGTTGCCAGCCACCGTTTGCGTCCTCGTCACGCTCGGGACTTTGCTGCTGGTCGAATGGCGCGGTCTCAGGGCGCCGATCGCCGCTGAAATCCCGCATGCCGAGCTTCCCTTCGGAGGCAAGGTCGCGGCCGCCGGCATTCTGGCGACGGCCGTTGTCTTGCTCGCCGCCTCCGGTGCGGACGTCCCGCTCGGCTTGCCCACCGCGCTCTCGGGCGTCGTCACGACAGCCGTGGTGCTGGCCGCTAAGCGGGAGGCACCCTGGGAGACCTTGCGCGGCGTTTCGTGGCTCGTCCTGCCGCTCGTGGCTGGGCTGTTCGTGCTCGTCCAGGGCCTCGCCGCGACCGGCGTGGTTGCCGGGATCGCCGACCTCTTACATCACGCCTCTGAGGTCTCGACGGCGAGCACGGCCTGGGGGGCTGGGGTGCTGCTCGCGCTGCTTTGCAACGTGATGAACAATCTGCCGGCGGGCCTCATCGCGGGCTCCGCCGTCGCCGCCGCGCATGTTCCAAGAGTAGTGACGAACGCCCTGTTGGTCGGCGTCGATCTTGGCCCGAACCTCTCGATCACCGGCTCGCTGGCGACAATCCTTTGGCTGACGGCATTGCGGCGGGAGGGTGAGGAAGTGAGCTTCACGAAGTTCCTCTTGCGCGGTGCCATCGTCATGCCGCCCGCACTCCTGGCGGCTTTGGCAAGCCTGATGGTGTGACACCATGCGGGCTGCTTGCGTCGGTTTCTTCGCTGTGACCCATTGTCGCGCTTTGTCACTCCACAACCAAGCCCTTAGCCCCAGCATTGACTATCGCTGAAGTGCTGAACACCAAGAAAAAATTAGAGGTGACCAGTGTTTGTATTGGAAAAATCCGTCGCTTATTCAGCAGAAAGTTGATTGACCTGATATCGGAGCTGCGGATCGTTTCCATGATGTTGACGATGACTGTCCTCGACTGACACAGGATCCGCGACGTGGCGAGCCAGCCTGGCTTCGCCGCCCCCCCGATCCTGAAGGACCGCAGAATGTCGATCTATTTCTACAATCAGAACTCAAACGGCTTCACGCAGCATGGCGGAGCTTCCGGAGATTTATCGCCTGGCAGCTTTTCCAACGGCACCTTCAATGCCGCGGCATCGCATGAGAACCTGTCGAGCGGAGTGACCGACGCCTATTTCGTCGAGATTGACGGCGTATCTTCATTTTCTGATCTGGTCGTCGGCTCAACCTATAGCGGCAAGCTCGCATTCGGAGCGGCTTCGACCGACCAGGCGAATGCAAGCACGACCTTCACGGTGCTCGGCGTCAATTCCTCTGGTGTTGTCGTTCAGGCGTCCAGCCAAGGCGCCTCGAACGGTGGGTGGAAGTTTCAAACTTTTTTGCTCGGAAACACCGATACCTCGAACGGCGAAACCCTTGCTGGCTTCGTGACCACGCCGGGCACGCCGACCTGTTTCGCGCTCGGCACACTGATCGCCACGACGGGGGGCTACGTCGCCGTCGAGTCGCTGAAAGCGGGTGACATCGTGGTGACGGCTTCCGGCGAAGCCGCGGCGGTGACCTGGATCGGGCATCGTCGTTTCAGCCTCGCGGCACGGCCGGATGTAGCGCCGATCCGGATCCGCGCTGGCGCGCTGGCGGCGGGCGTACCGTCGCGCGATCTCCTGGTCAGCCCTGAGCATGCCATGGGCCTCGACGGCAAGCTGGTTCCGGCGCGGCTGTTGGTTAACGGCAGCACTATCCTTCGCGACACGAGCATGGCCGAGATCACCTATTTCCATGTCGAGTTGCCGAAGCACGACCTGCTCATGGCGGAAGGCGCCGCGGCAGAGAGCTGGCTGGACACCGGCAATCGCGGCATGTTCGCGAACGCGGCTGTGCCGGCCGATCTGCACGGGGACTTCGCCCCCGATCTCGCCTCTGAGGCATGGCGGACGCGCGCTTGCGCCCCGCTCGTCGAGGGCGGGGTTGCCCTCGCCGTGATCCGTGCGCGGGTCGAGGGACGAGCCGTCGCCACCGGCGCGGGCGCAGGCGCGACCCAGACGCTATGGCTGGAAGCAGTCGGCACGCATGACGTGACGGTCCCAGCGGGAAGCAGTGGCCTTGTGCGCCTCGCTTCGGTAGCCGCCAGAGCGGCCAGCGATCATCGCCGCTTGGGCGCCGGGATCACCACGGTCACCATCAACGGCGATACGCTAGCGCTGGATGACGGCCGTCTTGCGCTGGGCTTCCATGGCATCGAGACCTGCGGCCGACTGCGCTGGACGGATGGGCAGGCGCTGCTGGACCTCGGCCGTTCCGACCACGAGCGCGTAGTCAGAATCGACGTCAATGTCGTGGCGGCCGAGCAGGATTGGGCAGTCGCCGCCTAGGCTTTTCCTCAGCTTCCCCGTCACGCACCGCGATGGTGGTGGCGGGGAAGTCGCGCGCATGTTGACCGCCGACGGTCAGACCAGCTTCACCCAGACCGATTTCGACTGCGTATAGGCCAGCACCGTGTCGAAGCATTTGTCGCGTGCATTGCCCGACTGCTTGTAGCCGCCGAAGGGCTGCGTCATGTCGCCCTCGTCGAAGCAATTGACCCAGATCGTCCCGGCCTCGATCTCGCGAGCGAGCGTATGCGCGGTGGTGAGGTTCGAGGTCCAGATTCCGGCGGCGAGGCCGTAGATCGTGTCATTGGCGACCTCGATCGCGTTCTCGACGCCGTCGACGGGGATCAGCGCCGCGATCGGGCCGAAGATCTCTTCCTTGGCGATCCGCATGCCGCTGTCGACGCCCGTAAAGAGACCCGGCGCGACATAGGCGCCCTTCTCCAGACCCTGCGGAACATTGCCGCCGAAGGCCAGCGAAGCGCCGCCCTTTTTGCCAATATCGACATATCCCAGCACGCGCTTCTGCTGCTCGAAGGTGACGAGGGGACCCATATTGGTCTCCTCGTTCAGGGGGTCGCCCGGAATCCAGCTTTCGCTTTCCCGCATGAAGCTATGGACGAATTCGTCATGGATCTTGCGATCCACCAGCAAGCGGGAGCCGGCGTTGCAGACCTCGCCCATATTGCCATAGATGCCGGCGGCGGCGGTTTTGGCGGCCGTCGCGAGGTCCGGCAGGTCGGCCATCATCACCTGAGGCGTCTTGCCGCCGCATTCCAGCGCGACCTTCTTCATGTTGGACTGGCCGGCATATTGCAGCATCAGCTTGCCGACCTCGGTCGAGCCCGTGAAGCTGATCTTCGCCACGTCATTGTGCAGCGCCAAGGCCCGGCCGACCGTCTCGCCGGGGCCATTCACCACGTTGAAGACGCCCGAGGGGCCGCCGGCTTCCGCGAAAAGCCGCGCGAGATGCACAGCCGATAGCGGCGACTGCTCGGCGGGCTTGAGCACCACGGAATTACCGGCGGCCAATGCGGGCGCGATCTTCCACACCGCCATGAGCAGCGGATAGTTCCACGGCACGATGGCGCCCACCACGCCGAGCGGCTCGCGATTGATGTAATGCAGCACATTGGACGGCGTCGCCGTGGTAGAGCCGGTCAGCTTGTCGATACATTCGGTGGTGAAGCGAATGCAATGCACCGAGGCGGGCACATCGATATTCACCATGTCGCTGATCGGTTTGCCCATATCCAGCGTATCGAGCAGCGCGAAAAGCTCGACATTCTGCTCGATGAGATCGGCGAAGCGATACATCACGGCCATGCGGTCACGCGGCGCCATGCGGGACCAGCTTCCGCTGCGATAGGCCTTCAGCCCATCAGCCACGGCGCGGTCGATATCCGCGGGCGTGCCCTCGCTGACCGCGGCGATGACCTGGCCATTGGCGGGGTTGATGGTCTCGAAATGGCCGCCCGAACCGGTCGCCAGGTCGCCGCCGATGAAGAACCGCGTCTCCGGCTTCAGCGCCGCCGCTCTCTCATGCCAATTGGTCGCGCTCATGCGCTCTCTCCCTCAGGGTTCGTCGGATAACCTACCACGACCGGCTCGAATCAGAAGGGCAGCGGCGGGGTCGCGCGGCGGCGGGCTGGCTCGAAGAAGGGCGCCTTCACCACCCGGACGCGCGCCATGACCTTCTCCCAGCGCAGCTCGTGCAGGGCATAGATCTCGACCCAAAGATCCTCGGTCTTCGTATCGCCGAATGGCCGCTTGAGGCTGGCGAGCCCAATGTTCCGTTTGGCGGTGGGCGACCAGATGCCCGAGGTGATATGGCCCACCTCGGTCTTCTGCTTGTGGTAGACAAGCGACCCTTCGGCCGGTTCCTTGCCCTCGATATCGACCGCGACCAGGCAGTAGCGAGATCCGCGAGCCTTCTCCTCCACCAGCGCTTTGCGGCCGGTAAATTGACCCTTCGCAAGGTCTACCAGCCACCCAAGGTTCAGCTCGTAGGGCGACCGGGTCCGCCCCGCCCGGATAGCCTTGTCGGCCGGAATGAAGTCGAGCTGGGCGCCGAGGAACCCCGCCTCGATCCGCGCCATGTTCAGCGCGTGGCTGCCCGTGGGCTCCACGCCGCCGATGCCCTGGCCCGCCTCCATCAGGGCATCCCAAAGGTCGAGCGCCCCGCCGGGCGCGATCCACAGCTCGTAGCCAAGGTCGCCGGTGAAGCCGGTGCGGGAGACCATCAACTCATGACCCCGGAAGGGCCAGCGCCGAATCCCGAAAGGCTTCAGCGTCTCCAGCCCACCCAGCCCGAGACGGGACAGCACCGAAAAGCTCGTCGGTCCTTGGAGCGACAGGCCGGCGACCTCCTCGGTTTCCTCACGCACCGAAACATCGAAGCCACGCGCGGAAGCCTCGAGCCAGAAGGTCTGGTGTTCCTGGCAGCACAGCCGCCAATCCTGCTCGCCGAGATGGAATAGCGTGCCGTCGTCGATGACCTGCCCGGCATCGTCGCACCATACCGTATAGGCGACGCGACCGACGCTGATCTTAGTGACATCGCGCGTCACCAGCCGCTGCAAAAATGCATCCGCGTCCGGCCCGGTGATGCGATACTTGTTCATCGGCGAGATATCGAAGACGCTCGCGGTATTGCGGATCGCGAAGTATTCGCGCTCCATATTGCCGAAATGCGCCGGCGACCAATAGCCCTGCCAATATTCCAGCGCCTCGAACTGGTTGAGCGGACGCAGGCGCGGCGCGAAGGGCGTTTCCTTCAGGCCAATGCGCGTGGTGGCGCGGGCACTATCGTGCTGCGCCGGAGCGAGATCGGGGTTCATGCCGCGCGCTCCAAGGGCTTGGCTTCCGCAAGAACCGCCTGCGCCGCATTATGCCCCGGAGCACCAGTCACCCCGCCGCCCGGATGCGCTCCGGCGCCGCAAAGGAACAGACCAGCGATAGGCATGGCATAGCGCGCCGCGCCATTGACCGGCCGCAGCATGAGCAGCTGGTCAATCGCGAGTTCACCGTGATGCCAATGCCCGCCCGGCATCCCGTAATCGCGTTCCAGATCCAACGGCGTGAGAAGCTGTTGTGCCACCACCTGCTGCCGAATGCCGGGAGCGAAGCGCTCCAGATGGTCGAGCAGAACCTCCAGGTAGCGCGCCCTGGCGGCGTCCCAGCCTTCCTTCAGCCGATAGGGCGCATATTGCACCACGGCCGAGAGAACGTGCTGGCCGGATGGCGCCGCGGTGGCATCGGTCGCGGAGGGGATGGTGATCTCCATCAGCGGTTCGGGCGACCACTCGCCGTATTTGCTCGGATCGAACTGCGCCTCAATGGCCGAAGGGCTGCCCGCGAGCACAATGCGGCCGGCAAGATCGGCTGCGTCCAGGCCACGGAATGCCGGCAGGCCGCTCAAGGCGAGGTTCAGCTTCGCGGTATTGCCCTTCGCGCGGATCTTGCCGATGTCGCGCTGGAAACCGGCATCCAGATGACGCGGCCCCACTAGATCCAGCAAGGTCCGTTGCGGCGAGGCATTGGAAACCACGCTGCCAGCGGCGATGAACTCGCCATCTGCCAGCTCGACCCCCACCACACGCTCGCCCTCGACACGAATGCGGCCGACGGCGGCGCCCATGCGGATGGTCGCACCGAAGTCCCGGGCCGAGGCGGCGATCGCCTGCGTCACAGCGCCCATGCCGCCGCGCGGCAAGGCAACCGCACCCTGTACCGGTCCAACCTCGCCAATGAGGCGATACAGCAGCGTCAGCACCGTGCCGGGCGAACGCGGCCCAAGATTCGTGCCAAGCACGGCATCCGCCGCGAAGGCCGCCTGGATCAGCGGCGAGGCGAAATTGTCCTGCACGAGATCGAAGACATTCATCGTGGCGATGCGCAGGAAGTCGCGCATATCCGCCTGGCCCATCGACCGGATGGCGAAGCCCAGGCGCGCTAGGTCGATGTTCTGCTTCAGATCGCGCCCCGCCAAACGCGGGGGCTGCATAAGCAGCATCGGCCGCAGATGCCGCGCCATCTTCAGCAAGCGGCGACGAAAACCCGGCAGCGCCACGATATCCGCCGCGTCGATCGCACCCGCCGCGTGGTCGGTCTTGAGCCGTAGCACGGAACCATCCGCGCCCATCACAGCCGTTTGCAAACTCGCGGAGGCATAGTCCAGGCCATGGCGGCGAAGGCTCAGCTCGCGGATCACACGCGGATGCAGGCCGTACAGCAGATGCGCGCAGGCCGAGACGCGGAAACCCGGCGCGATTTCCGCTGTTCGCGCGGCGCCGCCGACCTCCTCGGCCGCCTCCAGCACCAACACGCTGCGGCCGGCGCGGGCGAGATAGGCGGCGCAGACCAGGCCGTTATGGCCGGCGCCGATGACGATGTGGTCGTAGCGCGTGCTCACAGGTCATGCTCCTCGCGCGGGTCGAAGCCTTTGATGCGAAGATCCCGCAGGATTTCACGCGCCGCATTGGCGCCCGGCGCGCCCATCACACCGCCGCCGGGATGCGTCGAGGAGCCGCACATGTACATCCCGGCGATCGGCGCACGGTATTGCGCGTAGCCGGGTACAGGGCGGTTGAAGATGAGCTGGTCCATCGTGAGTTCGCCCTGGAAGATATTGCCCTCGGTCAAGCCGGCCTCGTTTTCGATATCCCAGGGGCTGCGGGTTTCCACATGGCGGATCAGGTCGCGGAAATTCGGGCTCTGTTCGGCGATCTGCGACAGAACCGTTTCGCGGAACTCATCCCGCGCCGGACCGTCCCAGCTTCTGCCATCGGCCAGCACAGGCGGGGCGTATTGCACGAAGACGCTCATGTAATGCTTGCCGGCGGGCGCCATGGTGGGGTCGATTTGCGTCGGGATCAGCATGTCAACGTAAGGATCGCGGGACCAGCGGCCGGCTTTCCAGTCGTCATAGGCGCGCTCCATGCGCTCCATGCCATCGGTAAAATGCAGGTCGCCGCGCAGGCTGGGATGGCCGGCGCGGACATTTGTGAAGTCGGGCATGCCGTCCAGCGCGATATTGAGCTTGCCGGAGGAGCCACGGATCTTGAACTTCTTGACGGTGTCGAGAAAGTCCGACGGCAGCTCGCGCTCCTGCACGATCTTGGTGAAGGTGCGCTTCACATCGAGGTTCGACACCACCCGTTTCGCGCGCAGCACCGTGCCGTCCGCCAGCATCACGCCCTCGGCACGGCCGTCGCGCACCAGAATGCGACCAACCTCGGCATTCGTTTCGATCGTGCCGCCCGCCGCCTGAAAAGCGCCCGCGCAGGCCTTGCTGACGGAGCCCATGCCGCCGCGCGCAAAACCCCAGGCGCCGACGCTGCCGTCGATATCGCCCATATAATGGTGCAGCAGCACATAGGCCGTGCCGGGGGAGTAAGGGCCAAGCGCCGTGCCGATGATCCCCGATCCGGCGAAATGCGCTTTGACCACATCCGTCTCGAAATACTCGTCGAGAAACTCGGCGATCGACAGCGTGAAGAAACGGATCAGCTCCCCCATGTCGCGCTCGCCGAGGCCGGAGAAGTGCTTCGCGAGGTAGATGAGCTCGGAAATATCGCGCGGCCGGAAACGCGTCGGGTCGGGAGGCGTACGCATGAGAAGCGGCTTGATCCAGCGGCACATCTTCATCACGGCCGTGGCGTAATGATCGTAGGCGTCCGCGTCCTTCTTCGAGAAGCGCGCGATCTCGGCGCGGAAAACATCGTGATCGTAGTAGCTGCAGAAACGGTCACCGTTCCGCATCATGGTCATCCCCCCCTCATAGGGAATGACCTGCAACCCGTGCTTGTACAGCTCGAGGTCGCGCTGAATCTCGGGCCGCAACAGCGAGCAGACATAGGAGCAGTTGGAATAGGTCCAGCCGTCATGCAGGACGCTGCTGACAGCCGCGCCGCCGATATGGCCGTTCTTCTCGACCACCAGCACATTCAACCCTGCGCGCTGCAGATAGGCGGCGTTGATCAGCCCGTTATGCCCGGCACCGATGACGATCGCGTCCCAAACCTTGTCGCCTTTCCGCGCGCCGAGCGCGGTGGGGCGGCTGATCGCGTCCGGCGCTTCGATGGTTCCGGCGACAGAGCTGATCTCGTTCACGAGGCCGATGCCTCGATCACCCGCGTGCCGATGATTCCATCGCCCTTCCGGTCGGCGCCGAGATTCGCCTCAAGCTCGGCCTGGGTCACCGCCACCGCATCGCGGAAGGCGCTCAGCGTCGTGGCGAGGCAGCTCTCGTCATGCGCCGCCGAGATGAACCAAGGCTCTCGCGAATCTGGCTCGCAGAGCACGCCGCGGTCATGCAGATGCGGCGCCATGGTGTCGTAGAAGGTGTAATTGCTGGTCTTCCAGTCGCGATAATTCGTCGGCGGCTCCTCGCGGAAGAACAGCCCGCCCATGCTCGGGTGCCCCGTGAAGCAATGCGGCAGCCCAGCTTCCGTCAGGATCGCGCTCATGCCCTTCTGCATGCGCGTGCCATAATCGGCGATACGCTCCAGCGTATCGGTCTCTTCCAGGATCTCCAGGCAACGCGCGGCCGCCGCAATGGCGATCGAATGCGCCGTATAGGTGCCGCCATGCGCGACACCTTTTTCGATGGTGCGCATGATGTCCTCGCGCCCGCCGAAGGCCGCGATCTGGTAGCCATTCGCCATCGCCTTGGCGAAGGTGCAAAGGTCGGCTCGCACACCGAACAATTCCTGCACCCCGCCTCGCGCCACGCGGAAACCGGTCTTCACCTCGTCGATGAGCATCACCACGCCGTATTTGTCGCATAGCGCGCGGGCTGCCTTGAGGAATTCGGTATGTGCCGTCAGCGCACAGCAATTGCCCATGATCGGCTCGACCAGGAAGGCCGCGATGCGCTCGCCATGGGCGCGAAAAGTCGCTTCCAGCCGCTCGATGTCGTTCAGCGGCGTGAGATGGATCATCTGCTTCAGCCGGCTCGGCACACCACGGCCATAAGCCTTCAGCTCCGGCTCGCCGGTGCCGTCCCAGCCTTCCATATCCGTCTGCCACATCGCGGCGTCGAACAGGCCATGATAGCTGCCCTCGACGATCACATACTCGTCCCGCCCGGTGAAACCACGCGCCAGGCGCAGCGCCGCCATTACGGCTTCGGTCCCGGAATTGGAGAAGCGGATCAACTCGGCCGCCGGCACCATGCGGCTGATCCGGGTCGCGACCTCGTATTCCTTCTCGGTCGCCAGCGCGAAAACGCCGCCGACCTTCATGCCCTCCATGGCTGCCGCATCCACACGGGGATCGGCATAACCCAGGATGGCGGGGCCATAGCCCAGCCGGTAATCGACATATTCGTTGTCGTCGATGTCCCAGATCCGGGCGCCGCGGCCTTCCTTCACATAGATCGTATTCTCGCCCCAGTAGCGAAACGTCGAGGCCACGCCGAAAGGCAGCTTGGTTCGGGCTTTCGCCATCTGCTGCCGGCTGCGGGTGAGGGGCCTCTGGTTCGATACGGACATTCTTCTCATCACGGGCTGTTATGAGACTAAGGCTACGCCCCAGACCAGCGTTCTGTCCAGCGACTGAATGCATATTCAGTCAAGATATGGCAGGAAAGCATTGCGTGTCTCGCCTTACCTGAGGCATGATCGGGCTTAATCGGCGACGCGGGACGGCAGGGGGCAGTGATCGAATTCGATCGAGAAATGCGTGACGAGGACGAGGATGTGGCGCCACTCCCAATCTCTTCCGAACGCTCCGGTCGGGGCCTGGACCGCACCGCCAGCCGCGAGGTCCGGCGCCGTCAATTGATTGAGAGCACGGTCGCCGAGATCGCCGAGAACGGCCTCTCGGGTCTGAAGATCTCCGGGGTGGCGCAGCGCGCGAAGCTCGCCACCGGCATGGTGAACTTCCACTTCGTCAGCAAAGCCCAGTTGCTCGACGCGACGCTCGATTACCTGTCCGAGGAATATCGCCTGTGCTGGCGGCACGCCATCGACAATGCCGGCGCCGCCCCAGCTGCCCGTCTGCGCGCGATGATGATGGCGGATCTCGACCCGCAGGTCTGCACGCGCCGCCGCATCGCCGTCTGGCACGCCTTCTATGGCGAGGCCCGCGCTCGCCCAGCCTTCCTCGCCCGCTGCGCGCAACGGGAGGCCGAGCATCATGCCGAACTCGTTGGGCTCTGCGCTGCTGTGATCGAGGCCGGCGGTGGGACCGCAATGGAGATGGCGGCGGAAAGAGCGGCGAGCGGCTTGAGCGCCTTGACCGACGGTATATGGCTCGGCCTGCTGTTCAGCCCCGGCCGCATCGACCGCGAGCCGGGCCGCCAGACTATCGACAGCTTCCTGGCCGCCGTATTCCCTCGCGCATTTTCGGGCAAATGAAGTTTTGGGAGGATTGGTCGGACATGGTTGCCAAGCGGGAAGTCCCGCGACCATCATGTCAGCCGTAACAAGGTCGGGTCCAAGCTCGCTCGGGGCGCGCGAGGCCGGTCGCCGCAGGATAAACGCCAAGTGACAAGGAAACTGTGCCGATGATGCGCTCGAAGACGCTGATCTGGGTGGGGGCCTTGGCCGCCGCCACGCTCCTCTCCGGGCATAGGCCCGCCGCGGCCGACCAGCCGACCATCTACGTCTACAACTGGGCCGAATATATCGGCACAGATACACTCAAGAACTTCACCAAGGAAACCGGAATCAAGGTGGTCTACGACACCTATGATTCGTCCGAGACCGTGCAGGCCAAGCTCATGGCGGGCCACACCGGTTACGACGTGGTGGTCCATTCGGCGTCGAATTACGGCCCGCAGGACATCAAGGCGGGCATCTACATGAAGCTCGACAAGTCGAAGCTGCCGAACCTCGCCAATCTGGATCCGAGTTTGGTCAAGCGTTACGACTCTTACGATCCGGATATGCAATATGGCGTGCCCTATATGTGGGGCACCACCGGATTCACCTACAATGTCGACATGATCAAGCAGCGGATGCCGGATGCCCCGGTCGGTTCGCTCGCGATGTTGTTCGATCCGGCCGTCGTCTCGAAGTTCAAGGACTGCGGCGTGTCCTTTTTCGACGGCCCGACCGACGTCATGCCGATGGCGCTGAGCTACCTGCACATCAACCCGAATACGCAGAACCCGGCCGATTATCGCAAGGCCAAGGAGATGCTGGCCAAGATCCGGTCCAATGTCCGCGTCTTCGACAATTCAAATTACCTCACCGCGCTGCCGCAGAAATCGATCTGTATCGCGATGACCTGGTCGGGTGATTACGCGACCGCCGTCGCGAATGCACAGAGCGCCAAGGCGAACGTCAATCTCGCCTATACCATCCCCAAGGAAGGCTCAGGCCTGTGGTTCGATGCGGTCTTCATTCCGTCTGACGCCAAGAACGTCGATGGCGCGCTGAAGTTCATCAACTACCTGCAGCGCCCCGATGTGATGGCCGGCATCACCGAGGTCACGAACTACGCGAACGCCAACTACAAATCGACACCGCTCATCCCGAAAAGCATCACCGGCGATCCGGCGAATTACCCCGATGCGGAAACCATGAAGCGCACTTTCGGCGAGGAGCCGCTACCGCCCAAGGCGACCAAGGCCGAGACCCGCGCCTTCTCCGACTTCAAGACCGGTTCCTGAGCGAGGCTGATGCAATGGCGGAAACGCTCCTTCGGCCAGACACCAATCTTCCGGCCGGGGGCGTTTCCGCCGCGATACCGGATGTGACGGAGCCTTGGCGCGATAGCGCGGCCAAGCCCTTCATCGAAATCCGTGGCGTCAGCAAGCAGTTCGGCACCTTCGTCGCGCTGCAGGATGTCAGCCTCAAAATCTACAAGGGCGAGCTTTTCTCGCTGCTGGGCGGCTCCGGCTGCGGCAAAACCACGTTGCTGCGGATGATCGCGGGGTTCGAGACGCCAAGTTCCGGCAGCATCATCATCGACGGCCAGGACATGACCGGCGTCCCGCCTTACGAGCGGCCGGTCAATATGATGTTCCAATCCTATGCGCTGTTTCCGCATATGAGCGTTTTCAACAACGTCGCCTATGGCCTGAAGAAAGACGGTGTCGCCCGCGCAGAGATCGCCAAGCGCGTCGATGAGGCGTTGGCGCTGGTACAGCTTCGTCCCTATGCCGAGCGCAAGCCGCACCAGCTTTCCGGCGGCCAGCGTCAGCGCGTGGCTTTGGCGCGGTCCCTGGTCAAGCGCCCCAAGGCGCTGCTGCTCGACGAGCCGCTGGGCGCGCTCGACAAGAAGCTGCGCGAGGCGACGCAGTACGAACTCATGAACATCCAGGACAAGGTGGGCATCACCTTCATCGTGGTGACACATGACCAGGAAGAGGCGATGACCCTCTCCACTCGTATCGCGGTCATGGATCGCGGGCAGGTCTATCAGGTCGGCCGCCCGATCGAGATTTATGAATATCCCAACTGCCGCTTCACCGCCGGCTTCATCGGCACGATGAACATGTTCGAGGGCGTGGTGCTGGGGCTTGAGGACCGGTTGTTGCGCGTGAAGGGCAAGGAGGGCGGAGATTTCCTCCTCGCCCATCCCGGCGCGCCGGTGCCGGATGGCACGCCGGTCTGGGTCGCCGTGCGGCCCGAGAAGATCCGGCTGTCACTCACGCCGGTCGCGGCGACGCAGAACATGGTTGCAGGGAAGGTCAAGGATCTCGGCTATTTCGGCGGCACGACCTCCTACCGCATCGATGTCGGAGACGGCCGGCTGGTTTCCGTCAACGTCACCAACGCCGATCGCGCCTTGGCTTTGCGGGCGGACTGGGACGAGCGCGTCTTCCTGACCTGGGACCCGGCGTCCGCCGTGCTGCTGACGGAATGAGGGCGGGGGGGATGCACTGCCCGACCCACGACCAAACCCAACCGTCATGGCGCGCGAAGGCGTGCGACCAAAGCAACCCGTCACGGCACGCGAAGGCCGAGCATGACGGGTTACGGGGCTCGGTGACGCCATGAGCGAGTTTCTCGACTCAGGCGGTCTCGCCACCCCGGCGCCGATCGGTCCCGGTGCCGCCATCGTGCCGGAGGAGCTTGCCGGTCTGCCGCCCGGCCCACGTCCAAATGACCGCCTCCGCTTCCCGGGAAACATGCTGCACAGCTTAGGGAACTCCTGGCAGCGCATCATGGTCGCGGTTCCCTTCGGCTGGATGCTGCTCTTCTTCCTCATCCCCTTCGCGATCGTCCTGAAGATCGGCTTCGCCGATTCCGTGGTCGCTCGTCCGCCCTTCACGCCATTGCTGAGCTACCCCGACGGCGACCACCTGGCGCTGACCGTCACCTGGGATAACTTCGCCAGTCTGTGGCAGGATGATCTCTATCTCCGCGCCTATCTAAACTCCCTGAAGATCGCCGCGATTTCGACCGTCTTCTGCCTGCTGCTCGGCTACCCGATGGCGCTCGCCATCGCGCGGGCCACGCGGCAGACGCGCAACATCATGCTGCTGGTCGTGGTGCTGCCATTCTGGACGCCGTTTCTACTACGTGTTTACGCCTGGCTCGGCATCCTCGACACCAACGGTCTACTGAACCGCTTCCTGCAATGGGCGCATGTGACGCACGCCCCTCTGCAGATGCTCTACACGCCCTTCGCGGTCTATGTCGGCATCGTCTATTCCTATCTGCCCTTCATGATCCTGCCGCTCTACGCGAGCCTGGAACGGCTCGATCGCACGCTCGATGAAGCGGCCGCCGATCTCGGCGCGAAGCCGTTTGCGGTATTCCGGGACATCACTTTCCCACTCTCGATCCCCGGCGTCATCGCCGGATCGCTTCTCGTCTTCATTCCGGCGGTCGGTGAATACGTGATCCCGGATCTGCTGGGGAATGCGAGCAACGTCATGATCGGCCGCGTGCTCTACGACGAATTCTTCTCCAATCGAGACTGGCCGACGGCCTCTGCGGTCGCCATCGCGCTGCTCCTCGCGCTCGTCATCCCGATGATCCTGTTTCAATACCTCCAGGCGAAACAGGTCGACGCGCCATGAGGAAACTCGGTGTCGCCCGGCTGGTCTTCGGGGTCGGCGTTGCCTTCCTGTACATCCCGATCATCACGCTGATCATCTTCAGCTTCAACAGCTCCCGCATCGTGATGCTGTGGGGTGGTTTCTCGACAAAGTGGTACGCCTCGCTCTTCCACAACGGCTTCATGATGGCCGCCGCTCGCCGTACGCTGGAGATTGGGCTGACCGCCGCCACCTGTGCTGTCGTGCTGGGCACGATGGCAGGCTATTCGCTGGCCCGCTTCGGCCCCTTCCGGGGGCGCACCTTGTTCAGCGGCATGATTACCGCACCGCTGGTAATGCCCGACGTCATCACCGGCATCTCGCTGCTGCTCATGTTTATCGCCATGGGGCAGCTCATCGGCTGGCCGGCCGATCGCGGCATGCTGACGATCGCCATCGCGCATATCACCTTCTGCACTTCCTACGTCACGGTGGTGCTGCAATCCCGCCTGGTCGCGTTGGATCGCTCGTTGGAAGAAGCCGCGATGGATCTCGGCTGCCGGCCTCTTCGCATCCTGTTCGACATCACCTTGCCCATTATCGCCCCCGCGCTGCTATCGGCCTGGCTGCTCGCCTTCACCCTCTCGCTCGACGATCTGGTGATTTCGAGCTTCGTCGCCGGTCCCGGTTCCACAACCTTGCCGCTGCTGATCTTTTCCGAGGTCAAGCTGGACGTAAAGCCTGACGTCAACGCCCTCGCGGCCATCGTCATCGCATTCGTCACGATCGGCACGATCATCGCCGGCTTCGTCATGGCGTCGCGCGAGCGCAAGCGGCTGCGTGACGAACAACTCGCCTTCGCCGCCGAAGCCGCGGCGCGGGCCTGAAGATTTTTGGAGGATCGCATGAGTGACATTCTGGAGGCCGAGCCCGAGGTCAATGGTCTGACCCAGGTTAAGCCGACGCTGCCCAGCAACTGGTATTTCGATCCGGCGCAGTATCACCGCGAGCTGCGCAATATCTGGTATCGTAACTGGATCTATCTCTGCCGCAGCGAAACACTTGATGCTCCGCTCGCCTTCCGCACCTTCGAGATCGGCGACCAGAATGTGCTGCTCGTGCGGGACGAGAACGGCGCGCTGAACGCCTTCCACAACACCTGCCGCCATCGCGGCGCGGTGCTGAAGACCGAGCCCAGCGGCAGATTGCAGGCGCGCGCCATCACCTGCCCCTATCATGCCTGGACCTATAAGCTGACCGGCGAACTCGCGCGTATGCCGTCCAAGCTTTGTGCGCCGGACTTCAGCAAGGCGGATCACGGTCTCTACAAGATCGCCCTGGCCGAGTGGAACGGTTTCGTCTTCATTAACCTCGATGAGAATGCGGGACCCTTCGATGCCGCGCCCGATCGCGACGATTCAGCACCCGTCGACAACTGGCCTCTTGCCGATCTTCGCGTCGGGCACTCAGTCCGCAAGCTTCTCGCCTGCAACTGGAAGGTCTTCTGGGAGAATTACAACGAGTGCCTGCACTGCGCCCATGCCCATCCCGAGCTCTCGGACATCGTGCCGATTTACAGCCGCGGCCTGCTGTCTCAGCGCGACGACCCCAACTGGCGCGCGCAGGGCGACACCACGGATCCCAAGCTGAAGGGCGGGCTCAAGATCGGCGCCGAGACCTGGTCGATGGACGGGCGGGCCTTGCCGTACACCTTCCCGAAGCTGACCGAAGCGGAGCGCGCCGCCGGCCAGACCTATTTCACCAAGCTCCCCTCGATGTACATGGTCGCCCATATCGACTATGTGCGCATCGTGCATATGCGTCCGCTCGGCCCGGAGCAGACCGAACTCACCGCCGAGTGGCTCTTCCCGGCCGAGACCTTGAACGATCCCGCCTTTGATCTGCCCAAAGCGGTGGAATTCGCCGATCTGGTGATGCGGCAGGACGTCGCACTTTGCGAACTCAACCAAAAAGGCCTGCACTCGCTCCGTCATCGCACTGGCACGCTGATGCCCGAGGAGTATCTCGTGCATAAACTGCACAACTGGGTGCGGTCCCAGCTCGACGAAAGCTGACGCCCGCCATCCGACGTCGGAAACCTGCCATGAGGTTTGGACGTTAGGCCGCTGATGTTACATTTCTTCTTCCTGGTCGTTGCTAGGACGCGATAGAATGCGCCGCCCGCCTGCTGCGCGGGTGCAATAGCAATGACCGGGCGGCGAAACGCCGGCCCGGCGAGCGGGAGGATAGTCCTATGATCAAGCTCGCCAATCCGGCGCCCCTTGGGCTTGCCGGCTTCGCTTTGACGACCTGGATGCTGAGCATGGTCAATGCCGGCTGGTACGGCGGCGCCGCTGTGCCGATGGTCCTGGCGCTCGCCTTTACTTTCGGTGGCGCGGCGCAGTTCTGCGCTGGGCTGCTGGAACTGCCGCGCGGCAATACCTTCGGCTTCGTGGCATTCTGCGGTTACGGCGCCTTCTGGTGGTCCTTCGCGCTTTTCGTCCTGTTCTTCGCCGCGCACGTTCCGCCAGCTTTCGTCGGTTGGTATCTCTTCATGTGGGGCTTTTTCACCTTCTACATGTGGATCGGTAGCCTCGCGCATGCCCGCGCCGTGTCGTTCATCTTCCTCGCCCTCTGGATCACCTTCCTGCTGCTAGCTCTGGGCGCTTGGGGTATGGGCATCTGCACTAAGATCGGCGGCTATGCCGGGCTGGTCACCGCCATCATCGCCTTCTACGTTTCGGCCGGCGAGATCATCAACGAGGCGCATGGCCGCGTCATTCTGCCCCTCGGCGCCCGCGCACCCGCGCTCGCCGGGCGATAGACGGCCTGACGCTGCACGAGAGGGACTACCATCATGAGCGAGGCCGCCCGCAAGGAACGCATCGGGTTCATCGGCCTCGGCCTCATGGGGCAAGGCATGGCGCGCAACATCCTCGTCAAGGGCTGGCCGCTCGCCGTGCTGGCCCACCGCAACCGGGCGCCGATCGAGGATCTGGTCGCCGAAGGCGCGGTGGAAGCGAGTAGTCCACGCGATCTCGCCGAGCGCTCCGACATCGTCGTTCTCTGCGTCACGGGCTCGCCGGAAGTCGCGGCGGTGGTGGAGGGACCGCAGGGTCTAGCAGCAGCCGGCAAGCCGCTGGTGATCGTCGATTGCTCGACCTCCGACCCCTCGCAAACCTTGCGTCTGGCCGAAAGCCTCAAGGCGAGCGGCATCACCTTGATCGACGCCCCGCTCAGCCGCACGCCTAAGGATGCCGCCGCCGGAACGCTCGATGTGATGGTGGGCGGCGACGAGGCGACAGTGGCGCGGGTCCGCCCGGTCCTGGACGCCTTCGCGGGCCGGGTCGCGCATACCGGCCCGACCGGCACCGGCCACACCATGAAGCTGCTGAACAACTTCGTCTCGATGGGGTACGCGGCGCTCTATTCGGAGGCGCTCGCTCTAGGCGCCAAGGCCGGTCTCACGCCGCAGGTCTTTGACAGCGTGATTCGCGGCGGCCGGATGGACTGTCCCTTCTACCAGACCTTCTTCAAATACGTCCTGGAGCGTGACCGCAACGCCCATCAATTCGCCATCCGCAACGCCGCCAAGGACATGACCTATCTCGCGGGCTTCGCCGGCGCGAGCGGCTTCGCCAATCCGATGGGCGCCGCCGTGCGGAACGCCTTCGCCTCCGCCGTGGGCGCTGGACGCGGCGAGGATTACGTTCCGATGCTGTCCGATTTCGTCGCGGAGGCGAATGGCGTCTCGCTGACACCGCCCGCCAAGTAGTCCGCCCTTACCAGGGCAGCGGGCCGTCCTCGTTGAAATAGCCGCCGCTCGGACCGTCCGCCGGAAGCGTCGCGAGGCGGAGGGCGATCGTGGCGCCCTGCTCGACGGTGCGCGTCCCGCTGTTTCCATTAAGGTCGGTTGCGACATAGCCGGGGCAGGCGGCGTTGATCTTGATCGGCGTCTCACGAAATTCCTTCGCGAAGGCGACGGTCACCGCGTTCAAGGCAGTCTTGGAACTGCTGTATCCGAGCAGGTTGAGGCTCGTGAAAGCACCATTCGGATCGGCTTGCCGCGCGATCGAGCCAAGCCCGCTGCTCATCATCACGATCCGCGCCGCCGGTGCCTCGCGAAGCAGCGGGACGAAGGCCTGGGTGACACGGACTGGCCCGAAGACATTGACCTCATAGGTTGCCTTGAGCTTCGCCATCTCGAGCGTGCTCGGCTTGATGACCCCGTCCATCCCCTCCAGGGCTACACCGGCATTATTGACCAGGACATCGAGATGGTCGGTCTGCTCGGCGAGACTCGTGGCGGCAGCCTTGGCACTGGCGTCGTCGCCGACATCGAGCGGGAGGAACCGAACGTCGAGCCCCTCCTCACGCAACTGCTCCGCGGCCGCCTCGCCGCGCCCGGCGTCCCTTGCGCCGATCCAGACGGTATAGCCTTGCTTCGCCAAGCCTTTCGCGATGGCGCGGCCGATGCCCTTGTTGGCGCCAGTAACGAGGGCGGTCTTTGTGGTGCTTGTCATGAGACTTTAGGCTCCAGAAACGATTTTGAGGGCTGGTCGCGCCGGCATCGAGCGTGGCGGACCGAAAAGAGCCAACCAGGCTGACCGGAGAGGATTCCCAGTCAAGCGGAGATTTGCGAGCGCGACCGGCGACCTACAAGAGCTCGCGCAAATGCCGCTCGGCGCGGCGTAGATCGGCTTCCGTCGTGATCTTGAAATTGTCCTCGGTGCCTTCGACGACCCGAACCGGGATACCAGCCTCCTCGGCGACAGCTGCATCATCCGTAAAAGCCGGGAGATGGCCAGGCCGGGAAGCAGCCGCACGATGGGCGGCGAGGATCGTGGCGTAGTGGAATCCCTGCGGCGTCTGCGCTCGCCACAAAGGCGCACGCTCGATGGTCGCGGTGATAACGCCGCCCTCGCAACGCTTGATCGTGTCGAAGACAGGCATCGCCGCGATGGCGGCCGGGCCGGAGGTCAGCGCCTCGGTAACTGCCGCGATCGTCGCCGCCGTCACGAAGGGCCGCACGCCGTCATGGATCAGCACGCAATCCGGCGCCTCGGCTTCCAGCGCCTCAAGCCCGAGCCGCACCGAGGCGTCGCGGCTCGCCCCGCCATGAACTGGCGGCAACAACGGCAGGCCCGCAACAGCCGCGTCGTATAGCGGTCGGTCGTCCGGATGGATCACCACCATCACGCCGCTTACTGCCTGATGGTCGAGGAAGGCGACGGCGGTGCGCCGCAGGATCGCGGTCCCACCTAGCGTGCGATACTGCTTCGGAACCCCGCCGCCCATGCGCTGCCCGCGCCCGGCACAGACGATGAGGGCATGGACGCGGCGCGGGGAGGAACTGCTCATGCCGCGCTCCTGCTACAGAAAGCGGCGGCGCTCAAGCCTCAGCCGGTCCGACCCCAAACACGTCCACCCGCGCCATCGGAGCAATAGCAGCCGACGCCGATGGGCCGCGGCACCTCCATCGGGCAGACGACAGGGCTCGCGTAGCAGCTACGCGCGGTCGGTCCCGGACCGTAACTCGCAGGGGGCGGATAATAGACCGTGGGCGGCAGTGGCGGGGGCGCGTAATACACCGGCGGCGCTGCGTAGTAAGGCCGGGGCGCGTAATAGACTGGCGGTGGGACCGGCGGCCCATACCAATAGCCGCCACGCCACCAAGCTTCCGCCGGCTTCGGATGGGCGATCGCCAGGGCTCCAAGCGCGACAGCGCCGAGCACCATGACTCGGCCGGCGCGGAAAGAGGGAGATCGGAGAAAGCGCATCATTCTGACCTCACGGCGTCTCTGCATTTCGCCTAACTGGCGGTGGAGGATGTCGCTTTCCGGGCGCCAGCGTGACCAAGGCGAGGCAGAGCGTCGCGCTGCATTTGCTGCTGGATTAGCCTTCGATGGTCAGATGCAAAAGTCCATCGACCAACCGCACGCGCAGACGGCTGAGGTCAGGAACCCAAAGCTCCTTCTTCCGGTCCAGCGCTTCAGGCGACTGAAGGGACGCGACCGCGATGACCTGCGCTTTCGCGGCATGACCCGAGGCGAGGCCTGCATCCGCATCCTCGAACACGATACAATCGCTGGCGTCGAAGCCGAGCCCCCGCGCCCCCAATAAATACGGATCAGGCGCGGGCTTGCCGCGTTCCACCGATTCGGCCGTCACCATTACATCCGGCACCGGAAGCCCGCAGGCAGCGAGGCGCGTCCGGGCCAGCGACTCATCCGCCGAGGTCACGAGCGCCCAGCGATCGGCCGGCAGACTTGCGATGAGCGCCAGCGCACCCTCGATGGGCTTGAGGCCCTCAATGTCCAGCCGCTCGGCATCCTCAAGCTTACGGGCCTCGGCTTCGGGATCCCGCACGTGCTGGGCGAACATCATGATGGTTTCGATCGCCCGCCGTCCATGCGCGACAGGCAAGAGGCCAGCGACATCCAGACCTTGGTCGATCGCCCAGGCCGACCAGACACGCTCCACGACCGGTCCCGAATCGACCAGCGTTCCGTCCATGTCGAAGAGCAAGCCACGAGCGGTGAGCGTTCGGCCGGGTTCCAGCTGCATTGTGGCCCTTGATACGGTTGGAATTGTCGCGACTGAAGGCCGCCGCCAAGCATTTACCGGCCGGAAAGCGGTCGCGCAAACGGCGCGGGCGTACCCGTCACCGTGGGGCCGATCGGCGTGACCATATGGAGCCAGCCCTTGCGCTGACATGTGCCGCTCGCAAAATCCGAGCCGGCATCTGCGGGCTGGCTGTCCCCTCCCTGCAAGGGAGGGGACAGGGGGTGAGTTCTTCCGCGCGCAAAGGGGTCGAAGTATCGCCGTACAACCATACCCACCCCCTCCCTTTGCAGGAAAGGAGTAAGCGCCGCAGCCCGTCCTACATCAGGTCTCGCGGAAGAAACTTCTCCGGTCCGCGATCAAAAGCCTTTCTTGGACATAAAATTCTCCCACAAAGATTTTAGATAGTAGAAAACTCCATAGATGCCGCGCGGAACGCTCACTCTTGCCACTGCCCGGCGAACGCTTGATCGCCCTCCCGCAAGGTGCGATCTGAGCGCGACCGAACGGCAAGGAGAAGCCAGAATGACCATCCAGCTAGGGCAGACGGCCCCCGATTTCGAGCAGGACAGCAGCCGCGGCCGCATCCGCTTCCACGACTACCTGGGCTCGTCCTGGGGCGTCCTGTTTAGCCACCCGAAAGACTTCACCCCCGTCTGCACCACCGAATTGGCCGCCGTCGCGCGACTCGAGCCGGAATGGAAGAAGCGCGACGTGAAGGTCATCGGGCTTTCGGTCGATAGCACCGAGAACCACGCCAGCTGGGCCGAGGACATCCGCGAGACCCAGGGTCAGTCCCTCAACTTCCCAGTGCTCGCGGATAAGGACCGGACGGTCTCCAGCCTCTACGGCATGGTCCATCCCGAGGCCGATCCAAGCGTCACCGTCCGCAGCGTTTTCGTGATTGATCCGAACAAGAAGGTCCGCCTCACGCTGACCTATCCGCCCAGCGCCGGCCGCAACTTCGCTGAGATCCTCCGGGTGATCGACAGCCTGCAACTCACGGATAAGAATAAGGTTTCGACACCGTCGGACTGGCAGCCGGGCCAGCCGGTCATCATCTCGCCCGCTTTGTCAAACGAAGACGCCAAGGTGCGATTCCCACAAGGCTGGAAGGAACTGCGGCCCTATCTCCGCGTGGTCGAACTGCGGGACGAGACGGCCCAGGCCGCCGAGTGACTTCACCCGATACTCTCCGCCTCTGATCTCGGGGCGGAGAGCGCTTGCTCTCGACACCCCGTCATCAAACCTTCACGCTACGCCCATGGCCGGACCGCATGCACTCCTCTATGCGGGCAACAATCCGGCGAGAGCTGGTGAGGCTGATGTGGGCATTGGGGCGAGTGGATGGAGATGGCAGTGTCTGAGCGGCTGAGGCCAGGCCCGATACCGGCGGCCGCTGCAAAGGCTGACGCCCAGAGCCGCATTTCGATCCGCGGCCTTAATTTTTATTACGGGTCCAACCAGGCCCTTAAACAGATCAATCTCGAGATCCCCGACCGTCAGGTCGTCGCCATGATCGGGCCCTCGGGCTGCGGCAAGTCGACCCTGCTGCGCGTCATAAACCGCATGTATGACCTCTATCCAGGCCAGCGCGCCGAGGGCGAGGTGATGCTCGACGAGGTCAATATCGTGGCGCCCGATATCGACCTCAACCAGCTGCGCGGCCGCATCGGCATGGTCTTCCAGAAGCCGACGCCCTTCCAGATGTCGATCTACGACAACGTCGCTTTCGGCGTCCGCCTGCACGAGAAGCTGTCACGCGCCGCGCTGGATGAGCGGGTGCAGTGGTCGCTCACCCGTGCGGCCTTGTGGGACGAGGTAAAGGATCGCCTGCGGACCACGGCGAGCGGCCTCTCCGGCGGCCAGCAGCAGCGCCTCTGCATCGCGCGCAGTATTGCCGTCCGCCCCGAGGTTATTCTTCTCGACGAGCCGACCAGCGCGCTCGATCCCATCAGCACACTAAAGATCGAGGAGCTGATCGACGAGCTTAAGCGCGACTTCACCATCGTCATCGTAACACACAATATGCAGCAGGCGGCGCGCTGCGCTGATCGCGTGGCGTTTTTCTACCTGGGGGAACTCATTGAAGTCGGCGCCGCCGAGCGCATCTTCACCAATCCGGTGAAGCGCCAGACCCAGGAGTACATCACGGGCCGCTTCGGTTGATCGGAACAGAATCATGGCCGGCCCGCAGGTGGAGCACATCGTGAAAAGTTACGACCAGGAGTTGAGCAGGCTGCGCGGTCTTATCACGCAGATGGGCGGGCTGGTTGAATCCCAGGCCGCCAATGCTACCCGCGCGGTGATCGAGCATGACGTGCAGGCGGCGACCTTCGCGGTGCAGGACGATCCGCAGGTCGATGCGCTGGAGCGGGAGATCGAGCAATTCGCGATCCGCTTGCTCGCGCTGCGCCAGCCTGTCGCCGCCGACCTCCGCCTTGTTGTCGCGACGCTCAAGATCAGCGGCGATCTCGAACGCATCGGAGATTACGCGGCAAATGTCGCCAAGCGTAGCCTCGTGCTCAACGACATGGCGCAGCCTTACACGCTGAGCGGCCTCGGCCATATGGCGAGGCTGGTGCAGGAGATTCTCAAGAACACGGTCGATGCGGTGGGCGATAATGACGCGTCCCGCGCGCAGGACGTCTGGCACGCCGATCGCGAGATCGATGACGTCTACACCGGCATCTTCCGCGAGCAGATCACCTATATGATGGAAGATCCGCGCAATATCACGCCCTGCACGCATCTACTTTTCATTGCGAAGAATCTAGAGCGCATGGGCGACCATGCAACGAATATTGCCGAGACGCTGCATTATGCCATCACTGGCGAAGCAATCGGAGACGAACGGCCGCGCGGCGAAAGCTCGGTCGCCCTCAACCGCCGCACGGATTGAACGGAGACACCCAGCGTGATCCCGGAAAGCCTCGTCGCTTCCAGCAAGCCGCTCGTCCTCATTGTCGAGGACGAGGCCGCGCTCATGACCATGCTGCGCTACAACCTCGAAAAGCAGGGCTTCCGCGTCGAGGAAGCCGGCGATGGCGAGGAGGCGCTGACCCGCATCTCCGAACTCAAGCCTGACCTGGTGTTGCTTGACTGGATGCTGCCGCATCTGTCCGGCATCGAGGTCTGCCGTCAGATCCGCAGGCGTCCGGCGATGCGCGAATTGCCGGTGATCATGATCTCTGCCCGTGGCGAGGATCAGGACACTGTGCGCGGGCTCAATACCGGCGCCGACGACTACGTGACGAAACCTTTCAGCACTGAGGCACTCGTGGCCAGGATGCGTGCCCTCATGCGCCGCTCCAACACGGTGCCGGCCAAAGGCGAGCTGCGCTTCCACGACATTGTGCTGGACCTCGCGGCCCATCGCATCAGCCGCAACGGCCGCGCGCTGCATCTCGGCCCGACCGAATACCGGCTGATGGAGTTCCTGATGCAGCGGCCCCGCCGCGTCTTCTCGCGCGAGGAACTGCTGGACGCCATCTGGGGCCCCTCGATCCATGTCGAGCCGCGCACCGTCGACGTCCATATCCGTCGCCTGCGCAAGGCGATCAACGGCGAGGGCGAACTGGACGTGGTCCGCACCGTGCGCGCCGCGGGCTACGCGCTGGATACGGAGGCGGCGTAGCCTCTGTCGGCGCTCATGCTAGTACGTGCCGACGCCGATAGAAGCGGCAATCGTAATGTCATTTTAATGTAACTGTGATCCTATCGCTCCGATCTGAAGGGGAGCGGCGAGGTGGCACAGACGATCGATCAGACGCAGAGCATTGGACGGATCGCTGCGATACCGTCGAAGGCTGCTGCTGTGGGCGACGCTGCTAACAGCTTCCAGAACCATCTGCTGACCGCGAATACCAAGCAAGCTTCCGTCGCGAGTCTGGCCGCGGGTCATAGTTCGGCAACGCCATCTCCGCCGCGTCGGGCTGCCGACTCCTCGCCAAAACCGAATTCGACGAGCCTGCCCAACGCGGGGGGAGTTCCAGGCATTGGCGTAAACGGCATCGGCGGCATGATGCCTGGCATGGGCATGGGCGGACTGCCCGGCACGGGCATGGGCGTGAACGGTATCGGCGGCGTGGGCATGATGCCTGGCATGGGCGGACTGCCCGGCATGGGCATGGGCATGGGCATGAACGGGATCGGCGGCATGGGCATGATGCCTGGCATGGGCGGACTGCCCGGCATGGGCATGGGCATGAACGGGATCGGCGGCATGGGCATGAACGGGATGGGTATGGGCATGATGCCAGGGATGGGCTTCAACCCCCAGGCAATGATCCTTGGGCCGTTGTTCCAGAGGGCCGGGCAACTTGATGTTCTTCTTGCAGCGGGCAAAATCAGCCCGAGAGAGTTCGGTCGGAGAGCTTTGCAACTATTCTTCCAGATGAGAGCGGCAACTTTTCAGATAAAACACCCCTGGGTGTCTTTCGCTGCATTTGCGAGACTTGCGCTATTCGGCAGCAATATGGGGAAGAAGGGTGCCGACCCCGACGCCGAAGAACCGGCCGCTCCTGGCGTCGCCGCCAACCGGAGCAAGCCTCGCGCCTCTCCAGCCATACGCGACTAGTCGCGGCCGACTCTCCGCGGAAGAGTCGCTCGCGATCGCCGCATGCTGAGCTGGCTCTACCAAACCAGGATCACCGCCCCGCGCCGTGCACGACCACTCTTGTGTCCACGACGCTCGGCACGGGAGCATAAGCGGCCTTCGCCTCGGCCTTCACCCAACCCGCGTCGCAACAATAAACGGCCAGCTTGCGTCACGCTTCGTCCCATCCGCTGCGGCAACTTCGACACCCGTCAACACGTCCCTCCAACCCGTCCCAACCTCCGGCGGAAGCGACAACCCGCCATCGCCACTCCACCGCGTCGGCACCACAACGAGAAGGTGCCGATCTCCGTGACTACGCGTGAAACCGAGCCACCCCGCGCCGCCGGCTAGCGCCACCGCCCGGTAATCGCCGTGTTGAAACAACGCCAATTCGCTCGCACGCAACGCTAAAAGCCGATGCGTCACTGTCAGCTTCGCGAAGCCATCATTGCGGCTGGCGAGGCTGAGGGGGGACGCTTCCGCCAGAACGGCGGCACGTGCCGCATAATCCACCGGACGGCGATTGTCGGGATCGACCAGGCTGCGATCCCAGAACTCCGTGCCCTGATAAATGTCAGGCGTGCCCGGCAGCGTCAGTTGGAGAATCGTCTGGGCAATCGCATGGACCCGCGCCGTCGGCTCAACCGCCACGACCGCGCGATCAAGCTGTGCGCGGAAAGCCTCACTCGTCTTGCCCTGCACCAGAGCCTTGGCGAAACCTTGCACGGCGGCCTCGTATTCCTCGTTGGGATTCTCCCAAAAGCTCAGCCGCTTCGCTTCCCGCATCGCCTTGGTGAGGTATTCGGACAGCCGCTCCACCGAGATCGGCCAGGCCCCGAGCAGCGTCTGATAGATCAGCCACTCATCGGTCAGATCGGGTGCCGCCTCACCCGCCACCGTTTTGAACAGCGGAGCATTGATCTCGTGCCAGCTCTCAAAGGCCTCAATCCACTCGATGGGCCAAAGCGAGAGCGCATTGATCCGCGCCCTGGTCTCCGGCCCGCGCTTGGTGTCATGGGTCGCGAGAGGAATGAGATCCTGCCGTCCCTCCGCTGCGCGGGCGGTGAAGATCGCGTGGAACTCCTCAGCACTGCGCCAGGGCTGGGCAAGATCGCCGCCCACCTCATTGACTGAACTCAACGCGACGCTGCGGTAGAACTCGGTATCCTCCAGTCCTTTCGCCATGGCTGGGCCGCTGAGCTGCTGGAAGCGGCGAACGAACTCCTCCGCGATCGTGTCGGTCGTTTTGGCCACCCGCGCCACCAGGAACCGGGCCGCCTGCGCCACCCAGGGGTTGTCATGCTCAGTGACGAGACCGAGCGCCGCTTCCCAAGGCGCATGATCCGCCGGATCCGACCCCGTATCCGGCCCATAGCTGCGATACACCGGAAACCGGATGAGCAGCGCCACGATCCCGTCCCGCAACGTCGAGGGCCCGAAGTCGGCGGCCCGCGGATCGTCCTTCGCCAGCCGCAAGGCGAGTTCGCCGAGCTTATTGACCTCCGCGACAAAGCTCGTGCGGAGCACGAAGGCCTTAGCCGCCGCTAGCCGGGCTTCCGGTTCGGCCGCCAGAGCACCGCGGCTCACCAGATAGCCATCCAACGCACGCCATCCGTCGGGATCGACGAACAAGCCGTTAATGTCGTTCAGCCGCTCGTAGCCGGTGGTGCCGGTGATCGGCCAATTCCGCAGCGGCTCCTCGCGGCCGAGAATTTTCTCGATGAGCAAAATCGTATCCGGCTTCACCGCGCGGCGGAGCTGCCCGCAATACGCCGTCGGATCCGCCAGCCCGTCGATATGATCGATCCGCAGCCCATCGACCTCGCCGGCCCGCACCATTGCAAGTGGCCGCGCGTGGATACGCTCGAAAACCGCATGGTCTTCCACGCGGACACCGATCAGGCCGGTGATATTGAAGAACCGCCGATAGGTCAGACGGTCGCTCTCTGCCCGCCAATGCGTCAGCAGCCAATGCTGCCGGTGCAGCAGATGCCCAATATCTTCCCGCGCCACCGCATCCTCGACATGCCGGCGCGCCTCCACACCAAGGCCGCGCAGACCGCGCCGCGCACGCAGGATTTCGTCCGGCAAGGTTTGCGACGGTCCCTCAAGCGCCTGCCAGGCATTGGCCAGGCCATCCAGTGACGGCCCGGCTTTCTCGGACGCCATTTGCAAGATGGCACTGACGCTCTCGGCCCGCAGCGGCCAGAAATTGTCGAAGTAGGTGACAAGAATGCGCGCCGACTCCCAATCGACCCGCAGCGCAATTTCGCCGACTCCCATCGCGTCGTTCAGGGTCTTGCCAAGCGTCGGCAAGACGATCGGCCCCTTCGCCCAGTCGATGTCGAAGACGCTGGCGGCAGGCGCCGCTCGCCCAAGTTCCAGCACCTCCATCCACAGCGGATTGAGGCTATCGACCGCCAGATGGTTCGGCACGATGTCGATGATGAGCCCGAGCCCTGCCGCGCGGCAGGCCGAAACGAGCGCTGAAAAGCCATCCTCCCCGCCAAGCTCCGGATTGATGCGGCTTGGATCGATGCCGTCATAGCCATGGGTCGAGCCGGGCCGCGCCATCAGGATGGGCGAGGCATAGACGTGGCTGATGCCGAGCCGGCTGAGATAGGGAACCTGCGACACAGCATCGAAGAAGGTAAACCCCTTGTGGAACTGGAGCCGGTAGGTCGCACGAAGAGGAACCGCCATGGCGTCGTCCTTGCATAACCGAGGAGAGAGTGACGGGTCCGCCCTACGCCAATCAATGGCGTTTGAGCGACCCCAGGGCTGGAGACGCGAGAATGGCAGAGTTGGGGACGCCCGAGAGGACGTCCAGCGCCACCCGTGGCGAGGCCATTGCATCGACGTCGCCGGTCACGGACAGTTGAGCCGACACCACGAGGTCATAGGCCCCGGCCAAGCGGCAACCGTCTAGCCGGCGGCGCCTGGCCAGCGGTTTGGCCCTTTTCTTCGTGCGCCATCCTGCGCAAGCTGTGCGGCGGGAGGGCCGGTTCTTCGCCCGTCGTCTGCGTCCGACGTGCCGAAACGACGTGCCGCCCGGCGATTGGCCGGTCCATCACCACAAGGAGCTACTCGTGACGCTAGCGGATCGGATCGAGAACGAGGCAACCACTGAAGAAGCGGCGCCCCCGCCGTCATCTGTCGCGCAGGAGCCCGTAGCGGCGATGCGCGAGAGCATTCTGCAAAAGCTTTACTACATGGTCGGCAAGACCCGCGCCTCGGCGAATGACCGCGATTGGTACGTATCGACCGCGCTCGCGGTGCGCGATAAGGTGGTCGAGCGCTGGCATGCAAGCACCAAGAGCGCCTATTCGAGCGGCAGCAAGCGGGTCTACTACCTCTCGCTCGAGTTCCTGATCGGTCGTCAGCTCCGCGACAGCCTCTCCAACCTCGGCATCGAGAATGACGCCTTGCAGGCCCTCGAAAGCCTTGGGGTGAGTTTCGACGCGATCCGCCAGATGGAACCGGATGCGGCGCTTGGCAATGGCGGTCTCGGGCGGCTCGCGGCCTGCTACCTGGAGAGCATGTCGAGCCTGGCGATCCCGGCTTTCGGCTATGGCATCCGCTACGATCACGGGCTGTTCCGTCAGCTCATCAAGGGCGGCTACCAGCTCGAATTCCCCGAGGATTGGCTTGAGCTGGGCAATCCCTGGCAGTTCGAACGCGCCGAAATCTCCTACGACATCGGCTTCGGCGGCTCGGTTGAGGCCGTGTCCCAGCTCGACTCCGAGGTCCAGCACGTCTGGCATCCGGCGGAGCGCGTATCGGCCGTCGCCTATGACATTCCGATCGTCGGCTGGCGCGGGCGGCATGTGAATACGCTGCGGCTGTGGTCTGCCCGCGCGGTTGACCCGATCCGCCTCGACGCCTTCAACCTCGGTGACCATGTCGGCGCCATCAGCGAACGCGCACGGGTCGAGGCGATCTCGCGCGTTTTGTATCCCAGCGACGAGACGCCAGCCGGTCAGGAGTTGCGGCTGCGGCAGGAGTATTTCTTCGCCGCCGCGTCCTTGCAGGATCTCATCCGGCGGCATCTGCAAACCTTCGGCACGATCCGGACCTTGCCGGACAAGGCCGCCATCCAGCTCAACGACACGCATCCTTCGATCGCCATCGTCGAGCTCATGCGCATCCTGGTCGATGTCCATCATATTGAGTGGGCCGAAGCCTGGGGCATCGTGCAGAAAACCTTCTGCTACACGAACCACACTTTGCTGCCCGAGGCACTGGAAAGCTGGCCGGTCTCGCTGATGGAGCGGCTGCTGCCGCGCCATATGCAAATTCTCTACATGATCAACGTGACGTTCCTGGATGATGTGAATAAAGCGCATCCGGAGGATGATCGGCTTCTCTCGACCCTCTCTCTGGTCGATGAGCAACACGGCCGGAGGGTCCGCATGGGGCATTTGTCCTTCCTCGGTTCGCACAAGATCAACGGGGTTTCCGCGCTCCACACCGATCTGATGCGGCAAACCGTGTTCCGCGATTTCCACGCCATGTATCCGGACCGGATCAACAACAAGACCAATGGCATCACCTTCCGCCGTTGGCTGTACGAGGCCAACCCACGCCTCACCGCTTTGCTGCGCGAGACAATCGGCGATGGCTTCCTCGACAACGAAGGCGCTTTCGAACAACTGAAGCCTTTCGCCGACGACGCCGGCTTCCAGGAGAGTTTCGCCAAGGTGAAGCTGGCGAATAAGGAAGCGCTGGCGACTTTGGTTTCCGACCAAATGCAGATTCGCCTCAATCCCGGGGCGATGTTCGATGTGCAGATCAAGCGCATCCACGAATACAAGCGCCAGTTGCTGAACATCCTGGAAACCATCGCGCTTTATAACGCGATCCGCGCGCAGCCCTTCCGGGACTGGACGCCGCGGGTGAAGATCTTCGCTGGCAAGGCCGCGCCGAGCTACCATCGCGCGAAGCTCATCATCAAGCTCATCCACGACGTGGCCAGGGTGATCAATAGCGACCCTGTGGTACGCGACGCCCTTAAGGTCGTCTTCCTTCCCAACTACAATGTGAGCCTTGCGGAGATTATCATCCCGGCGGCGGATCTGTCGGAGCAGATTTCCACGGCGGGAATGGAGGCGTCCGGCACCGGCAATATGAAACTCGGGTTGAACGGCGCGCTGACGATCGGCACGCTCGACGGCGCGAATGTTGAAATGCTCGAACGCGTCGGCCCCGACAATATCTTCATCTTCGGCATGGAAGCGCATGAGGTCGAGGCACGGCGCCGTGACGGCATCGACTTCTCATCGCTCATCGAGCAATCCGAGGTGTTCTCGGAAGTCGTCTCTGCGGTCGAACACGGCAACTTCTCCCCGGACGAGCCGGACCGCTATCGCGGCCTCATGGATATCGTCCGCCATCACGACTACTTCCTCGTCGCCGCCGATTTCGAGTCATACTACGCGCGGCAGCGCGATGTCGGAGCACGCTGGCGTCAAACGGCGCAATGGCGGCGCTCGGCGATCCTCAACACCGCCGGCATGGGCTGGTTTTCCTCCGACCGTTCGATCCGCGAATACGCGTCGGAGCTGTGGAACGTGCCCACCTGGTCCGCGCCGTGAGCCGCCGCCCGGCCATCGGTGAGCGCGAGCGTGGTCTTCGCCGCGTCACCGATTGGCGGGTGCCGGAGCCAGACCTCATGGCGATCCTCGGCGCCCGTCATGGCGATCCTTTCGCGATCCTGGGTGTCCATGACACCGATGCGGGGATCGCGGTGCGTGCTTTCGTACCGCATGCCGAAACCCTGGAGGTGATCGGCCTCGACGGCACGTTGATCGGATCGCTCGGCTCGCGCCACTCGCACGGCTTCTTCGAGGGTCTGGTTCCCAACCTGGAGAGCGACACGCAGTACAAGCTGCGTGCCCGCAATGCCGGTGGCGTTTGGGAGATCCACGATCCCTACGCTTTCGGTCCGGTGCTCGGCTCGCTCGACGACTATCTTCTCGCGGAAGGCACGCATCAGCGCATCTATGAGCGGCTGGGTGCGCATCTCATCGAGCATGAGGGCGTTCCGGGCGTTCATTTCGCGGTCTGGGCGCCGAATGCGCGCCGCGTCGCGGTGGTCGGTGACTTCAACGGTTGGGATGGCCGGCGTCACCAGATGCGCAAACGCCTCGGCGTAGGCGTCTGGGAGATTTTCGCACCTGAACTGGGTGAGGGTGTCGCCTATAAATACGAGATCGTTGGCGCGGGCGGCGAGTTGTTGCCGCTGAAGGCCGATCCGGTCGGCTTCTCCGCCGAAATGCGGCCTTCGACCGCCTCGATGACGGCGCGCATCGACAATTTCTCCTGGCACGACGAGGCGCATCTCGCCAGCCGCGCGCAAGGCGATCCGCGCCGCAAGCCAATCTCGATCTACGAGGTTCACCTAGGCTCGTGGCAGCGCGGCGAGGGCAATCGCTTCCTGACCTATGACGAACTCGGCGACAAACTGATCCCCTATGCCCATCACATGGGCTTCACCCATCTCGAACTCATGCCGATCAGCGAGCATCCCCTCGACATTTCCTGGGGGTATCAGCCGGTTGGACTTTTCGCGCCCACCCGTCGTTTCGGTGATCCCGCGGCCTTCGCGCGTTTCGTCGATCGTGCGCATCAGGCGGGGATTTCCGTGCTGCTGGATTGGGTGCCGGCGCATTTCCCGGTCGATGCGCACGGCCTCTCAAACTTTGACGGCACAGCGCTTTATGATCACGCCGATCCGCGCAAGGGGTTCCATCCCGATTGGAACACCGCGATCTTTAATTTCGGTCGGCGCGAGGTGAGTGCGACACTCGTCTCAAACGCGGTCTATTGGCTCGATGTCTACCACGTCGATGGCCTGCGCGTGGATGCCGTCGCCTCGATGCTGTATCTCGATTACTCGCGGCAGCCGGGCGAGTGGATCCCCAATGACGACGGCTCCAACGAGAACCGTGAGTCCGTTGCATTCCTGCGCCGTGTCAACGAACTGACTTATTCGCTGCAGCCCGGCACCACGATGATCGCGGAGGAATCGACCGCCTGGCCGGGCGTGTCAGCGCCGACCTATCTCGGCGGGCTGGGGTTTGGCTTCAAGTGGAACATGGGCTGGATGCACGACACCCTCGATTACATGTCGAAGGAGCCGGTGCATCGGCAGTGGCACCACCACCTGATGACTTTCGGCATGGTCTATGCCTTCACCGAGAATTTCGTCTTGCCGCTGTCACATGACGAAGTGGTGCATGGGAAACACTCGATCATCGGCAAGATGCCGGGAGACGAATGGCAGCGTTTCGCAAATCTGCGCGCGTATTACGGCTTCATGTGGGGTATGCCCGGCAAGAAGTTGCTGTTCATGGGGCAGGAATTCGCCCAGTCGGAGGAATGGAATGCCGAGCGGAGCCTCGACTGGCATCTCACCCAGTATCCGCTCCATTCCGGCGTGCAATCGCTCGTCCGCCAACTCAATCATGCCTATCGGCACACGCCAGCTTTGCATGAGCGGGATTGCGAGCCCGAGGGTTTCCAATGGGTCGTGGGCGATGACGCCGCGCAGTCCGTTTATGCCTGGCTGCGGTTCGGCGGCGAGGGGTCACGGCGTCCCGTGCTGGTGATTAGCAACATGACGCCGGTCCCGCGCGAGGGCTACCGCATCGGCCTGCCGCATGGCGGCCGCTGGGACGAGATCCTCAATACCGACGCCGCCGAATTTGGCGGCAGCGGTATCGGCAATATGGGCAGAATCTGGGCGGAAGACGTGCCGAGCCATGGTCATCCCCACTCCGCTGCGATTACCATCCCTCCGTTGGCGACGATCTACCTGGAATACATTCCGGTCTCCTTCGGTTCCTAACGGAAAGGCCCTCGGTTGAAACCCGTCGCGGTTCTCTCGGTCGTTTCCGAACTCTTCCCGCTCATCAAGACGGGTGGACTGGCGGATGTCGCGGGTTCGCTGCCGGCCTTCTTGCGGCCAGAGGGGATCGCCACCACCACGCTGCTGCCCGGCTATCCCGCCGTGCTCGCGAAGATCAGCAACGCGGTCGCGATCCACGAGTTTCAGAACCTCTTCGGCGCCCCCGCCACGCTGTTGCGGGCCACCGCAGCGGGGCTCGACCTGATCGTCATCGATGCGCCGCATCTCTATGCCCGCGTCGGCAACCCGTACGTCGGGCCAGACGGCGAGAACTGGTCGGACAATCCGATCCGTTTCGCGGCCTTGAGCGCGGTCGGCGCCGCGATCGGGCTGGGAGAGGTCGCCGGATACCGGCCCGATGTCGTGCACGCCCATGATTGGCAAGCCGGGCTAACTCCAGCCTATCTCCACTATCGCGGCGGCAACGACCGGCCCGCCACCATCATGACGATCCACAACCTCGCCTTCCAGGGCCAATACGGCCCCGAACTGCTCGAACAGCTTGGTCTGCCGCCCGAGGCGATGGGCGTCGATGGCGTGGAATATTACGGCGGAATCGGCTTCCTCAAAGCCGGCATCCAGCTCGCCGACCGCATCACGACCGTCTCGCCGCGCTACGCCGAGGAGATCTGCACGCTCGAAGGCGGCATGGGCCTCGGCGGGCTGTTGCGGGACCGCATCGTCGATCTGCAAGGCATCCTCAACGGCATCGACGAAAGCGTTTGGGATCCGTCGGCCGATGACCTGATCTCCGCCAAGTTCGATCGCGCTCATATCAAGCCACGGCGCGTCAATAAGCTGACCTTGCAGCGCCGCGTCGGTTTGCATGAGGATACGGATGTCCTGGTCCTCGGCCTGGTCAGCCGCCTCACCTGGCAGAAGGGCATCGACCTGCTGCTGGATGCCTTGCCGCTGATCCTCGGCACCGGAGCGCAAGTCGCCATCATCGGCCAGGGCGACCGCGGCATGGAGCGCGCGGTGCGTGACGCGGTGACGGCTTATCCTGGTCGCGTCGGCTGCGTCATTGGATATGACGAGGAACTCGGCCATCTCATCCAGGCCGGCGCCGACGCGCTGTTGCTGCCATCGCGCTTCGAGCCCTGCGGGCTCACTCAGCTATATGCTTTGCGCTACGGCTGCGTGCCGGTGGTGGCGCGCGTCGGCGGCCTGTCGGATACGGTCATCGACGCCAACGAAATGGCGCGCGCGGAAGGCATCGGCACCGGCATCCAATTCGCGCCACCCTCCGTCGAGATGCTGGAATCCGCCGTGCTGCGCGTCGCCGCCCTCTGGCGCAAACCGGCGCTCTGGCGCCGTATCCAGAGGAACGGTATGCGGACCGATGTCTCATGGCGCCGCTCCGCCCGGCTCTATGCCGAACTCTACCGCGAACTCGCCACTGGAGAGATCGCGCCGGAGCATGACGAGCTTCCCCCGGAGACCAGTGATTATCTGATGAGCGCATGACCGAACGTCGCCTAACGGACGGCAGTCCGGAGCCGCTCGGCGTCACCCTCGACGCTGACGGCATCAACATCGCGGTCTTCTCCGCCAACGCAACCGCCATTGAGCTTTGCCTCTTCGACGAGAAGGGCGAGGAGGAGGTCGAGCGCGTTCTCTTGCCGGCGCGCACCGACAACGTCTTCCACGGCCATATCGGCGGCATCGCCATCGGCGCGCGCTATGGCCTGCGGGCGTATGGCCCGTTTGAGCCGGCGAAGGGCCACCGCTTCAACCCCTCGAAGCTGCTCATCGACCCCTACGCGACATCGCTCGACCGGTCGCTCGTCCTGCATGCGAGCATGTTCGACTGGCCACCTGGCTCGCCCTCCGGTGGCCCGCCGAGCCAGGTGGACAGCGCCCCCTTCATGCCCAAGGCCATCATCGAACCGGCCGCCCCGCCGACCGAACTGGCGCCACCCGTCGCCGGCTGGGAGGGCCAGGTCGTCTATGAGATGCATGTCCGTGGCTTCTCGAAGCTCAATTCGTCCATCCCCGAGAACGTGCGCGGCACTTTCGCCGCTCTGAAGGAACCTGCGGCCCTAGACCACATCCGCAGGCTAGGTGTGAGCGCCGTCGAGATCATGCCGGCCTCCGGCTGGATCGAGGAGCGGCATCTCCCGCCGCTCGGCCTCACCAATTACTGGGGCTACAACCCCGTCACCTACATGGCGCCCGATCCGCGCCTCGCCCCTGGCGGTTTCGCCGAGATCCGCGCTTCAGTCGACGCCCTTGCCGAAGCGGGTGTCGCCGCCATTCTCGACGTCGTCTACAACCATACCGGTGAAGGCGACACCGTTGGGCCGACGCTGTCGCTGCGTGGGCTGGATCACGCGACCTATTACCGCCTCGACCCCCGCGCGCCGGATGGCATGGTGAACGACACCGGCACCGGCAATTCGCTGGCGGTGGACCGGCCGATCGTGCTCCGCCTCGTGATGGATTCCCTGCGGCTTTGGGCACGCCGCTGCGGGCTCGCCGGTTTCCGCTTCGACCTCGCCACCACCGTTTCGCGCACGGCTACCGGCTTCGATCCCAACTCCGCCTTCCTGCAGGCTGTCGCTCAGGATCCCGAACTTCGCCGCTTGCGGATGATCGCCGAGCCCTGGGATATCGGACCCGGCGGCTACCAGCTCGGCCGCTTCCCCGCACCATGGCGCGAATGGAACGACCGTTTCCGCGACGACATCCGTCGCTTCTGGCGCGGCGATAGCGGCCTGCTCGGCGCCGCCGCCACGCGCCTCGCGGGGTCCACCGACATCTTCGGCAGCGCGCCGCACCAGCCGAGCCGTAGCATCAACTTCGTCACCGCCCATGACGGTTTCACGCTCGCAGACCTGGTCTCCTTCGAGAACAAGCGTAACGACGCGAACGGCGAGGCCAATCGCGACGGCACCTCCGACAACCACTCCTGGAATCACGGCGTTGAAGGGCCGACCGAGGACGCCGGCATCCTCGCCGCCCGTGGCGCCGATATCCGCGCCCTCCTGGCGACGCTGCTGCTGTCTCGCGGCACGCCGATGCTCACCATGGGGGACGAGCGCGGACGCACGCAGCGCGGCAATAATAACGGCTATGCCCAGGACAACCCGATCTCCTGGATGGATTGGACGGCCGATGACCAAGGCCTCTCCGGTTTCGTAAGCCGCCTGGTTGTCGCCCGCCGTGGCTGCCCCGCTCTGACCAGCCTCGCTCACCTGACGGGAGAGGCGGTGGATGACAGCCTCCGCCCCGACGTCGCCTGGCTGCGGCCGGATGGGCAGCCGATGGGGCTGCAAGACTGGCAGAACCCCGAGCATCGCACGCTCATCGCCGATCTCTACCGCCCCGCCGAAGACGAGACGGCCGCCAGCCGCGCGCTTGTCGTACTTCACGCCGGTTGGAACGCCTTCACACTCGTCCTGCCACCGCCGCGCGAAGGCTTCGCCTGGCGCCGCGTGATCGACACCGCATCACCGGACGCGGCGGTGGCCGGAGCCGAGGGCACACAACCAGTCGCCGCGCGCGCGGTTCTCCTCTTCATCGAGGAACCCGCTGAACTGAGCCGCAAGCGTGAAAGCAGCGCGAGCACGTCCGAACGTCTTGCCGAACTCGCCGTCGCCGCGGGCCTCACCCATGACTGGTGGGACATCAGCGGCACGAATCATCTAGTGCCAGACACGACCAAACGGAAGCTACTCGCCGCGATGGGTCTGCCGGCCGACAGCCGCGACGATGTCGAGGACAGTCTGCACAGCCTCTCACGCCGCACGGTTCTCCGCGCCCTGCCCGCGACGCTGGTGGCCGAGGAGGGGCGGCCCGTCAGGCTTCCCCTAGGCCCGGCGATTGCGCGCCTCGACCGGGCGGCAGCGCTGCTGATCCAGCGCGAGGATGGCAGCCGACACCGCGTCGTGGTCACGCCACAGACCGGCGCCTTGAGCGTGGTGTCGGCGCCCGACGGCCGCCAGGCCTCGATCCGGACGGTCGAACTACCGCCGCAGCCGCTCGGTCGGCACCAACTGATGTGGATCGACGGGCCGGAGCCGATCTCCTGCCACCTCACCATCACACCGGCGCAATGCTACTTGCCCCCGGCTTTGCAGCATGGCGGCCGGCGCTTTGGCCTTGCCGCGCATCTCTATACCTTGAGGCGCGATGGCGATCAGGGCATCGGCGACTTCACGACGCTCGCTCGCATCGGCGCCGCCACGGCGGCGAAAGGCGGCTCGGTCGTCGGCCTTAATCCGCTGCATGTTCTCTTTTGCTCGGACCGCAGCCTCACCAGCCCCTATTCGCCCTCCGACCGCCGCTTCCTCGACCCGATCTACGTCGACGTGACGGCTTTGCCGCATCTGCCGGACCACCCGGCGGTGCGCGCGGCCCTTGCCGAGCAGGCGGCGATCTTCGCGGCGGCGCGGCTGGCCGGCGAGGTGGACTACCCCACCGTGTGGACCGCAAAGGAGACTGTGCTGCGCGCCAGCTTCGACGCTATTGCCGCGTTGCGCGACGACCATCCGGCCCAAGCTGAATTCGCAGCCTTCAAACAGGCGCAAGGCGCCTCGCTCGCCTGTTTCGCGCAGTTCGAGGCCATCTCGGCGGCGCGGAGAGGCGCCCCCTGGCGCAGTTGGCCCGAGGCGCTCCAGCGCCCTGACAGCGAAGCGGTGCGGGACTTTGTCCGTGGCCACGCGGCCGAGGTCGATTTTGCCTGCTTCCTGCAATGGCTCGCCGATGCGCAGCTCGCGGACGCCGCCGCCGTCTCGAAGCGGGAAGGGCTGAGCATCGGCTTCTACCGGGATTTCGCGGTCGGCACCTCGCCCGATGGCGCGGCCGCCTGGGCAGAACAGAAGTCGCTCATGCGAGGCGTTTCAGTGGGCGCGCCGCCCGATCCCTTCTCCGTCGAGGGGCAGAACTGGATGCTGCCGCCCGCCAACCCGCTCGCCTGGGCCGCGGACGGCTACTCGATCTTCGCCGAAATGCTGCAGACCAATATGCGCCACGCCGGGGCGCTGCGGATCGACCACGTTCTCGGCCTCAACCGCCTCTTCCTGATCCCCGAGGGCGTCCCGCCGGCGGAGGGTTCCTACCTGGCTTTTCCGCTCGCCGATCTGCTGGGCAATGTCGCGCTCGAAAGTCAGCGCGCGGAATGCATCGTGGTCGGCGAGGATCTCGGCACGGTGCCGGATGGTGTTCGCGAAACCCTGGCCGCGAGATCCGTGCTCTCCTACCGCGTCCTCTGGTTCGAGCGGGATGGCGAGCATTTCAAGCCACCGTCAAGCTATCCGGCGCAGGCGGCGGCCTGTGTCTCGACCCACGACCTGCCGACGATCGCTGGCTGGTGGGCTGGCGAGGACATCGACGAGCGGCTGGGTCTCGGCTTTTCCGACGCCGCGGCCGCTGAGGCGGCAAGGACCGAACGGCGCCGCGAGAAGGCGCAATTGCTGGAAGCGCTCGCGGCGAACGGCCTCGCTCCGGCAGCGATCGACCTCGATGCGCCACTTTCGGCCGCACTCAACGCCGCCATACACAGCTACGTCGCGGCCACGCCCTGCCTGCTCGATCTGGTCCAGGCCGACGACCTGGCGGCGGAGACGGTGCCCATCAACTTACCGGGGACGGATCGCGAGCGCCCCAACTGGCGGCGCAAAATCCGCGTCGGAATAGAGGGCATTTGGGAAACAGAGGCCGCGGATCTCATCTTGCGGGACCTGACCGAGCAGGGAAGGACTTTCTCATCCGCTTAAAGAATGCTTACAAAGCGTAGGGTTGCGCCGCGAACTGGCGTCCGCGCTAAAGAGAGGCATTTTCGATGAGTGATGTTCCACGCGAGGCGTCCCGGTTCACGGGCTGGATCGGTCTTTGCCTTTGTGGCGCGACAGCCTTGGTCTCGGTAACGCTTCTAGCCAGTCCCGTGCGGGCGCAGGGGATGCCGCCGGCGGATGACGGCAGCATCTACACGCTACGGGTCGAGAACGACACCTTCGCCAATACTGACCGCTACTACAGCGCAGGCGACCAGATCGGCTGGACAGGGCCAACCGGCTACCTCCCGGATTTCATCGCCCGCGCCGGCCATGCCGCTTTCGGCGACGGCCAGCAGCGCATCAGCATCGACATCAGCCAATCGATCTTCACGCCGGTCAATACTCAGATCAGCCCCCCCGATCCGACCGACCGCCCCTATGCCGCGACCTTGGTCGTGACCGGCCAGCTCATCCAGGATGACGAGATCTCACGCACGAAGATCGGCACGCAGCTCGGGGTGCTGGGTCCGGATGCCGGCGGCCAGTTGGTGCAGAATGCTTTCCACACCATCATCGGCGATGCGCAGAACAAGGGCTGGGCCTATCAGCTCGACAACCGTCCCATCGTGAACCTCTTCATCGACCGCACCTATCGCGTGCCGCTGCTGAACCTGCCGGTCGACGTGCCTTATGTGGCGTCCTCGGGCCTGGCCATCGACATGCTACCCGACATCACCGGCTTCGTCGGCACTCAGCGGGTCTATGGCGAGGCTGGCGCCACCTTCCGTATCGGCCAGGGGCTGGACACGGACTATGGCGTTGCCCGCATCCTGCCAGGCATGACGGGCGGCGACGCCTATAACCAGAACCCGGGACTTACCTGGTATGCCTTCGGCGGCGTCGATGGTCAGGCCGTGGCCTATGACACGCTGCTCGACGGCAATTCCTTCACGAGCCAAGGTCCCCATGTGAACCCCAAGCCCTTCGTGGCCGAGTTCGAGGCCGGTCTCGCCATCATCCTGCACGGTGTGAAGATCAGCTACACCCAGGTCTGGCAGACCCATGAATTCGACACCCAGCAAGGCGGCATGTTCGAATTCGGCTCACTCGCCGTGTCGGCGCGCTTCTGACCTTGCGGCGGATGCGACCCGCTTCTGGGTCGTCCCGCTAGGCGTTCGCGACCTGAGGCAAAGCGCGTTCGAGCCGCGCCTGGATGTTGCGAATGACATCCTGGAACATCGGCACGGTCAGTCGCCCGGTATTCGTGTTGTATCGGGACACATGATAGCTGTCGCAGAGGATCAGACCGTCCGGCAGTTCGTGGAAAGCGCCATGCTGGAAGCGCACCCGGCTCTGCGGAATCCCGCAGGCGCGCAAAACCGCTCCGTGAGCCAGCACCCCCAAGGCAAGCGCAATGCGAAGCCCCGGCATCCGCTGTAGCTCGACCGTGAGAAACCGGTTGCAGGTCGCGGCTTCCGCGGGGGTAGGCAGATTGGCCGGCGGCACGCAGCGCACGGCATTGACGATCCGGCAGCCCGTCAGCTCCAACCCGTCATCCGGCCGCGCATCGAAGCGGCCGCGTGCCAGGCCGAATTCCAGAAGCGTCTCATAGAGGATGATACCCGCATGATCGCCGGTGAAGGGCCGTCCGGTCCGGTTCGCACCCTTGACCCCCGGCGCCATCCCTACGATCGCGAGGGGAGCGGCGAGGGGCCCCCAGCCGGAAACCGGGCCGTTGAACCAGTCAGGATGAGCCGCACGATTCGCCTGCCGGTAGGCGACGAGGCGAGGGCATAGCGGGCAGTCGTGGCTGGGCAGCGCCCCGTCTTTCTCCATCACGCCTGGCCGGGCTGCACCGTCACGAGGTCGGCCACGGCGGTACGGGAGGCGCGTGGCCGCACATCGCTGACCTTGCGCGCGATATCCTCCATCAGGTCCGCGAGATCGAGGAACTGGTCGGCCTGCCGGCGAAGTTCGTCCGCGATCATCGGCGGATTGCTCTTCACCGAGGAGATTACGGTGACGCGCACCCCATGACGCTGCACGGCCTCGACGACACGGCGGAAATCGGCATCGCCCGAGAACAGCACCGCGTGTTCGATATGCGGCGACAGCTCAAGCATATCGACCGCCAGTTCGACGTCCATATTGCCTTTGACCCGCCGCTTCCCGGATGGATCCGTGTATTCCCGCACCGTCTTCGTGACGAGCGAATACCCGTTATAGGCGAGATAGTCGGTCAGTGGCTTGAGCGGCGAATATTCGTCGCTATCGATCATTGCCGAATAGTAATACGCGCGGATAACATTGGTTCGGCTTCTGAAATATTCTAGAAGTGAACGATAGTCGACGTCAAAGCCAAGGTGGCGTGACGCGACGTAGAGTTTAGCACCATCTATGAATAAGACAGTCCGCTCATGGTTGGGGAAAAGCATTCGCGGACACCTCGATGAACAAATCGTAAGGCTTGAGAAACACAACGCCGATTAGTCGGTGACATAATCATGTCGCTACAACTTTAAGTTGCAAGCCCTGACTACAGGGTGCCAAAATTGAGCTTAATAATCAAGTTTTGTAGCCCCGTTAGATGCAAGAATTATGAACGAGGCGATCATCAGTTTGGTCAGCAGCCGTCTTGACCAATTCAGATGATGCAGTCTTGCACTCGTCATCCCGTTACGCCACGCAATGGCATGATCCTTGTAGCACTCGGCGCCAATCTTCCGGCTCCCTCCGGCTCTCCTCCCTCAGTGACACTCCGCGCGGCGGCTGCGGAGATTGCACGCTTGCCCAATCTGCGGATCGAAGCGACATCCGCCTTATATGAATCCGCTCCGCAGCCACCATCCGGACAGCCGGCCTATCGCAACGCCGTTCTGCGGCTCGCCGGGGACATCGACCCGGCCGCGCTGCTTGCGGCCCTGCTCGAAATCGAGGCGCGGTTCGGGCGGCAACGCGGCGAAGGGAATGGGTCGCGCAGCCTCGACCTCGATATCATCGCAATGGGTGAGACACTACGCCAGGCGCCCGACCCCATCCTACCACATCCCCGTGCCCATCAGCGCGCCTTCGTGCTGCGGCCACTCGCTGATGTAGCCCCTGGCTGGCGCCATCCGCTACTCGGAATAAAGGTGGAGGCGCTCCTGGCCAAAGTTGCCGACCAACCCGTGCGGCGGTTGGCCGATTGGGATTGATGCCCGCTGGACGCGCGGCTGGCTGCCAGCCATGCCCTCACCGAAGCGCCACGGTTCTTGCATCCCGCAATCCCAGACGCTAGGTAGTCCTCTACTCGAAAAATGGCGGAGAGTGAGCGGGATGGCGCGCGTCACCGTGGAAGACTGCATCGTCAAGGTGCCGAATCGTTTCAAGCTGGTGCTGCTGACAGCTCAGCGGGCGCGCAATATCGCGCGCGGCGAGGAGCTGACGATCGACCGCGACGACGATAAGAACCCCGTCGTCGCGCTGCGAGAGGTTGCCGAGGGCACCATTGATCTCGAGCGGATCGAGAGCGATCTGATTCGCTCGCTGTCCCGCGCCCCGGAGCCGGAGCCTGCGGACGAGGAGGTCATGGACCTCATCCCAACCGACCAGAACATCTTCGGCCTGCAGGATGTCTCGGCGGACGAGGAAGCGGCGGCACTCGCCGATAAGGGCGAGGCGCTGAGCGTCGATGACATGGAAGCCGCGATCGAGGCCGAACTCGGCGGCCGCCGCCGGGGTTAAGGACACGCATGCCGGCCGGACCAGGCGCTTCCGAACCAGTCACGCCTCTCCTGCCGGCCCTTGCTCGCTCCCCTGATGGTGCCCCAGTAGCCGCCGATATCCTCCTCCCCGCGGAGGATCAGCGGGCCTTGGCCGAGCTTACAGCCAAGATCCGCAGCTACGATCCCAATGCCGATCTCGCGCTGATCGAGGACGCCTATGCGATGGCGCGGCGCGCCCATGCGCCGCAGCGCCGCGACAACGGCGAGCCCTATATCAACCACCCGGTCGCCGTCGCCGGCATCCTCGCCGACTACAGGCTCGATTCCGGCAGCATCATCACCGGCCTGCTGCATGATGTGATCGAGGACACCCCGGTCACCCTGGCGGAAGTCGAGTCCCGCTTCGGCGGCGACGTGGCCGGGCTGGTCGATGGCGTCACCAAGCTCACCCGGCTGGAGCTGCAGTCGGATCGCACCAAACAGGCGGAGAACTTCCGCAAGCTGGTGCTGGCGCTCAGCCGGGACATCCGTGTTCTCCTCGTCAAACTCGCCGACCGTCTGCACAACATGCGCACGCTGCATTTCGTGCTGGAGATCGGGCGCCGCCAGCGCATCGCCCGCGAGACGATGGAGATCTACGCGCCGCTCGCCGGCCGTATCGGCATGGATTCCGTCAAGACCGAGTTGCAGAGCCTCGCCTTCGCACAGCTCGAGCCCGAGGCTTTTGACACCATCCAAGCCCGCCTGAACTTCCTGCGCGGCCAGGGCGCCGACGTCATCGAGGAGGTGCGGCAGGACCTCACCCGAGTCTGCCTCGCCGCCGGGGTCAGCGGCATCGAGGTGACGGGCCGCGAGAAATCGCCATTCTCCATCTGGGAGAAGATGCAGCACCGCAACGTCGCCTATGAGCAGCTTTCGGACATCATGGCTTTCCGACTTCTGGTGCCGACACGGGATGATTGCTACGTCGCGCTGGGCGCCGTGCATTCGGCCTTCCCGGTGATCGCAGGCCGCTTCAAGGACTATATTTCGACGCCCAAGGCCAATGGTTACCAAAGCCTGCATACCGGCGTGACGCTGCGCGAACCGCGCAATCAAAAGATCGAAGTCCAGATCCGCACCTTCCAGATGCACGAGGTCGCCGAGAAAGGCGTCGCCGCGCACTGGCACTATAAGCAGCACGATGCCGCGGCCTCCGATATCCAGCGCTTCCGCTGGGTTCAGGATCTGCTCGAAATCCTCGACAACAGTCAGGCGGCGGACGAGTTTCTCGAAAACACCAAGCTCGAACTTTATCGCGACCAGGTCTTCTGCTTTACGCCGAAGGGCGAGCTGATCCAGCTTCCGCGCGGCGCGACCTCCGTCGATTTCGCCTATGCCGTCCATAGTCAGGTCGGCGACACCTGTGTCGGCGCCAAGATCAACGGCCGCCTCATGCCGTTGCGCTATGAGTTGCAGAACGGCGATCAGGTCGAGGTGATGACGGCGCGGGGCGGCACGCCGTCCCCGCAATGGGAGCGGTTTGTCGTCACCGGCAAGGCGCGCGCCCGTATTCGCCGCTTCGTCACCCAGCAGCAGCGCGGCGTCAATCGCGAGCAGGGCCGCGCGACCCTCGCCAAGGCTTTCCGTCAGGAAGGGCTGGATGGGTCGGAGAAGGCGCTGGACCCGGCGCTGAAGACGCTCAAGCAGGCGTCGATCGACGATCTCTATGTGGCTGTCGGTAGCGGCCATATCGGCGCCAAGGATGTGGTGCACGCCGCTTATCCCGAGATGCGGGAGACGGCACGCGCACCCCGCATGCTGCCCGGCATGGGCCTGCCGCCGAGGCCCGCCGGCCGCAGCGGTTCCAAGACCGAGGGGCCAGCCGGCGCGCCGATCCGCGGCATCATCTCGGGCATGGTGGTGAGCTATGCCGGCTGCTGCCATCCGCTGCCCGGCGATCCCATCGTCGGCATCGTGGCGACAGGCCGCGGCGTGACGATCCACACGCGGGACTGCGCGCAGCTGCAGAGCTTCGCCGCGACACCCGAACGCTTCATCGATGTGGAATGGGACGACACGCTGCCGCCGCAGGCCAAGGGCGGCCAGGTTTTCGCCGGCCGCGTCAGTGTCGTCGCCAGCAACGAGCGCGACCTTTTGCCCAATATCTCCAATGCCGTGACGAAGCATGACGGTTCGGTCTTGAACCTGCGGGTGGTCAGCCGGCAGCAGGATTTCTGCGAGATCCTGCTGGATGTGGAGGTGCGCGACCTGCGGCACCTCTCCACCGTCATCGCCGGGCTGCGCGCGACCGGCGGCATCAATCAGGTCGAGCGCGCGAAGGGCTGAACGCAGATCCATGATCATCGGCATCGGCTCCGACCTCTGCGACATTCGCCGCATCGAGAAGGCGATGGAGCGCCACGGCGACCGCTTCCTCCAGCGCGTCTTCACGGAAACCGAGCGCGAGAAGGCGATGCGCCGCACCGACAAGCTGCGGGCGGGCACCTTCGCCAAGCGTTTCGCCGCCAAGGAAGCCTGCGCCAAGGCGCTCGGCACCGGTTTTAACAACGGGGTTTTCATGTCGGATCTCGGCGTGGTCAACCAGCGCTCCGGCCAGCCGGGTTTCCTCCTCACCGGCGGCGCCGCCCGCCGCCTGGCGGCGCTGACCCCGCCTGGAATGCGCGCGGTCGTCGCTCTGACGATGACGGACGAATACCCCTACGCTTTTGCCCAGGTCATTATCGAAGCACTCCCTATCCCGGAGTGACGCTCCCCTCCCTGGCAGCGAGGGGCTGGGGGTGGGTCGACCGCCGCAGCGTGAAGCCGCGAGTCAGCCTCAAACCGGCGGCGTCGCCGGACCCGACCCGGCTGGCAATGCCGCAAGAATCTGCTCCGTGGAACGAATGCGCGCCAAGCGCGGGAATATCTTCTCGATCGCGAACTGATGCATCTCGGGGCCGATGCTGGTGCAGGCATCCTCGGCGATGACCACCGCGTAATTGTGCTGCCACGCCTCGCGCGCTGTCGACTCCACGCCGAAATTCGTCGCGATGCCGCCGAGCACGATGGTGGTAATGCCGCGCCGCCTCAGTTGCAGGTCGAGTTCCGTGCCGTGAAACGCGCCCCATTGCCGCTTGGTCACCAGCACATCGCCCGGCAAAGCCGCTACCTCGGGTGCGAATTCGGACCAGTCCGGCGGCAGTCCTCCCGGCGCCGCCGGCTGTGGTGCATCGACCGGCAGGTTGAGCCTGTCGGCGAAGCCGCTCGCGAAGGCGACATTCACCAGCACCACAATCCCGCCCGCATCCCGGATCCGCCGGCCGAGGCGCACGGAACGCTCGATGATCTGCGGTGCGCCATAGGGGCTGAGCGGCATCGAGAGGACGCCCTGCTGCAGGTCGATCAGCACCAGGGCGGTCGTGCGGGGATCAAGAGATAGCGACATCGTAAACTCCCTACTCATTGCGGCAAGGATGCGACGCTGAGTCATAACGCGCGCCGTCATGCTCTGCCTTCGCCGAGCATGACGGCGGCGGCTGCGCTGACCGCGCCGCACTCAGCCTTCGAGCGTTTCCCGCAGCATCTCCAGTTCCAGCCAGCGAGATTCCTGCGCCACGAGATCCGCCTCGGCTTTCGCCAGCGCCGCCGTAGTTGCGGCAAAGCGCTTGTTGTCGCGCGTATAGAGATTGGCGTCCGACAGGATGCCACGCAGCCGCGCCGCTTCCGCTTGCAGGCTCGCGATGTCGCGCGGCAGCCGCTCCAACGCGTGGCGATCCTTGAAACTCATTTTCACGCGCGTGTTCTCGACGCGACCAGTCTCGGAACGCGCGCGCGGCAAGGACGCGATCGCCGCTGTCGTCGGCCGGTCCGGCAAGTCGGCGCCGCGCTGCGACAGCATGTCACTGTAACCACCAGCATATTCCGTCCAGCGGCCATCGCCTTCCGATGCCAATGTCGAGGTCACGACGCGATCCAAAAAGTCGCGATCATGGCTTACCAGAAGGACTGTGCCCGCGTAATCCGCCAGCATCTCCTGCAGCAAATCCAGCGTCTCGAAATCCAAATCATTGGTCGGTTCGTCGAGCACCAGCAGATTGCTCGGCCGGGCGAGGGCGCAGGCCAGCAACAACCTTCCACGCTCGCCACCTGACAGCGTGCCGACCGGCGTGCGCGCCTGTTCAGGCTTGAACATGAAGTCCTTCATGTACCCGATGACATGCCGACGCTCCTCGCCGACCTGAACCATGTCGCCCTGCCCATCCGTCAGCGTTTCGGCCAAGGTCCGGTTGGGATCGAGCGCGCCGCGCTGCTGGTCGAGCGTCACCAGTGAGAGGTTCGTGCCGATGCGAATCGTCCCGGTATCCGGCTGCGTCGTCCCGGTGAGAAGATGCAGCAGCGTCGACTTGCCCGCGCCATTCGGCCCCACAATGCCGAGCCGGTCGCCCCGGATCACCCGCAGGTCGAGGTTCCGCACCACCGGCCGGTCGTAACTCTTGCTGACCTGCTCGGCGACGCAGACGAGCTTGCCGGAAACCTCGCCCTCACTCGCCGACATGCGAGCGCCCTTGGCAGCACCCTCGCGTTCCCGATGCCGTTGGCGCAACGCCCGAAGTTCGCCGACACGGCGCACATTCCTCTTGCGCCGGGCCGTCACGCCGTAGCGCATCCAATCCTCTTCACGCGCGATCTGGCGGCCGAGCTTGTGGTGCTCCGCCTCCTCCTGCGCCAGGATCTCCTCGCGCCATTGATCGTATTCGCCGAAGCCGCGATCGACCCGGCGGGTCACGCCACGGTCCAGCCAGATCATCGACTTCGAGAGGCCGGTGAGCAGCCGACGGTCATGGCTGATGAGAATGATCCCCGCCCGCAGCCGCGCCAGTTCCGTCTCCAGCCACTCGATCGCCGGCAGGTCCAGGTGGTTCGTCGGCTCATCGAGCAACAGCAGGTCAGGTTCGGGCGCCAGCGTCCGCGCCAGCGCCGCCCGCCGAGCCTCGCCGCCGGACAGTTGGTCCGGCTGCTCCTCGCCCGAAAGCCCCAGCGCATCGAGCAAAGCGCGCGCCCGATACGGATCGTCGCTCGGCCCCAGTCCGGCTTCGACGTAATCCAGCGTGGTGGCATAGCCCGACAGATCGGGCTCCTGCGGAAGGTAGCGGATCGTCGTGCCTGGCTGGAGGAAGCGCGTTCCGCCATCGGGCTCGATCAGCCCGGCCGCGAGCTTGAGCAGCGTCGATTTGCCGGAGCCATTGCGGCCGACCAGGCAGATCCGGTCCCCCGCGCCGACGCTGAGTTCGGCGCCGTCGAGCAGAGCGGTCGTGCCGAGGTGAAGCCGGATCGTCTGAAGCGTGAGGAGCGGGGGGGCCATGACGCGCCTTGTCGCCGATGCGCCGCCGCCGCCGCAAGGCGCGGCTTGGCGCGGCTGCCACTCGCAAGCCTGAGGTAACGATTTGCCAGCTTGCGGAGGACCGCCGGCCAGCGCAGGAGAGGGCAACGACCCGGCGCCCCGCTTGCTTGACAGGCCGGAACCTTTCGGCTTCATCCGGCCCGGTCCCTCTGAGGAATACGACAAGACGATGGCGCAGCGTAATTCGGGCGGTTGGGGGGACAGCCTCAAGACCGTTATCTATGCCGCGCTCATCGCGGTCTTCATCAGAACCTTTCTTTACGAACCGTTTAATATTCCGTCCGGAAGCATGATCCCGACACTGCTGGTCGGCGATTACCTGTTCGTCTCGAAATTCAGTTACGGCTACTCGAATTACTCTTTCCCGCTCTCCCCGAGCCTCTTCTCGGGCCGCATCTTCGGCAGCCTGCCGCAGCGTGGCGATGTCGCGGTGTTCCGCCTGCCGCGTGATCCCTCCGTTGATTACATCAAGCGCATCGTCGGCCTGCCCGGTGACGAGATCCAGATGAAGTCCGGCCATCTCTACATCAACGGCAAGGAACTGCCGCGCGACCCGTCCGGCACCTTCACCGCCGAGGGCGATGGTCCGCCGATGGTGCTCAAGCGCTATATCGAGACGATGCCGGATGGGGTGAAGCACCCGATCCTCAAAGCCTCGGATGACGGCCCGCTCGACAATACCGACGTCTATAATGTCCCGCCGGGCTATGTATTCGGCATGGGCGACAACCGCGACGACAGCCTCGACTCGCGCGTGCTCGATGCGGTGGGCTATATCCCGGTCGCGAACTTGGTCGGTAAGGCGGAAATCATCTTCTTCTCGATCGACTCGCGCTATCCGTGGTGGGAGGTCTGGGAGTGGCCGTTCGAAATCCGGTGGGGCCGTCTCCTGCAGCTCGTGCATTGACCGCCGTTTCCGCCGCGGCTGCTACTTCGCCGGCACCCGAGGTCGAGCGCATCCTCGCCTATCATTTCGCCGAGCCTCGCCTGTTGCGCGAGGCGCTCACCCATCGATCCGCCGCTGGGTCCGGCCGCCACTCCAACGAGCGTCTCGAATTCGTCGGTGACCGCGTTCTCGGCCTCGCCGTCGCCGTCTGGCTGGCCGAGCGCTATCCGCGCGAGCAGGAAGGCGCCCTCGGCCGCCGTCTCGCCCATCTCGTTTCCCAGCCCGTGCTCGCCCGGATCGCCGAGGAACTCGGCCTGCCCAATCTCCTGGCCGTGGCGCCCGGCGAGGCCCGTGCCGGCGTGCGCCTCCGTGCCTCGGTGCTCGCCGACGCAGTGGAAGCGCTTCTGGGCGCGATGTTCATGGATGGCGGCCTCGACCCTGTGCAGCGTTTTGTGCGCCGGCATTTCGAGCAAACCATGATCGCCGACACCGAGCCACCGAAGGACGCCAAGACCGCCCTGCAGGAATGGGCCCAGGCCCGCAGCCTCGGGTTGCCCGGCTACGAGGTCGAATCGCAGGAAGGACCATCGCATTCCCCGCGCTTTGTGCTCCGCGTGACGCTCGGTGAGCACAGCGCCACGGGCGAAGCCGGCACCCGCCGCGCGGCCGAGCAGGCCGGCGCCCGCGCCCTCCTCAACCGGCTATCCGCCTCATGAACGAAACAACCGCCCCACGCTGCGGCTTCGTTGCGATCATCGGCGCCCCCAATGCCGGCAAGTCGACCCTGCTGAACCGTCTGGCGGGCACCAAGCTCTCCATCGTGAGCCCGAAGGCGCAGACCACGCGCTTCCGCATCATGGGCGTGCTGATGCGCGGCGCCTCGCAGATCCTGCTGGTGGATACGCCCGGCATCTTCCAGCCAAAGCGCAGGCTCGACCGCGCCATGGTCGCCGCCGCCTGGACCGGCATGCAGGATGCCGATATCAGCGTGCTACTGGTCGACGCCAAGGCCGGGATCAGCGGCCTGACCGCCAGCATCATCGAGACGCTGGCGAAAACCGACCGCAAGCTGTGGCTAGTCCTGAACAAGACGGACCTCGTCGAGCCCGCCCGCCTGTTGCCGCTCATCGCCGAACTCAACAGCCGCTTGACCTTCGTCGAGACCTTCATGGTCAGCGCGGTCACGGGCGAGGGCGTAGACCAGCTCCGCGATGCCTTGGCCGGCGCCGTGCCGGAGGGTCCGCATCTCTACCCCGACGACGACCTTACCGACCTGCCGGACCGTCTGCTGGCGGCCGAGATCGTCCGCGAGCAAATCCTGCTGCAAACGCATCAGGAGGTTCCGCATGCGACGACCGTCGAGACCGAGAGCTTCAAGGAGCAGAAGGACGGCTCGGTGCGGATCGAGGCGACGATCACCGTGTCCCGCGCCGGACATAAAGGAATCCTTATAGGCGCCGGAGGCAGCCGCATTCGCGAGATCGGCGCCAAGGCGCGGCTGGAACTGGTGAAGCTTTTCGACCGCAAGGTTCACCTTTTCCTGAACGTCAAGGAACGCGCGGGCTGGGACGAGAAGACCCAGCACCTCCGCGCGCTGGGGCTGGACGATTAGTTCTGTGTTTCCTGAAACGACCGAAACGCTGTCATGAGCCGCATCGCCTATGTCAACGGACGCTACCTCCCGCTCGCCGAAGCGCAGGTCCGGGTAGAGGACCGGGGCTTCCAGTTCGGTGATGGCGTCTACGAAGTCGTCTACATCCATCGCGGCCGCTTCCTGGACGAGGACCGCCACCTCGACCGCCTGCATCGCTCCCTTGGCGAGCTACGCATAGACTGGCCGGTCAAGCGCGAGGTGCTCGGCGGCATCCTGCGAGAGGTCGTTTCCCGCAACCGGCTTCGCGGCGCCGCGCTCGCCTATATCCAGATCACCCGCGGCGCGGCACGGCGCGAGCACGTCTTCCCGCCGCCGACATCCCCGACGCTGGTGGTCACTGCGCGCGCCCTGCCGCCCTATCCGCGCGATCCCGATAGCTGGGCCACCCGCATCATCACCGGGCCGGACCAGCGCTGGGCCCGCTGCGACATCAAGTCGGTGAACCTGCTGCCCAACGTGCTGGCGAAACAGGCCGCACGCGAAGCCGGTGCCTTCGAGATGGCGATGATCGATAGCGACGGCATGGTCACCGAATGCGCCTCCTCGAATATCTGGATCGTCGACGCCTCCGGCCACCTTCGCACGCGCGCCCTGGGCCACGAGATCCTGCCGGGCTGCACGCGCGGTGCCCTGGCGGCGCTGCTCGGCGACGAGAAACTCACCCTCTCCGAGACGGCCTTCAGCCTCGACGAGTTGCGGGGCGCGCGGGAGGTCTTCATCACCAGCGCTACCAGCTTCGTGCGGCCGATCACTGCCATCGACGGCGCGCCTGTTGCGGATGGCGCGGTCGGCCCCGTCACGCGTAAGCTCTTCTCGGCTTTCGCGCGTCACGCGAAAGGCGATCTGCCGAACGAGGTCTGAAATGACCGCCAGAAGGATGTGCCGATGAGTTCTCTCCGCCGCACGATCGCCCTGCGCCAGCGGCCCAAGGGATTGCCGCATGTCGACGACTTCTCGATGGAGGAAAGCACCATCCCGGAACCCGGCCCCGGTGAGGTGCTGACCCGCACGCTCTGGCTGTCACTCGATCCTTATATGCGTGGCCGGCTGAGCGACCGCCCATCCTACGCCCCACCGGTCGAGATCGGCGGAATGATGACCGGCGAGACTATTGGCGAGGTCGTTGCCTCCCAGGATCCGCGCTTCACGCCGGGCCAGATCGTCCAGAATCCCCGGGGCTGGGCAAGCCACCTCGTGACCCATGGCGACCAACTGGTGCCGCTGCCGGCCGCACATGGCGGCAACATCCCGCTCTCCGCCTATCTCGGCATTCTCGGCATGCCCGGCACCACGGCCTATTCGGCAATGAAGGATATCGGCCAGCCGAAAGCCGGCGAAACGGTGTTGATCTCCGCCGCCTCCGGCGCGGTCGGCTCGGTCGCGGGCCAGATCGCCAAACGGGCCGGCGCGCGCGTCGTTGGTGTCGCCGGCAATTCCGATAAGTCGATGTTCGTGCAGGAGGTTCTGGAGTTCGACGATTGCGTCGATCATCGCGGCGTGATGGACATGGATGCCGCCCTGCGCGACGCCTGTCCGAATGGCATCGACGTCTATTTCGAGAATGTCGGTGGCGATCTTCAGGAAGCCGTCTTTCCGCTGCTCAATAATTTCGGCCGCATGATCCTCTGTGGGATGGTCGCCGAATATAACGACGCCAAGCCGCGTCCCGGACCGAATCTCATGGCCGCCGTTCGCAAGCGTCTCCGCATCGAGGGTTTCATCGTCAGCGACAAACCGGAGCGTTTCGCCGAGTGGCGCGAACTCGCGGCGCCATGGGTCGCCGAGGGCAGCCTGCGCTATCGCGAGCATGTCGTGGACGGCCTCGAAAACGCGCCGGAGGCTTTCATCGAACTCCTCCGCGGCCATAATTTCGGTAAGCTCGTGGTGCGCGTCGCCGAACCTACCCGCGCCGGGGGCTGAACCAGATGCCCGACAGCAAGCAGGACCAGGCCAAGCAGGTCGCGGCGGATGCCGCGGCCGGGATTGTCGAGGACGGCATGTTGCTCGGCATTGGCTCCGGCAGCACGCTGCACCGCTTCGTCACCAGCCTCGGCCGCCGCGTGAGGGAGGAGGGGCTGCGCATCACCGGCGTCCCGACCTCCGAGGAGACCAAGACACTCGCACTTGCCGCCGGCATTCCCATCGTCGATCTGGATAGCGTCGGGGAGCTCGACCTCGCGCTGGACGGCGCGGACGAGATCGACGGCGCCGGGCAAATGATCAAGGGCGGTGGTGGCTTCCTGTTGCGCGAGAAGATCGTCGCAACCGCCGCGCGGCGCTACACCGCCGTGATCGACGACAGCAAGACGGTGACCCAACTCGGCCGCTTCCCCTTGCCCGTCGAAGTGCTGCGATTCGGCCGTTTCTCCACCGAACGCCAACTGCGCGCGCTCTTCGTCGAGAGCGGCTACGGCGACGTCGAGTTCCGGCTGCGCGGCGGCGACGGCGCGCCGTTCCTGACGGATAGCGGCAACATCATCCTTGACTGCTATCTTCAGGCGATCACCCATCCCGAGCCACTCGCCATCGCTCTCAATCAGATCGCCGGGGTGGTGGAAAACGGGCTGTTCATCGGCATTGCCAGAGACGCGATCGTCGGTAGGGCGGATGGCAGCGTGGAACGTCTGGACTACGCGGATCGGGTTTAGGCACCTTTGGCCGGTGCGGCTGCGCCAGCAACCTGCACCGGGAATTGTCTCCTCGTCATCCTCGGCGAAGGCCGAGGATCCACGCCTTTCTTTCTTGGGCGAGGCAGTAAAGGCGTGGATGCTCGGCCTTCGCCGAGCATGACGAACCGGCCGTCAAGCCGCTTCCCGCCGCGCCACTTCTGCCCGCACAATAGGCGCCACCCGTGTGCCAAAAAGCTCGATCGCCCGCATGATCCGGTCATGCGGCATCGGCCCGACGCTGACCTGCAGCAAGAATCGCTGGTGCTTCAGCACCGCGTGCTGCGCCAAGATCTTCTCCGCCACCTCCTCCGGCCCGCCGATCAGCAGGGCGCCACGCGGTCCGCGCATCTCGTCATATTGAGCCGGGGACATGGCGCTCCAACCGCGCTCGCGGCCAAGCCGGTTCATGACTTCGGCAAAGGATGGGTAGAACTCCGCCGCCGCCTGTTCCGCGCTGTCGGCGACGAAACCGTGCGAGTTGATGCCGACCGGCAGGGCCGCGGCCGCGTGACCGGCCCGGCGCCCCGACTCGCGATAATACTCCAGCAAAGGCGCGAACCGCGCCGGCTCGCCGCCGATGATCGCGACCGCCATCGGCAGCCCCAGCCGGGCCGCCCGCGAGGCTGAGGCCGGAGTGCCGCCGACCGCCACCCAGATGGGTAGGCTCGCCTGCTCGGATCGCGGATACACTGGCTCGCCCGTCAGCGCCGCCCGATGCTCGCCGCTCCAGGTAATTCCCTGATCCGCCCGCAGCTTCACGAGGAGATCGAGCTTCTCCGTGAACAGCGACTCGTAGTCGTCCAGGGCGTAGCCGAAGAGCGGGAACGACTCGATGAAGGAGCCGCGCCCCGCCATGATCTCCGCGCGACCCTCCGACAGCAGGTCGAGCGTCGCGTAATCCTGCAGGACCCGCACCGGATCCTCGGAACTCAGCACGGTGACGGCGCTGGTGAGCCGGATGCGCCGTGTCCGCGCTGCTGCGGCTGCCAGGATCACGGCGGGGGCAGAGACCACGTAATCCGGCCGGTGATGCTCGCCGAGGCCGAAGACATCGAGCCCGACCTGATCCGCCAGCACGATTTCCTCGACGAGGTCGCGCATCCGCTGTCCGGCGTCGATCTGGCGCCCGGTCGCGGGATCGTGGCGCGTCTCGCCGAAGCTGTAGATGCCGAGTTCCACCGGAACGCGCCGGGCTAGAGGTTCTGCCCGCTGCCGGTGGGCTTCACTTCCTGCATTTCCTGTTGTTCCTGCATTTCCTTCTCATGCTTGCGGTATTCGTGGCGCTTGTACATTCCCGCCGCGCAGCCGCCCGCCGCGCCTAGGACGCCATGATGCATCAGATGGCCGCCGACCGCGCCGACCGCGCCGTATTTCAGACAGCCGCCGGGCTCGGCCCGGGCTGCTGAAATGCCGGACGCCGCGACCAGCGCCAGCGCGCCGAATAGGGGAAGCAGACGCATGAAGGTAGACTCCTAGAGAAGCTGGGTGCCGATGGGACGATCCGTCAGGACGGCAGGAAGCCGTCGCTCGTCATATAGGTAACCAGATCCGAAAGATCCCTTTGCAAGCTCCGAAACCCGCCATGCGGTTCCATCCGGTGCTCGTCCATGTAGAGGCGACGGGCAATCTCGATCTGCAGGCCATGCACCTGATCGCGCGGCCGGCCATAGTGCCGGGTCACGAAACCCCCGGCATAGGGGTCGTTCCGCCGCAGGCTATAGCCGCGAAGGGTGAGGAACTCCTCGGTTCGCCGGGTGATGATCCCGGCGCAGGACGTGCCATGGGCGTCGCCGAGCACGATATCGGGCGTCGTGGCCCCCGTCATCGAAGGCATCGAGTGGCAGTCCACGAGCAGGCAGCGCCCGAAAGTCGCGCGGGTGCGGTCGAGCAGGCCCTTGAGCGCGTGGTGATACGGCTCCCAGCACAGGTGGATGCGCGCCTCGGCCTCCGCGAATCGGAGCTTATGGTCGTAGATCGCCTCGCCCGAGGCGACGATCCGGGGGATCGTGCCCAGCCCGGCGCCGATGCGGACGCTGCTGGTGGTGACCCAGGCCGGCAAGGGATCCTCGAACATGCTAGGATCGAGTTCCCATGGTTCGCGATTCGGATCGCAATAGGCGCGCGGGAAAGTGGCGGAGATCAGAGGGGCGCCCCGGCTGGGGGCTGCCGCGAACAGCCGGTCGACACAGAAATCCTCGCTCCGCCGGAGTGTATGGGCGGTGAGGCGGCTCGCCACGAGGAAGTCAGGCGGGTAGTGCGCGCCGGAATGGGGCGAGGCAAAGATCACCGCCGCCGTCTGGGGCGCGGGCTCTAAGACGACGAGGGGCGGGGGCCGGTCTTCGGTATCCATGGCGTCCATTGAACCGGGGTAACCCGCTTCTGTCATCGTTGTAGATTTGCCGCGGCGGCTAAAACACCCCCTCACGCTAGTTTCATGAGCTGTGCATGGGAGTGGCGCTCAGCAATCCACTTGTGGAAAACCCACTCGGCACGCTAGGGAATTCGTTCACGCAGTGGCAAAAGGGCGCCCGGCCGATCCGGCGAGGGCCTGTCGCTCCGGAGGCTAGGCGAGACACCGGCGACGGGGCGGGTCCTGAGCCAATCGGAAATGAGGTCATGAAGGCGCTGAACGCGATACGGATGGGCGGGGTGGACGTGCTTCCGCTTGTCGAGGGCGGCAAGGGCGTGGCGGTCACGGACGGGGAAACCTGCGGCCACTGGGCGGCCTCGGGCGGCATCGGCACCTTCAGCGCGGTGAACGCGGATAGCTATGACGAGGACGGGCGCCCGATCCCGCAGGTCTATCACGGCCGGACCCGGCGGGACCGGCATGAGGAACTCGTCGCCTATGCGATCTCCGGCGGCATCGCCCAGGCGCAGCAGGCCCATGAGATTAACGGCGGCAAGGGCCGGATCAACGCCAATATCCTGTGGGAGATGGGCGCGGCCGAACGCGTCATTACCGGGGTACTGGAAGGGGCCAAGGGCCTCATCAACGGCCTGACCTGCGGCGCCGGGATGCCCTATCGCCTGTCCGACATCGCGACACGTTTCGGCGTCCACTACTACCCCATAGTCTCCTCGGCCCGCGCTTTCAGCGCCTTATGGAAGCGCGCCTATCACAAGGCATCAAACCTCCTGGGCGGTGTCGTCTATGAGGATCCCTGGCTCGCTGGCGGCCATAACGGCCTGTCGAACGGCGAGGATCCGTCGAGACCCGAGGATCCTTTCCCGCGCGTGCTGGCTCTGCGCCGGCAGATGCGCGCCTTCGGGCTCGATGATACCCCCATCATCATGGCCGGCGGCGTCTGGTGGCTGGAGGAGTGGGAGGACTGGATCGACAATCCCGATCTTGGCCCTATCGCCTTCCAGTTCGGTACGCGTCCGCTGCTGACCGTGGAAAGCCCGATTGGCGCGAACTGGAAGCAGAAGCTGCTCACGCTCAAAAAGGGCGACATCTTCCTCAACCGCTTCAGCCCCACCGGCTTCTATTCGAGCGCGGTCAATAACGGCTTCATCCAGGAACTGCGTGGCCGCAGCGAGCGACAGGTCGCCTACACCACGGAGATCGTGGGCGAGCATCTGGCCGAGTTCGGTGTCGGCCCGCGCAAGCGTATCGTCTATCTGACCCGCCAGGACCTCGCGCGAGTGCGCAAATGGGCCTCCCAGGGCTTTACCGAGGCGCTGCGCACGCCGGACACCACGCTGATCTTTGTCACCCCCGAAACCGCGGGGCAGATCTACCAGGACCAGGTCGATTGCATGGGCTGTCTTAGCCAGTGCCGCTTCTCGAACTGGAGTCAGGAAGCGCCCGACTACTCGAACGGCAAGAAGGCCGATCCGCGTAGCTTCTGCATCCAGAAGACCTTGCAGACTATCGGCCATGAGGCGGAACGGCAGGAAACGACCGAGGACAATCTCATGTTCAGCGGTCATAACGGCTTCCGCTTCGCGCTCGATCCCTTCTACTCGAACGGCTTCATCCCGACGGTGAAGCAGCTCTTCGAGCGGATCACGACCGGACGCTGAGTCCGATGCCCGTAAGCCGGCTCGTCGCGACCGAGCCGGAGATCGAGACCGTCGCCATGCCCGGCGGCCCCGTTCAGGTGAAATGGCGGCGCAGCGGTCACGCCCGGCGCCTTACTCTGCGCATCGATCCGCGCGACGGCACGGTGGTCGTCACCCTCCCCATGCGTTCCTCCCGCCGCACCGGTCTGACGATGCTGAAGGACCATGCGGATTGGGTGAGGGGACGGTTGGCGGCACTGCCGGAAAGCATCGTTTTCGCCGATGGCGCGGAAGTGCCGGTGCATGGCACGCCGCATGCCATCCGACACCACAGACATCGGCCAGGCGCTGCCTCGATCGAGGCTGGCGAGATCATCGTTTCGGGCGATCCAGCCTTTCTCCGGCGGCGCGTTGCCGACTGCCTCAGGCTGGAGGCGCGGCGCCGCCTCACCGCGCTCGCCTGGGAGAAGGCCACCGTCGCCGGGCTGAAACCCCGCCGGGTTCTGATCAAGGATACGCGCAGTCGCTGGGGCAGTTGCGCGCCGGATGGCACGCTCGCCTTTAGTTGGCGCCTCGTCATGGCACCGCCGAGGATCCAGGCCTATGTGGCCGCGCATGAGGCGGCGCATTTGCGGCACCTCGATCACGGCCGCGCTTTCTGGTCGCTGGTCGGCGAACTGCATGCGGGATGGGAGCGTGACGCCGCCTGGCTGAGGCGGGATGGACCGCGCCTCATGCGTATCGGCTGAGCGCCAATTCCGCTTCTCCAACGAACCATTCGGACACAGCTTACGCCGCCCTTCTCGGGTGAACCCGCCTCGCTTTGGACCAAGGAGTTGCGCATGAAAGCAGTAGCCTTCACCCACGCCTATCCGATCACGCATGAGGATGCCCTGATCGACGTCCATCACCCCGAACCGCATCCGCGCCACGCCGACCTGCTGGTTGAGATCAAGGCGGTCTCGGTCAATCCGGTCGATACGAAAGTGCGCCGCACCGCCGAGCCGCTGGGTGAGGAGCGTGTTCTCGGTTTCGACGCGGCCGGCATTGTCCGAGGCATGGGTCCGGACGTGCGGCACTTCAGCATCGGCGACGAGGTCTGGTACGCCGGTACCATCAACCGCCCAGGTACCAACAGCGAGTTTCATCTCGTGGATGAGCGCATCGTCGGCCACAAGCCGCGTTCGCTCTCCTTCGCCGACGCGGCGGCTTTGCCGCTCACGGCGCTGACCGCGTGGGAAATGCTGTTCGACCGTTTTCGCATTCCGCGCGATGCCAAGGTGAGTTCGGGCACGCTGCTGATGATTGGGGGCGCCGGCGGTGTCGGCTCGATGGCGATTCAGCTTGCGCGCAAGCTCACCGGCCTGCGCGTGATCGCGACCGCGAGCCGGCCCGAGACGGTTGCCTGGTGCAAGGAGATGGGCGCGCATGACGTGATCAGCCACAAGCGCAGCCTCTCCGGGCAACTCGCAGATCTCGGGCTGAAGGGCGTGGATTACGTGTTCAGCACGAATACGCCGGCCTTTGGCGAGCTTGTGAAGGCGGTTATGCCGGAGGGCCATATCGGGCTTATCGACGATCCGCAGCCTTTTGACGCGCGCGAACTGAAGTCGCGGTCGATCGCGCTGCACTGGGAGTCGATGTTCACGCGCTCGGTTTTCCACACCGCCGACATGGTCGAGCAGCAGACGATTCTCGAACTCGTCGCGCGCCTGGTTGACCGCGGCGTTCTGCGCACCACGCGCGGCGAGCATTACGGCACGATCAATGCCGCAAACCTCAAGCGGGCGCATGAGACGATGGAGAAGGGCACGGCGATTGGAAAGATCGTGCTGGAGGGGTTTTGAGCAACGGCTAGTGTGAGCAGCGCAAACCGGGCGATCGGCCGACTCCCCACCGTCATGGCACGCGAAGGCGTGCGGGGCACCCCGTGCCATCCACGGTTTGCCTATGTCACGCAGACAAGGCGTGGATGCTCGGCCTTCGCCGAGCATGACGATGGTGGCTGCTGAACGGGTCATCTCGCCGCTAGCGACGAGATGCTGTTCGTACTACTCGCCGGTAATCAGCCGCGCGGTGCCTGAAACCGTCGCGGTCACCGTCTGGCTGTCCGCCTGCGCATTCGGCGGGCCGGACGGTGCGGCGGTGGCCATCATGCGCATCATCGGCATGGGCCGCGCGCTGCCGCCATCCTCGCCGACACTCATCCGCTGGAAACCGATGAAGGTGAGGTGCAGCAGCCTGGCGACCACCCGGCCGCGAACCTCAAGTGCCGCGATCGCCTTCGCCATCGCCTGCGCATAGGCCGCGTCTCGCGCCTCGGTCGTGAGTTGCCAGCCTAGGTCATTCACCGCGAGGCCCTGAGCCTGCAACGTTCCCACCAAGCCGAGCAGCGCGCCGCCATCCTTCGAGCGCAACGCGACGCCCTGACTGGCGCGCCAGACATCCTTCGGATCCGTCTCGTGCCAGACGGAATAGGCGTCGGTGCTCGCCGTCACTGCGGGAGCCGTCTTCGCCGCCGCCAAGGCGCGCGTGACTGCGTCATTCACCTGCGACTGCGCGGCAGCCGCGTTCGCCGCCGCTGCCGAAGCCGTCAAAGCCGCCCGCAACTCATCCGGCTTTGCCTCCACCGCGCCTGCGGCGGACAGTTCAAGCATGGTATCCGCATGCGCGACCGCCGCCGGCGCCGCGAGGAAGGCAAGAGCAAAAGCGGCGTCGCGCAATCGCATGGCGGAGGTTCCGAGGTTGTGGTCAGCCTCTTAGCGAATCATTCGCTGCGTCGAAGGGTGAATCGGCGATCACCGTCGCGCGGTGGCGCTCACCCAGGATCGTCACCTCCAAAGCCTGCCCGGCTTTCGCGAGATCTGGCCGCACCATCGCGAGCGCCAAGGATTTTCTCACGCGCCAGCCAAAGCCGCCGGATGTTGTGCGGCCGACCAGCTCATTGGCGATATGGATTGGCTCCGACCCGCGCGCATCCGCATCCGTCACGTCATGCACTTCCAGCGTGACAAACGCATTGCCCGCGCCGCGTTCCTTCCAGGCCAGCAAAGCGTCCTTGCCGATGAAATCGCCCTTTTTCAGCGAGATGAAGCGATCGAGACCAGACTCGTAGGCCGAATATTCGATCGACATCTCGCGCGGGATAATTTTGTAGGACTTTTCCAGCCGCAGCGCGTCCATCGCCTTGATGCCGAAGGGCCGCAGCTCGAACTCCGCACCCGCCTCGAACAGCAGGTCAAACAGGTAGTTCTGCATCTCGATCGGGTGGTGCAGCTCCCATCCTAACTCGCCGACATAGTTGACGCGCATGGCCAGCGCCGTCGCCGTCCCCACCGAGATCATCTTGCCCGTCAGCCAGGGGAAGCTCGCATTCGACAGATCCGTCTCGGTCAGCTTCGCGAGCAGCGCCCGCGAGCGCGGTCCGGCGAGAACGAAAACGCCATACTGTGTCGTCACCTTCTGCAAGGTGACGCTGCCATCGGTGGGCACCAGCTTGAACAGATAGTCGCTGTCGTGACGCTCCAGCGCGCCAGCGGAGACGAGGTAGAAACTATTCGCGCCTATGCCGAAGACAGTGAATTCCGCACGCACACCGCCGCGCTTGGTCAGCAGATAAGACAGCGAGACGCGCCCTGGCTTCGGCGTCTTGTTGGTCAGGATTTGGTCGAGCCATTCGGCGGCGCCCGGACCCGAAATCTCGAATTTCGCGAAGGCGCTCATGTCGAGCAGGCCGACCTTCTCATGCACATGCTTTGCCTCGCGGCCGACGAAGTCGAAGGCGTTGGAGCGGCGGAAGCTCCATTTCTCGCGGATGCGGCCGTCCTTTTCGGGCTCCGCGTGGTTCTCGTTCACCAGCACATTCGGTTTGGCGAGATCGGCCTCCGACAGCGCATAGCCTTCCGGCGCGAACCAGCCCGGCCGCTCCCAGCCATAGACCGTGCCGAACACCGCGCCTTTCGCCGCCATGCGGTCGTAGCAAGGCGAGCGCTTGAGGCCACGCGCGGCGCCGCGCTCCTCCTCGGGATAGTGTATGCTGAAGACCTTGGCATAGGCTTCCTCGGTCTTCTGCCGCAGATAGCCGCGCCCGGCATAGGGCCCGAAACGGCGCGGATCGACGCCCATCATATCGACCGACGGCTCGCCCTCGACGATCCATTCCGCCAATTGCCAGCCTGCGCCACCGGCAGCCGTGATGCCGAAGCTATGGCCCTCGTTGAGCCAGAAATTCTTGAGGTGCCAGGCCGGCCCGACGATCGGGCTGCCATCCGGCGTATAGGCGATGGCGCCGTTGTAGACTTTCTTGACGCCCACCTCTCCGAATGCCGGCACGCGCTCGATGGCGGTCTCGATATAGGGCGCGAGGCGGTCGAGATCCTCCTGGAACAGCTCGTATTCGGACTGCGGCGAGGGACCATCGACGTAGCAACAGGGCGCGCCGACCTCGTACGGCCCGAGCAGCAACCCGCCGGCTTCCTCGCGCATGTACCATGACGAGTCTGCCTCGCGCAGCACGCCCATCTCGGGCAATCCCTTGGCGCGGCGCTCCATGATGAGCGGATGCTGTTCGGTCACGATGTATTGGTGTTCGACCGGGATCACCGGGATATCGAGCCCCACCATCTCGCCCGTCTTGCGCGCGAAATTGCCGGTGGCGGAGACGACATGCTCGCAGGTGATCTCGCCCTTGTCGGTCGTCACCAGCCATTCGCCGTTCGGCTTCTGGGTGATCGCCGTCACGGTGGTATTGCGATAGATTTCCGCGCCGCGCTTGCGGGCGCCGGTGGCGAAAGCCTGGGTGAGGTCGGCGGGCTGGATATAGCCGTCATCGACATGCTGGATTGCGCCGATGATGTCGCCGGTCTCCATCAGCGGCCAGATTTCCTTCACCTCAATGGGCGTCAGAAAGTCCGTCCGTACGCCGATGGTGCGCGCCACGCCGGCGTAATACTTATATTCGTCGAGCCGGTCCTGGGTGCGGGCGAGGCGGATATTGGAGACGCGCGACAGGCCGACATTCTGTCCGGTCTCGGCCTCGAGCCCCCGGTACAGCTCCAGCGAATACTTGTGCAGCTGGCCGACGGAATAGCTGAGGTTGAACAGCGGCAGCAGCCCGGCGGCGTGCCAGGTGGAACCCGAGGTCAGCTCCCGCCGTTCGATGAGAACGACATCGCTCCAACCCTTCTTGGCGAGATGGTAGAGCGTGCCCACGCCCACGGCGCCGCCGCCGATCACTACAACGCGCGCCTGGGTCTTCATCGGGTCGTCCTTCGGTACGGAGAGAGCAGCGCGGACAGGATAGGAACCGCTTGGCAATTGGCAACAGAAGGATTTCGCCGGGCCAATGGAAGATTAGCGACTGGCGATGATCGGTGGCGGGTGTTTCTCCGGCCATCGGGTCGCCCGGTCATAGGCCTGGCCTAGTTGCAGGCAGGAGAGGTCAGCGTACGGCCGCCCGATCAACTGCATCCCCATGGGCAGGCCGCCCGGGTTGAACCCGACCGGCACATTCAGCGCCGGCAGCGCGCCCATCGTCGATGTCACGACGACCTCCATCCAGCGGTGATAGCTATCCATCCCTCGCCCTGCGATTTCCTGCGGCCAATGCGTCTCCGCGCCGAAGGGAAATACCTGCGCGGAGGGCAGCGCCAGGTAGTCGAAACGCTCGAATACCGTCAGCAGATGGCGGAACCACCGCGTCCGCACCGCCAGCGCGGCGCTGATCGCGGAACCGGAGAGCGCCAGCCCGCGCTCGGTCTCCCATTGCGCCTCCGGCTTGAGCAGAGCGCGCCGCGCGGGGTCGCGAAAATCGTCACCGCGCGAGGCGGCGATGCCCCAGCTTCGCAGCGTGATCCAGGCCTGCCAGACCTCCTCCATCGGGAACCCGATGGCGAGCGGCTCGACCTGCATGCCCTGCGCCTCCAGCACCCGCAGCCCATCCTCGCAGAGCGCCAGAATGCCGGGCTCCATCGGCAGATGTCCGCCGAGATCACCCAGCCAGCCGATCCGGCGGCCCGCCACCGCAGCATCGAGCGGTGCCGTCACCGCCTCCGCGGGGTCGCGCAGAGAAAGTGGCGCGCGCGGGTCTGGGCCAAGCTGGACCGCGAAGAGCATCGCGAGGTCGGCGACACTGCGCGCCATCGGCCCGAGCACCGCCATCCCGGCATTGAGAACGTCCGCCGCATCCGCCTCGGGAATACGCTGCGGACTGGGGCGGAAGCCGAAGACGTTGTTGAAGGCGGCGGGGTTGCGCAGCGAGCCGCCATGATCGCTGCCATCCGCCAGCGGCACCATGCGCGTCGCCAGCGCCACCGCCGCCCCGCCGCTGCTGCCGCCGGCCGTGCGGCCCTGGTCATAGGCGTTGAGGGTGGTGCCGAAGACCGTATTGTAGGTCTGCGAGCCGTAGCCGAATTCCGGCACGTTGGTCTTGCCGATGAAGATCGCGCCCGCCGCCCGCAGCCGCGACACCATGATGCTGTCGGTCTCCGGCACATGATCCCGAAACAGCGGCGACCCCTGCGTGCTGCGGAGCCCGGCCGTCTCCTCAAGGTCCTTTACGGCGAAGGGCAGTCCATGCAGCGGCCCGCGCGTCGGTCCGCCGTCCAGCGCCGCCGCCTGCGCCAGGAGGTCGGGGCGCTCGACGCGGGAGACGATGGCGTTAACGGACGGGTTAGTCGCGTCGATGTGGTCGAGAAACGCGGTCATCACCTCGACGCAGGAAACCTCACGCGCCGCGACGCGTCGGGTGAGGTCGATGGCGGAGAGGCGTGTGAGGTCGGAGGACATAGGCTTCGCCCTATAAACTACTTACGCGGCACCGTCGGGAGTGTCGCACGCCGAAGCGCAAGACAAATCCGATGCGCAGTACGAATGACTCCCAAATGCCATCAAAATCGGGATATTCGCCATACGAGCCATCGCCACATCGACCTAGACCTCTGCGGAACGCCGGTGCTCCGCCGGCAAGGGAGGAAGCGGCATTATGGATTCTCTCGAAAACCAGGGCTCGGCCCTCATCACGGGTGCCTCTTCGGGCATCGGCGCGGTCTATGCAGACCGCCTTGCCCGGCGCGGTTGCGATCTCGTTCTGGTCGCGCGAAACCGGGAGCGCCTCGAAGCTCTCGCGAAACGGCTGCGGGAGGAGACAGGCCGTTCCATTGAAACCGTGGCGGCGGATCTGGGCGACAAAGCCGATTTGGCGGGCATTGAGGCCATGCTCCGCACCGAGAGCCGCTTCAGCATGCTGGTGAACAATGCCGGCTTCGGGGCGACGGCGCCTCTGCTCGCCTCCGACATCGACAAGATGGAGGCGATGATCGCGCTCAACGTCACCGCGCTGACCCGGCTGACCTTCGCCGCCGCACCCGGTTTCGTCGCGCGCGGAAGAGGTGCGGTCATCAACATCGCCTCGATCGTCGCGATCGCGCCGGAACTGCTTAATGGCGTTTACGGGGGCAGCAAAGCCTATGTTCTGGCCTTCAGCCAGTCGCTGCACCACGAACTCGCGGCGAAAGGCGTGCGTGTCCAGGCCGTGCTGCCTGGAGCCATCGCGACCGAGTTCTGGGGTATCGCCGGCCAGCCTGTCGAGAACCTTCCGCCGACGATGGTGATGACCAGCGAGAATCTCGTCGATGCGGCGCTCGCCGGGCTGGATCAGGGCGAACTCGTCACCATCCCGTCCCTGCCGAATATCAACGACTGGGCCGCCTGCGAAAAAGCTCGGCGGGCACTGACGCCCAATCTCTCGCGCCGTCAACCGGCTGCCCGCTACGGGATCGTCAAGCGGAGCCTTTGGTCTTTAGGCGCGTCGAGCTAAGCCAAAGTCAGGCGGCGTCCGGCTTGTGGTGATGGAAGACGCAGGCGAGCTTGTTGCCGTCCGGATCACGCACATAGGCCACGTAGAAGCTCGGCTCGTAATAGCTGCGCGTGCCTGGCGCGCCGTCGCTGGTGCCGCCATGGGCCAGCGCCGCGTCGTGGAAGGCGATCACCTCCGCCTCGCTGCCAGCCCGCAACGCGATCATCGTGCCATTGCCTGCGGTTGGCGGCTGTCCGTCAAAGGGCTTGCAGATCCAGAAGCTCACGCCGCCATCGTAGTCGGGACCCCAGCTGAAGAAACCGTCGGTCGATCCCGGTGATCGCGATGCGCCGAGCACGCCAAATACGGCGTCGTAGAACGCGATGGCTCTCGGCAGATCGCTGACGCCGACTGTGGTGTAGAGAAGGAGGGACATCGGCTACCTCGTCATGCTCGGCGCAGGCCGGGCATCCACGCCTTCGCGTGCCATGACGGTGACGGGTGCGTCCAGGATCGAAGACATTGTTCGAGCCACCATGGTCAGAATCGCAAGTGCGCAATCGATCCCTATCGCTCGATCACCAGATCGCTCAGGGGTTTGGAGCAGCAGATCAACACCATGCCCTGATCGATCTCGCGCTGGCGGATGCCGCCCTGGTGTTGCATCGCGACCTCTCCAGACAACAGCTTGCTCTTGCAGGTTCCGCACAAGCCGCGTGTGCAGGAGGAGGGTAGGCGCATCCCCGCCGCCCGCGCCGCCGCCAATACATGGGTATCGGCCGGAACCTCGATGGTACGGCGGCTTTTGGTGAATTCGACTTTGTAGGTCGCGACCGCATTGGCCGTGTTGGCGGGCGGCGCGATCGCCGCGTCCAAGGGTGCCAGATCCTCGAACTTGAAGCTTTCCTCATGGTAGCGCGCCATGTCGAAGCCCGCGCCGGTCAGCATGCTGCGAATGCCCGCCATATAGGGCGCCGGGCCGCAAGCGAAGACCTCCCGTTCCATCAAATCCGGTGCCACCATCTGCAACATCGGCAAGGTGATACGCCCGCGCAGCCCGGTCCAGCTTTCGTCCGGACTATCGTGTTCGCAGATCGGAATCGCGCGAAACCCGGGCGAGCGCGCCATGATCGCCAGATCGCTGCGGAAGATGATGTCGGCGGGGCTGCGCGCGCTGTGGAGAAACAGCACGTCGGTCTCCATCGCGAGGTCATGGAAGCTGCGCGCCATCGACATCAGCGGTGTGATCCCGCTGCCAGCCGACAGCAGCAGATACTTTCCGTTCGGCGAGGCGAAATCGACACAGTTGAACTCGCCCATTGGCCCGATCGCGCGGATCTCGACGCCCGGCTTCATCGTGTCATGCAGCCAGGGACTCACCACGCCGCCGGCAAACCGCTTGGTGGTGATCGAAATCAGATGCGGCCGGGTCGGCGAGGAGGAAATCGTGTAGCAGCGATTGACCGACTGGCCATCGATATTGAGATCCAGCGTGATGAACTGGCCCGGCTTGTAATGGTGCCGGCGCGGCGAACGCCCCGAGAAGACGAAGGTCCGCACGTCATGCGTTTCCTGCCGCACCGCGCGGCAGACCAGCACGTCATCCTCCTCGGAATCCCAGTCCGGCAGGCGCGCATCCAGCTCCGTCGCGACGAGTTGGCGCCGAGAGGACAGAATGCGCGGAGTCTCGGGCGTGGCGTCAGCCATTTCGCTCAGGCCAGCCCGTCGGAGAGGCGGCCGAGATACCATTTGCAGAATTTCTCAACCAGCATCTCGGTATAAGGCGAATAGGGTCCCGGCTCGTAAGCCGGCGTGCGTGCCCCGGCCTGGGCGATCTCGACCAAGCCGGCATCCTGCGCATTTGTCGCATTCCAGACGCTGGTGAGGTTTTCGAGGTCGTAATCGATCCCCTCGCGCGCATCCTTGTGCACCAGCCATTTGGTGCGGACCAAGGTGTGTTCGGCGTCGATTGGGATCGCCGTGAAGGTCACGATGTGGTCGCTCATGAAATGGTGCCAGGAATTCGGCTGCGTCCAGAACGACAGACCGCCCAGCTTGCTATCCGTCAGAGCGCCCAGCAGCTTCTTCGACGCCACATGCGTATCGAGCGTCTGGCTCTCGCCCGCCTGATCGATCGGCAGCCGCTGCGTGCGGAAACCGGTGATCATGTCGTCGAGGTGATCGACCTCGGCCGAAGCGATGCCGCAGCTTTCCCAATGCTTATGGGATGTCTGCACCAGCGTGTCATAGCGCTCGGCCTGCGCTAGTTCCGTCTCGTCCATCTGGCCGGGCGCAAAGCCGAAGCCATAGGCGAAAAGCGGAATGGTCAGCTCCGGATGGTTGCCGGAACAATGGTAGCACTCCCGATTATTCTCCATGGTGAGCTTCCAGTTGCCACGCTCGATGAGGTCGAAGGAGGTCGCCACTTTGCAGTTCTTCACGTCGTGCGGCAGCAGATAGGGATTCATTGCCGCTTCCATGGCGTCGATATCGTCCGGCGGCTCGGCGGCCAGGCAGATGAAGATCAGGCCGGCGACCGAGCGCACATGCACCGGTTTCAGCCCGAAGCAGCTGGTGTCGAAATCCTCGCCCATATGCTCGGCGTAGATGAGATTGCCTTCGAGATTATAGGTCCACTGGTGGTAACGGCAGACCAGATTGCCGACCGCACCGCTCTCCTCATGCACCAGCTTGGAGCCGCGATGGCGGCAGACATTGTGGAAAGCCCGCAGCTCCATGTCGTCGTTCCGCAGAATGACGATGGAATTGAGGCCCAGCGTGACCGTCACGTAGTCTCCGGCCTCGGCGATCTCCGGCTCGACCGCGACATAGATCCAGTGGCGGCCGAAGATGTATTCCATATCGGCCGCGAAGATTTCGGGGCTGGTATAAAACGGCGATTCCAGGCTGTGGCCCGGCTGGCGGCGCGCGATGAGGGAGCGGAGGGCCGCGCGCGTCTCGTCGGAAATGAGGCTCTTGCCCAGGGCGGTCATGTCCCTGATCTCCCACTCTCTAATGGATGCCGGCGGCGTCGGGTCTCGGGTCGGCATCCCAGCGCATCCTGATCGCGCCGCAGCTTCCCGGGTTGCGCCAATGCGACATGGTTTTTGCCAAAATCCGCGCCCGGGCGCTACTCGAAGATACGCATGCCCGCCAGATGTTCAGGGCGGCGCGTCACCATCATCGCGAGATCTTCGGGCTCGACCTGAGGTTGGCGCTCCCGCAGCCGGCAGTCGGTCGGGGTGATGCCGTGCAGCGCCTTGAATTTGCGCGAGAAATGGGCGCAGTCGGCAAAGCCCGCATCCAGCGCGATCTCGGTGATCGAGAGATCCGTATGGTCCAACAGCCAGCGCGCATAGCGCAGCCGCAGCAGCCGGTAGTGAGAGGCCGGGCGGACGCCCATCACGCTCTGGAACAGCCGCTCCAGCTGGCGCGGCGAGATCGAGAGGCGGGAGGCGAGTTCGGCGATGGGCAGCGGGTCGGCGACATGCTGCTCCATCAGCAGCAAGGCCCGGCGCACCCGCTCGTCCGAGACGATCTCCTCGGCCACCGGCGGGTGCGGCTGCGCCTCGCTGCCGGAGCGGGCGCGGTCGAGCAGCAGCACATGCCGCGCCTTCTGGGCGACGGCGCGGCCGATGTGCCGCTCGATGAGGAAGCTCGCCAGATCGGCGGTGCCGGCGCCGCCGGAGCAGGTGATGCGGTTGCCATCGACGAAGAACAGCCGGTCGGCGATGACCTTGTGGTCGGGGAATTCGCTGGTGAAGTCCTGGTGGTGGTACCAGCTCACGCAGCAGCGGCGGTCCTTCATCAGCCCGGCGCGACAAAGCATGAAGCCGCCGGTGCAAAGGCCGATCAGCGTCACGCCCGCTTTCGCCGCCGCGGTCAGATAGGCGGTGGTCTCGGCATCCATCTGCGGCCCGGCATGCAGCAGGCCGCCAACCACCACGATGTAGTCGAAGCCTCTCGGATCGAGGAAGGCGCTGTTTCGCGCGATGCTGACGCCGCAGCTGGCCTTCGCGGGCTCGCCGCGTGAGGACATGACTGTCCAACGGCACAGGATATGGCGGCTGCGGTCGCCCTCATCGGCGGCCAGGCGCAGGAAATCGACGAAGAGCGAGAAGGCGGAGAGGGTGAAGTTATCGGCCAGGATGAAGCCGACGGATAGCGGCGGCTTGGCCCGCAGGCCTGTCGTCGTTCCGTCCTCCGCAATCCGTCCTCGATAGAGATCCGCGACCATGCCGACGTCACTCCGGTAAACATCCCCTTTCCGGAACGGATGGGGAAGCCGCTGGCCTCAGGCTGGGCCGATATGGAAGGCGCAGAGCTTGTTGCCTTCGGGATCGCGAAAATAGGCGCCGTAGAAGCCATCGGGATCATCGTCCCGCATACCGGGCGGACCCTCGCAACTCGCCCCCAGTGTCAGGGCCTTGGCATGCATTGCGTCCACAACGGCGCGCGACGGTGCATCGAGCGCGATCATCGCGCCATTCCCCACGGCCGCCGCGCCGCCGTTGGCCGGGTTCAGGATACCGAATTCCATGATGCCACGGCCATAGAAGATGCCGCGATCGATCGCGCCAACCCGCGAGGCGCCGATCATAGCGAGCAGTTCGTCATAGAAGGCGGTCGCCTTCTCGATGTCGTTGGTTCCGAAGGTCGCGTAGATCGGCATCCGAATTCTCCTGTGTCGCGCGAAACTCTTGCCGTCCGGCAAGGGAAGCAGGGTCGGAATCGTGAATAGAGTGCCACCCCCGCCCGCTTACCGGCTCAGCACTCCGTGAAATTCACCGCCAAGCCGCCCAGCGACGTCTCCTTGTATTTCGACTGCATGTCCATGCCGGTCTGGCGCATCGTGGCGATCACCTGGTCCAGCGACACCCGATGCGTGCCATCCCCATGCAAAGCCAGCGAGGCCGCGTTGATCGCCTTGATCGCGCCGAAAGCGTTGCGCTCGATGCAAGGGATCTGCACCAGCCCGCCGACCGGATCGCATGTCATGCCGAGATGATGCTCCATTCCGATCTCGGCCGCATTCTCGATCTGCTCATTGGTGCCACCCAGCGCCGCGCAGAGGCCGGCGGCGGCCATCGAGCAGGCAACGCCGACCTCGCCCTGGCACCCCATCTCGGCGCCGGAGATCGAGGCGTTGATCTTGAACAGCGCGCCGATCGCCGCCGCCGTCACCATGAAATCGCGCAACCCCTCGGTGGTCGGGTCGGGGCAGTGGTCGCGATAGTGCCGCATCACCGCCGGCACTACGCCCGCCGCGCCGTTGGTGGGTGCCGTCACCACCCGGCCGCCGGCGGCATTCTCCTCATTCACCGCGATGGCGTAGAGGCTCACGCGGTCGAGCATCGTATGCGGCAGCGGATCGTTGCGCCGGCTTGCCGCCTCCATCCGTGCAAGCAAGGCGCGGGCACGGCGGCGCACCTTCAGCCCGCCGGGCAACTCGCCCTCGGCCGCGATACCTCGGTCGATGCTGTCCATCATCACCGCGATAATGCGGTCGATGAGCGCCTCGATCTCGGCCTGACCGCGCAGGGCCCGCTCATTCGCCCACATCATCTCGGCGATCGTGAGGCCCGATAGCTGCCCCATCCGCAGCATCTCGTCGCCGCAGCGGAACGGGTAGGGGAGAGCAATTGCATCATCCGGAGGCGGTGCGCCGACCTCGGCCTCGCGCAATACGAAACCGCCGCCGATGGAGCACCAGCGTTCGGCATGGAGCACGGCGCCGGCGGCGTCCAGAGCCGCGAATTCCATCGTATTGGCGTGGACGGGCGTTGCCGCCTCCGTGTCGAAGATGATGTCGGTGCCAGGCTCGAAGGGGATCATACGGCGGAGCAGCAGCAGGCGATGGGCGCCGCGTGCGTCGTCGATGATCCGCCGCGCATCGGCGGCGGTCACGCTATCGGGCATCTCGCCGGCGAGGCCGAGCATCACCGCCGTGTCTGTTGCGTGGCCTTTGCCGGTCCAGGCGAGGGACCCCATCAAAGTCACCCGCAGGCGCGCAACGCGATCCAGCCCCACCGGCTCCAACGCCTTGGCGAAGGCAAACGCGGCCTTCATCGGCCCGACGGTGTGCGAGGAGGACGGCCCGATCCCAATCTTGAACAGCTCGAAAACGCTGATCATGGCCCGAAAGCCGCATGTGGCTCCCTTCCCTGGAAGGGAGGGGGTGGGGGTGGTTTGATATAGGGTTTCAGAAAGGGAGGTTCGGCACGCGCGAGAACCCACCCCCGGCCCCTCCCTTGCAGGGTGGGGTGAAGAGGGTTGCGACGTTTCTCAGCCACCGAATTCACGCATGTGTTCGCGCAAGAACTCACACACGTACGGCGCGAAGGATCGCCAGACCTCGATGTGAAACGTCTCCCGCCCCGTTCGCCACAACACGATCTCGCTCTTGCCGAGCAAGGTTCGCGTGCACATCCCCACCGGGAACGCACCGATATCGAGATCGAGCGGGTTGCCTCCCGCCAACACCGTCTCGGCCAGCACCCCCGAGAGGATCAGAGCCGTCTGGCGATGCGACACATCCACCAGCGCATGCCCGATCCCCGGCAGCCGAGCCGCGAGCTGTGCCGCCACCGTCTCCGGCTCCTCGCCCGGCGCCAGCAGCAGCCATTCGTCGGGACCGAGCCACAGCGCCGCCCGGCCCATCGCCATCGTCGCGCGGCAGGCGACACGCGAAAGCGGCGTACCCCAAGCCTCATCCGCCGCCTGAGCCGCGCCCTCCGGCCCACGAAAGACGAAGCGCGCGCCGTCGGGCGCGGGGCTGAGCGTCACCCCGTCGGCGCCGATCACCGAGGCGGGCAGGGCAGGCAGCCGGGCGGGACGTTCAACCATTGAGCCGTGTTCCCTCCGGATCATAGAAAACGGGCGGCACCACTTGCACGGCGATCGACCGGCCGCCCGGCATCGGCACATGCAGCGTCTCGCCATGCCGCGCCCTGCCGCCCGCGAGCAGCGCCAGCGCGATGGGATGGCCCAAACTTGGGCTGAGATAGGAGGAGGTGACGTGCCCCAGCACGCTCATCGGCACCGGCTGATTTGGATCGGCGACGATCTGCACGCCTTCCTCCAGCACCGTCACGTTATCGGCGCTCATCAGTCCCACCAGCTGCTTCCGGTTCGCATCCATCATCCCGGAGCGGCTGAGTGACCGCTTGCCCACGAAATCCGGCTTGGCCTTGCCGACGGCCCAGGTGAGGCCCGCGTCATCGGGTGTCACCGTGCCATCCGTCTCCTGACCCACGATGATGAAGCCCTTCTCGGCCCGCAGCACATGCATCGATTCGGTACCGTAAGGGGTGATACCATGCGGTATGCCCGCCGCGTAGACCGCTTCCCAAACGGCTTGGCCGTAATCCGAGGGCACGTTGATCTCGAAGCCCAGCTCGCCGGTGAAGCTCACCCGAAACAGCCGCGTCGGAACGCCGCAGATCGTGCCCTCGGCCAGTGCCATGTGAGGCAGCGCCACTGCCGATAGATCGATGCCCTCGACCAGCGGCTCCAGAACCGCGCGCGCGGCGGGTCCCTGGACGGCGATCACCGCCCATTGCTCGGTGGCGGAGGTCAGCCAGACGCGGAGATCGGGCCACTCCGTCTGCAGATAGTCCTCCATCATGTTGAGCACGGCCGCTGCGCCGCCGGTCGTGGTGGTGACGTGGAAGCGGTCCGGCGCGAGGCGGCCGACAACACCGTCATCCATCACGAAGCCGTCCTCGCGAAGCATGATTCCGTAGCGGCAACGCCCCGTGCCGAGCTTCGTCCAGGGATTGACGTACATCCTGTTCATGAACTCGGCGGCATCCGGCCCTACCACCTCGATCTTGCCGAGGGTCGAGCCGTCGAAGATGCCGACGCCCGCACGAACCGCGCGGCATTCGCGCAGCACCGCCGCATGCATGTCCTCGCCGCGTTGCGGGAAATAGCGCGCGCGCTTCCACAGGCCGACATCCTCGAAGACGGCGCCTTGCGAGACCGCCCAGGCGTGGGTCGGCGTGCGGCGCACGGGATCGAACTGCTCGCCACGTGCGGTACCTGCGAAATTGCCGAAGGTCGTCGGCGTATAGGGCGGGCGGAAGGTGGTGAAGCCGACCTCTGGGATGGTCTTGCCCTGCGCCTCGGACAGGATGCCGAGCATGGGCATATTGCTCGTCTTGCCCTGGTCCGTCGCCATGCCCGTAGTCGTATAGCGCTTTACATGCTCGACCGAGCGGAAGCCTTCCCGCACCGCAAGTTTCAGATCCTTGGCCGTGCTGTCGTTCTGGAAATCGACGAAGGCCCGGACTTTTGTCGGATCACGGTCATGCGGCAGGCTGCCGAGCACGCTGCCGGTATCCGCGGCGGCTGCCACAACCACAAAGTTGCGCTTCCCGTCACCGCCAGCCGCTGCCGCGCCGGCGCTGAAACCGCTGTCTAGCGCGCTCCCAAGGTCGTAGATGCCGGCGGCGGCTCCCGCGACTCGTATCCGCTGCGGCGCCGCGCCGGGAACATAGGCCTGCAACGTCTCGTCGAAGCGAAGCTTGCCGAGGGACTGCGAGAAGAGATGCACCGAGGGCGTCCAGCCGCCCGCCATCAGCAGCAGGTCGCAGCCAATCTCGCGCGTGCCCCCGACGCCGCCCTCGCCATCGACCCTCGCCAGCGAAACGGACGCAAGCCGCATTCGCCCCGTCGTGCCCGTAACCGTGGCGCCGGTCTCGACCAGCAGCCCGGCCCGACGCGCCGCATCCAGCCAATCGCCACTCGGCGCTTGGCGCAAATCAGCGACGGCGGCGATTTCGACGCCCGCTTCGTGCAGCGCGAGCGCCGCGCGGTAGCCACTGTCATTCGCCGTCGCCAGCACGGCGCGGCCACCCGGTATCGCGCCATAGCGCGTGACATAGGCATGCGCGGCATCGGCGAGCATGATGCCGGGGCGGTCATTGTCGGGGAAAGTCAGTGGCCGCTCGATCGCGCCTGAGGCGAGCACAACCTCCTTTGCCCGCACCTGCCACAGTCTTTCGCGCGGCTGGCCCGGATCAGGCGTCGCGAGATGGTCCGTCACACGCTCGACCAGGCCTAGATGATTGTGCGGGTAATAGCCGAAAGCCGTGGTGCGCGGCAGCAGCGTGACGCGCGGCATGGCGGTGAGTTGTGCGAGTGTCTCGGCTACCCAAACGGCCGCTGGCTTGCCGGCGATGCTGGAGGTGTGGTCGGCGATCAGCGAGCCGCCCATTTCGTTCTGCTCGTCGCACAGGATGACGCGCCCGCCACTCTCGGCGGCGGCAAGGGCTGCGGCGAGTCCGGCGGGACCGGAGCCGATCACCAGCACCTCGCAATGCGCGTTGCGCTGCAAATAGCGATCGGGGTCGGGACCCTCCGGCACGCGGCCGAGACCGGCGGCGGCGCGGATACGCGGCTCGTAGACCTTCTCCCAGAAGCCACGCGGCCACATGAAGGTCTTGTAGTAGAAGCCCGCCGGCAGAAGCGGGGAAACACGGTCGTTGATGCCGCCGATATCGAAATCGAGGCTCGGCCAGCGGTTTTGGCTGATCGCTGTCAGACCCTCATAGATTTCGACCTGCGTCGCCCGCAGATTCGGTGCTTGGCGCGCGCGGTCCCGGATGACGGTGACGAGCGCATTCGGCTCATCCGATCCGGCCGACATGATGCCGCGCGGGCGATGATATTTGAAGGAGCGGCCGACCAGGTGAACGCCATTCGCGATCAGCGCGGAAGCCAGGGTATCGCCGGCGAAGCCCGTAAGGGCGCGGCCATCGAAGGTGAAAGCGAGACGCCGCGCGCGATCGATGCGGCCGCCGCTCGCGGTGCGGAAAGCGTCGCTCATCGCAGAGTCTCCGGCCGCGTTTCACCGGCTTTGTAGCTGCCTAGGATGCGATCCGTTGTGGTGTCCCGCACGACATTGAAGAAGCGCGCGCAGCCATGGACGTGGCGCCAGCGCTCGGCATGCACGCCCTTCTCATTGTCGCGCATATAGAGGAATCCAGCCCAATCCTCCTCGCTCAATGCGGCGGGGTTCTCGGGCCGCGCGATATGCGCCTGTCCGCCATAGCGGAATTCCAATTCCGGGCGCTCGCCGCAATAGGGGCAGGGAATGAGAAGCATCGGTCCCGGCTCCTAATGCGCCACCGCCGCCGCGGCGGCTTCGTCGATGAAGCGGCCGGTGCGGAAGCGTTCGAGGCTGAAGGGCGCGTTGATCGGATGCGGCTCGTCCCGCGCGATGGTATGCGCGAAGACATGAGCGGAACCCGGCGTCGCCTTGAAACCGCCCGTGCCCCAGCCGCAATTGACGTAGAGCCCCGGCACCGGCGTCTTGCCGATGATCGGCGAGCGATCAGGCGTCGTATCCACGATGCCCCCCCAGCTCCGCAGCATGCGAAGTCTGCGATAAGCGGGGAATAGCTCGCAGATCGCATCCAGCGTGTGACTGGCGATATGCATCGCGCCGCGCTGCGTATAGCTCGTATAGGCGTCCGTTCCGGCGCCGATCACCATCTCGCCCTTGTCGGACTGGCTGATATAGGCGTGGACCGTATTGGACATGACGACACAGGGGAAATCCGGCTTCACCGGCTCCGACACCAAGGCCTGCAAAGGGTAGCTTTCCAGCGGCATGCGCAGCCCGGCCATCGCCATCACCACGCTGGTATTGCCCGCCGCCGAAACACCCACCTTCGGCGTCGCGATGAACCCGCGCTCGGTCTCGACACCCTCGACCGCTCCGGCCGCGTTGCGGCGAATTCCGGTCACGCCGCAGTTCTGGATGATATCGACGCCCATCGCATCGGCGGCGCGGGCATAGCCCCAGACCACCGCATCATGACGCGCCGTGCCGCCCCGCCGCTGCAAAGCGCCGCCGACGACGGGGTAGCGGATATTGTCGCTGATGTTCAGCGGTGGGCAGAAAGCCTTGCACTGCGCCGCATCAAGCCACTCGTTATCGACCCCGGCCGCGCGGTTCGCATGAACATGCCGCCTGAACACCTGCACGTCGTGCACCGTATGCGCCAGCATCAGCACGCCACGCGGCGAATACATCGTGTTGTAGTTGAGGGTTTCCGACAGCGTCTCCCATAGCTTCAGCGCGTGGTTGTAGAGCGCCGCGCTCTCGGGGAAGAGGTAGTTCGAGCGGATGATGGTGGTATTGCGTCCCGTATTGCCGCCGCCGAGCCATCCCTTTTCCAGGACCGCGATATTCCGCAGCCCGTGCTCCTTGGCGAGGTAGTAGGCGGCGCCGATCCCATGCCCGCCGCCACCGACGATCACCGCGTCATAGGCGGCTTTCGGCGCGGGCTCCCGCCAGAAGGGCTTCCACCCCTGATGGCCGCCAAAGGCGTGACGGAGCAGCGAGAGGCCGGAAAAGCGTTCCATGGGTCCGATCCTGCGCTGAAGCTGGCGGATCAGGAAGCCTTCATCTACCCAGCCCAGTCCAGTATGGAAGGGCCGGGCGATTTGAACAGATGCGACTAACCCGTCGCGGTCATTGGTGGATCGGCGGACCGGAATGGCAGAGAGCTAGGGCCAACGGCCCTCTGGCTAGCCAGGTGGCAAAACGGGATTCCCGCCATGCATATAAGCTTGGAGACGATCCAGCTGGTCCCAAAAATATCGCACGTCCTGCAATGCACCTCTGATGACATTGCCGGTCACGAACGTGGCTCCGGTCCACACCAGAGTTTGGGTCGCCGGTTGTCCAGGGCGTATCTGGCGAGCGTAAAGTAGAAATCGTTCGGACCCGCAGGCGTTTGCTGATTCACGTAGGAACTGTAGGGATTGTTGAAGCTGACGCCAGACATGTTCGTTTTCCTAATTCTGTTGCTGTCGCAGACTGAGCGCCACCTGTCGCAGGTGATGCGATGGCAGGCGACGGAAAGCCGATTGAGGTAGCGGCTGTCCTCTACGCAGCACTCCTTTGTACAATCCTTTAGATTCGCGGATAAGCCGACTGTGCGCCGGCCGTCGTTCTACAGCGCCTCGGTCATTTGCGAGAGAGGCGAAAATCCCCGCTCGCGGGGACACAAGCCGGTCCCAAGCCTGATTGACGCAGGCTGCCAATCAAGGGTCGGATTGCCCCGTAAACGGCGAGACAAAATTCCGGAAAAGCGGGCCTAGTGTTGTGATGAAGGAAAGCGTCGCTTGTCGGAGATCAACGCCCCGTACCCATCGCTTCTGCGTCAAGGGGTTCCGCGATTCCAGTGCGTCCACCCGGGCCTATGATCGCTACCTCCAGCCCGACCACTGCCCAATGACCATCCGGCTGCCGCGCGAAAAGCGGTGCCCCGCTGGTGCCCTGTAGGCCGAGGCAATCATGCAGCAGCAGCCGGTGGCCGCCGGCATCCACGCCGAAACCAATCAGACGACAATCAGGATCGGCCTCGGCGACTTCCGCCCGATCACGGTTGTAGCCGCCGAGCAGAAGCGGCACTCCAGGTCTCGGTGACACGTGCGAAAGGCCTGCCATATCCCCGGCCGGGCCGACCGCATGATCGAGCGTGAGAAACACGCGATCGACGCCGAGGCTTCGATCCTCCGCCGCCGGATCGTAGCCCGGCTCGACCACGAAACTCACGACGCGCGCATGATCCGCATAGGCACCGGCGGCATAGCGCCAGAGGAAATGCACGGAACTCGGCTGCACGAAGCGTCCGGTGCTGCGGCGGTAGAGGCAATGCGCCGCCGTCACCACCAGGCGTGGCGCGAGCAGAAAGCCAGTGCAGCGCGCGCCAAGCTCCGTCTGCACACGCCCGACTGCTCGCCAAGGCGGCTGCGACAAATCCACCACGACGCGCCGATGCACGGGTGCACTGCCGGCGCTCGCAACGTGAGGGGCGAGGGCCAGGAGAAACGCCAGTACAGGACTCAGCCACGCGCGCGAAATGATCATTCGCCGCCGATACACGCTGATCGTTACGAATCACCAAAGAGAGCGGCTACAGCCACGCGTCCGCTATTCCGCGCAGCCATCCTCGCGCAACACCGCCGCGACCGCCTCGGGCGGCACGTCCTTCGATGTGAACGCCTGCCCGATGCCGCGGACGAGCACGAAATGCAGCGCGCCGTCCCGCATCTTCTTGTCCTTCCGCATATGCGCGATCAGCCGCGTGGCGGAGAACTCCCGCCCGAGATCGCGGATCGAGGCTGGCAGCCCGACCGCCTGAAGATGTCGCCGCAGCCTCGCCCCGTCCTCCGGCGCGCAAATCCCCAGGCGCGCGGATAACGCGAAGGCCAGCCCCAGCCCCACGGCCACCGCTTCGCCATGCAACAGCCCGCCGCCATAGCCGCTCTCGGCCTCAAGCGCATGGCCGAAGGTATGTCCGAGGTTGAGCAATGCGCGCCCGTCATTGGGTCGCTCCTCGCGCTCGTCATCCCCCACCACGCGCGCCTTGAAGGCGCAGGCCCGCCAGATCGCCTCCGCCTGAGCCGCGCGGTCGCCCAAAACGACCGCTGCGCCGTGCACCTCGCACCAATCGTAAAGCTCGGCATCGGCGATCAGCCCGGCCTTGACGATCTCCGCATAGCCCGCGCGCAGCTCGCGTGGCGGCAGCGTAGCCAAAACATCGGTATCGGCGATGACCAGGCGCGGCTGGTGGAAGGCGCCGACCAGGTTCTTGCCCTGCGGCGTGTTGATGCCCGTCTTGCCACCGACACTGGAATCGACCTGAGACAGAAGCGTCGTCGGCACCTGGACGAAAGGCAGCCCGCGCAACGTCGAGGCGGCGGCGAACCCCGCCAGATCCCCCACCACGCCGCCGCCGAGCGCGATGATCGCCGTGCGCCGCTCCACGCCCGCATCCAGCAGCGCTTCGGTCAGCCGGGTCCAGCCCTCGATCGACTTGCTTGCCTCGCCCGGCTCGACCTCGACCGTCGAGAACTCAAAGCCGGCGGCTTCCAACCCGGCGGCGAGCGCTGGCAGATGCAGCGCCGCGACGCTGCGATCCGTCACCACGATCGCCCGCTTCTGCGGCAATACCGGCGTCAGCAGCGCTCCGGCGCGCGACAGCAAATCCTCGCCGATGACGACGTCGTAACCGCCGCCCACCAGAGCGACTTCCAAGCGGCGCGGGAGCTGCAGGGAATGCAGCGTCGCCTGCAGCCGGTCGGCGGCTTCGTCCAAAGGCTCGTCGCGGGAATCCATGATCAGGTCGGCCTCGGCATAGATGGGATGGCGCTGGTCAATCAGGCGTTGCAGCACGGCGGCGGGGTCGTCGGTCATCAGCAGCGGGCGATGCGTCCGCCCGGACACCCGTCGCAGCAGCAGCGGCAGTGGGGTCCGCAGCCAGACGGACAGCCCCCGGTCGCGGATCGCGGCGCGAGTCGTCGGATCCATGAAGGCGCCCCCGCCGGTCGCGAGAACCACGGGCGGTCCCTCCAGCAGGCGGCGGATCACCCGGCGTTCGACATCGCGGAAGGCCGGTTCCCCGAATCGCTCGAAGATCTCGGCGATGCTGCAACCGGCCGCTGCCTCGATCTCGTGGTCGGCATCGACGAAAGGCAGGCCAAGGCGCGTCGCGAGTCGCCTGCCAACGGAGGTCTTCCCAGCGCCCATCAGGCCCACCAGCACGATGCTGGGGCCCGCGTGGGGGGAGGGAGCCGGAGCCTCATCGGGATCCAGTGAGCTGTTGCGTGTGGTCACACCTGAGGGTAGCACAGCCTCGGTTTCGGAGGGCAGACCACCCGGATGCGCCAATATGTTCTGATTCTCATCGTCTTCCTGCTGATCGTGGTCATCGGCGGATTCCTGGCGCTTGGGCTATTTCCCCTCCCGCTTCACCAGCACCCCGTGCACCAGACTTTGCCGACGAGCGCTGTCGGCGCCCAGTGACGATGATGCCGTGAGATCGGTGCACGGCTTTTCATTCTCTGCAGTGACGGCCTGGCTGGATCGGGTCGACCCCGGCACGCATCGCCGCATCAAGGGGCTTCGCCTCGTCAGCGCCTATGCCGTCGCCTGGATGCTCGGCGCCCTGCCGGGACTCGCCCCGGGCTTGCATGGCCGCGCCGCCATTCCAGTCTTGGCCGCCGGCATAGCCCTCTGGGCGAGCGTCTCGGAAGCGCGGATCAAGCGGGCGGACTCGTCGCGGGATCTTCTGGTTCTCGTCGCGGCCGGCATGGTCGGTGCCGTCCTCATGATACTCCTGGGGTCGTTGCTGACCGGGCCGGACCTGCCGGGTCCCGAGGCAGCGTTGCTGATCGGTGCCTTCGCCGTCGGCTATATGCGCCGCTACGGCGTGCTGGGCGCGGGCATCGGCTCGCAGATCTTCATGGGCCAGCTCTACGCCTTCACCGCCGGCGTGAAACTCGATGACTTGCCGATGGTTGCCGTCGCCGGACTCGTCGCCATGGTCGCGGCGGTGGTGCCCCGGGTGCTCAGCGGACCCGCCGAACATCCCGCTCTGGCACGTGAAGAGCCGATCCCCGCCGGTCTCACGCCCCAAAGCGTCGCCGTTCGGATGGGTCTGCAGGGGGCCGCCTCGGCACTGGTGATCGTGCTTCTGAGCGATGCGGTCAGGTTGCAGGAATCCGCCTGGGCCATCACCGCCTGCACCTATGTCATCGCGGGCTCACGGGCCTCGACGCTGCTGCGCGTGCGGCGGCGCATCCTGGGAACAGCGGTGGGCGTGCCGCTTGGTCTCGCCCTTTTGCCGGTCGCGACGGACCTGCCCGTGCTGGTCTTCGCCGCGGCCGCCGTGGCCATGGTGATTTATGCCATGGCGCTGCCCGAGCGCTACGACATCGCCTGCGGCGCCTATGCCTTCGCGCTGATCATCACACTTTACGCGACCGGCCAGGCCTCCTCCATCGGCCTGCTGTTGTCGCGCGGCTGGGAGACGCTGATCGGCGGCGCCCTTGGCCTTCTGGCGGCGCTCGCCTTCATGCCGCGACGGGAAGCCGTGCCCCCATGAGCGGTAGCGGCACCCGCCACCTGGAAGCCTTCCTCGAGATGATGGCCGCCGAGCGCGGCGCCGCGCGCAACACGCTCGCCGCCTATCGCGCCGATCTCGAGGATCTGGCGGCGCATCTGGCGGCACGCGGCCTGGGATTGGGCGGCGCGGATCAGGCGGCTTTACGCGACTACCTCGCCGCCATCACGGCCGCCGGCCTGTCGGCACGTACCCAGGCGCGGCGCCTCGCGTCGATACGCCAGTTCCACAAATTTCTTCTGCGGGAGGGCCTGCGCAAGGACGACCCTGCGCGGCTCCTCGATTCGCCGAGGCTTCATCCGTCATTGCCGAAGAACCTCACCGAGGCGGAGGTCGATCGGCTGCTGGAGGAAGCCGCCGCCGCGCCGGGCCTGCCCGGGCTTGCGATGCGCGCGGGCCTGGAAATCCTCTATGCGACCGGCCTGCGCATCTCGGAGATGCTCGCTTTGCCCGCCGCCGCCCTAACGGCGAATGCCGAAATGCTCCTCGTGCGCGGCAAAGGAAACAAAGAGCGCATCGTGCCGCTCTCGGACGCGGCGCGAGAAGCCGCATTGACACTGCGCCAGGCGCGTAACAAGCCGGGCCGCTGGCTATTTCCCGGACGCGACGGAGTTCGGCCGTTGACGCGCCAGGCTTTCTTTCTGCAACTCAAGCAACTCGTCCTGAAAGCAGGCATTGATCCGGCGCGTGTCTCGCCGCACGTGCTGCGGCATTCCTTTGCGTCCCATCTTCTCGCGCGGGGCGCGGATCTGCGCAGCCTGCAGATGCTGCTCGGTCATGCCGATATCGCGACGACCCAAATTTACACGCATCTCCTGGCAGAACGGCTGCAGAAGCTCGTCGAGGAGCACCATCCTCTGGCACGGCCCAGCCCTTCGAGCGCAACCGCCAAATACCGGGCTTAGTCATCACGTCATCGGCTAGGCCCGCATCCGCCGAGACCACTCCGTCGTTAATTGGCCGAATCACGGAGACGCCTCATGCGCTTTGCCACCCGCCTCGCCGCGACCGGCTCGGCCCTTCTCCTGCTCGCCGGCTGTGCGCGGCAGCCGGTTACCGCCTTCGCTGATCGAACCCCGCAGTTCCATGTCGAGCAATTCTACAACGGCCATTCGAGAGGCTACGGTTTCTTCTTCTCGCGTGGCGGCGACGTCGTGAAGCAATTCACCGCCGATGAAAACGGTGTCTGGGACGGGCAGACACTACGGCTGCACGAGCACTATCTCTTTTCGGATGGCAAAACGCAGGATCGCGACTGGACTTACACGCGCGATGCCGACGGCACATGGATCGGACGCACGCCGGACGTCGTGGGCGTCACGCGAGGGCGCGAATCAGGCAATGCCTATCGCATGCATTACACCTTCGACCTCGCCAGCAGTGGCTCGAACCACACGCTCGACTTCGACGACTGGCAATGGATGGTGGCGCCGAAGATCATGATGAACCGCGCATGGGGAACGAAGTTCGGCATCGAGTTCGGCGAGATCGAAGCGACCTTCATCCACGACTGAGACGGGTGTCGCCGCGTGGCCTGAGCAGCCAGTCGCCCAGTCGCCGGACCACGCGGCGTCCCGGTACCTCCACCCAGCGATGCGCGGCCATCGCGACGCCGAACAGGCTGACGACGAAGCAGAAGGCGATCACGCTTTCCGCCACCCAATGCGGCATCTGCAATGGCAGCACGATGCGCGCCCAGTTCAGCGGCCCGATCCAGACATTGTGCAGCACGTAGATCGCATAGGAGAGCACGCCCGACTGGAAGATCGGCCCCCAGGCAAAGAACCTTCCCAGCGCGCCACGATCGCAGGCGAGGCACAGAACGAGCGGCGGAAACAGCAGGAACAGCACGAGATCGGTCACGTGCAGCAGAATTCCGCCCAGCAGCAGCACGACCACCAGCCAGCCCAAACCACCGCCTGCGAATTGCGCCACCGGCGCCCAGCGATAGATCCGATACGTCACCAGTCCGAGGATGAAGCCGCCCAGGCAGCGCACCAGAGGCACCAGCGTCCGCCCGTCGAAAGCGTCGAGCCGCCCGTTATGGCCCATCCCGTCATGCAGCGTGAGGAAGCCGGCCAGTAGGACGAGCCCAACGCCGATCAGCGCCGCGCCTAGCGCCAAGGGCCAGCGGCGAAACAAAATCGGTGCCAGCATCAGGGGAAAGAGAAAATAGGCCCCCCACTCGGTGCTGATCGACCAGGTTGGATTGGTGATCGCCCGAGAAATTCCCCAGGATTGGATCATCAGCGAATTGGCGATGAGGTCCTTGACCGGATGCTCCGGATTCATCGCGAACCAGTAGTGCGGCACCTGAATGCTGCCATAGGCGGCGAAAGAATAAGCCACACGCGCCGCGAGGAAGACGATGTAGAGCGGATAGAGCCGCGCGACACGCCGCATCAGAAAGATCAGCGTGCCACGCACGGTCGGGCCGTCATGAAACATACGCCCGTAATTGAGCGCCATCACGAAGCCGCTCAGCACGAAGAAGATATCGACCGCGAGATAGCCCCGCGCCACCAGTTGATGCAGCCCCCACGGGAACTGCTCCGAGGGATAGACGTGGTAGGCAATGACCAGACAGGCGGCGACCCCACGAATACCGGTCAGCGCATCGATTTCCTCCTTGCCAGCAGGGGCGATGCGGTCCTGGCGAATGCGCTCCGTGGCCGGGGCAATGCTCGTCATCTGATCCATGCCTTGGTGATGCCGAGGCTTCGTGGCGATTTTGCGGAGGAGTGGTTTCGGACCGAGGGCAGCGTCTCGCGCTAAACGAGCACCAGATCGTCGCGATGGATCAATTCGTCGCGACCGCGCCAGCCGAGGATCGCTTCAATCTCCTCGGAGCGGTGGCCGATGATGCGCCGGGCGTCCTCACTGTTATAGGCAGAGAGGCCGCGCGCGACCTCCGCCCCATCGGGCCCCTGCACGCGCAGGGCATCGCCCCGCGCGAAGGCGCCGGTCACCGCGCGCACCCCGGCCGGCAGCAGCGACCGCCCGCCGACCAAGGCGCGGGCTGCGCCGGCATCGACGGTGACGGCGCCCAAGGGTTGCAAACTGCCGGCGATCCAGCGCTTCCGCGCGGAGCGGCCATCGGCACTCGGCAAGAACCAGGTGCAGCGCGCGCCCTCCGCCAAGGCCCGCAACGGATGCGGCATATGGCCGAGCGCAATTGCCATGGCGCAGCCCGCCCCGGTCGCGATCCGCGCGGCGGCGAGCTTGGTCCGCATCCCGCCGGACGAATAGCCCGGTGGCGGCTCGCCCCCCATCACATCGATCTCGGCGGTCACGCCCTGGACGACGGGAATATGCGTCGCAGCGGGATCACGGCGTGGATCGGCGGTGTAGAGGCCGTCGATGTCGGAGAACAGCACCAACTGATCCGCCTGCACCATCTCGGCGACACGCGCGGCCAGCCGGTCATTGTCGCCGAAGCGGATCTCCGCCGTCGCCACCGTGTCGTTCTCGTTGATCACCGGCACGCAGCCGAGGCCGAGCAATGTCGTCAAAGTCGCACGGGCATTGAGGTAGCGCCGCCGGTCCTCGCTATCCTCGATCGTCAGCAGCAGTTGCGCGGCGGTAAGGTCTTGCGCCGACAGACACTCGCTCCACGCCTGGGCGAGACGGATCTGGCCGACAGCGGCGGCTGCCTGCTTCTCCTCCAGCCGCAGCCGCGCCTGGGTGAGCCCAAGGCTGCGCCGGGCGAGGGCGATGGCGCCTGAGGACACGATGATGACCTCGGTCCCTCCACGCCGTAGCTCGGCGATATCGGCGGCGACCTCGGCAAGCCAGGCCGAGCGCGGCGAGGCGCCGTCTTGATCCACCACCAGCGCGCTGCCGAGTTTGACAACCAGGCGTCGGGCGTCGGCGATGCGGGGCAGGGGAGACATCAGGCGGTCGCGGCGGTTCTCGCCGGTTCCGCGGTCCGGCCGTCGTTGATGATCGTCATGAGCGCCCGCAGCGCCTCTGGCACGCCCTGGCCGCTGATTCCCGAGACGACCAGCACCGGCCGCCCCGAAGCCTTCGCCAGCGCCGCGCGTCGTGCCGAGAGGGCGCGCGGCTCGATCGCATCGGCCTTGTTCATCACCAGCACTTCCGGCTTGTCGGCGAGACCGCCGCCATAGGCGCGCAATTCTTCACGGACGGTGCGCCATGCGGCCACTACGTCCCCCGCCGCGCCATCGACCAAGTGGATCAGCACCGCGCAGCGCTCGACATGACCGAGGAAGCGATCGCCGAGGCCCACGCCCTCATGCGCGCCCTCGATGAGGCCGGGGATATCGGCGAGCACGAACTCTTCGTAAGGCGTCGGCCGCACCACGCCGAGTTGCGGGATGAGTGTCGTAAAGGGATAGTCGGCGATCTTCGGCCGCGCGGCGGAGACCACCGAGAGGAACGTCGATTTCCCGGCATTGGGCAGCCCGACCAACCCCGCATCGGCGATCAGCTTGAGGCGCAGCCAGACCCAGCGCTCCTCGCCCGGCCAGCCGGGATCGGCGCGGCGGGGCGCGCGATTGGTGCTGGTCTTGAAATGGGCATTGCCATGGCCGCCGTCGCCGCCGCGGCAGACCAGCACGCGCTTGCCCAGCGTGTCGATGTCGGCGAGCAGCGTCTCGCGGTCCTCAGCCAGGATCTCGGTGCCGACGGGAACCTTGATGATCCGGTTTTCGGCATTGGCGCCGGTGCGGTCACTGCCCGCTCCGTTGCCGCCCTTGGATGCCTTGAAGTGCTGGGCATAGCGGAAGTCGATAAGGGTGTTCAGGCCGGGCGCACCCTCGAAGATGACATCGCCGCCGCGCCCGCCATTGCCGCCATCCGGGCCGCCGAACTCGATGTATTTCTCCCGCCGGAAAGCGGCCGCGCCGTTCCCGCCGTCACCGGAGCGGAGGTAGATCTTGGCTTGGTCGAGAAACTTCATGGCGGAAGGCCCTGGGGGCTTGGTGGCGAAGGCGTCGCGGGTGGAAGAGGCGGCCGAAAACGCGGAAAGGGGCCAGCGGTGCCGGCCCCTTTCCAATCAATCGAAGAGGCGGCGGCTATTCGGCGGCGACGGCCAGCGGCACGACCGAGACATGGACCCGCTCGGCCTTCTTCTCGAAGCGGACATGGCCGTCCACCAGAGCGAAGATCGTGTGGTCCTTGCCCAGACCGACATTGGCCGCCGGCTTCATCTTGGTGCCGCGCTGCCGAATGATGATGTTGCCGGCAACGACGCTCTCGCCGCCGAACTTCTTGACGCCGAGGCGGCGTCCCGCGGTATCGCGCCCGTTACGGGACGAGCCGCCGGCCTTTTTGTGAGCCATTGCTGTGTCTCCTGTATGAAGCGGTTAGGCCGCGACGATTTCGCCGATGCGCAGCACGGTGACGTGCTGGCGATGGCCGTTCTTCCGGCGGCTGTTCTGCCGGCGGCGCTTCTTGAAGATGATGATCTTGTCGAGCCGGTCCTGCGCGACAACGGTCGCCGTAACCGAGGCGCCGGCGACCAGCGGAGCGCCGATCGAAACCGCGCCGCCTTCCTCGCCGATCGCGAGAACCTCATCGAGGGTAATCGTGCTGCCAGCCTCGGCCTCGAGCTTCTCGACCTTCAGGATGGCGTTCGGCACGACACGATACTGCTTTCCGCCCGTGCGGATGACTGCGAACATAGTCCTATATCTCTCTTTGCTGCGCCCTCGTTGGAGCGGCTTCTTTTTATGAGGCCAGGCGCGGGCAAGCCGCACTCCAGCCGGCGGCCCTTACGCGCGCCGGGGGCCGGATGTCAAGAAAAGGCGGCGCCACTCGCCCATGCGTGACGGCGCCGTGCATGGCCAAGCCGCCATGGGCACGATATCCAGGCGTCATGCAAGACACCCATTTCTACGAGCCCGCGAGCGGCCACCGGCTGCCCCATGACCCCCTCAAGGCGATCGTGGCACCCCGCCCGATCGGCTGGATCAGCACGCTGAGCACCGAGGGCGTGGTCAATCTCGCGCCCTACAGCTTCTTCAACATGGTCTGCGACCGGCCGCCCATGGTGATGTTTTGCAGCGAGGGCTGGAAGGACAGCGTCCGTAACGTCTCGGATACCGGAGAATTCGTCGCCAATCTCACGGTGCGCCCGCTCGCCGAGGCGATGAACATCACCTCCGCCGTGGTTGATCCTGATGTCGATGAGATGGTGCTCGCGGGCCTCGCCGCCGCGCCCTCCAGGCTCGTCAAGCCGCCACGCGTGGCCGCCGCTCCCTCGGCACTCGAATGCCGCAGCATCTCGATCGAGCGCCTGCGGGACATCGATGGCCGCGAGGGTTCGCATTGGATGGTCATCGGCCAGGTGGTTGGCGTGCACATCGACCCGACTTTCCTGACCAACGGCCGTTTCGACACTGCCGCCGCCCACACCATCGCCCGCTGCGGCTATCGCGGCGACTACACGGAAGTCTTGAGCCTCTTCGAAATGGTCCGCCCGCGTTAGGGGCGCCGCCTGCCGGGTCTTTGTCCAATCGGCCGAAGCACCCACCCCCGTCATGGCACGCGAAGGCGTGCCATCCACGCCTTCCTTTTACGCCGCGATCAAAGGCGTGGATCCTCGGCCTTCGCCGAGGATAACGAGAAGTGGGGGGACGAGGGGCGACCGCGCCACGCCACGCCTCAAGGCCATCGAACCTCGGGTGGCAGGCTCATCAGGATCGCCTCGATATTGCCGCCGGTCTTCAATCCGAACAGCGTGCCGCGATCGTGCAGCAGGTTGAACTCCACGTAGCGCCCCCGGCGGACAAGCTGGTGGTCGCGCTCCTCTGCGGTCCAGGCTTGCCCCATGCGGTGGCGCACAATCGCCGCATAGCCGCGCAGAAAGGCGAGCCCCACATCGCGGGTGAAGGCGAAATCGCGTTGGACGTCGCCGCTGCGATAGTGGTCGTAGAAAATCCCACCCGCACCGCGCGGCTCCTTCCGGTGCGGCAGATAGAAGTAGCGGTCGCACCACTCCTTGAATCGCGGATAGAGTTCCGCCCCGTAGCCCTCGCAGGCCCCGCGCAACGCCTCGTGAAACGCCGCCGCATCCTCAACCGCCGATGGCGACTCGAGGCGCATCGGCGTCAGATCCGCGCCCCCCGCGAACCAGCCCTCCCGCGTGAAGATCATCCGCGTGTTCATATGCACCGCCGGCACGAGCGGGCTCTGGAGATGGGCCACCACGCTGATCCCCGAGGCCCAGAACCGCGGATCCTCCGCGGCGCCCGGGATCGCCCGGCGCATCTCCTCGCCGAATTCGCCCCAGACCGTCGAGATATTGACGCCGACCTTCTCGAACACCCGGCCACGCATCACGCTCATCACGCCGCCGCCGCCGTCGCTGCCATCTTCGGTCGGGCGCTGCCATGGCTTTTCCTCGAATCGCCCGGCGGCGCGATCGGCGAGCGGACCAGTCTGCTCCGCCTCGATCGCCTCGAATTCGGCGCGAATCAGGTCGCGCAGATCGCGGAACCACTCGGCCACGGGCTCGCGCAATGCGGCATGTTCGCTCGCCTCCGAGGCGGGATCGTCCATCGTTCGGGCTCTCTGTGTTGCCCTGGCGTGTTGCCAGGGATCGGGCCGGGCTTCTAGTATCCGGTCAACGACTTGCCACGCGTCCGTCTCTGCTGTTGAAGCATGCAGCGGGCGACGTGGTGCCTTCGGACGGCGTCCGGCATGGATCGAGGTGGTGGATGGCTGGACCTGCTCCCGAAACGGTGGCGACCGGAGCCGCGGCGGCGGCGCATCACGAGGACCATCCGGGTCCGCGCCGCGATTTCCTCAAAATGACACTTGGCGCCTCGCTCGTGGTCGGTCTCGGCACGGCGATATGGCCGTTCCTCGACACCATGGACCCGTCGAAGAACCTCATGGCGCGAACCGCGGTCAGCGTCGATCTCGCGGCGATCCCCGTGGGCTCCGGCATCACCGTGATCTGGCAGGGCAAGCCCATCCTGGTCCGTCACCGCAGCCCGGCGGAGATCACCGCCATGGCCAATGTCGATATTCTCCAGCTCCGCGATCGCGCGTCTGACCTGTCCCGCGTCAAGACCGGCCACCCCGAGTGGATCGTCGTCTACGGAACCTGTGGGCCTGACGGCTGTGTCGCCACCGGCAACCAGCCTTCCGACAATCGCGGCAAATGGGGCGGCTGGGTCTGCCCCTGCACCGGCAGCGAGTATGACGTCTCCGGTCGTGTCCGCAGCGGCCCGGCGAAGCAGAATCTCGGCGTGCCACCTTATGATTTCGTGTCCGCCACGAAGATCACCATCGGCTGACCGGGAGCACTGAGACGATGGCCCAAGAGCCTCAGACCGCCCAAGGCTCCGTCGCCGCTCCCGCGACGCGCGCCAACTGGGCGCGCAACCTCTTTGTCGAGACGCCACCCGGAGCCAGTTTCCCCTATGGCGAGACCCGCCTGCCACGCAACCAGGGGGTTCTCTGGCATTTCGGCATCCTGGCCGCGGTCTCGCTCAGCCTCATGATGCTGACGGGCGTGTTCCTGGCGATGAACTATGTCGTCGGCGTCGATCCCTTCGCGACCATCCAGTATCTGATGCGCGACGTGAGCTACGGCTGGCTCATCCGGCTCATGCACATGGCGGGAGCCTCGATCTTCTTCATCGTCGCCTATGTGAATCTGGCGCGCGGTATCTACTACGGAACCTACAAGGCGCCGCGCGCGCGCATCTGGCAGCTTGGCCTCGTGACGCTCATCCTGATGCAGATCACGGCCTATACCGGCTATCTGCTGCCGTGGGGCCAGATGTCCTATTGGTCCACGCTGGCGCTGGCCTGGACGCTGGGGGGCATCCCCTTCGTCGGCCATGGCGTGGTGCGCTGGATCCTCGGCGGCGATACGCTGGGTGCCGCGACGCTCACCCATTTCTACACCTTCCACATCCTCTTCGCCTTCGCGGTGGTCGGTGCCGTCTATGTCCATATCCGCGCCATTCGCGAGAACGGTCCGAGCAACCGCGACGGTGTCGAGGCCGTCGCGGCCGAGGATGTGCTGCCCTTCCACCCCTATTACACGGTGCGCGCCGGTCTCGCGGTGCTGGTGTTTCTCATCCTCTGCTCGGTGGTGGTGTTCTTCATCCCCTATACCTTCGAGCATGCGGCGAACTTCCTGCCCGCCGATCCCTTGGTCGTTCCAAGCAACATCGTGCCGCAATGGTATCTGCTGCCTTTCTACGCGATCACCCGCTGCGCGCAGAATTCCTTCATCGCCCTCGTGCTGGTGCTCGCCGCCTGGGCCGTGCTCTTCGCGCTGCCCTGGCTCGACACCTCGGCGACGCGCAGTGCCCGCTATCGCCCGATCTTCCGCCCGGCGTTTTGGGCCTTCATCGTTCTCGTCATCCTGCTCGGCTGGGCTGGCGCGCATCCGACGACAACGGGTTGGCTGCTGCTCGATCGGCTGTTCACGCTACTGTATTTCGTCTTCTTCCTCATCGTCCTGCCGCTGATCGGCGCGATCGAAACCCCGACACCCTTGCCGGTGCCTGCTTCGCCGAGGCTCGGCGGCCCCGCATCGGGCGCCTGGCCATCCGTGACGACGCTGCCCGGCACGCGCGGGCTGGAGACCTCGTGATGCGCCGCTTCTCCCGCACGCTTTTCGCCGTGCTCGCCCTGGGCGGCGTGTCTCTTCTCGCGGCGAACCAGACCGCGAGGGCGGCGGACCCGCAGCGCTGGAGCTTCGAGGGACCGCTCGGCACCTTCGACCGCGCCTCCCTGCAGCGCGGCTTCCAGGTCTATCAGCAGGCCTGCGCCGCCTGCCACGCGTTGAGCCACCTGCGCTACGGTGATCTTGAGGGCATTGGACTTTCGGATCACCAGGCTGCCGCGGTTGCCGCGAATGCGATGGTTCCCGGCGGCTATGACTCCAATGGACTGGCCGTGCTGCGGCCCGGCATCGCGTCGGACTTCTTCCATGACCCCTGGCCTAATCCCCAGGCCGCACGCGCCGCATCCAACGGTGCCTATCCGGTCGATCTGGCGCTGATCACCCGCCAGCGGCAGGGCGGCGCCGATTACGTTTACCGTCTCCTCACCGGCTACGGTGACGCGCCTCCCGGCGCCGCGATGTTCAACAACCGCAACTGGAACGACGCCTTTCCCGGCAACCAGATCGCCATGGCAAACCCATTGCGCGCCGGCCAGATGACCTTCGCGGACGGCACCAAGGCGACGGTGCCCGAGATGTCGCACGACGTCGCGACCTTCCTAGCCTGGGCCTCCGACCCCTCGCTGGAGGAGCGGCGCATCACCGGTGTCCAGGTCATCCTCTTCCTCGCCTTCCTCACGTTGCTGACCTACCTCCTGAAGCGCCGCATCTGGACGGGCCTGCCGCGTGACTGACACCGTGGAAACCGTGCTCGGCGTCATCGGCGGCTCCGGCCTCTATGATATCGCGGATCTCGAGGAGAAGGAGTGGCGGCGGGTCGAGACACCTTGGGGCGATCCCTCCGATTCCCTGCTGTTCGGCCGGCTGCACGGGCTGCGCTGCATCTTCCTGCCGCGCCATGGCCGAGGCCATCCGCTGTCGCCGACCGACCTCAACTACCGCGCCAATATCGACGCGCTGAAACGCTCCGGCGCGACCGATGTGATCTCGCTCTCCGCCGTCGGTAGCCTCAAGGAGGAATTGCCACCCGGCCATTTCGTGATCGTGGACCAGTTCATTGACCGCACCTTCGCGCGGGAGAAAAGCTTCTTCGGCCGAGGCTGCGTCGCCCATGTCTCGATGGCGCAACCCGTCTGCGGCCGGCTCGGCGATGCGCTGGAGAAAACGGCGCGTGAACTCGGCCTGCCGGTCACGCGCGGCGGCACCTACATCACGATGGAAGGGCCGCAATTCTCGACCTATGCCGAGAGCACCCTCTATCGCTCCTGGGGCTGCAGCGTCATCGGGATGACCAATATGCCCGAGGCCAAACTCGCCCGCGAGGCCGAGCTTTGCTACGCGACGGTCGCCATGGTCACCGACTATGACTGCTGGCGCGAAGGCCATGACGCAGTGACGGTGGATGAAGTGGTCCGCACGCTCTTCGCCAATGCGGACAATGCCCGCAACCTCGTCCGCAAGCTGGTGCCGTCGCTGGACCTTAACCGGCATGTCTGCCACTCGGGCTGCGACCGCGCACTCAATCACAGCCTCATCACCGCCCCGGCGCATCGCGACCCGGCGCTCCTCGCCAAGCTCGATGCCGTCGCGGGGCGGGTCCTGGCTTAGGCCGGTGATCCGCCTCCGGCACCTTCCTGCGCGGGATGGGTGATGCCGGCGATGACCGGGCCTCCAATCGAATCACATCGCGACGGGGCCGAAGACGAGGCGCGGACGCGCGGCTCTCGCCAAGCATGAGATGGACGGGACGGAGGCCGAGGCTCCTGACGACGAGCCTGCAGCGAGATGTCTCTAGGTCTAACCTCGCTCATTCCACTACGTCATGCTCGGCGAAGGCCGAGCATCCACGCCTTGCTTGCGAAACAAAGGCAAGGCGTGGATGGCGCGCCTTCGCGTGCCATGACGGATCTCTGGGGCGCGGCTCCGCATTAGATCATCACGCTCTAGCGAAACGCTAGATGCACCTCGTCACCACCATCCTCCTGCTGCTCTTCGTAACTGCCCTCAGCAATCTGGCGGTCGGCGTGGTGCGCGTGCCTTTGCCGCTGCTGCAAGTCGCTATTGGCGCTCTGGCAGCCTATGCCGGCCTCCGCGTCGATTTTGATCCTGACGTCTTCCTCCTTCTTTTCATCCCGCCGCTGCTCTTCGCCGACGCCTATCGCATCCCGAAGCGCGAGCTGATGGAGGAGCGCGGGCCGGTTCTAGCGCTCTCCGTCGGCCTCGTTCTCTTCACGGTCGTGGGCTTAGGTCATGTCGTGCATTGGGTGCTGCCCGTTGTTCCTCTGGCGGCCGCCTTCGCGCTCGCCGCCGCACTCTCTCCCACCGATGCGGTTGCCGTCAGCGGTGTCCTTGCCGGAAGGCCCGCCCCGCGCCGCTTCATGCATATTCTGGAAGGCGAGGCGCTGCTCAACGACGCCTCTGGCCTGGTGTCCTTCAGTTTCGCCGTCGCCGCTGTCGTGACGGGCACCTTCTCCTTCGGCTATGCGGCGGCGAGTTTTGTCGTCATCGCGGTGGGCGGCCTCGCCGTTGGTGCCGCGCTGGGCTACGGCTTCGCCCTCCTCGACAAATACGTGCTCACCCGGCGGATCGATGAGGCGGCGATCTACGTCACCTTCGTCATGCTGCTGCCCTTCGTCGCCTATCTCATCTCCGAGGAAATCGGCGTCTCTGGCATTCTCGCCGCGGTCAGCGCTGGCCTCACCAGCAATGCCATGAACCCCTTCGGCGGAGGCAAGAGCCACACCCGTCTGGGGACCGCGGCGATCTGGGGTGTTGTCGAATACGCCTTCAACGGCGTGATCTTCCTGCTGCTCGGGCTGCAGCTTCCGGAGATTTTTCGCGACGGTATCCGGCTTACGCGGTCCGCGGGCTATTCGCCTTGGGATCTTTTGGCGCTGACCCTGGTCGTGACCGTGACGTTATATGCGCTGCGGTTGGTCTGGGTCGTCGTCTCGATCGCGGCACGCCGGCTGGTCTACTCCCTCCGCCGCAAAAAATTCCCCAATCCGGGGATGCCGGAGATGATGGGCCTCGCTGTCGCGGGGGTGCGCGGTGCCGTAACCCTCGCGGGCATTCTCTCTCTCCCGCTCGTCACCGCGAACGGCCACCAATTTCCGGCGCGGGCCGTGCTGATCGCGGTCGCTGCCGGCGTCATCCTCTTCTCGCTCGTGATCGCGGCGGTCGGTCTTCCGCTGCTGCTGCCTTTGATGCACATGCCGGAAACCGACCCGATCGCGGAGCAGGCCGCACAGGCCCGCCGCGAAATGGCGGAGGCGGCCGTCCAGGAAATGCAGCGTCTCCGCCCCCAGGCGCTTGCCCGGCGGACCGGCGACGCCCTGCTTGCCTATGAAAGCGCCAGTGACATGGTGCTCGCGGATTACGGCCGCCGCCTGCAAAGCCACGACGATCACGATGTCGCCCATGACGGCGCTTTGGCCGAGCAACGCTCCGAGATGGCGATCCGGCTACGCGCCGTGCGTGCCGAGCGGGTCGAGCTACGCAGGCTCCGTACTGCGCGCCGCCTTAATGACGAGACGGTGCGCTTGCTGCTCGAAGAACTGGACTTCGAGGAGCAATCGCTGACGCGGATGGGCGAGGCGCTGCGGCGGACCGGCTGACGGCCATTCGGCGGACGCATGCCGCTTTCGCGCCCTTTCGCTTGCAGCGCCGCTTCTGCGCGGGCAATGATCACGACATGAGCGATCGTAGGAATATCAGCGCCAAGGCGCTGTTGGGGCGACTTACCACCCCGGCCTTCTAAAGAAGGTCGCGCCTTGCCGCGCGCTGATCCGGCGCCCGGCACTCCTCTCCTCCGATCTTTGCGAAGTCTCAATGTTTCCCTGCACCAATCGGCTACCGAGCCTAAAACCTTCCGGCGCGCGTTTCGCGCGACTTCGGTGCGGTCGCGCTCGCTGACGGCCAGCGCGCGACCGTAGCCAGCCGCCCGAGCCCCGAGACCGTTACGGAAAGAAAGAGCGCCCCATGATGCTGAGCGCCCCAGCCACCAAATACCACGCCGCCGCCACCGTCGATCTGCCCGACCGACAATGGCCGTCGCGCCGCCTGACCCAGGCGCCGCGCTGGTGTTCCGTCGATCTGCGCGACGGCAACCAATCGCTAATCGATCCCATGGATGGGGAGCGCAAGCGGCGTTTCTTCGATCTGCTGATCAAGTCAGGCTTCAAGGAGATCGAGGTCGCGTTCCCCTCCGCCTCGCAGACCGATTTCGACTTTGTTCGCATGCTCATCACCGAGGGTCTGATCCCTGAGGATGTCGCGATCCAGGTGCTGACCCAGTCCCGCGAGGAACTCATCCGCCGCACCATCGACAGCCTGGACGGCGCGCATCGCGCCATCGTCCACCTCTACAACGCGACGTCCGAACTGTTTCGCCGCATGGTCTTCAACCAGGATCGCCAGGGCACGATCGATCTCGCCGTCTCCGGCACCCGGCTGATCCGCCAGCTGACGGAGGAGCGGCCGGGCACCATCTGGACCTACGAATACTCGCCGGAGACCTTCAGCTTCACCGAGCCGGAATTTGCCCTCGAGGTATGCGAGCGCGTGATGGACGAATGGCGCCCGACGCCCGATCGCCCCATCATTCTCAACCTGCCCGCGACGGTGGAGGTAGCGACTCCCAACGTCTATGCCGACCAGATCGAGTGGTTTTGCCGCCACATGTCGCGCCGCGACAGCGCCATTATCTCGGTGCATCCGCATAACGACCGCGGCACCGGCATCGCGGCGGCGGAATTGGCCCTGATGGCTGGTGCCGATCGCGTCGAAGGCTGCCTGTTCGGCAATGGCGAGCGGACCGGGAATGTCGATATCGTGACGATGGCGCTCAATCTCTACACGCAGGGCGTTGATCCGAAGCTCGACTTCTCGGACGTGCCTTCGGTGGTGCGGACGGTGGCGCATTGCAACCAGATCGAGATCCATCCCCGCCATCCCTATGCGGGGGACTTGGTTTTCACGGCTTTCTCGGGATCGCATCAGGATGCGATCAAGAAGGGCTTCGCCGCTCGCGCGAAGCAGAACGATCCGACCTGGGAAGTGCCCTATCTGCCGATCGACCCGGCCGATATCGGCTGCTCCTACGAGGCGGTGATCCGCGTCAACAGCCAGTCCGGCAAGGGCGGCGTCGCCTGGATCCTGGAGCAGGATCAGGGCCTCCGCCTGCCGCGCCGCCTGCAGATCGCCTTCAGCCGCGTCGTGCAGGAGATCGCCGATGGCACCGGACGGGAAACGACGACCGCCGATATCGTCGCCGCCTTCCGTCGTGCCTACCACCTCGACGGCGATGGCCGGCTCGTCCTGGTCGACTACACAGTCACCGGGGCGGACCGCAGCAGGCGTTTCGTCGGCCGGATCGAGATCAACGGTGTGGGGCGGGTTATCGAGGGCACGGGCAACGGCCCGCTCTCCAGCTTCACCGATGCGCTGCGGCAAGGCTGCGGCATTGCGCTCGACATCGTCAATTACGACGAGCACGCGATCGGCAAAGGCTCCGGCACCCAGGCCGCGGCTTACATCGAATGCGCTCTGCCGGATGGCCGCACGGTTTATGGCGTCGGCATCGATGTCGATAGCGGCGAGGCCTCGATGAAGGCGGTGCTGAGCGCAGCTAACAATGCGTTTGCAACGGGGGCTTTGTAAGCCGCCGCTCGCCGCACACACCGTCATGGCACGCGAAGGCGTGCGGGGCACCCCGTGCCATCCCGCCTTGCCTTCGTGGAGCAAGTAAGGCGTGGATGCCCGGCCTGCGCCGAGCATAACGGGACACCTGCGGAACTGGTCAACACAACCCACAACACGACTTTCAGCCCCAACCCGCTCACTCCACCTCCGCCCGCATTGCCTCCGCCCGTCGCGTCAGCGCCTCTCGCACCCGCTCGACCGGCGGCCCGGTGACGCAAAGCGCGGCGACCGCTACGCCATCCCACAACAAGGGCAGATCCTGCCGCAGCCCGCCGAACAACGGATGTGCGTCGCTCACGCCCTCGTCGAAGACCTGCCGGTCGCCGGAATCGAGGTAACTCTCCACCGGCAGCCCCTCCGCCAGGATCACCTCATGACGCGGCAACTGGATGTGGAAGTAGTGGATCTCGTCCCGCCCGGCCTGCCGCACGCTGACGCCATTGATGAGATGCTTGATCGGGATGAGCACGTCCTCCGCATGAACGGCATGGTCCGGCGACAAAAACAGATCGCGGAGAGGCGCACCTGCCCCGAAGGCTTCCGCCCCAATTCGAACCGGCCAAACGGCATGCGGCGAGACGTGCCGCCGGCAATCCACCCGGCGCCGGCCGAGCCAGCGAATCGCCTCCGCCCCGCCCCGCGCGACGGAGACCAGATCGCCGACCCGCAGCGTTTCGACCTCTGCCTCGCCGGAGGGCGTGCGGATGCGCGTGCCCGCGGCGAAACACGCCATCCCGAGCGCCTCGGCGACCGCGGCCGGCGCCTGGATCAAACCTGCGCCGCTCTGCGCCGGTGACGCCATCGATATGGCGGAGGCTTCGAGCCCCGCCGTCACCTCGGCAGGTGTAAGCGCTGGATTGGCCTCGAGCATGAGCGCCGCGACTCCGGCCGCCACCGCCGCTGCCGGGGAGGTTCCATAGAACGGCGCGAATTGCCGTCCCACACTCGTCGTCGCGCCATCCGGCGCGACGAAGGCGATCCCCGATGTCGCCTGCGGTATGGGTAGCGTCACGCCATTGCCGTCGAACAGCAATTCCCCGCCGCCATATTGCGAGAAACCTTCAACGACCGGCGGCGACACATCCTCGGACGGCGTTTCATCGACATCGACGGCGCCGACATTGTTGACGCCGGGGACTAGCGACTGGCCGGAGAGATCGCCGTCTCCGCCGCCCTGGAAAGCGAGCGTGCCCGGATCATTCGCCAGATCCAGGCGGATCGTTGTCGGCGCCGGGCCATCCGCCAGCGCAACCACGATCGAGAAATGCCCGTCGGAGCCGGCAGGCGCCGTGTAGTCGAGATCCTGATACGGATTGCCGCCTGACTGGTCGGCGACCGACTCCGCCACGATCTGGCCGCTGCCGTTCATAAGGTAGAGACTCAGGCTGTCGTCGGAGCCTTCACCTGAGGCGCCCCCGCCGCCGATGCTCGCGAAAGGCTGGTCCCAACTGAGGCGAACATCCACTTCGGTCGCCCCCGGCGCCAAGGTCAGCGCGTCCTGATACACCCTCGGCGCGAAGCTCTCGGCGGTTACCTCGCCCAGGCCGGCAATGGTGGTGAGCCCAGCGCTGAAAGTCGTCTGGTCGTAATCGGCGCCGTCATTGCCAGCGGCGGTGAAGTAGTCGCCGCCATCCGCGATGAAACTCGCGATCGCGGTGTCGAGGTCGTTGCCGAGCTGGAAGGTCGGCTCGTCGCTTGTCGAAACGTCGTCCACAATGATGTTGCAGCCCGCTGCCGCCAAGGCGTCCACGGCGGCGGCGAAGTTCCCTTGGGTCGCATCGCCGGTGCCGTCGGTCACATCAGCGAAAGCGATCGCCGCGCCGGGCGCCGTCTCGTGGATCAACTCTGCCATCGCGCGGCCTTCGTTGGTGCCATCAGCGTTGTCGGTCAGGATCTGGATCCCCGCTGGCAGGTAGCCGCTGGTCACATCCGCGGCATAGCTGCCATCCGCATCGAAACTGTCGGAAATGATCCCGACCTTGATCCCTGCGCCATCCACCGAATAGGTCGAGCGAGCCAGGGCGCCCTCGACGGCGGCATCGGCGGTGTCGTCGGGGATGAAAACCGGCATCGAATTGATTTACCTGCGCTTGCGGCTGGGCTGCCGCCCGCTCAGGAACTAGCGCCGCAAGATAAAAATTCCGTTACACTTGCGTTTTCGACGTGGATTGCGGCGACCGTGTCGCCTGCCGCCGCAGGACCGGTTTCGAGGGGTTCCCAGCGACCGAGCCACAGCCAAGGATTGCATTCCAAGCGTGTTAACCAGTATTCGGTTAACTGCTATTATTGCGTTGCAGCATAAGGGGTTAGGGGTCTTGCAGGCCGTGCCGCTCGCGGTACATAGCTATCGCTTCGAGAGACCGCCGCCGCCGCCAGCCTCTGGCACGGTCGGGCCAGCACGGAGAATGGGATGCCACTTGCAGCCGATCCCAAGCGACGCACCAAAATTCGGGAAACATCGATGGGCAAGGACGATCTGCTCCGGGCATATCACGATATGCTCCTTATCCGCCGGTTCGAGGAAAAGGCCGGCCAGCTCTATGGCATGGGTCTGATCGGCGGCTTCTGCCACCTCTATATCGGCCAGGAGGCCGTAGTGGTGGGCATCCAGGCCGCGTTGAAACCAGGCGATGAGGTAGTCACCAGCTATCGCGATCACGGCCACATGCTGGCGACCGGCATGGAAGCGCGCGGCGTGATGGCGGAACTCACGGGCCGCGCCACGGGCTATTCCCGCGGCAAGGGCGGCTCGATGCATATGTTCAGCAAAGCCAAGGGCTTCTACGGCGGCCACGGCATCGTCGGCGCCCAGGTCAGCATCGGCACCGGCCTCGGTTTCGCCAATTGGTATCGCGGCAACGACAATGTGTCCGTGACCTATTTCGGCGAGGGCGCCTCCAACCAGGGCCAAGTCTACGAAAGCTTCAACCTCGCGGCGCTCATGAAGCTGCCGGTGGTTTTCGTGATCGAGAACAACCGCTACGGCATGGGCACCAGCGTCGAGCGGGCCTCGGCTTCCAAGGACCTCTCCAAGAACGGCCAGGCTTTCGGCATCCCCGGCCTGCAGGTCGATGGCATGAGCGTCATCGCGGTGAAGGAGGCGGCAACCCAGGCCATCGCGCATTGCCGCGCGGGGAAGGGGCCGTTCCTCCTCGAGATGAAGACCTATCGCTATCGCGGCCACTCGATGTCCGACCCGGCGAAATATCGCACGCGGGAAGAGGTGCAGAAGATGCGTAGTGAGCGCGACTGCATTGAATCCGTCCATGCGCTGCTGACCGAGCAGGGTGTGGATGAGGCCGATATCAAGCAGATCGACGACGAGGTTAAGGCCGTGGTTCAGGACGCCGCTGATTTCGCGCAGTCCAGTCCGGAGCCGGATGCCAGCGAACTCTGGACCGACATCCTGGTGGAGGCCTGACTCTGATGGCGACGCAGATCCTGATGCCGGCGCTTTCCCCCACCATGACAGAAGGCAAGCTCGCCCGCTGGCTCAAGAAGGTGGGCGAGGAAATCCGCGCCGGCGACGTCATCGCCGAGATCGAGACCGACAAGGCGACCATGGAGGTCGAGGCCGTCGATGAGGGCAAGCTCTCCTCGATCCTGGTCGAGGAAGGCACTGAGGGTGTCGCGGTGAACACGCCGATCGCCGAAATCGGCGGCGAGCCGGGTGCCGTCTCGGCTCCAGCGCCGGCCAAGGCGGAACCGGCGGAAGCCAAGGCGCCAGCGCCTGCCGCTCCGGCACCTGCCGCCGCCGCGCCAGGCCCGGCGCTTGCCAAGTCGGAGCCCGAGAAGGATTGGGGTGCCACCACCTCCATGACCGTGCGCGAGGCGCTGCGCGACGCCATGGCATATGAGATGCGCGCCGACGAGAATGTCTTTCTCATGGGCGAGGAAGTCGCCCAGTACCAGGGCGCCTATAAGATCAGCCAGGGCCTGCTCGAGGAATTCGGGCCGCGCCGGGTCATCGACACGCCGATCACCGAGCACGGTTTCACCGGCATGGCCGTCGGCGCCGCGATGACCGGCCTTAAGCCCATTGTCGAGTTCATGACCTTCAACTTCGCCATGCAGGCGATCGACCAGATCATCAACTCGGCCGCCAAGACGCTTTACATGTCCGGCGGTCAGATGGGCGCGCCGATCGTCTTCCGTGGCCCCAATGGCGCCGCCTCGCGCGTGGGCGCCCAGCATAGCCAGTGCTATGCGTCCTGGTACGCCCATTGCCCCGGCCTCAAGGTCGTTGCGCCCTGGTCATCGGCCGATGCCATGGGGCTGTTGCGGGCCGCCATCCGCGATCCGAACCCGGTCATCGTGCTCGAAAACGAGATGCTCTACGGCCAGAGCTTCCCTTGCCCGACCTCGCGGGACTTCGTGCTGCCGATCGGCAAGGCCAAGGTCGAGCGGGTCGGCGAGCACGTCACCATCGTTGCCTTCAGCATCATGGTGGGCGTGGCGCTTCAGGCTGCCGAGAAGCTCGCCGAACAGGGGATCAGCGCCGAGGTCATCAACCTCCGCTCGCTCCGCCCACTCGATACCGCGACCATCGTCGAGAGCGTGAAGAAGACCAGCCGTCTGGTTTCGGTTGAGGAGGGCTGGCCCTTCGCCGGCATCGGCGCCGAGATCGCGATGCAGATCATCGAGCATTGCTTCGACTGGCTGGATGCTCCGCCGGTTCGCGTGCATGGCCTCGATGTGCCGCTGCCCTATGCTGCCAATCTCGAAAAACTGGCCTTGCCGCAGCCCGATTGGGTCGTCGACGCCGTTCGCAAGATAGTTTGAGGGAGCACGCCGATGGCGACCAACATCCTGATGCCCGCTCTCTCGCCGACCATGACGGAGGGCACGCTCGCCCGATGGCTCAAGAAGACCGGCGAGACGGTGAAGGCCGGCGACATCATCGCAGAAATCGAGACCGACAAGGCGACCATGGAGGTCGAGGCGGTCGATGAGGGCGTACTCGGCAAGATCCTGGTCGCCGACGGCACGGAGGGGGTGAAGGTCAACGCCCCGATCGCGATCCTGGTGGCCGAGGGTGAGGCGGTGCCGGATGATGTCGCGGCACCAGCAACCGGCGCGCCGAAGTCCGCGCCGACCACAGTCGCGCCTGCCGCACAGACCGCTCCCACGCAGCCGGCCCCGGCTCAAGCGGCTCCCGCTCAGGTGGCGGCGCAACCGGCTGCACAGTCTCAGCCGAACGGCGCGGGGGGTAGCCGCATCATCGCCTCGCCTCTGGCAAAACGCATCGCTAAGGAACACGGCGTCGATCTTTCGGGCGTTACCGGTAGCGGGCCAAACGGACGGATTGTCCGCGCCGATGTAGAGGCGGCGCAAAGCCAGCCAGCAGCCGCGCCGAAGGCGGAGGCACCTGCCGCAGCAGCGCCAGCCGCCGCGAAGGCACCCGCTGCCGCGGCGCCAAAGGCCGCCTCGATCACCGCGCCGCACCAGCTCGTGCCGCATACCTCGATGCGCCGGGTCATCGCCAAGCGCCTCACCGAGAGCAAGCAGACCGTCCCGCATTTCTACCTGACGATGGATATCGAGCTCGATGCGCTGTTGAAGCTGCGCGGCGAGCTGAACGCCCGCTCCGCTAAGGATGGCGGCGGGGCGTTCAAGCTGTCGGTCAATGATATGGTCATCAAAGCCTCGGCGCTCGCGCTGCGCCGCGTGCCGAAGGTCAATGCCAGCTTCCTCGAAGAAGGCGTCGCTTTCTACGACGACGTTGATATCTCGGTCGCAGTCGCTATTCCAGATGGGCTGATCACGCCGATCATCCGCCGCGCCGATCAGAAGGGTCTGGCGACGATCAGCAACGAGATGAAGGACCTCGGCCTGCGGGCACGGGCCGGCAAGCTCAAGCCGGAGGAGTTCCAGGGCGGCGGTTTCTCAGTCTCCAATCTCGGCATGTTCGGGGTGAAGGACTTCCAGGCCATCATCAACCCGCCACAGGCTGCGATCCTGGCTGTCGGTGCGGGCGAGCAGCGGCCGGTGGTGAAGAATGGCGCTTTGGCCATAGCCACCGTGATGAGCGCCACGCTCAGCGTCGATCACCGCGTGGTCGATGGCGCGCTCGGGGCCGAATGGTTGCAGGCGTTCAAGGCGATTCTGGAAGAGCCGCTGAACCTCATGCTCTAGGCGGGGGGCCGTGGACACGCCGGGCGCCGTAACGCTCCGATTGGCTCGTCCTGGGGACGAGGCGACGATCCTTCGCTTCGTCCGTGCCTTGGCGGAGTTCGAGCGTCTGGCGCATGAGGTGACCGCAACGGAAGCGGATTTCTCGCAGTCGCTGTTCGGTTCGCCGCCACGGGCCGAGGCGCTTATCGCCGAATCCCATGGCGTTGCGGTCGGCTTCGCCCTCTGGTTCTACAACTTCAGCACCTTTCACGGACACCACGGCCTCTATCTCGAAGACCTTTTCGTCGAGCCTGCACGCCGGGGCCAGGGCGTAGCGCGCATGATTTTTCGCTTCCTCGCCGCGCGAGCCGTCGAGCAAGGCTGCACCCGCATGGATTGGGACGTGCTGGATTGGAACGAAAACGCCCTCCGCTTCTATCGCGGCATCGGCGCGCGGCCTAAGTCCGGCTGGACACGCCAGCGCCTGGAAGGCGAAGCGCTGGAAGCCCTGGCCCGTGGCTGAAGCATGACCGGAATGGACCGGTCGCGCCTATGTGATGGGCCAGCGGTGAGGCCTTGAGGCGGGGCGACCGGCGCTAAGACATCGACACTCGGCCTCTGCCGGGTCTGACGAAGTGGCGGCCCTCGGCCGGTTTAACATAGGGAGTGGCCACCATGGCCGAACAGCAATTCGACGTCGTGGTCGTCGGTGGCGGACCCGGCGGCTATGTCGCCGCCATCCGCGCCGCCCAGCTCGGCCTCAAGGCCGCGGTGGTGGAGCGCGAGCATCTCGGCGGTATCTGCCTCAACTGGGGCTGCATCCCGACCAAGGCGCTGCTCCGCACCTCCGAGATAAACCACCTGCTGCACCATCTGCCGGAATTCGGCTTCAGCTCCGGCGAGGCAATCACCTTCGACCTCGAAAAGGTCGTGAAGCGGTCACGCGCGGTGGCGAAGCAGCTCGCGTCGGGCGTCGGCTTCCTGCTCAAGAAGAACAAGGTCACGGTCTTTGACGGCCAGGGCAAGCTCGCCGGCAAGAACACCCTTGCGGTGGAGAAGGACGGCAAGCCTGTCGTCACCCTCAAGGCGCCGCATATCATCCTGGCGACCGGTGCCCGCGCCCGCGAACTGCCGGGCATCGAGGCCGACGGGAAGCTGATTTGGACCTATAAGCAGGCCATGGTGCCGACAATGATGCCGAAGACCCTGCTGGTGATCGGCTCCGGCGCCATCGGCATCGAATTTGCCAGCTTCTATCTGAACATGGGCGCCCAGGTGACGGTGGTCGAAGCGCTCGACCGCATGCTGCCGGTGGAGGATGAGGAAATCGGCGCCTTCGCCCGCAAGGCGCTCGAGAAGCAGGGGATGAAGATCATCACCAGCGCGGTGGTTAAGGGCGCCAAGAAAGGCGCGGATAACGTCACCGTCACAGTCGAGGCGGGTGGCAAGACCGAGGAGTTTACCGTCGACCGGGTGATTTCGGCTGTCGGTATCGTCGGCAATGTCGAGAACCTCGGCCTCGAAGGCACCAAGGTGAAGGTCGATCGGACCCACGTCACAGTCGATGGCTTCGGCCGGACGGAGGAGGAGGGCGTCTATGCCATAGGCGATCTCGCCGGCCCGCCGTGGCTTGCTCACAAGGCGAGTCATGAGGGTGTCGTGTGCATCGAGAAAATCGCCGGACAGCATGTCCATCCCATGGACATCGGCAATATCCCCGGCTGCACCTATTGCCGGCCGCAAGTAGCCTCCGTCGGCTTGACGGAGGCTAAGGCCAAGGCCGCCGGTTATGAGGTGAAGGTCGGCCGCTTCCCCTTCATCGGCAACGGCAAGGCCATCGCGATGGGCGAGCCCGAGGGCATGGTCAAGACTGTCTTCGATGCCAAGACCGGCGCGCTGCTGGGCGCCCATATGGTGGGGGCCGAGGTCACTGAACTCATCCAGGGCTATGTCATCGCGCGGACTCTGGAAACGACCGAGCAGGAGCTTATGGAGACGGTCTTTCCGCATCCCACGGTCAGCGAGACCATGCATGAGGCCGTGCTTGACGCCTGGGGCCGCGCCATACACTTCTAATCCCGCTCGCCCCGTCAGGTTTGTTCCGACGAGCATGACTGTTAGTTACTGATCCGCTCCGTGGGGAGACTGATGGCGACCCGCATTCTGATCGACCACCGCGAAGGCGGCACCGCGACCCTCCGCCACCCGGAGAAGGCGCACCGCCCTGACAATGCCATCGCGCGCAAGCCCGACTGGATCCGTGTCCGCGCGCCCAACCATCCGACCTACCACGAGACGCGCGAACTCATGCGCGCCAATAAGCTGGTGACGGTTTGCGAGGAAGCCGCCTGCCCGAATATCGGCGAGTGCTGGTCGCAGCGTCACGCCACCATGATGATCATGGGCGAGACCTGCACGCGCGCCTGCTCGTTCTGCAATGTTCGCACCGGAATGCCCGATGCGCTGGATGCCGGCGAGCCTGTGCGTGTCGCGGATGCGGTGGCTAAGCTCGGGCTGCGCCATGTGGTCATCACCTCGGTCGACCGGGACGATCTGGCCGATGGCGGGGCGCGGCATTTCTCGGCGGTGATCGGTGCCATCCGAGCCGCGGCTCCCGGTACTACGATCGAGGTGCTGACGCCCGACTTCCTGCGCAAGCCCGGCGCGGTGGAGATCGTCGCCGAGGCGGCGCCCGATGTCTTCAACCACAATCTGGAAACCGTGCCGCGCCTCTATCCGACAATCCGGCCGGGTGCGCGGTATTTCCAGTCGCTGCGGCTGCTCGACCAGGTGAAGATGCTGAACCCCGCGATCTTTACCAAGTCCGGCCTGATGGTCGGCTTCGGGGAGGCGCGCGCCGAGATCGGTCAGGTCATGGACGATCTGCGCATCGCCGATGTCGATTTCATCACGCTCGGCCAATACCTCCAGCCGACACCCAAGCACGTCAGCGTCACCGAGTTCGTGACGCCCGACGCCTTTGGCGACTACGCGACGCTCGCCCGCGCCAAGGGCTTCCTGATGGTGTCGTCCACGCCGCTGACCCGCAGCTCCTACCACGCCGATGCCGATTTCGCGGCGTTGAAGGCGGCGCGGGCCGAGCGGCTGACAGCACTCTCCGCCATGGGCGCCTGATGCCGCGTTACGCGGAGCAGAAGCATGTGCCCTATCGGCCGGACCAGATGTTCGACCTGGTCGCGGATGTCGCGCGGTACCCCGAGTTCCTGCCCTGGTGCGTCGGCGCCCGCATCCGCAGCCACACCGATGCGGAACTTGTCGCCGACCTCACCATCGGTTTCGGCCCGTTCCGCGAGAGCTTCACCAGCCGCGTGACCCTGGACCGGCCAGGGCATATCACCGTGCGCTACGAGAACGGCCCATTCCGTTACCTCAACAATCGCTGGAAGTTTTCCGAGGATCCGCGCGGCTGCCTGATCGACTTCTTCGTTGATTTCGAATTCCGCAGCAGGGTGTTGCAAATGGCCATCGGCGCTGTCTTCACCGAGGCGGTGCGCCGGATGGTCTATGCCTTTCTCAAGCGCGCGCGGGATGTCTATGGCCCGCCAGCCGCCACGATGAGCGTGGTGCCGGTTCCCGCGAAAGGCTGACTTGCCACATCAGTTCTGACGTCAGAACCGGCGGGCGGTTGTGCAATCTCAGCCGTTTCCGTAGATTGCAATTGCGAATGCCTCGCAATTGCATCGGAGCGTCACTCGTGGCTCATCATGATCAGCACCATCTGCCCCCCGTGGAGACCGCTTTGCTGCTGGCGATGCGGGCCTGGCTTGCGGCGCGCCGCCGTGGTTTGCCCGATTCGCCAGAGACGGGTGCTGTGCTGGAGATGCTGGGATGCCGCGAGGCGGTGGCGCCGCTCGGCGCGATGATGATGGCGCTGGCAACGCCGGCGGGGGCCTATCGCCCGATCGCGATTCGCTGTCTGTGCGACCGCTCGGTGTCTGCCGACGAGAAGCGGCTGCTGCATGTGGTTGCCCTCCAACAGCAGGCGCGGTCACTGGAGTCGATGATCCTGCTGCGCTCGATCCTGCGCGACGAGGCGGCGATGGCGGCGCAATGCGCGGCGTCGGTACTGGCTCAGGTCCTTGTCTGGGCGGATCAGAGACTGCTTGCGCCGGAGACCTCTATGCGCCTTGAGGTGCTCGCGACCGACGCGGCGTCTAACCCCCGCCAAGCCGCGACGATGCATTGACGCGGCGCGTTGGGGCGCGAGGGATGCTTAATCTGATACTCAACCGCGACCGAGGATCCGTCATGGCACGCGAAGGCGTGCCATCCACGTCTTGCCTTGGCGCAGAAAGCAAGCCGTGGATTCCCGGCCTTCGCCGAGCATGACGGGAGGAATGGGCACGGCCAAACTGAAGGCGCCCACTCTCTAAGGGCGGATGATCTCGTAATGCATCGAGGCGGTGATCGCGACGCTGTCCGCCTTGGTGCCCGCCGGGAAGGGCGGCAGGTCGGCGCCACGAAATAGTCCGAGCCAGGCTTGGTCGAGCAGCGCGTAGCCGGAGGTGGTGACAAAGGACAGGGCGCTCACATGGCCGGTGCGATCGACCGTGAAATGGACGACGACGTGCCCTTCCTGCCCGAGCATGCCCGCGCCTGGCGGATAGTATTTATGGTCTTCCACCCATTGCGCGAAGGCGGCGCGCCAGTCGGCGCCGATCGCCCCGGTAATCGCGAGATCGGCGCCATTCGCCGGGGCCTCCGATTGGTCGAGCGATAGGTTCAGCCCGCGCGTGCTGCGGCCGCCGCTGAGACTGCCTCCGCCGTTGAAGGAGAGACCGTTCATCATGACGCCGCCACCCAAGGTGCTGCGGCGTGAGGGCGCCTGGCGCGCAAGCCGGGGCGATGGGGGGGCTGGTGGCCGAGGCGGCGGCGGCGGCGGCGGCGGAAGTTCAGGCAAAGGCGGCTCGGGCGGAAGCGCCAGATTGACCTCGGGCTGTTCGCTCTCAACCGGCGGAGCCGGCGGCGGGACAGGAGCTGGCGGCAGAGCCGGTGGAGGTGGCGGCAGCTTGATCTGCGGCAAAGGCAAAACGGGCGCCGGTTTGGGCAGGGGCGGGGCCTTAGGTGTTGCTGGCGGCTTCGGCGCCGGAATGGGTGTCGGCGGCGTCGGTTTCGGTGGAGTGGGTTTCGGCGGAGTCGGCGCCGGAGGTGGCGGGGCAGGCGGTTGCGGCAGAGTCGGCGCGGGAGGTGCTGGCGGGGGCGGTTGCGGGAGCGGCTCGGGCGCCGGCGCGGCTTGTTCCGCTACTCGAGAGGGTGGACGGGGCACGGCGCCCTGTGGCGCCGCTTCGCGCGCCCGCTGCGCGGGACCGCGCACGCCTTTCGGCGCGCTGCTTTTCTTCTCGCCGCCCTCGAAGACGACATCGACGGCGGGCGAAGGCGTCGCCTCAGGCGGCGGCTTCAGCGGGATATTGATGATGAAATAGAGCAGTATCGCAGCGTGCAGGCACAGCGAGACGGCGAGCGACCATTCGAGCGGACGGCGGCGGGCGACGATTCGGCGCTTGGGCGCGAGCGGGATGCGGCGCGGTCCTGCGGGTCCTAGGTTCGGCATCCGCCGGGGGCTCGTCATACTATTTGCCGCAGGCCTCGGATGGCGGAAGGGCACCCGATAGCATGGCCGCGCCAAAGGTCTAAGCTCGGGTATTAGCTTGCCTGCCGCGAAACGAGTGTTGCGGCTTGCGGATGGAACGCTTTGACAAGGGGCGTTGGGTGCGCCTCGCTTTCAGCCTTATGGTCGCTCCAAGCGACGCCTCCCTGGCCCCTCCCTTGCAGGGAGGCAAATCTAGCCAGGGAAAACCTCTCCCCTCCCGCCAAGGGAGGGTTGGGGGTGGTGCCGTGGCAGTGCTCGGCGTCCGAGCGGATTGGGAACCGGTTGCCATGTATGCAGAGACCGTCGGCGGCACGCGTTATAGCTTTTCCGATCTCCGCACATTGCTTGCACGCGCGACACCTTTGCGTTCGGGCGATGTGCTTGCGGGCGTGGCCTCGGCCAGCATGGCGGAGCGCGTGGCGGCGCAGATGGCGCTGGCCGCTCTGCCGCTCGCGGCGTTTCTCAGCGAGAGCGTGGTGCCCTACGAGAGCGACGAGATCACGCGGCTCATCGTCGATGGTCACGATGCCGCCGCCTTCGCGCCGATCCGCCATCTCACTGTCGGCGGCTTGCGGGATCATCTGCTATCGGATGAGGCGGATGGCGAGGCGCTGGGGGCGCTGTCACCGGGCCTCACACCCGAGATGGTCGCGGCGGTTTCGAAGATCTGCCGCATTCAGGATCTCATCCTGATCTCCGCCAAGCGGCGCGTGGTCACTCGCTTCCGCAATACGATCGGTTTGCCGGGCCGTCTTGCCTCCCGCCTGCAGCCGAACCATCCGACCGATGACCCCGCCGGCATTCTCGCCAGCATCGTTGATGGGTTGCTGCTGGGCTGCGGCGATGCGGTGATCGGCATCAACCCAGCCTCAGACAGTCCGCAGCGTGTGCATGACCTGCTGAGCATGCTCGATGATCTACGCCAGCGGCTGGAAGTGCCGACGCAAAGCTGCGTGCTGACGCATGTGACGACAGCGATCGAGCTGATGAATAGCGGAACGCCGGTCGATCTGGTGTTTCAGTCGATCGGCGGCACGGAGGCCACGAATACCAGCTTCGGCTTCGGCCTTTCGACCTTGCGCGAGGCGCGCGAGGCGGCGCTTTCGCTCGGGCGCGGCACCATCGGTCAGGACGTGATGTATTTCGAGACCGGCCAGGGCAGCGCGCTGTCCGCCGACGCGCATCATGGTTGCGATCAGCAGACGATCGAGGCGCGTTCCTATGCCGTCGCCCGCGCCTTCTCGCCGCTGCTGGTCAATACCGTCGTGGGCTTCATCGGGCCGGAATATCTCTATGACGGCAAGCAGATCATCCGGGCCGGGCTGGAAGACCATTTCTGCGCCAAGCTGCTCGGCGTGCCGATGGGTTGCGACGTTTGCTACACCAACCATGCCGAGGCGGATCAGGATGACATGGACCTGCTGATGACCACGCTCGCCGCGGCCGGCCTGACCTTCATCATGGGCGTGCCCGGCGCGGATGACGTGATGCTCGGTTATCAGAGCACGAGTTTCCACGATGTCCTCGCGCTGCGGCAGATGCTGGCGCTGAAGCCCGCGCCGGAATTCGAGGCGTGGCTGGAGCGCGCCGGGCTGATGGATGCGGCCGGACGCGTGCGGCCACTGGAAATGCCGGAGCGCTTCCACAAACTGATCGCGGCATGAGCGGCGGTGATCGCTGGAGCCATCTTCGCGGCCTGACCGCCGCGCGTATCGGGCTCGGCCGCGCGGGACCTGGGATAGCAACCACCGACCATCTCGCTTTCCGCGCCGCCCATGCCTTGGCGCGGGATGCGGTGCATGCGTCGCTGGATTTGGATGCGGTGGCGGAAGCGATGACGCCTCTTGGCCTGACCGTGCTGCATGTCGAAAGCCGCTGTATGGATCAGGCGACTTACCTGACGCGGCCGGATCTTGGCCGTCGTCTGGCATCCGATTCGGCGCTTCGTCTCAAGACGGCGGGGCCGGGTGCCGAGGTCGCGATCCTGGTCGCGGGCGGGCTCTCCGCCTTGGCGACGGGCAGCCACGCGGCGACACTGCTCGCGCTGATGGTTCCGGTCATTCTGCGCGGCGGCCGAACGGTGGGTCCGATCTGCCTCGCGCCGCGCGGACGGGTGGCTTTGGGGGACGAGGTCGGCGAGTTGTTGGAAAGCAAGCTCATGCTGGTGCTGATCGGTGAGCGGCCGGGTCTGTCCTCGCCGGATAGTCTGGGCGCTTACGTCACCTTTGGGCCCCGGCTCGGCCGGACCGATGCGGATCGCAACTGCGTTTCCAATATCCGGCCAGAAGGCATGGTATTGGATGAGGCGGCGCGGCGGGTGGGCTGGCTGATCGACCAGGCTCTGGCGCGGCAAATCAGTGGCGTTACCCTCAAGGACGACAGCGACAGGCTGTTGGCTGCGACACCTCAGCCGGGCGCCCTTCCGCAGGCTGGATGACTGGTCTTCAGCCAGCCATGCGAGCACCATCGCGGGCGGCGAACCAGGAATCCACAGCATCCGACATCGATTGGGTAATCTGCTGGCGGTGGGATTGCTGGCGCAGCGCCGTCTCGTCCTTGAAGTTGGACATGAAGCCCATCTCGACCAGGACGCTGGGAATTTCGGCCGATTTCAGCACGACGAAGGCGGCGTGGCGGGATGGCTGGTTAAGCATCTGCGTGCCGCCGGTCAGGCAGCGCACCATGTCCTGCTGCAAGGTCGCCGAGCCGATCCGCGTCTCCTGGCCGACCAGACTTGCCAGTATCCGGGCAACTGAGGGGGAGACCCCGGTGAAACCTGGGCCGCCGAAGCGGTCCGCGCTATTCTCGCGCGCGGCGAGGCCGGCGGTCTGGGCGTCCGAGGCGTTGGTGGAGAGCGTGTAGACACTCGCGCCGCGCACGCTGTGGTCGGGGACCGAATCGGCATGCATGGATACGAAGAGATCGGCGCCGTGCTGCTGAGCTAGGCCGACGCGTTCCTCCAGCGGGATGAAGCGGTCGCCGGCGCGGGTCATCAGCACGCGGTAGCGGCCGCCCTTCTCGAGGCGCGACTTGAGGTCATGCGCGGCCGCGAGCGCCACGTGCTTTTCGTAGGTGCCGGCGACGCCGATGGCGCCCGGATCCTTGCCGCCGTGACCCGGGTCGAGCATGACGACCGGAGAATGCTTGGAAGAGCGCGCGACCGTCGCGGGGGCGTGTTTGCCGCCGCGGTGCAACCGCTTTCTCAGGGTCTCCGCTTGGGCAAGGGCGGGCAGGATCCAGCTCGGCAACAACAGGCTCGCGATAACGCCCGTGCCCAATACGAGTCTACGCTCGATCATGGCGTGGGAGGCAGGAAGCGCATTTCCCTGAGTGTTTTGAGCGTTCACGGGGCAGAACTTAACAGGTGAGCTTCGCGAAATCATCTTTCCTTTGAGATGGCCGATATTAATTTGCGGCATAATCGGCCTCGGCGATCGGGTCGCCTTGCAACCCCTGGCGGTTTGGCTCATCCTTATAGGCAGGGCGTGTGCTGGATGTGCCGATCGTCGGCTCCGGCTCCCCGCTTCTGCGTGTTCAGGCAAACGGGTCTAACCCGGCCTCATCCGTTTCCGCCTCCGCGGCGCGCCGCGAGCGTGACGCGGTGCGGGAGCGAGCCAGGACCGCGCCTTATCAACACAGCCGTTCGTGAGCGAGCGGCGCATCCCCCGGTGGTAGGGACACGTTCGATGACGACGGCCTTTCAGAGCCTCATTGTGAGAGCAAGGCCGTCCGATCCGTGGACCAGCCGCCACCTTATTTCACTCATTGCAAGTCGCCGCGTATCGGCGGCCGTGCCCGCATTCCGGGCACGCCGGAGTTTTTCAGTACATGACGAAAAGAATGCTCATCGACGCGACCCATGCGGAGGAGACCCGGGTCGTTATCCTGGACGGCACGAAGCTCGAGGATTTCGACGTCGAGACCTCCACCAAGAAGCAGATCAAGGGTAACATCTACCTCGCGAAGGTCATCCGGGTAGAACCCAGCCTTCAGGCCGCCTTCGTCGAATACGGCGGCAATCGCCACGGCTTCCTGGCTTTCGGCGAAATCCATCCCGACTATTACCAGATCCCCGTCGCCGACCGGCAGCGCCTGCTCGAGATCGAGGCGGCCGAGTTGCGCGCCGAGGAGGAGGCTGAGGCGGCCGAGGAAGCCGCTCAGGATCGCGCGGCCTCGCGGGGCCGCAAGGTGTCCGGCTTTGCCGAAGCGCAGAGCGAAGCCCCGATCATTTCGGAATTCGATGCGATCGAGCCCGCCTTCGAGGCGGCGGTTGAAGCGGAACTCGAAAACGCGCCCGCCGAACAGCCGACCGTTGCGGCCGAAGCCCTTATAGGCGCTTCAGTCGAGCCGCCGGCCGAGGAAGAAAGCGAAGCGACATCCACGCCGAGGGCGCAGCCTGCGGCGATGGCGCGGGATATCGTAATCTCGGCTGAGGCGCCTCCCGAACTGGCCGAGGCGGATCTGCCGTCCTTCGCGGAGCCTGAGGGCCATGTTTCCGTCGCGCAGGATGACGCGACCGAGGAGGCGCCGGAGAATATCGGCGGCGCCGAGGGCAATGATGGCGGCGAGGAGGCGCCCGAGCGGCGCCAGTCCACCCGCTTCATGCGCAACTACAAGATCCAGGAAGTCATCCACCGCCGCCAGATCATGCTGATCCAGGTGGTGAAGGAGGAGCGCGGCAATAAAGGCGCGGCGCTGACCACCTACCTGTCGCTGGCCGGCCGCTACTGCGTGCTGATGCCCAATTCGCCGCGCGGCGGCGGGGTTTCCCGCAAGATCACCTCGCTCGCCGATCGCAAGCGCCTGCGCGAGGTCATTAAGGAAGTCGATATGCCGGCGGGCATGGGCATGATCGTCCGCACCGCCGGCGCCAACCGGCCGAAGCCCGAGATCCGGCGCGACTGCGAGTATCTGTTGCGGTTGTGGGACGATATTCGCGACCACACGCTGCAATCGGTGGCGCCGTCCCTCATCTACGAGGAGGCGAGCCTTATCAAACGGGCGATCCGCGACGGCTATACCGGCGATATCGAGGAAGTGCTGGTCGATGGCGAGGCCGGCTGGAAGGCCGCGCGCGACTTCATGCGGATGCTGACGCCGCAGCATGTCTCCAAGGTCCAGCTATGGCGCGACAGCGACCTGCCGCTTTTCGCCAAGCATCAGGTCGAGTTGCAGCTCGACGCCATGATGAGCCCGACCGTGCAGCTCAAATCCGGCGGCTATCTGGTGATCAACCAGGCCGAGGCGCTGGTCGCGGTCGATGTGAATTCCGGCCGCTCGACGCGCGAGCGCAATGTCGAGGAGACAGCGCTGCGCACCAATCTCGAAGCGGCGGATGAGGCGGCGCGCCAGTTCCGCCTGCGGGATCTCGCCGGGCTGATCGTGATCGACTTCATCGACATGGAGAGCCGCAAGCACAATGCGATGGTGGAGCGGCGCCTCAAGGAAGCGCTGAAAAACGATCGCGCGCGGATCCAGATTGGCCAGATCAGCCATTTCGGCCTGCTCGAAATGAGCCGTCAGCGGCTGCGCCCGTCGCTCGCCGAGACCGCCTTCGTGACTTGCCCGCATTGCCTTGGCCTCGGGCACGTCCGCAGCGTCGAAAGTTCGGCCATCCATGTGCTGCGTGCGCTTGAGGAAGAGGCGGCGCGACGCCGTGCGTCCGAGTTGCAGGTGCATCTCGCCGGTGCGGTCGCGATGTATATCCTCAACTTCAAGCGCGAGCGTCTGGCGGCGATCGAGCGTATTCACGGCATCCAGATCATCCTGTTGCAGGACGAGAGTTTACTGGCGCCGCAGGTGCGCATCGAGCGTTCGAAACCCTATGTGCAGAGTGGCGAGGCGCCGCAGATCGGCGGCCCGATCGCCATGAACACCTCCGCCACTGCGGTCTATGACACCGCCGCGGAGGATGAAGCAGGGGAAACCGCCGCAGTGCTGCATTCGACACCGCAATCCGTGCCCGTTCCCGAGGCGGCCATCATCGCTGCCGCGGTGCAGGCGCAGGTCCAGCCCAATGCGCAGCAGAGCGCGAGTGGCGAGGAAGGACAGGAGCGTCGCCGTCGCCGTCGCCGCCGCCGTCGTGGCGGCCGTCGTGAGGAAGGCCAGGAGGCTGGCGCCGCGAATAATACGCAGCCGTTCCAGGGCGAAGGCGAGTTCCAGTCGGAAGGCGGCTTCGAGAGCGACGACGAGGAAGACGGCGACCTGCTTCAGGCAGCCGATCCCACGCCCGCGCCGCAGGAGCCGGCGATCCCGCCGATCTCTCCGGACGAGCCTTCGCCCGGGCCACGGGATCCGGGCGTTCCGCCGCTGCCCGATCGTCCGGTTCCCGGTCCGGGACCCGAAATACCGGAGCGTCCGGGCCGCGAACCCGAATTGCCTGTGCCGAATGGTCCGGGGCCGGAGATTCCGGGTGATCCCAGCGGCCCTGGTCCCGACATCATGCCGCCGATCGGGCCATCGCCCGAGATGCCGCAGCCGGTGGCTATGGCGGAGACGACCGGTGGCCGCCGCCGGCGCAGCAGTCGCGGTGGCGGGCGGCGCAGCGAGGTTAGCGGCACCGGTGAGCCGGTTCCGTATCGCGGTCCAACCCCGGCCAATCCCTATGCGGGGCAGGTCGATGAGCTCTTCGCGGCGCTAGACTTTGTGCCGGAGCCACAACCCACGCGACTCGCGCCGTCTGATGTCCCGGAGCAAAGCGCGGTGGCAGCCGCCGAGGCTTTCGCGGCCGACGAAGCTTCGACGGCGGACATGGCCGTCGCGGCTGAGAGTCCGGCGGTCGAGACGCCCGAGGTTGCGGCGCCCGTTGCCGACGTGGTGCCCGCTGAAGCGGTCGAAGTGGCGCCGGTGGCGCGCAAGGGGCGCGCTCCCGCGCGCACCCCAAGGGCCCGGAAGCCAAAGGAGGCCGCGGCGCCTTTGGAGCTGCTAGGCGAATTGGCGCCGGACGAAGTTCACAGCGCGCCGGCGCCTCGTCGGCGCGCTGCGCCACGCGCTCGTGCGGCTGCGGCGCCGACGCCGCGCATGCCAAGCGAGGAGGATGCTCAGCTTGAGGAGGAGATGGTGCACCAGCCGCCGCTCAACTCGGGCATCAGGAGCAATGTCTTCGACCCCGCGCCACTGATCCCGCCCGATGGCACCGAGGCCCCGGCGTCCGATCCCTATGCTGAACAAGCCGAGCGTTCGGCCGCTCCGGTGATCCAGCCGGTGGTGGTTGGAGTCGATACGGTGGGTGCGGAAAAGAAGCGCGGATGGTGGAAGCGCTGACATAGAAATGGCAGGCCCGCTGACGCGGGCCTGCCATCGTCTGAGGCATCCAACGCAAGACTGATTACGAAACGGGCATAACTCGTTCGTATTCGAAAAAAACCGGGAAAACTTCAGACTTTTCTAATGGACGAGGGCGGATTATCTCCGCATGCTTCAGTCACGGATGAGGTTAGGTCCTCATTCTGTCGTGTGACTGGCGTTTCCTCCCTAAACTTGGCCCGCGGCGCGATGGCGTCGCGGGCACTTCTTTATCTAGCGGGCAGCCTCCTGTCACGAGCTATTGTGTCGTTGTGCACGAATTTTTATCGAAACATTTACCTAGTCGCGTAGTTACGAACCAATATTCCTACAACGAAGATACCGCTGGTCTGTTAGTTGATGATAGCTCGCGGAAGTTGCCGGATTTGACGGCCGCGCGCGCATTACTTGCGCTCTGGGTATTGGCCTATCATCTCGACCTTCATCTGGCTTTTCCGCTTCTGCGTCCCTGGGTGAAGCGCGGCTACCTCGGCGTCGATGGCTTCTTCATCCTCTCGGGCTGTGTGCTCGCCCATCGCTATCCAAGCCTGGGACTGCGACCCCGCGACGTTTTGCTCTTCTGGTGGCGCCGTCTCGTCCGGCTTTATCCTGTCCACCTCACCCTGCTTCTGCTGCTCGGCGGCTGGTTCCTGCTCGCCGAGGCGGCAGGCGTTGCGCCACATCAGGCAGGTCGTGCCAGTGGACGCGAGTTTTTCCTGCAGCTCCTCATGCTGAATGGCTGGGGCGCCAGCCAAGGCTGGAGCTGGAACTATCCGTCCTGGTCGGTCAGCACGGAATGGGCCGGCTATCTGGCTTTTCCTCTCCTTCTGAGCCTTGTCTCGGGTTTCGGAGTGAGGATTGCGGCTTTGGGCTCCCTGGTCCTGTGGGCCGCGCTGGGGGCCGTGGCGCTACTCTCGCCCGCCGGTCTCAACCTGACCTATGCCGGTGCGCTCTGGCGGTTTTTTCCGGAGTTCCTGGCCGGAATGGCGATCGCCATCATGCTGCCGGCCATGGGGCAGCGTAACGCGGCTTTGGCGGGTCTTGTGGGGCTTATGGTGGCGACGCTCGGCATTTTGGCTGGGACGCCAGATTCCGCCGCCGATGCCGTGGCGGTGGGCGGTATCTTCCTTTGCCTTCTTTCGCTCGCGGCCAATCGAAACCGCGTTCTTGGCCGGGTGCCGGGCCTTACGGCGCTCGGCGGGCTCTCCTACTGCGCCTACATGTCCTACGCGCCGGTCGAACTCGCCTTCGCGCGGCTTTGGCGGCATGCCGGCCTGGATCCCAGCCGGCATGCATGGTCCTGGGCGGCGCTCATGTCTCTTGCGATCCTGGCGCTCGCCTGGCTCCTTGCGCGATTCGTGGAGCGCCCCGCGATCCGCCATCTGGCGGGCCGGGCGGTTGATCGTTAGACCCTTCCCGCCTGCAGACGGAGTGAACGGAAGCGATGCGCCTATCCCGCAGCCTGGTACCGACCCTCAAGGAAGTGCCCGCCGAGGCGCAGATCGCCTCTCACCGCCTCATGCTGCGTGCCGGTCTGGTGCGGCAGACGGCCGCCGGCATCTATGCCTGGCTGCCCGCCGGCCTCCGCGTGCTCAACAACATCGCCGATATCGTGCGGGAGGAGCAGGACGCCGCGGGCGCGCAGGAACTGCTCATGCCAACGATCCAGGCCGCCGACCTGTGGCGCGAAAGCGGCCGCTACGAGGATTACGGGCAGGAGATGCTGCGCATCACCGACCGGCATAAGCGCGACCTGCTCTATGGCCCGACCAATGAGGAGATGATCACCGACATCTTCCGTAGCTCGGTGCGCAGCTACAAGGAACTGCCGCAGATCGCCTACCACATTCAGTGGAAATTCCGCGACGAGGTGCGTCCTCGTTTCGGCGTCATGCGCGGCCGCGAATTCCTCATGAAGGACGGCTATAGCTTCGACCTCGACTATCCCGGCGCGGTCATCAGCTATCGCAAGATGATGCTGGCCTATATGCGAACCTTCCAGCGCCTCGGCGTGAAGGCGATCCCCATGGTGGCGGATACCGGCCCCATCGGCGGCGATCTTAGCCACGAGTTTATCATCCTGGCCCCGACCGGCGAGAGCCAGGTCTTCTACGACGCGGCTTTCGAGGAAGTGGATTACAGCGCCGGCAATTTTGATATCACGGCGCCTGACGACCTCGCCCGCTTCTACGACACCATGACCGGCAGCTATGCCGCGACGGACGAGAAGCACGACACGGCCGCCTGGGAACAAGTGGAGGCGAGCCGCCGCCGCGAGGGGCGCGGCATCGAGGTCGGCCATATCTTCTACTTCGGCACCAAATACAGCCAGGCGATGAATTTCAGTGTCACCGGCGCGGACGGTAAGCCGGTCAATCCCCATGGCGGCAGCTATGGCGTCGGCGTGAGCCGGCTGGTCGGTGCGCTGATCGAGGCGAGCCATGACGAGGCCGGCATCATCTGGCCGGATAGCGTGGCGCCCTTCCAGGCCGGGGTGCTCAACCTCAAGCAGGGGGACGCGGTGACTGATGCGCTGAGCGAGGACGTGTATGGCAAGCTGAGCGCGGTCGCCTTGTACGACGACCGCTCCGAGCGCGCGGGCGTGAAGTTCAACGACGCGGATCTGATGGGCCATCCCTGGCAGGTCATCATCGGCCCGCGCGGTGCCGCCGCCGGGCGCGTGGAACTCAAGCGCCGCGCCACTGGCGAGCGCGAGGAGCTGAGTGTCGAGGATGCTCTCGCGAAGGTCGGGACGAAGCGCCTCTGATGTTCAACGCCTTCGAGCGAGCCGTCGCCGGCCGCTACCTGCGTGCCCGCAAGGGTGAGCGCTTCGTTTCCGTCATTGCGATTTTCTCGCTGGTCGGCATCGCGCTCGGTGTGGCGACGCTGATCATCGTGATGAGCGTGATGAACGGTTTCCGCACCGAGCTGCTGTCGCGCATCCTCGGCCTGAACGGTCATCTCGGCATTTACGGCGCCGGGGGCACTCAGATCGTCGAATACGACCAGATGGCGGGCAGTGTACGCGGCATTCCGGGCGTGCTGACGGCGGCGCCAGTGTTCCAGGGCGAGGTCCTGCTGACAGGCGAGCATGGCGGCGCGGTCGGCGGCGTCATCCGTGGCATGACGCTGGCGGATCTCAAGGCGATGCCGGCGGTAAGCGGCCATCTGGTGCAGGGGTCGTTGGATAATCTCACCGGCGACAACGCGGTGATCGTTGGCACTGGACTCGCGCGCTCGCTTAACCTGCAGGTTGGCGGCAATGTCACGGTGGTTTCGCCGCAGGGCAATGCGACGGTGATCGGTACCATTCCGCGCATCCGCGCCTATAAGGTCGTCGGCATCTTCAACGTCGGCATGCAGGAATACGACAGCACCTTCGTCTTCATGCCGCTGGCCGCCGCGCAGACCTTTTTCTCTGCCGATGGGCGCGCGACGCAGATCGAGGTGATGGTCAAGAACCCCGACCAGGTTGGCGCGGTGAACCAGCGGATCAGCCAGGTGTTGGCGGGGCGGCCGGTGCAGGTGATCGACTGGCAGCAGTCGAATGACAGTTTCTTCGCGGCGGTGACGGTGGAGCGGAATGTTATGTTCCTCATCCTGACGCTGATCATCGTGGTGGCGGCCTTCAACGTGATCTCGTCGATGATCATGATGGTGAAGGACAAGACGCGGGACATCGCCGTGCTGCGGACGCTTGGCGCGGGTAGGGGCGCCATCATGCGGATCTTCCTGATGGCCGGCGCCTCGATTGGCGTGACGGGCACGGCCATCGGCTTTCTGCTGGGCGTCGTCTTCTGCGCGAATATCGAGAATATCCGGCAGTTCCTGCAGAATATCAGCGGCACGACTTTGTTCGATCCGACCGTGTATTTCTTGGAGCAACTACCGGCCGTTCTGGATTGGCAGGAGGTTCTCGAGGTTGTGGTGATGGCGCTCGTGCTGTCGCTGCTGGCGACGCTCTACCCGTCCTGGCGCGCGGCGCGCACCGATCCGGTGGAAGCGCTGCGCCATGAGTAACGGCTCGGGCGTCGTGCTGCTGATGGAGGCGGTGCGGCGGAGCTATCGCACTGACGCCGGGGCGCTGGACGTCCTGACGGCGGTTGATCTGCAACTCGCTGCCGGCGAGATCGTGGCGCTGGCCGCTCCCTCCGGCTCGGGCAAGTCGACGCTGCTGCATTTGGCCGGGCTGCTCGACCGGCCCGATGGCGGGCGCGTGCTGATCGAGGGGCGCGATTCAGGTGCGCTGGCGGATTCCGCGCGGACGGCCATTCGCCGGGACCGCATCGGGTTCGTGTACCAGTTCCATCACCTGCTCGCGGAATTCACGGCGCTCGAAAACGTCGTGCTGCCGCAGATGATCGCGGGCGTCGGGCGGAAACAGGCGCAGCTGCGGGCGGCGGGACTGCTGGAGTCCTTTGGGCTTGCACATCGCCTCAAGCACCTGCCCGGCAAGCTTTCGGGCGGCGAGCAGCAGCGCGTGGCGATTGCGCGGTCGCTCGCCAACCGGCCGCGATTGCTGTTGTGCGACGAGCCGACCGGCAATCTCGACATTGCTACCGCCGATGTCGTTTTCGCCGAGCTGTTGTCGGCGGTGCGGAACGAAGGGGTGGCGGCGCTGATCGCCACGCACAACCCGGATTTGGCCGCGCGGATGGATCGCCGGATGACGCTGCGCGACGGGCGCGTGGTCTAGGGCCGGTCGCCCAAACCACGTCTTCTTACGAGCGAACCTGGGAGCCCAGTCCAGCCCGGCTCTCGCCACGCGCCTGCGAGCATCAGCGGCGGCCGCCGGTCGGAGGCGGAAACTGGCAGCCGCTTCCTTGGGGGCGAGCCGCAGCCCCGGCAATGAGCGCGTTGCTTTGAGTTGCTTTGATCGTTTCCAGGGCTGGACTGGTTGGGTAGGGGTTGTCATGCCAGGTCACGCCAAGATCCCTGCTATAGGTCGTTGGTCCCAAGTAGACGAGCGACCGGAGATCTCTCGCGTAGTGGCTTGTGACCTCGGTCCGGATCCCTGCCAAGGTGTCAGCGTAATCAACGATGCCCCAGGTCATGAAGGCAAAAGGCCAGTCCTGTTTCGGGATAATAGTGCGAGCTCGAACGCCGTGCTGAAGCAGCGCCTGGAAGCTGCCCCAGAGCAGTTCCCCTCCCTTCAGGCACGAAGCGCTACTTGGTGAATTTTCCCCTGTTGGCACATCCTGTGTGCCGAGGATGTCGGAATTGGTGCAGCTCGCATAAAAACGCGACGTTGCGGCAATCGTCGCCTCCTCGGTCTGTCGCTGTTGGTTTAATTGGCGCTGGTTCTCCTGCTCTCTCCGTTGAGACTCGGCGCCGAGCCGCGATCGGACGAAATTCTCCCTGTTCCGCAGCGAGTGTAGCTTTTCCAGCAAGGTATCGGGACTGATTCGAATCTCCGGATAGGGGTAGCCATTATATAATTCTTTGAGGACGGTATTGGTGCATTGCTGGACCGCTCTATTGAGAAACGACGCTCCGTCCTGATCGCCAGAAGCTAGCAGTCGCTGCCGCACGGTTTCCCGCGATCCACTCATCACTCGACGGAACGCTTCGACCCGGTTCAATATATTGTTCAGAGTGATGATCTGCACATTCGTCCTGACCTGCTGCCCGTCGTCCGTCTTGCTGTGCACGGCCGTAGAGAGTTCGTCGAGAAACAAACTGAGTTGTGGTTGGGTTGCGTTGAGGGGCAGTTCAGTCCCGCCAATCTTTAGATAGGTTCCGACAATTTCGGCATTGGTGAGCTTCACTAGGCCGGCTTGCTGTTCAGTCAATTCGACCCGCTCGGCGGACGGACCCCGCATGTTCGGGGCTGCTGGGGCTCGTCTGCCGAACCGTAACAGCCCAGCGCTTGTCATGTTTCGGCCCGTCGATTGTGCAAAAGGCGGCATACCCGGCGGGAAATCCGGTACCGCGCCCGGCACAACGAAGTGTTGAGCGATGGGCTGAATCGGCGGCAGAAAGGAGGCTGGCGGGGCGTAGCTGGAATTCGTGGTGATACTCATACGGGCGGAAACCGGCAGCCGGATCCTCCTGGGCGGCCCGTTGCCCCAGCGATGAGCGCCCGGCTCCCAGTCGCTTTGATCGCTTCCAGGGACGGGCTTGTGCTCTGAAAGGCGGCGCGGATATCGGCGCGAAGCGCTCTGGTGGCAGGCTCGGTTTGGGCTGGTGCCAATTCGATGTCGCCGACCATCAGATAGTACTGAAGAATTTCGGCGTCGGTGAGAGTCAGAACACTGGCTTGCTGGGTTGTCAGTGCGCTGCGCCGTGCCAACGGGCTGGCTGTAACGTTCGTGGCCACGCCAGCTTGCCCGCCGAACCGCGACAGGGGGACAGGTGCTCGGCCCCTGGCCGGGTTCTCCCGGCAAAGATGGCAAAAAGGTCGGCGCCGGACCCGGCCCAGGGAAGGGAACGGTGGAACGATCGGGTGCACCGGCTGCCACGTAGCGCTGCTATTGGAGATGCTCATCAGTGGAGAATCCAGATCAGTTTTGCGAAACTGTCTCACCAAATCCTGAACGTAAGATGAATATCCTCGCCGCTTCACGGATGCTTAACGAAACGCCAAGCCGCCACCACCGCCCAGATCGCCTCGACGGCGCCGAAGGGCCAAGCGCCCTGCAGAAAGCCATAGGCGGAGCCGAGCAGGCAGGCGCCGGCGAAGGCCAGAATGAACCAGCGGCTGCGCGCCTCCAGCGCATAGGTCACCAGCATGGCGGTGACGGCGAAAAGCCCGAACAGGGTCAGTGCGCTCATGGGAGACTCGTGCGACCTCGGGCTATACTCATCCGATGAGCGAGACACGCTTCGTCCACCTGCACAACCATTCCGCCTATTCCCTGAGCGAGGGCGCCATCAAGGCGGAGAAGCTGGCGGCGCTGGCGGCGGCCGAGGGCATGCCGGCGGTTGCCATCACCGATAGCTCCAACCTCTTCGGCGCCCTGGAGTTCAGCCAGGCGGCGGCGGGGAAGGGGGTGCAGCCGATCCTGGGCTGCCAGCTCTCCCTGACGCGAGACGACCAGCCGCGGCTTCCGGCCGAGCCGATCGTGGTGCTGGCGCAAGACGCCGCCGGCTATGCGAACCTCCAGCGCCTATCCTCTATCTCCTACCTGGAGAGCGATCCCGGACTTCGCGCCCAGGTCGGGCTGGCGCGGCTGGCGGAGCATGCCGAGGGGCTGTTTCTGCTGACCGGCGGAACGCTCGGGCCGATCAACCGGCTGCTCGCCGAGGGCCAGCGGCAGGAGGCAGCGACGCTCCTCGCGCGGTTCCGCGAGGCCTTCCCGGACCGCGTCGCGGTCGAGCTGCATCGCCACGGTCTGGCGGTGGAACAGGCGATCGAGCCTGGTCTGCTGACTTTGGCGGATGAGGCCGGCCTGCCGCTGGTCGCGGCCAATGATTGCTACTTCGCGACAGCCAGCATGCATGAGGCCCATGACGCGCTGCTGTGCATCGCCGAGGGCCGCGTGCTCAGCGAGATCGAGCGGCGGCGCGTCACGCCCGAGCATTGGTTCAAGCCCGCCGCCGTGATGCGCGCGCTCTTCGCCGACTTGCCGGAAGCCTGCGACAATACCCTCGCCATCGCCCGGCGCTGCGCCGTGATGGCCGAGACCCGCAAACCTTTGCTGCCGCGCTGTCCCAAGGTGCGTGAGGGCGCCACCGAGGAGGAAACCGTCCGCGCCATGGCGGCGGAGGGGCTGGAGCGGCGGCTTGCTTTGATGACCGAGGAGTTTGCCACGCCGGAGGTTTATCGCGAACGGCTGGAGTATGAACTCGGCGTCATCGCGGGCATGGGTTTCGCCGGCTACTTCATGATCGTCGCCGACTTCATCCAATGGGCCAAGGCGCGGGATATCCCTGTGGGTCCGGGCCGTGGCTCGGGTGCCGGTTCCGTTGTCGCCTGGGCGCTCAGCATCACCGACCTCGATCCGCTGCGCTTTGGCTTGCTGTTCGAGCGTTTCCTCAATCCTGAGCGCGTGTCGATGCCGGATTTCGACATCGACTTCTGCCAGGATCGGCGCGACGAGGTGATCCGCTACGTGCGCGCCGAATATGGTGGCGACCGTGTGGCGCAGATCATCACGTTTGGAAAATTGCAGGCGCGGGCCGCCGTTCGCGATGTTGGGCGCGTGCTTGGCCTGCCGTTCGGCCAGGTCAATCGCGTGGCGGAACTCATTCCCAACAATCCGGCCAAGCCGGTGACTTTGGGCGAGGCCATTGCGGGTGAGCCCCGTTTGCAGCAGATGCGCGCGGACGACGAATCCGTGCGGCGCCTGATGGAAATCGCGCTGCAACTCGAAGGATTATATCGCCACGCCAGCACGCATGCCGCCGGTGTGGTGATCGGCGACCGGCCTTTGACCGAACTTGTACCGCTCTATCGCGATCCGCGCTCGGACTTCCTCGTCACGCAATATTCGATGAAGCATGTCGAGCAGGCGGGCCTGGTGAAGTTCGACTTCCTCGGGCTGACGACACTGACGATCCTGCGGCGCGGCGAAACGTTCTTGCGCAAGCTTGGCATAGAGCTCGACATCAATCGCCTGCCGCTCGATGATCTTCGCACCTACGAGCTTTTACAGCGCGGCGATGCGGGCGGGGTGTTCCAGTTCGAAAGCCAGGGCATGCGGGACGTGCTGCGCCAGATGCGTCCCGACCGTTTCGAGGATCTGATTGCCGGGGTCGCGCTGTATCGCCCCGGCCCGATGGCGAATATCCCCGCCTATTGCCAGCGCAAGCATGGCGAGAAATGGGAAGCGCCGCACGAGGACATCCGCGACATCCTGGAAGAGACCTATGGCATCATGGTCTACCAGGAGCAGGTGATGCAGATCGCCCAGCGCATGGGCGGCTATAGCCTCGGCGCCGCCGACCTGTTGCGCCGCGCGATGGGCAAGAAGATTCGCTCGGAGATGGAGGCGCAGCGCAAAACCTTCACGGATGGCGCGGTGGCCGGCGGCATCGACCCCGCCAAGGCCGGTGAGATCTTCGATCTCATGGCGAAGTTCGCCGATTACGGCTTCAACAAATCACACGCAGCCGCTTACGCCCTGGTCGCCTACCAGACCGCCTGGATGAAGGCCAATCATCCGGTGCCGTTCATCGCCGCATGTATGAGTCTCGCGTTGAGTAATACCGACAAGCTCGCTGCCTTCCGGCAGGAGGCGAGCCGCATGGGCATTGCCATTCTGCCGCCGGATATCAACCGTTCCGAGGCCGATTTCACGGTCGAGCGGCAGGCGGATGGCAGTCTCGCCATTCGCTACGCGCTTGCCGCCATCAAGCGCGTGGGTCAGGCGGCGATGGAGGCGGTGGTCGCGGCGCGCGGTGGGAGGCCTTTCGCGGATATCGCGGATTTCGCCGATCGCGTGGATCCGAAGCTGCTCAACAAGATGCAGTTGGAGAACCTCATCCGCGCCGGGGCCTTCGATATGCTGGAAGGCAATCGGGCGCGGCTCTTTTCCGGCGCCGAGATTCTGCTGCGCCGCGCGCAATCCGCCGCCGAGGATCGCGGCTCTGGCCAGATCGGGTTGTTCGGCGGCGCCGATGCGGAGCCCGAGGTTCTGCATCTGCCGCCGATCCCGGATTGGCCGCTGCTCGATCGTCTGGGCTTCGAGGCGGAGGCAGTGGGTTTTCATCTCACCAGCCATCCCCTCGACAGTTTCGGTCCGGTGCTCGCGCGGCTCGGGGTTATGTCGAGCACGCGGCTGGAGACGGCGGCGGCTAGCGGCATCGGGCGGGTGAAGGTCGCCGGCATGGTTGTCGGCTCGCCGAAAATCCGGCCGACGCGGACCGGCGGGCGGATGGCCTGGATCCGGCTGTCGGATGCGGGCGGCAGTTTCGAGGTGACATTGTTCAGTGAGGTTCTGGCGCGGAGCAGCGAGTTGTTGCGGGACGGCAATGCGCTGCTCGTCACGATGGATCTGCGGCAGGATGGTGATGCGCTTCGGCTCACCGCGCAGGATGTCGTCTCGCTCGACCAGGCGGCGGCGGGGGCGGGGGTCGGGTTGCGGATCTGGCTGACGGAAACCGCCGCCGTCGATCACATCCGGGTGCTGCTGGAGAAGGAGGGCGCGGGGCGGGGCGAGGTGCTGCTGTATCCACGTCTAGACGCGAGCCGGGAGGCCGAGATCAAGCTGCCGGGTCGGTTCAATGTCTCGCCGCGGCTGGCGGCGGCGTTTCGCGTGATGCCGGGGATCGCGGCGGTCGAGGAGATTTAGTCCGTCGTCATCCTCGGCGAAGGCCGAGGATCCACGCCTTGCTTGTTGTTGGACGAGACGGAGAAGGCGTGGATGCTCGGCCTTCGCCGAGCAAGACGATGTGACCTCGCGAGCTGTCGGCAATGCTTCGCGGAGCTAAACGAAGACCGCGTTCGGCTCCGTCGCGTCACTCGCCGCCAACCCGAAGGCTTCCGCGATCAGCGCGTAGGAACGGCGGCGCGCGTCATGATCGTGCATGATGTTCACGATCATGATTTCGTCCGCGCCATACTCCGCGGCTACAGCCTCAATGCCCGCGCGTACTGTCTCGGGCGTGCCGAGGATCATGCGGCGGCGGCGTGTGGCGCCAGGAGCGCCCGTGGGCGGATCGCGTTCCAGGAAGCGCAGCGCATCCTCCGGTGTCGGCACGGCGATCAGCTCGCCACGGTGAAGCAGGCGGAACAGCATGAGGGAGCTAGCGGCGAGGCGCTCCGCCTCCACATCCGTATCGGCGCAGATCACCCAGACCGCCGCCATCAGGTAAGGCGCCGACAGGTTCCGGCTTTCCAGCGCCTGAAAACCGGAGCGGTAGCGGTGGGCGAGGGGAACGCCCTGCGGGTTGATAAAATCGGCGATGCAATAGGGTAGTCCAGTTTCGGCGGCCCAGTTCGCGCTATCGGGTGAAGAGCCGAGCAGCCAGGGCGCCGGCACATCTGGCCTGCCCGGCAGAGTTCGGGCCAGGGTTGCGAAGGGGTGGTCCTCGGGCATGCGGTCATCGAGATAGGCGAGGAGTTCGGCGAGCTGTTGCGGGAAGTCGTCGGGTGCGCGTTCCCGGCGGTCGCGCTGCAGCGCATAGGCGGTGCGCCCGTCTGTGCCGGGCGCGCGGCCGACGCCGAGGTCGATGCGGCCGGGGAACAGCCCTGCCAGCATGCTGAAGGTCTCGGCGACTTTAAAGGGGCTGTAATGCGGCAGCATGATACCGCCGGTGCCGACGCGGATCCGCCGAGTCGCTGACGCGACCGCGCTCACCATCACCTCGGGGCTGGCGGAGGCGAGGCCGGGGGTCGCGTGATGCTCCGCCAGCCAATACCGAAAAAAGCCAAGTGCCTCAGCGTTTTGGGCAAGGTCTATGCTGTTGCGCAGTGCTTGGCCCCCAGTGGATCCCTCGGCGATGGGGGCCTGATCGAGCACGCTGAGGCGGAAGGCGGGGGGCGAAGCTGGGGTCATGACACCCATAAGAGGGAGGCTCGCCGAGGAACTCAACGTTTTGGCCTATTGCGAATAAGTCGCAACATCAGTAATCCGCTCTCGTCTGCCACGGGATTGGGTCATGATCGTCTGCTCCTGCAACCGGCTTACTGATAGTGATGTCGCGGAAGCCATTCGCAGTGGCGCCTGCCGCCCCGGCGAGGTCTATGCCTGCTGCGGCAAACGGCCCGATTGCGGCGCCTGCGTTCGCATGATCCTCAGCTCCATCAAGGCGAGCATGCAGGAGATGGCGACCGCCGCGGCGGTATGACACGCGGACCGGAAGTGCTACCCAACTTGCGGTAGCACCATCCGGAGAGACGTCGTGAAAGCCGATCCCAAAGTCATCGAGTATCTGAACACGCAGCTCACCAATGAGCTGACCGCTATCAATCAGTATTTCCTTCATGCCCGGACGCTGCGGCATTGGGGCGTCACCCTCCTCGGCAAGCACGAATACAAAGAGTCGATCGAGGAGATGCACCACGCCGATTGGCTCATCGAGCGCATCCTGTTCCTCGGCGGCTTGCCGAATGTGCAGCGGCTGGACCAGATCCTCGTCGGCCAGACGGTCGAGGAGATCCTGCGCTGCGATCTAAAGATCGAAGAGAAGGCGACCGGCGACCTGCGCGAGGGCATCGCCCATTGCGAGCAGGTGCGGGACTATGTGTCGCGCGATCTCCTGATGCGGATCCTCGCCAATGAGGAGGAGCACCTCGATTTCCTCGACCGCCAGTTCGACCTCATCAAGCTGATCGGCATCGAGCGCTACATCCAGCTGAATTCCGCCTCCGCGCCGGATCAGCACGAGGATGCAGGCGAGGGGCATTAGCCCAGGCATTTCGCTGCTGGTTAGGGGTGATGATCTGTTACTGAACCTCGACCCGAAGAATCGTCATGGCACGCGAAGGCGTGCCATCCACGCCTTGCCTTCGTCACGCAAGCAAACGCCTGGATGTTCGGCCGCGGGCAGCCCCGCCTTCGCCGAGCATGACGAAGTGGAATGCGCATGGTTCAAACCGCAGACATCCTGCTTGAGGTTCGAGATGGGGTTTTTGCGCCGGTAGGCTCATTGAGACAGCATTCGGGAACTTGCCGCGCCATCTGGTGACAGGCTCAGTCTTGGAGACCCGCCTGGAACGGGGTTGATTTTCCGGACCCAATACGCGATAGCACCGCCGTCCGGCGCCTCCCTTGGAGGTGGCGGGCAAATTCGCACGCGGGGCACTTTCCTGGCTTAGCCAGGTCCGGTGCCGATGAGGCTCTGCTCCGCGGAGGATCAACCGGACCAACAGGAAAGGGACACGCCAATGGCGATGCCCGACTTTACACTGCGTCAGCTACTCGAAGCCGGCGTTCATTTCGGCCATCACACCCGTCGCTGGAATCCCGCGATGGCGCCGTATCTCTTCGGCGTCCGCAACCAGGTCCATATCATCGACCTGCAGCAGACCGTGCCGATGCTCGACCGTGCGCTGCGTGCGGTGCGGGACACCACGGCCAATGGCGGCCGTGTGCTGTTCGTCGGCACCAAGCGTGCCGCGGCTGATCATGTGGCGGAAGCCGCCCGGCGCTGCGGCCAGTATTACGTCAACCATCGCTGGCTCGGCGGCATGCTGACCAACTGGAAGACCATCACCGCCAGCATCCGCCGTCTGCGCCAGATCGAGGAACTCGTCGCGGGCCAGGCCGAGGGTCTGACCAAGAAAGAGGTCCTCGAGATCACCCGCGACCAGGAGAAGCTGGAGCGGGCGCTCGGCGGCATCAAGGAGATGGGCGGACTGCCGGATATCCTGTTCATTATCGACACGAACAAGGAGAAGCTGGCGGTTCAGGAAGCCAATAAGCTCGGCATCCCGGTGATCGCCGTGCTCGACAGCAATTCCGATCCGCATGGCGTGACCTATCCGATCCCGGGCAATGACGACGCAATCCGCGCCATCATGCTCTATTGCGACCTGATCTCGGGCGCCGTGCTCGATGGCATCAGCGCCGAGATGGCGGCCTCCGGCCGTGACATCGGCGCCGCTGAGGAACTGCCACCGGCCGTGCTGGCCCAGCCGGTTCCGCCGGTTGAAGCCGCAGCCGCCGAAGCCGTCGGCGCCTAATCAGATACGGCGCGGGTCCGGGTGGCGACACCTGGGCTGCCAGCGCCGTTCGATCAATCAACGAGCCGCAGGCTGCGCCGCGCATAAGCGTCGCGCGGCCTGCGGTCCTAGACGGAGACCGCAGATGGCTGAGATCACGGCCGCCCTGGTCAGAGACCTGCGCGAGAAGACCGGCGCAGGCATGATGGACTGCAAGAAGGCGCTGGCCGAAACGGGCGGCGACCTCGATGCCGCGACCGACTGGCTGCGCAAGAAGGGCCTCTCGGCCGCCGCCAAGAAGTCCGGCCGCGTCGCCGCGGAAGGGCTGATCGGTGTCGCGAGCGCGCCGAACGTCGCCGCCATGGTCGAGGTCAATGCCGAGACCGATTTCGTCGCGCGCAACGAGACCTTCCAGGATTTCGTCTCGACCGTCGCCCGCGTCGCCTTGGAGACTGGGGAGGACGTCGAGGCTCTGAAGGCCGCGACCTATCCGGGCGCGAGCCACACGGTGGCGGACCAGTTGGTTCAGCTCATCGCGACGGTCGGCGAACATATGACTCTGCGCCGCGCCCGCGTGATGCGGGTGAAGAGCGGCGTGGTAGCGAGCTATGTCCACAACGCGCTCAAGCCGGGACTCGGCAAAATCGGTGTGCTGGTCGCGCTTGAGGCCCCGAGCGAACTCGCGGGTCTGGAGCAACTCGGCCGGCAGATCGGCATGCATGTCGCGGCGACTCGGCCCGAGGCGCTGGACGTGAACGCGGTCGATCCGGCGGCACTGGAGCGGGAACGCAGCGTGCTGTCCGAGCAGGCGCGTGCCTCCGGCAAGCCCGAGGCGATCATCGAGAAGATGGTCGATGGGCGCATCCGCAAATACTACGAGGAGGTCGTTCTTCTCGAGCAGGTCTGGGTGCATGACGGCGAGAGCCGGGTGCGCGCGGTGGTTCAGAAGGCGGGCGGGACACTGGTCGGCTTCGACCGTTTCCAGCTTGGCGAGGGCATCGAGAAGCAGAGCACCGACTTCGCGGCCGAGGTCGCGGCGACGGCTGGTGTGAAGGCTCTGGAGCCGTCTGCGCCAGAAGTCTGACCACAATGCTCACGGTCTGAGGTCGCTGCCCGGCTCACCCACCCCCGGCCCCTCCCTAAAAGGGGAGGGGAGAGGTTGGTGGCGGCGGCTTCCCCTCCCTGAAAAGGGAGGGGTCAGGGGTGGGTTCCAGTCCGCATTCTCGAACGCCAAATAACGCCGTGCCTTGCCGCTTTGCGGCTCGCTCTCTACGGTAACCTCGACCGCGCCGAATGATTTGGCGCAGGTGCTGGCCGGAACCTCGACCAAGGACATCATGGACCGTCAGCCCCTCTATAAGCGCGTTCTGCTCAAACTCTCGGGCGAGGCGCTCATGGGGGCCGGCGAGTATGGCCTCGACACCGGAACGCTCAAGCAGATCGCGGCCGATGTCGGCGTCGTCACGGCCATGGGCGTCGAGGTCTGCATCGTCATCGGCGGCGGCAATATCTTTCGCGGCGTAAAGGGCGCGGCGGCCGGCATGGACCGGGCGCAGGCCGATTACATGGGCATGCTCGCGACGGTGATGAACGCCCTCGCCTTGCAGAGCGCCCTCGAGCGCGCGGGCCTGCCGACCCGGGTGCAATCGGCGATCCATATGTCGAGCCTCTGCGAGCCCTATATCCGCAGGCGGGCGCAGCGTCATTTGGAGAAAGGCCGGATCGTGATCTTCGCGGCAGGCACCGGCAACCCGTTCTTCACCACCGACACGGCAGCTGCGTTGCGTGCCGCCGAAATGGGCTGCGAGGCTCTGCTCAAGGGCACGCAGGTCGATGGCGTCTATTCCGCCGACCCCCTGAAGGTGCCGGAAGCCAAGCGGTTCGACGAACTGACCTATATGGATGTGTTGTCGCAGGATTTGGCCGTGATGGATGCGGCCGCAATCAGTCTGGCGCGGGAGAGCAAGCTGCCTATCCTCGTCTTCAACCTTCACCGAGTCGGGGCATTTGCCGCCGTCATGCGGGGTGAAGGCACCTACACTATGATCCGCGACGTCTGACGAAGGAGGGGCAAGGTGCCCGCAGATCTGAATGCGCTGAAACAGGATCTAACGCGCCGCATGGATGGCGCGCTGGAAACCTTGCGCAAGGACTTCAGCGGCCTCCGGACCGGCCGTGCCAGCCCGGCGCTGCTCGAACCGGTCAAGGTCGAGGCCTATGGCTCCGTTCTGCCACTGCCGCAGGTTGGCACCATCGCGGTGCCGGAGGCGCGGATGATTACCGTGCAGGTCTGGGACCGCAGTCTGGTGAACGCGACGGTGGCGGCGATCCGCGACTCGGGTCTTGGACTGAACCCCTCGGCCGACGGGCAGATCGTACGGGTGCCGATCCCACAACTGACCGCCGAACGCCGGGGCGAATTGGCCAAGGCCGCCGGTCGCTATGCCGAGGGCGCGCGGATCGCGGTACGCGGTGTCCGGCGTGACGGCATGGAGCAGATCAAGGCCTTCGAGAAGAAGAGCGAGCTCAGTAAGGACGAGGCTGGGGACTGGTCGGACGAGGTGCAGAAGCTCACCGATTCCTACGTGAAGCGGGTGGACGAATACGCCTCCGAGAAGGATCGAGAGATCCGCCAGGTATGATTCGGGCGGTGGTTCCTGAGCTGGCCGGATCCGCGACGGAGCTGCCGGTGACGGAGCCGGTGGCAACACCTCGAAAAGCCGGTGCCGCGTCGGTGCCGCGCCATGTCGCGGTCATCATGGATGGCAACGGACGCTGGGCGCGGGCGCGCGGGCTTCCCCGGATCGCCGGCCACCGGGCGGGGGCGCAGGCGGTGCGGCGCTGCATCGAGGGTGCGATCTCCTCCGGCATCGAGTGGCTGACGCTCTATGCCTTCAGCAGTGAGAATTGGCGGCGTCCGCAATCGGAGGTCTCGGATCTCACCAGCCTCATGCGGCAGTATCTGCGCAGCGAACTCGCCGAGCTGGGCGCCAATGGCGTCTGCTTCCGCGTGATCGGCGACCGCGAGCGCTTCTCGCCGGAGATGCGCGCGGAGCTTGACCGCGCCGAGCGGCAGACCGCCGGAAACCGCCGTCTCAACCTGACGGTGGCGTTGTCTTATGGCGGACGCGCGGAAATTCTCGCCGCGGCGCGTAAGATGGCGCGGGCTGTCCAGTCGGGCGAGGTCGATATCCAGACGACGGATGAGGCGAGTTTCGGCCGCTTCCTCTCCACGGCTGGGATGCCGGATCCCGATCTCCTCATTCGCACGAGTGGCGAGCAGCGCCTTTCCAACTTCCTGCTCTGGCAATGCGCCTATGCCGAGCTGCTGTTCCTCGATGTGCTGTGGCCCGATTTCGGCCCGGCCAATCTTTCTGACGCGCTCGCGGAATATGCGCGGCGCGAGCGGCGCTACGGTGCCAGCGGCGCCTGACGAAAGGCGAGCGGGCGGGGACACGCGCGGCGGGAAGCGTTGGAGTGACCTGCGGAAGCGCGTCGGCTCCGCGATCGTCCTGGCGCCGCTGGCACTCGGCTGCCTCTGGCTGGGCAAACTGCCGTGGGCGCTGCTTCTGGCCTTAGGCGTTGCCGGCTGCGCCGCCGAATGGGCGGGGATGTGCCGGGCCGAGGCCTGGCGGTGGCCGGTCATCGTTCTGCCAGTTGGCGTGGCGGCGGTGCCGCTTTTCGCCATGGCGGGAGGCGGTGCGGTGGCCCTGATCTATGCCGTGGTCCTGATCATCTGCGCCTGGCTGCTCCTCGGGCGGAACCGGCGGGCGACGTGGCTCGTGCTGGGCATCCTTTATGTGGCGCCGGCGGCAATCTCCATGGTTCGGCTGCGGCATGTGCCGCTGGTCGGGCGGTGGGACATGCTGTTCCTCGTTCTCATCGTCTGGGCGAGCGACATCGGAGCCTATGTCGCCGGCCGGCTGATCGGCGGCCCGAAGCTCGCGCCGCGCATTTCACCCGGCAAAACACGTTCCGGCGCTCTGGGCGGGCTAGCGGCGGCAGCGCTCGTCGGCATCGGGGTCGCTGCCTGGGCCGGTGGGCCGGTGGACAGTCTGCACTGCGCGGCGATTGCGATGTTGCTGGGCGTCTCCTCGCAAGTGGGCGATCTATTGGAGAGCGGCCTGAAGCGTCATTTCGGCGTCAAGGATTCGGGGCGATCGATACCGGGGCATGGCGGCCTGCTCGACAGGCTGGACGGGATGCTGACCGCGGCACCAGTGGCGGCGATAGTGGCCCTTGTGGTTGGGGAGGGGATCCTGCTTTGGCAGTGACCGGAAATGGCGAGAAGACCATGAACGTGAAAACCATCAGCATCCTCGGCAGCACCGGCAGCGTCGGCACTCAGACGCTCGACCTCATACGGGCGACGCCAGAACGTTACCGGGTCGAGGCTTTGATCGCGGGCCGCAATGTCACGCTGCTCGCCGAGCAGGCACGCGAGTTTCGCGCCGAGATCGCGGTGATCCAGGACGAGTCTCTGCTTGGGGCCTTGCGTGAGGCGCTTGCCGGGACGGATACGCAGATCGCGGCGGGCGAGACGGCGGCGCTTGAGGCGTCATCGCGGCCCGCGGATTGGACGATGGCGGCGATCATCGGCATGGCGGGGCTGCACCCGACCCTGGCGGCGATCCGGCGCGGCGGCGCGCTGGCTTTCGCGAATAAGGAGGTCTTGGTCTCGGCGGGCGACGTGATGATGGATGCCGTCGCGACCTCCGGCACCGTGCTGCTTCCGGTCGATTCCGAGCACAATGCGATCTTCCAGTGTCTGGAGCCGGAAAATCGGTCGGCGGTCGAACGCATCATCCTGACGGCTTCGGGCGGCCCTTTCCGCAAGGCGAGCAGGGAAGAGATGGCCGCCGTCACGCCCGAGGCCGCGCTGCGCCATCCGGTGTGGTCGATGGGCGCCAAGATCACCATCGATTCGGCGACCATGATGAATAAGGGGCTCGAGGTCATCGAGGCCGCACGGCTGTTTGGTCTCGCAGGCGAGGCGGTGGAGGTTCTCGTCCACCCGCAATCCGTGATCCACGGCATCGTCTGCTATCGCGACGGCAGCATGCTGGCTCAGCTCGGCGCGCCCGACATGCGAATTCCGATCGCCCACGCCTTGGGCTGGCCTGAGCGACTGGCGACGACAGCAAAGCGTCTCGACCTTGCGGCCTTGGCGGGGCTGAATTTCGAGCCCCCGGATGAACTGCGGTTCCCGGCGCTCCGGCTGGCGCGTCAGGCGTTGGCGGCGGGGGGCGGCACGCCCGCCATCCTTAATGCCGCGAATGAGGTGGCTGTCGCCGCCTTCCTCGATCGCCGGATCGGTTTTCTCGATATCGTCGGAACGGTCGAGGCGGTGCTGGACAGGTTGGGGGCGCGGCGAGCCGACGATCTCGACAGCATCATCGCGGTGGATGCCGAGGCGCGGGACGCGGCGAGGGTTAGCTTAGGGGCGAGAGCGGCTTAAGCGGGAAACAAGAAGTCACGGACTCTCACCCATGAACCCGCTCTGGCGCCGGGCCGCCGAAACGGCCTAAAAGCGTCCCATCATGCATGCGTTGCCCGAACTCCTTCGTACCGTCCTGTCCTTCGCCGTTGTCCTCGGCGTTCTCGTTTTCGTTCATGAGATGGGCCATTACCTCGCCGCGCGGTGGCGTGGGGTCCATGTCGAGACCTTCTCGATCGGCTTCGGGCAGGCGCTAGCGCGCTGGACCGACCGCCGGGGCACTGTCTGGAAGCTCGCCTGGATCCCGCTCGGCGGCTACGTAAAGCTGCATGGGCAGGAGCGTCCGCAGGATGCGACGCCCGAGGAGCGGGCGGCCTGGCAGTCGGGCCGCACCTTCCACGAGAAATCGGTCGGATCGCGGATGATCGTCATCGCGGCCGGGCCGATCGCCAATTTCCTGCTCGCCATCGTCCTGTTCTTTTTGCTCTTCGCGACCGTTGGGAAGCCGGTGGCAGACCCAGTGATCGGCAAGATCATGCCCAATTCGGTCGCATCCTTGGCCAATCTTCATGTCGGCGATCGTATTCAGTCGGTCAACGGTGTCGCCACGCCGGATTTCGCCGCGGTGCAGCGTGAGGTTTCGCCCAATCCCGGTAAGAATGTGCCGATGATCGTCCATCGTGGGCTGGACGAGGTGATCCTGCGCCTGACGATCGGCAGCGCGGATGACGGTCATGGCGGCAAACGCGGCGTGCTCGGCATCATGGAGGGCGCCCCGGTTCTCAAGCGCCTCAACCCGGCCGATGCGGCGGTGGCCGGTGTGGTCGAGACCTGGACGGTCGGACGTGAGACGCTCAACGGGCTGTGGCAGATCGTCGTTCATCGCACCGGCTTCAACCAGCTCGGCGGACCGCTGCGAATCGCGGCGCTGTCTGGTCAGGTGGCGGCCCTGGGGCTCGCCAGCCTGGTGTCCTTCATCGCGATCCTCTCGGTGAATCTCGGGCTGATCAATCTTTTCCCGATCCCGGTGCTGGATGGCGGCCATCTCGTTTTCTACCTTGCCGAGGCCATCCGAGGCCGCCCCGTCTCCTCCCGCGCACAAGAATACGGCTTCCGCGCTGGCTTCGCGCTGCTGCTTTGCCTCTTCGTTTTCGCCACCTGGAACGACGTCACGCAACTCGGTGTCGTCCGCTGGGTGACGCATCTCGCGGGATGACGTAAGAGGACCCTTCGCTTGGCGAGAAAGTCATCGGGCGAGAAAATAGCTTGCTGCGGCGACGGAGCCTGAGCTAGGCGGCGTAAGCTGTTCGCCCTGACTGCCGTTTCGGCGCCTGCCGCGCATGCGGCCTGGATTTTCTGCCCGGCGCCTCGCCGGAACTGAGGGAGACGCGTCTTTGCTACGCACTCGTGCTGCGCTGTTAGCCACAGCCTGCCTGTTGCCCACGTTTGTCGCCGGCGCCGCGTCGTCTCAGATCTTGCCCTCGGCCACACGGCCTGCGCGAGCGAAGACAACCACGCCGCCGAGACAAGTTCAGGGCGACCGCATCGCCGCGATCGTCGTCACCGGCAATCAGCGGATCGAAGCAGGGACGATCCAGTCCTATATGCTGCTGTCATCCGGCGATGTGTTTGACCCCAAGCTGGTCGACCAAAGCCTTAAGACACTTTATGCGACTGGCCTATTCAGCAATGTTGGCATTACCCGGCAGGGAAACAACCTCGTCGTCAATGTCGTTGAGAATCCTCTCGTCGGTCAGGTCGCGTTCGAGGGCAACCATCAGCTGACCAAGACCAATCTACAGGGCGTCGTTCAGCTCAAGCCAAGGTCAGTCTATACCGCCGCAGCCGCCGAGGACGATCGGCAGCGGATTCTGGATGCCTATGCCCATAAGGGCTACTACTCGACCACGGTGCAGGCGCAGATCATCAAGCTCAGCGAAAACCGGGTCGATGTCGTCTACAAAATCCATGACGGCCGGGCGACCTACATCAGCAAGATCGCTTTCGTCGGCAATAACCACTTCAGCGAAGGAAACCTGCGGACCGTCATCAATAGCCGCGAGAGCGACTGGTGGCGTTTCCTATCCAGCAGCGACTCCTACGATCCGACCCGTGTCGAGTTCGATGGTGACCTGCTGCGGCGTTTCTACCTGCGGAAGGGCTTTGCCGATTTCCGCTTGCTCAATACCGAAGCCGAGCTGGCGCCCGACCGCTCGTCCTTCTTCGTGACCTTCGTGATGAATGAAGGCGCGCGGTATCGCGTGGGTGACATCAAGATCGTCTCGCATTTGCCGCATCTCGACGGCAGTACTTTGCGTGGCGACCTCAAGATGGATACGGGCGACTGGTTCAACGGCGACACCATCAATCAGACCGCCGACGCGATCTCGGCCGACGTGCAAAGCCGAGGCTATGCTTTCGTGCAGGTCAACCCCGTTCTCAAGAAACGCGTGGACAGCCGCGGCCGCCATGTCGTCGATCTGACCTTCGACGTGGTCGAGGGGCCGCGCGTCTTCGTCGAGCAGATCGATATCAGCGGCAACGCCCGCACCGAGGATAAGGTTATCCGGCGCGAGTTCCTGCTCGCTGAGGGTGATGCCTTCAATGCCGATGCGATCCGGCGCTCGCGCCAGCGGCTGATCGACCTCGGTTATTTCAAGAGCGTGGAGCTGGGCACGCAGCCCGGTTCGGCGCCCGATAAGATCGTTCTGACAACAGCGGTGCAGGAGCAGTCCACCGGCTCGCTCACCATCGGTGGCGGCTACTCGACTGATGACGGAGCGCTGATCAATCTCGGGCTGTCCGAGAAGAACCTGATCGGCACTGGTATCGACACCTCGATCTCCGGCGTTTTGGCGCAGAAGGCCAGCCAGATCGATCTATCGGCGACCGATCCTTACTTCCTTGACAGAAATCTGTTGCTCGGCGGCGATCTCTTCAACATCACCAACGATAACCGCGATATTTCGCAATACGAGGAAAGCCGCACCGGCTTCACGGTTCGCACTGGCTATGCCTTCAATCAGTATATGTCTCAGACTGTGAGCTACTCGCTGATCGATCGCGATGTCTTCAACGTGCAGTCGGGCGCCAGCCTTTATGTGGTGGACGAGTCTGGCTGGTCGTTGCTGTCTCAGATTTCGCAATCGCTCGTATGGGATCACCGAGACAGTACGATCGATCCGCATTCCGGCTACATCCTGCGGCTCGGCACGGATGTCGCGGGCCTCGGTGGCAATTCAGATTATGTGCGCGCCAAGCTCGATGCCGGCTACTACATCCCGCTCGATTATTTCAGTGGCAATCACCTCTGGAGCGTCGCGATCACTGGTGGTGTCGGCTACCTCTGGAACTACAGCGGCGACCAGAGGATCATCGACAACTTCTTCATGGGCGGTCAGAATCTGCGCGGCTTCGAGGAAGGCGGCGCGGGTCCGCATGACGTCAAGACCGGCGATAGCCTCGGCGGCCGCTTCATTGCGACGCAGACGACGGAACTGCATTTTCCGCTGCCGATTTCGCCAGATATTGGCCTCTCGGGACGCGTCTTCGCGGACATCGGCGTGCTGACGGGCGTTGATGCGAAATTCGGACCGGTCTACGACACCTCCTCGCCCCGCGTCGCCGCCGGTGTCGGCTTCTCGTGGAACACCCCCTTCGGCCTCATCAACATCGATTTGGCCGACCCGATCGTCAAATACAAAGACGATCAAACCCAAGTTTTCCGATTCGGCTTCGGCACGAGGTTCTAGTGCAATATATTTCTCTGCGACGCGTCTGCCTGATGGCGGCCGCGCTTATGGCTGCCCCTGCCACCCTGCATGCGCAAAGTGCCAATCCTGGCTGGTTCGTTCCCAGCCAGCCGGCGGCGCCACGCGCTGCCGCCGAACCGCGCGCGGTGCATCGCCGGTCCGTGGCTGACTCCCCGCCGGCCGCGACGCCTGTGGATCCTGCCGCGATGAAGGCTGTGCAGGCGCAGATGAACGCGCCAATCCCGCAGCTTCCGCCCCTGTCGAAGGGGGAGACACCGCCACCGGCGATCATCGGTGTGATCGGCGTGCCCGAGGTATTGCAGGCGTCGACCGCCGGTCAGGCGGTTGACAAGGAGATTCAGAAGCGGCGTGCCGCCCTGGCCCAGGATGTGCAGAAGGAACAGGACAGCTGGCGTAAGCTGCAGAGCGCATTGGCCGATCCCAGGGCGCATCTCTCCTCCGATCAGATACGGACGCGCGAGCAGAGCCTGCAGCAGCGTATCGCTACCGCGCAGACCACGTTCCGCAATCGCGAGGCGCGCATCCAGGCGGCGGCGCAGGTGTCTCTGGGCCAGATCGAACGGACGCTGATCGCCGTTATCCGCCAGGTCGCGCAGAGCCGCGGCATGAACCTCGTCCTGCACCGGGCGCAGGTGGCATTGAACATGAACGCCTTCGACATCAGCGATGAGGTGACCAAGGAACTTAACATCGTGCTACCCGCGGTCACCGTGCCGCCGGATTCGGTTTTCGCCAATGTCACCGCCGCCATGATGCAGCAGCAGCAACAGGCGGCGCAGGGTCAGTAGCGGTTGATCGAGTCGATCACGGGGGATCCGCGCTTCTTCGCGAGATGCGGCCCCTTTTCGCTGGCGGAAGTCGCGCAAGCAGCGGGCATTGAGCTGACGGCACTGGAGGGCAAGTCCTTCGTCGGTGTAGCGCCCCTACAGCTTGCGGGTCCGCGGCATGTCAGCTTCCTGAATAGCCAGCGATACGAGCATGCCTTGGCGGCAACGCGAGCGGGTGCGGTCCTGCTAGAGCCAGCGATGGTGGCTCGGGTGCCGGCCGGCACGGTCGCGCTCCCGACCGCCAATCCTGTCCGCGCCTGGGCAGAGGTCGCGACGCTGTTCCATCCAGCTCCAGTGGCAACGCCCGGCATCCACCCCACGGCGGTCATCGATCCCACGGCGATCATTGGCGAAGGGTCGGAGATCGGACCGCTGGCGGTGATCGGGGCGCGGGCGGAAATTGGGCGTGGCTGCCGTATTGGGCCGCTCGTGGCGATCGGGGAGGGGGTGGTGCTCGGCGCGGAGTGCCGCATCGGCGCCGGTGCCTCGATCAGCTACAGCCTGATCGGCGCAAGAGTCTATATCTATCCCGGGGCACGGCTCGGCCAGGAAGGCTTTGGCTTCGACGCCGCGGCCAGCGGGTTCAAGACCGTCCCGCAGCTCGGCCGGGTCATCATCGAGGATGACGTCGAGGTCGGGGCCAATTCCACGATCGACCGGGGATCGGCGCAAGACACCGTGATTGGGGCAGGCACTCGCCTCGACAATTTAGTGCAGATCGGGCACAACGTCCGCGTCGGACGCGGCTGTATCATTGTGGCTCAAGTCGGCATTTCAGGGTCTACCACGCTCGGCGATCATGTTGTGGTCGGCGGGCAGGTCGGCATGGCGGGACATCTGAAGATCGGTCGCGGGGCCCGGATCGGGGCTCAGGCCGGTGTGATGGCCGACCTGGAAGCCGGTGCTGAGGTCGTGGGCACGCCCGCCGAGCCGATAAAGGATTTTTTTCGTCAGGTCGCGTTCATCCGCCGGCTCGTGAAGCGGAGCGGTGCGGCCGGAAGCGGAACGGGTGCGGACTGAGCCGATGGATGCACAGATTGACCACGGCTCGCCCGTGACGAGCGGTGAGGTCGGTGAAACCGTGGATATCGCGGGCATCATGGGCGCGATTCCCCATCGGTATCCCTTCCTGCTGATCGACCGAGTGGTGCAGATGCACAAGAACACCTCGGCGATCGGGATCAAGAACGTAACGATCAACGAGTCGTTTTTCCAGGGCCATTTCCCCAGCCATCCGGTAATGCCGGGAGTGCTCATCATCGAGGCCATGGCGCAGACCGCGGCCGTGCTGGTGGTTGAAACCTTGGGGCCGGAGGCACGCGGGAAAGTCGTCTATTTCATGTCCATCGAGGGCGCGAAATTTCGCCGCCCGGTCGTGCCTGGCGATCAGGTGCATGTGCATGTCGTCAAGCTGCGCAATCGCGGCAATGTGTGGAAATTCCATGCCGTGGCGCGGGTCGACGGGATTTCCGTCGCGGAGGCGACCTACGCTGCCATGATCATGGATAAGCAGGGAACGTGAACTCAATCCACCCGTCGGCCATCGTCGCCGACGGCGCCGTCCTCGGCCAGAATGTCGAGATCGGGCCGTGGTGCCATGTCGGCCCCGATGTGGTGCTGGGGGATGGCGTTTGCCTGGTCTCCCATGCCGTGGTCGATGGCCATACGCGGCTTGCTGAGGGCGTGACCCTCTATCCCTTCGCCTCGGTCGGACTGCCGCCGCAGGACCTCAAGTATCGCGGCGAGCCGACGCGTTGCGAGATCGGGGCGCGCACCCGCATCCGCGAGCATTGTACCGTCCATCGTGGCACCGCGACGGGCAGCGGCATCACCCGGGTCGGCGCCGAATGCCTGCTGATGGCGGTGGTCCATATCGCCCATGACTGCGTTTTGGGGGACGGCGTCATCATCGCGAATAACGTGGTGATGGGCGGGCATGTGACGATCGAGGATGGGGCCGTGATCGGCGGCAGCGCGGCGTTGCACCAGTTCGTGCGGATCGGCCGGGGTGCCATGGTCGGCGGCGTTTCGGGTGTCGAGGCCGATGTCATTCCCTTCGGCATGGTGATGGGCAACCGGGCGCGGCTCGCTGGTCTCAACATCGTTGGGCTGCGACGACGAGGGCTCGATTCCGCGGCCATTCGCCGGCTGCGCGCGGCCTTCCGCCTGTTATTCCAGCACGAGGGCGTTTTCGCGGCCCGCGTCGGCGAGACGCGCATGCGCTATGGCGACGACCCGATTGTCGCCGAAATCCTCACCTTCATCGAGCAACCGAGCAAGCGCGGCCTGATCCGGCGCGAACCCCGCTTGGTCGAGGCTGACGACGCGGCCTGAGCGGGTGGCCGCAGCCTCCAGCACGCTCGGAATTATCGCGGGCGGCGGCACCTTGCCGCTCCGTATCGCGACAGCGGCCCAGTCCGCGGGGCGCCAGGTTTTCATCGTGGGCCTCGAGGGGCATGCCGATCCTAAGGCGCTCGCGCCCTTTCCTCATGTCATCCTGCGAGTCGGCGCGGCGGCGCGGATGCTGCGGCGCCTGAAGGCCGAGGGTTGCACCGACCTCGTCATGGCGGGGCCTGTGCGGCGGCCGTCGTTTTTTGAGATCCGCCCGGAAGCCGATGGGATGCGGTTGCTCGCCCGCGTCGGCAGGGCGGCTTTCGCGGGCGATGACGGGTTGTTGAAGGCGGTGATCCGCGTGCTGGGGGAGGAGGGTTTCCGCATCCTCGGCGCGCACGATGTGCTGGATGATCTGATTGGCCATACCGGGCTGCTGACCGAAATCGCGCCCGATGACGCGGCGCTGGCCGATGTGGCGCGGGGCGTCGCGGTAGCGCGGGCCATGGGTGCGGCGGATATCGGCCAAGGCTGCGTCGTGCAGGATGGTTTCGTGCTCGCGGTCGAAGCGGCCGAGGGCACCGACGCGATGCTTTCCCGCTGCGGTCCGTTGGCGCGTCCGGGACCGGGCGGCGTGCTGGTGAAGCTGGTCAAGCCGGGGCAGGAACGCCGGGCGGATTTGCCGACCATCGGCATTGAGACCGTGCGGCGCGCGGCAGAAGCCGGACTTCGAGGCTTGGCTTTCGAGGGCGGTGGCACCATCCTCATGGACCGCGCCGGCACCATCGCCGCCGCGAATGCGGCTGGGCTCTTCCTGCTCGGCCTCGACACTCACGAGACCGGCGCGGCAGCCGGCAGCCAGAAGGAACATGCCCCATGAGCGCGACGCAGGAATTCAGCTATCTCCACACCATGATGCGGGTCGGCAACCTCGACCGCAGCATCAAGTTTTATACCGAGAACCTCGGCATGAAGGAGCTTAGGCGGGCGGACGTGCCCGACGGGAAATACACCTTGGTGTTCCTTGGTTACGGGAATGAGCGTGACCATACGGTGCTGGAACTGACCTATAACTACGGCACCGAGACCTATGACATGGGCACGGCCTTCGGCCATCTCGCGCTGGGCGTATCGGACATCAAGGCGACCTGCGAAAAGCTGCGGAAGGCCGGTGCCAAGATCAGCCGCGAGCCAGGGCCGGTGAAGTTCGGCACCACCGTGATCGCCTTCATCGAGGACCCGGACGGCTACAAGATCGAGCTGATCGAGCGTAGCTAACACGCGTGGGCTCATCCGCCCGGTGCTAGCCCAGCGGACAGCGAGTCTCGCATTCCCGTCATGGCACGCGAAGGCGTGCCATCCACGCCTTCTTCCTTAGCGACGCCCGGCGAACGCGTGGATCCTCGGCCTTCGCCGAGGATGACGTGATTGATTGTTTCGCGCGCTGAGCCACCATGCACACTCGCGTAAAACGGGTGGCGCTGGTGCCACACAGTCTTCACAAAACACCTCAGGCGCGGTTTCCAGTGGAAATTCCGGGAAGCGGTCGCGATAATCGCGTGCTGCCTCCGCATATCGCCATGCACTATAACTAGTTGCCAATTGGCCTTCGGGGCCACAAGATATGGTATCGCCGCGTCGCTCGCGAGTCCGTGAGACGCCCCGCCAACCGCTCGATAAAGGACATGGCCCATGCGTTTCGACCGCGAACTCACGACCGAGGAAGAGGGCCGCTACGGCGAGATCGCGTTCACTACGACAACCAGCGAGATCAGAAATCCCGATGGCTCGGTGATCTTCCGCGCCGCTGATATCGAGGTTCCGGGCGCCTGGTCCCAGGTCGCCTGCGACGTCCTGGCGCAAAAATACTTCCGCAAGGCCGGCATCCCGGCGCGGCTCAAGCCCGTCGAGGAACCCGGCGTGCCCGGTTGGCTGCGCCGCCATGTGCGCGATGAGGAGGCCCTCGCCGGACTGCCGGAAACCGAGCGGCTCGTCGGCGAATCCTCGGCGAAGCAGGTCTTCGACCGCATGGCCGGGACCTGGACCTATTGGGGCTGGAAGGCCGGCTATTTCGACAGCGAGGGCGATGCCCGAGCCTTCCGCGACGAGCTTGTCTTCATGCTGGCCCGCCAGATGGCCGCGCCCAATTCGCCGCAATGGTTCAATACCGGCCTGCATTGGGCCTATGGCATCGACGGTCCAGCGCAGGGCCATTTCTACGTCGATTCCGCGACCGGCAAGGTGATCGAGTCGACCAGCGCCTATGAGCACCCGCAGCCGCATGCCTGCTTCATCCAATCCGTCTCGGATGATCTGGTGAATGAGGGCGGCATCATGGATCTCTGGGTCCGCGAGGCCCGGCTGTTCAAATATGGCTCCGGCACCGGCTCCAACTTCTCCAAGCTGCGCGGCGATGGCGAGAAGCTGTCGGGTGGCGGCCGTTCTTCCGGCCTCATGAGCTTCCTCAAGATCGGCGACCGCGCGGCGGGCGCCATCAAGTCGGGCGGCACGACGCGCCGCGCCGCCAAGATGGTGTCGGTCGATGTCGATCATCCGGATATCGAGGCTTATGTCGATTGGAAGGTCGTCGAGGAGCAGAAGGTCGCGGCGCTCGTTGCGGGCTCCAAGATGACGAAGCGCCAGCTCGATGGCGTCATCCTCGCCGCCCGCGCGGCGGCGCCGGATCTGGGCGACGCGGCCTATGACGTGCTGAAGAACCCGGCGCTGAAGGCCGCCGTGCGCAAGGCCAAGGATTGCGCGATCCCCGAGAACTATATCCGCCGCGCCATCGACGCAGCGCGCCAGGGGCAGGAGAGTTTCGACTTCCGCACGTACGACACCGATTGGGATAGCGACGCCTATCTCACCGTCGCCGGCCAGAACTCCAACAACTCCGTGCGGCTGACCAATGACTTCGTGCAGCGCGTGCTGGACGACAAGGACTGGAACCTCATCCGCCGCACCGACGGCAAGATCCACAAGACGATGCGGGCGCGCGCACTGTGGGACAAGATCAGCTCAGCCGCCTGGGCCTCTGCCGATCCCGGCGTGCAATACGACACCACCATCAATGAGTGGCACACCTGCCCGGCGGGCGGACGCATCAATGCGTCCAACCCCTGCTCGGAATACATGTTCCTCGATGACACCGCCTGTAATCTTGCGTCGCTGAACCTGCTGGCCTTCCGGCGCGACGACGGCCATTTCGACACCGCGACCTTCACCCATGGCGTCCGCCTCTGGACCGTGGTTTTGGAGATCGCGGTGCTGATGGCGCAGTTTCCGTCGAAGGAGATCGCGCGGCTGTCCTACGATTACCGCACCCTCGGCCTCGGCTACGCCAATCTCGGCGGTCTGCTGATGGCGGCGGGGCTGCCCTATGACAGCGATGGCGGTCGCGCCATCGCGGGCGGCATCAGCGCGGTGATGACCGGCGTCGCCTATCGCACCTCCGCCGAGATGGCAGCCCAGCTCGGGCCATTCGCCGAGTTCCCCGCCAATCGCGAGCCGATGCTGCGCGTCATCCGCAACCACCGGCGCGCGGCGCGCGGCGGCGTGGAGGCTTACGAGGGGCTGACGGTGGCACCGGTGCCTTTCCTGCGCGCGCAATGCCCCGATGCCGGTCTTGCCAATGCCGTGGCCGATGTTTGGGACGAAGCGCTCAAGATGGGCGAGGCGCATGGCTATCGTAATGCGCAGGTCAGTGTCGTGGCGCCGACCGGCACCATCGGGTTGGTGATGGATTGCGACACCACCGGCATCGAGCCTGATTTCGCGCTGGTGAAGTTCAAGAAACTGGCGGGCGGCGGTTACTTCAAGATCATCAACCGCATCGTGCCGACCGGCCTCGCGACGCTCGGCTATACGCCGGCGGCGGTCGATCGCATCATCCGCTATGCCGTCGGCCATGGCACGCTGCTTGGCGCGCCGGCCATCAACCAACAAAGCCTGACCGCCAAGGGCTTCGGCGCGGCGGATCTCGCCAAGGTCGAGTCCTCGCTGGTCGCGGCCTTCGACATCAAGTTCGTCTTCAACAAATGGACGCTGGGCGAGGAATTCCTCATCAACGCCCTCGGCATGACGGCGGAGGCTATCGCGACGCCGAAATTCGATCTGCTGACGGCGCTGGGCTTCACCCGCGCGCAGATCGAGGCGGCGAATACCTATATCTGCGGCGCGATGACGCTGGAGGGCGCGCCGGAACTCGACCCCGCGCATCTGCCGGTATTCGACTGCGCCAATCCCTGCGGCCGTATCGGTGTGCGGTTTCTCTCGGCCGACAGCCATATCCGCATGATGGCGGCATCGCAGCCCTTCATTACCGGCGCGATCTCGAAGACCATCAATATGCCGAACTCGGCCTCGGTCGAGGATTGTTCGATGGCGTATCTGCTGTCCTGGCGCCTCGGGTTGAAGGCCAATGCGCTGTATCGCGATGGCTCCAAGCTCAGCCAGCCGCTGTCTTCGCAGCTCATCGACGATGAGGATGATGACGCGGAGGAGCTGATCGCGATGGCGCCGGCGGCTCAGGCGGTCGCGATGGCGGAGCGTATCGTCGAGCGCGTCATCCATCGCGCCGAGCGCCGCAAGCTTGCGGGCCGCCGCAAGGGCTATACGCAGAAGGCGAGCGTCGGCGGCCACAAGGTCTATCTGCGGACCGGCGAATACGAGGATGGCAGCCTCGCCGAGGTGTTCATCGATATGCACAAGGAAGGTTCCGCCTTCCGCTCGCTGATGAACAACTTCGCGATCGCCATTTCGATCGGGCTGCAATACGGCGTGCCGCTGGAAGAATTCGTCGAGGCTTTCACCTTCACGCGTTTCGAGCCGGCGGGGATGGTGCAGGGCAACGACGCCATCCGCATGGCGACCTCGATCATCGATTACATTTTCCGCGAGCTGGCGGTGTCCTATCTGGCGCGCAACGATCTCGCGCATGTCGATGCGTCGGATCTGCTGCCGGATGCGATGGGCACGGGGATCGGCGAGGGCAATCTGCCGCGCGGACCTGGACCTTTGGCGGAGGAGGCGCGCTCCCGGCTGGCGGATATCCAGCGTGACGTGAGCCGTGGTTTTGTGCGCGGGCCGTTGCAGGCGACGACGGTTTCGGCGCCAGTGGCCGCGGCGGATGACCGGATGAGCCGGGTGCGGGAGGCGAAGGTGAAGGGCTATGAGGGCGACAGCTGCCCGGATTGCGGCAACTTCACGATGGTGCGGAATGGGACGTGCTTGAAATGCGTGACGTGCGGGGCGACGAGCGGGTGTTCTTGAGCCACAAGCAAGGCGACTATCTCTGCTGACTATTCGGCAGGATAGTCGCCTTCGGTGGTTCTATTGTTTGATGTATCTTCTCATGTAATCCGATGCGGCCTGCGCGAGCGCAAAAGGAATCTGCTGTCTGGCGGCAACCTGGTCGTGCACAGTACTGCTATTGTAAAGAGGCTCGCCTTCATACGGCAGGTAGAGACCGTTCTTCCCATGCTGCCATTGGTCGTAATCCTGTACGACGTAGCCCGATCTCGTTTGCGCAAAATACTGCTGCTGTTCGGCTATCATTTTAGGGAGATTAGATTGAGGGAGATTAACTGGGGCTACTACGTCGGGAAGGCTAAAGAAGTTCGCACCCTGCCCGTGGATATAAGCGACATTAGAATTAAATGTTTGGAGCGGCGTTGAAGGTATGGGCACAGCTTGGACTGGTCTGGGCGTAATGGTCGGTCTGAGTGTAACGGGGGCAGGGGGCGGCGGTATTGGTACCGGCTGTTGCACCTGCGGCGCATCAAAAGTGAGCGAACTAGTTAGCGACGTCGCCAGCGGCAGGTAGGCTGCTGGGCTTTCTGTCATGAATTTATAAAGCGCTGCCGCGTACTCCGAGTCCGAGTTCACCGGAACACCATTTAAACGGGCACTATAACTTCCCCCACCCTCTGGCGCGACCGCGAACCCCTGATCATATGCATGGGGTCCATGTTTCTTCTCTTTTGCCAGCAATGCCCAGTCGGAGTTAGCCCAAGAGATGTAGGTGTCGCCGTAAGGCTTTCCCGGCATTTTGCTGAGATCGAGAGGGTAGAGATAGTTCCATTTATTGCCCGGATAACCCATTACATGTGCCTCGACGGCCTTCTTGTTAACGTCATACCAATTGTGGACAGCGGCGTCGAAGTCGGGCGGGGATGGCTGCTTCTTGTTAGTGAGCGACATGTTAAACACAGCCGGTGTGTCGACGTGGCCACCCGGCGGCTGAAATCCACTATAGGGACTGCCTTTATTGACTGTCGAGGACATTTCAAGGTTTCCAGATGTTAGTGTTAGTTGTGCTAACACGTGGATATTTCTTTTCTCTAAATCCGCGGCGCACTTAGGATTGGAGGCTGGCCGCTATCTCGCGGCGCGGTCTGGCCGAGCTATGATCCCGTTAAGTGGAGGTGATCATGGACGCGCTTTACATCACGCCCGCCTTGCCCGAGGGAACGCAGAGCCTCAAGACCGGGGGCATCAAGCCCCTGGGATGCCCCAGCCTGATCACCCGCCGTCACGGCCTGGTAGCCCGGATGAAACGGGTGATCTTGCGCCGCTAGCGGTTTCGCAGCCGCGACCTTACCAGCTATCGCCCTCGCGGCGGAGTCACACCAAAAGAGCCGCGTCGCGACGAGAAGCTGAGCCTGTGCCGCCTCGTGACATCCCAGCCGTAAGCCGCTCCATGATAGCGCGATGCAGCCGGTCCTTGAGCACCTCCATGAACGGTCTCGCGTAGTGGCTGCTGCCGTCGGTAAGCGCCTCGGTGATGCCGTAGCCGCGAGCGATCGGCAGGGGATCGAAGAATGTCTCGCCGGCCGCTTCGGAGAAACGCCGCAGCACGTCGTTGATTTGTGCCCGTTCACGGATCGGCTTCCCGTCCGAGCCGTCCACGTTGAGTGTGGGGACGAGAACGAGTGGGCGCCGGAGCATCTCCCGGAGCTGGTACAGCCCGGTCATCATGGCGTCCGGCGTCTGCGTCACTTGCCTCGCTTCGGTGGCGAGAGACCGCAACGCCTCGGGAATGTCCGAGAGTTCACGGCTTTCAGGCGGTGCCTTCAACAGCCGTAATAGTCTGCTGTAATCGACCCCCCCAGCTTCGAAGGCAGCCTTTAAACACCATCGCTGCAGCTCCAAATTTCGCCACTGCACGGTGTTAATCGAGGAGACCTCGACCACGAAAACCTCGGACGCCTCATAGTAATCCGGCCGGAAGAGGTCAGTCTCGAAGTGATCGGCCTCATAGGCCACGAGCGGGACAAGGCTGGGCGTGATCGCCACTTCGCCCTTGAGGATCCTGATCTTCTGGATCGCTTCGGGGATGCTGTGGGTGTACCACCTGACCGGGTCTCGGACCGGGTCGATTTGGTTGTCTCGCTCCAGGTAGCTAAGCGGCGAGAATATCCGGCAGGTTCCGATCGCGGCGACCCTTGGCCGGATGGCTTCGGCAGCCAAAGTGAGCCCGTCCATCGCTCTCAGTCTCCCGCCATCACTTCGTGTCGTTCGCTGATTGTAATGTTACGACATCGACGCGAAGCGGATCAACCCTCTGCCCCTAGCGCCGCGCTACTTCCCACCGCGAGGTAGCTGCGCCATAGCTTCGCTTTGCGCCACTCAGTGGAGACGACCATGGACGGGGTGAACACCAATCCGTCGGGCGATGCCAAGCAGGCCTTCGGGACCGAGGGCATCAAGCCCATGGGGCGTCCCAGCCTGACCACGCGTGCCGTCATGAGCGTGGTCGCCTGGGTGGAGCGGATGAACCTCCGCTGCTCCAAGGTCGGCAATCCGCCGGTCTATGACCTCGCGACTTTCGCCTGGGCGCATGAGATCGAGCGGGAATGGGCCCTGATCCGCACCGAACTCGATCATGTCCTGGTCCGCAAGCAGGACCTGCCGAGCTTTCATGACATCTCGACCGATGTCGCGACGATCAGCACCGATGCCGGCTGGAAGACGTTCTTCCTCACCGGCTATGGCCATACCTCCGCGAATAACACCGCGCTTTGTCCGGAAACCTGGCGCATCGTCCAGAAAATACCTGGTCTGCGGACGGCGATGTTCTCGATCTTCGAGCCGGGCAAGCATCTGCCGGCCCATCGCGGCCCCTATAACGGCGTCCTGCGCCTGCATCTCGGCCTCAAGGTGCCGCCCTATCCCGACAAGATCGCGATCCGCGTCGACAAGCAGATCTGCCATTGGCAGGAGGGCCGCGCGCTGATCTTCGACGATGCCTTCGAGCATGAGGCCTGGAATCATTCCGACGAGACGCGCGTGGTGCTGTTTGTCGATTTCGACAAGCCGCTGCGGTTCCCGGCCGTGCTGTTCCACAAGCTATTGCTCAGTGTCGCGATCTTCACGCCCTTCATTCGGGAAGGGGCGGAGAACCATACGGCGTGGGAGAAGAAATTCTACGCCGAGGCGGAGGCTCTGCGGAACGCCCAGCCTCGATAGTAGGCGTTCGCCACCCAACCTATTACTCCGCCGAGACCCAGGAGAGAAAGAATGACAACGACCGCCAACGGCCGCACGGCCGACCATCCGATCAGCGCCCAATTCCTAGAGCGCTGGTCGCCCCGCGCCTTCACCGGGGAGGTGATCTCCGAAGCCGATCTGATGACTATCTTCGAGGCCGCGCGCTGGGCGCCGTCCTCCTACAACTCCCAACCGTGGCGCTTCGTTTATGCCCGGCGCGGCACGCCGCATTGGGAGAAGCTGCTTGGGCTGCTGATCCCCTTCAACCAGTCTTGGGCCAAGGAAGCGGGGGCGCTGGTGATTGTCGTCTCCAATTCCCTCATGACGACCCCGAGCAGCGAGAAGCCGGTGCCTTCGCATAGCCATTCCTTCGATACGGGCGCGGCCTGGGCCTATATGGCGCTGGAGGCGCAGCGGATCGGCTGGCACACGCACGGCATGGTCGGCTTCGACATCCCGCGCGCCTTCGCCGAGCTCGACGTGCCTGAGGGCCATCGCGTGGAAGCCGCCGTCGCGATCGGCCGCCAGTGCGACAAGTCGGTTCTGCCGGAGCAACTTCAGGCCCGTGAGGCGCCGAGCCCCCGCAAGCCGATCAGCGAGAGCGTTTTCGAGGGTGGGTTCAAGAAGGGCTGAGGGCGTTTAGGGCTGGCCCGGCTCATGCAACCGGGCCGCCGGCGCCGAAGGCTCGACATTCAGCGAAAGGAGATCGTCGAGGGAGAAGGGGCATCGCGGAGCGAGGTCTGGTGAGGAGGGGTGTCCGGCGCGGGCTTGGGCCACGGCATAGCCATAGCAGGTCGGATTGCTGCTCCGACCAAATCAGAATGTCCCGCTCATATAATTCGTCTGCCATCACTAGGTGTTAGCCCAGACCTGGTGAGCCAAATCTAGATTGCGTGGCCGGCCACCCATCCGCTCGCCCAGGCCCATTGGAAATTGTAGCCGCCCAGCCAGCCGGTCACGTCCACCGCTTCACCAATGAAGTAGAGGCCCGGCACATTGCGCGCCGCCATCGTCTGGGATGAGAGCGCGCTGGTATCGACACCCCCGCGCGTGACCTCGGCTTTGGCGAAGCCCTCGGAACCCGAGGGGACCAGGCGCCAGTTCTTCAGTCGCTCTGCCACCGCCGACAACGTCTTGTCGGTGAGTTCCGCCATCGGCCGTGTCGCGCCCTCCGCCAGGGCCGCGGCGAGGCGTTGGGGCAGGGCCTCCGCCAAGGCCGTGCGCAGCTCGATCCGTGGCCGCTCGCGCTTCAGCGAGAACAGCCAGGCCCGCGCATCCCGCTCCGGCGTGAGGTCGAGCGACAGGTTGCCGTTCGGGCCGAGGTAGCTCGAGGCTTGCAGGATGGCGGGGCCGGAGAGGCCGCGATGGGTGAAGAGCAGCGCCTCCCTAAAGGCGGTTTTGCCGACGCGGGCGATCGCTTCGCAGGAGACGCCACTCAAGCCGCGCATCAGGCCAAGCTCTGGCTCCGCGAAGGTCAGCGGCACGAGCGCCGGTTCGGGTGTGACGATAGGTAAGCCGAATTTTCGCGCGATGTCATAAGCGAAGCCGGTCGCGCCCATTTTCGGGATCGAGAGGCCACCAGTCGCCACCACCAGGGCAGCCGCCGTCACGCCACCGCTTGGGGTCTCGACGCGAAATGCCTGGCCGTCATGGCCGAGATCGCTAACGCGCTGACCCAGCCGCAGCACGACGCCCGCCGCCGCGCATTCGGCGAGCAGCAGGGCGACCACCTGCCGCGCTGAGCCGTCGCAGAACAGCTGGCCCAGCGTCTTCTCGTGCCAGGCAATCCCGTGGCGGTCGATCAGCGCGATAAAGGCGGCAGGCGGGTAGCGGCTGAGCGCCGATTTGGCGAAATGCGGATTGGCCGAGAGGAAGCGCGTCGGCGGCGTCTCGCGATTGGTGAAGTTGCAGCGACCGCCGCCGGATATGATGATCTTGGCACCCGCTTCGGCGCCATGGTCGAGCAGAAGCACGCGCCGGCCGCGCTGCCCCGCGGTCATCGCCGCCATCAGGCCGGCCGCGCCGGCCCCGAGCACGATGGCGTCGAACTGCTCCATGCTAAGCGCGGCAAACCTTCATGCCATGCCGCCGCATCGCGGGCGGCTAGCCTTCCAGCAGATGGCCGAAGGCGCGGAAGGGGCGCAGGCGATCACAAACGATCTTCATTATGGCGAGCATCGGCACCGCCAGAATGGCGCCCGCGACACCCCACATCCAATACCAGAAGATCAAGGACAGCATCACCGCGACCGGATTTATGGTGAAGCGACTCGCCAGCAGCATCGGCGTGATGATCTCGCCTTCCGCGACATGGATCCCGAAATACAGGCCCGCCGGCAGGATCGAGAACCACTCGAATCCCCAGGTCACAATGCCGACCGCCAGGAAAACCAGGATGCCGCAGAACGGCCCGAGGATCGGTACGAAGTTGAGGCAGAAGGCAACGACGCCCCAAAGAATCGCGCCCGGCACGCCGCAGATCCACATCACCGCGCCGGTCGCGCAACCAACCACGGCGTTGATGATCGTGATGGTCAGGAGATAGGCCGAGAGGTCCTTCTCCATATGCATGGAGATTTCCACCGCCTCGCGCTTGTCGTCGAAGCGGGGCAGTACCTCCACCAGGCGGCGCAGGAAGGTTTCGCCGAAGACCAAGAGATAGAAGAGGACGAGCAGCGTCTCCAAGAGATGGGAGGCGACAGTGCCGGTGCCGCTGAAGACCGCCGTCACCATGCCGACGGGATGAGCGAAGAAGGAATCCGATCCCGGCCCGGTGAAATGGACACCCATATTCTCGAGCGTGCGCTGAATATGATCCACCGGCGTTTTCAGCATGGCGAAGCGCTTCTGCAGCATCGGCCAGGCCTGAGGCAACTGCCCGGCCCAGCGGGAAGCCGGGCTCGACAGCAGCATCCCAAGGCCGACGAAGACGCCAAGGAGCAGTGCAATCGAGAACAGCGCGCCGACCGCCTTCGGCACATGCACCCGTTCCAGCAGCTTTACCAATGGCTGGAACAGCAGCTTGAGCACGATCGCGAGGACCACCGGCAGCACGATGTCCCGGGCGACATAGAGACACGCCAGGATCGCGATGGTCGTCAGGATGCCGAGGCAGACGGATTGGGTCGAGCGCGGTAGCGGCATGTCATGCCGCCGCAGTTCCGTATCGTCGGACTCGCCGACCGTGAGCCCGAGCGCTTCGCCCAGGCCACCGCGCCCGTGCTCTTCGTCGGTGGCCGAGCCGGCGGTGCCGGGCTCCTTCGTCAGGCCGAAGGCCGGTGATGCGGACAAACTAGGTTCCATCAGTCGGAGGAAGATAACGGGTCAATAATAGCAAGTGGGCGGGTCGGATGTGGAAGACAATTGCTCGCGTACCGCACCCGATCTCAACTCATCCAGGACGGCGGCGTCAGTCCCCGGCCGCGCAGGAAGTCAGGATTGAAGAGCCTGGACTGATAGCGCGCCCCGCCGTCACAGAGAATGGTGACGATGACATGGTCAGGCCCCATCTGACGTCCGAGGCGGATGGCGGCGGCGACATTGATGCCGGCCGAGCCGCCGACCGAGAGCCCCTCACACTGTAGAAGGTCGTACACTTGCTCCAGCGCCTCCTCATCGGTGACGCGTAGAGCATCGTCGATCTGGGCGTCGCGAAGGTTACCGGGCACGCGGGACTGGCCGATGCCCTCGGTGATGGAACTGCCCTCGACCGAGAGGTCGTTCGATTTCACCCAGCCATAGAGGCCGCTGCCTGTGGGGTCAGCCAAGACAATCTTCACGCGCGAACTGCGCAGCTTGAGCGCATCGGACACCCCGGCGAGCGTGCCGCCAGTACCGCAGGCGCAGGTGAAGGCGTCGATGCGGCCGTTGGTTTGCGCCCAGATCTCGACGCCGGTCGTCATCGCATGGCCACGGCGATTGGCGAGATTGTCGAATTGGTCAGCGTAGACGGCATCGAGCTCGTCCGCCAGGCGACGCGCGACATGGACGTAGTTGCCCGGGTCCTTGAAAGGCTTGGCGGGCACCAGACGCAGATCGGCGCCAATCATCCGGAGAAAGTCGATCTTCTCCTGACTCTGGGTCTCCGGCATCACGATGACGGATTTGTAGCCGCGCGCATTGGCGACGAGCGTGATGCCGATGCCGGTATTCCCGGCGGTACCTTCGACGATCGTGCCGCCGGTGCGCAATTGGCCGCGCTGTTCGGCGTTGAGGATGATGGCGAGGGCGGCGCGATCCTTCACGGAACCGCCAGGGTTCATGAACTCCGCCTTGCCGAGAATGGTGCAGCCGGTGGCCTCAGATGCGCGGCGCAGGCGGATCAGCGGCGTTCCGCCGATGGCACCGACGAGGCCGTCGGCGATCGCGGCGTCGCTCGGCGTCAGACGATCAGTGGACATGCCGGTCCTCGCTCTTGCCATCCCGATGCCGCGGGGCCTTCACTGGCCACCGAGACGCGAGGAGAAGAGACATGATCGAAGACATCGAGCCGGGCAAGGTTTGGGATGCCCTCAAGAGCGATCCGCAAGCCGCGCTATGCGACGTGCGGACCGATGCCGAATGGAACTTCGTCGGCCTGCCGAACCTGGAGGAGGCTGGTAAGGAGCCGGTGCTGATCCCTTGGCAGGTCTATCCGTCGATGCAGCGCAACGGTGCCTTCGTCGAGCATTTGCGTGCCGCGGGCCTCACCCCCGAACACCGGGTTTTCTTTATATGCCGCAGTGGCGCGCGCAGCCTGGCCGCCGCGCAGGCCGCACGGGCGGCGGGTTTTCCCGAGGTCTACAATGTGGCCGATGGTTTCGAGGGGCCGGTGGGACCCGAAGGACATCGCGGAACCGTTGCGGGCTGGAAGGCAGACGGGCTGCCTTGGCAGCAGCGATAGCCAGCTTGGTGTGGCGGGTCGGCGACGCGCGGACTAGTACAGGCTGGGACCTAGCCAGTACCGTCATGCTCGGCCTTCGCCGAGCATGACGATGGGTTGTGGCGAGGAAGTGCTCAGCGATACGCAGGTGACCCGCTCAGCGACACGCGGAATTGGGAGAGGAACCGCAGATGACGAAACCCGATCTGGTCGCGCTTTGGGAGGCGCATTGCCGCTACGAGTTCGAGACGCGGGATGTCGATGCGACGATGGCGACGATGGTCGCCACACCCTACGTCAACCACATCCCGACCATGACCGGCGGCGTCGGGCACGACGAACTCAAGCGCTTCTACAAATTTCACTTCATCCAAGGCAATCCGCCGGACCTTCGTCTGACGCCGATCAGCCGCACCGTCGGCGACAGCCAGATCGTCGATGAGTTCATCATCGGCTTCACGCATACGACAGTCATCGACTGGATGCTGCCGGGCGTCGAACCCACTGGCCGTGCGGTCGAGATTCCAGCGATCGCCGTCATCCGGTTCGAGGGCGACAAGCTGCTTCACGAGCATATCTATTGGGACCAGGCCTCGGTTCTCGTGCAGGTCGGCCTGCTCGATCCCAGAGGTTTGCCTGTCGCGGGCGCAGAGACGGCGCGCAAGGTCGCGGACAAAAACCGCCCGAGCAACGCGCTGATGGCCGCCTGGGCAAGCAGCGAGGGCAAGCCGCTCTAGCGTCCACCATCTCCGGCTAGCCGCCGTGCTCGGCCTTTGCCGAACACGGTCAACGGTCGTCGCGTTACCGCGCGTATAGAACGCGGATCACCACCAGCCACGGATAGCGTGGGTCGATGGACACGCCGTCAGGAGTCGCAAGCGTTCCTTGGGCCGTCAGCGGAACATGGGTGAGCGCCACCGCATCCTCGACATTGCCACCGATGATGCTGATCTGGCCGGGCTGCCCGCTTACGACAATGCCGCAATGGCCAGGGAAGTGACCGGTCGGAAGATCCGTGTAGCGCAGCCTCTCCGCGCGACCGCGCCCGAAGCAGATGAGATCGCCGAGCGCGGGCGGATAAGTCGCGGGCGGCTGCGCCTCGATCGAATAGCCCTGCGCCGTACCGGCGGTCTCCTGCGCCGCGATGTCGATGTAATCGACATGCGATCTTGCATAAGGAAAGGACGGGCCAGCCCCGGCCATGCGCATTACATAAGAGATGAAAGCGGCGGACCAGGCATATTGGCTGTCGCCCTCGGGCGCGAAATCCGCGCCGGTTTCGTCATGCTTGCCGGTCCAGGCTGTCGCGGGATCGTTCTGGTTCAGGCCGAGCCACCAATATTCTCCAACGCGTTGCCAATAGCCGTCCTGCCGTTCGGCCTTGGTATTCGGGTCAGGCGGCAGCTCGTTTCTCGGGTCTGCGTCATAGACGACACTGCCCCAGGCTCGCCATTCGCGCATGGCGATGGCGACGGCTGAGGCGCGCGAGAAGGGTTCGTAGCACTGCCGAATAAAAGGCGGTTCCTGTGGATCGCCCGTTTGCTGAACACAGGAGGAGAAGGTCGGTGGCGCGGGCGCCGTGCGTCCGGCAACCGGTGCCGGGTGCTTGTTGACGGCGCAAGCGCTGAGCACAAGCGCCGCGGCGAGCGCGACGGCGGCACGCCAGTTCATGTGGCTCATGCGTGCTCGGGAAAGAGTGAGGCAAGGCCTTCGGTCGTCGCGTCGCAAAGCCCACGCTCGGTGATGAGGCCAGAAACCAGCCGCGCCGGTGTCACGTCGAAAGCGGGATTGGCGGCGCCGCTGCCATGCGGCGTCACGCGCACGGTGGCGAGCGTGCCATCCGCTGTCGGTCCCGTCATCATCGTGACTTCCGTTTCCGCACGCTCCTCTATGGGGATCGAGGCCACGCCATCCTCGATCGTCCAGTCGATCGTGGTGGAGGGAACGGCGACCCAGAACGGCACCGAATTGTCATGCGCGGCAAGCGCCTTGAGATAGGTGCCGATTTTATTGGCGACGTCGCCGCGCCGCGTTACCCGGTCGGCGCCGACGATCACGAGATCGACTTCGGCATGCTGCATCAGATGGCCACCGGCATTGTCGGCGATGACGGTATGCGGCACGCCATGGCGGCCGAGTTCCCAAGCCGTCAGCGCCGCGCCCTGATTGCGCGGGCGGGTTTCATCGACCCAGACATGCACGCCGATGCCGGCATCGTGAGCCTGGTAGATGGGTGCCAGCGCCGTTCCCCAATCCACCGTCGCGATCCAACCGGCATTGCAATGCGTCAGCACCTGCACCGGCTTGTCAGGCTTTTGCCGCGCTCTGATGAGTTCGAGTCCATGCCGCCCGATCGCGGCATTCTGCGCGACATCCTCCTCCGCGATGGCGGCGGCTTCGGCATAGGCGGTGGCGACTCGCTCGGCCGGCCGCGTATTGCGCAGCCGCGTCAGCATGCGGTCGAGCGCCCATTTGAGGTTCACGGCGGTCGGCCGCGTCGCCGCCAATGTCGCTGCGTCGCGCTCCATCGCATCGGTGCTGGCATCCGCGCGCAGCGCCAGGCACAGGCCATAGGCGGCGGTCGCGCCGATCAGCGGTGCGCCGCGCACCTGCATGCTGCGGATGGCGTGAGCCGCCTCCGCCACCGTTTCCAGTGTCAGAATTTCGAAGGACCAGGGCAGCTTGGTCTGGTCGATGATGCGCAAGGACCAGCCGTCTTCGGCGAGCCAGATGCTGCGATAGGGCGTGCCGTCGATTTTCATGGGCGGGACTTTATGCTGCTGGACCGGCGACGCGATGATGCAGAACGGCGATCAGGGTGAAGAGGCGACGCGCAGTATCCTGGTCGAGATCGACCTTGCCGTCGAGACGTGCGGCGATCAGCGCCGCGCCCTCGTTGTGCAAGCCGCGTCGGCCCATGTCGATTGCCTGCACGCGCGCCTCCCGGCCTTCCTGGATGGCGACCGCGTAGCTATCGACGAGCATCACATAGTCTTTGATCAGGCGCCGTAGCGGTCCGAGTGCCAGGCCGATGGCGGTGACGGGCTGCATCGCGGCGTCGCGAATGTCGAAGATCAGGCGGCCGTCACGCACCGAGAGTGCGAGGATGAAGGGGCCGGCACCTGCGCCGCGCGGCGCGAAGACGTTCTGCAGTTCGAGGTCGGCGACGGCCTGCGCGCGGTCCGCTTCGATCAGCGGCGGCAGGCTTCCCAAGGTTTCGTCGCTCAACAGGACGCGAAGGAGATGCGGCTGCGCTTCAATGCCCATCCTGTCCCCGCTGCACTTGGAGACGCAGAAGAAGTCCGATGGTGGCACCTTTCACGACTGGCAGCAGCAGCAAGGTGAGGATCGCGGCGAGCGGGAGGAAGATAATCCCGTCGAGCCAGAAGGGCGGCTGCACAGTTTCCTCCAGCACGACGATGATCGGGATGATGAGGTGAAGCACTATCACCATCGTGATGTAGGGCGGCGCGTCGTCAGATGGATAGGTGCCGAGGGGGGCGGAGCAGACCGCGCAGACTGGCACGACCCTCAGATAGCTGCTGAACAGTTTGGTTTCCCCGCACGATGGGCAGCGGCCTTTGGCGCCGCGGAACATGGTCGTGGGGATGCTTGGAAGTGGCCACGGCGGAAACCGTGGCGCTCGATCCGGGCGCCAGCGGATAGGCTCGTCCCCTTTCGGCATGTCGGTTCCAATCATCGTGATCGCTTGTCTTGGAGGCGTCAGACGCGGCAGCTTGTCCGGCGCTGGGCCTGTTTTGTCCGGCTCCCACCCTACAAGAATCGGCTGCTTAACGAAAGGTGGACGGTGGATTACTGGCTCGGCGCTGTTTATCGGGCCTGTTGTCGGGGCGAATCGCGGCGCGGCGGCCCCATTTTCCCAGCGTGGGACGAGATTGTCGGATCGCGTTTATCGCTTTACCTTGAATTCTACAAATTCGCTGTTGAGATCAAAGGGTTTCGATTTAAAGAGAGCTTGGCTGGGCTGGCGTTTGGCGCCCGTCAGATGGCTCGGCCAAGAAAAGATTGCAAAACTTCGTCGGTAACGACGCCTTTTTGTTGACAGCTTCATTAGAGACTTGGAATAGCGAGATCTGAAACACGCGGCACGAGTCGGGCGGGCGGTACCGCCCCGGGTGTTGAGGATCCGACTCTGAACGTGACGAAGCCTAGCAGACGAAATACCGAGGGACCTGAATAATCGCGTTCCACAGTGCTGGAAGTTCTTTCGAGCTTTCCCACGTGCCAGTTCTGGACCGACAGGGATTAGCGCGAAGCAATCGAACGGCGGATGTCGGACAGCCATTCGTCGGAAAGCCGACGATCTACTTGCAACCGAAGGAGTGACGCTCGTGAGTGAAGAGAATCAGGGAAGCGGCAAAGCTTCCCCCCGTGCCAAAGCGCTGGCGGTAAGAGCGACAACACGTCGTGCAGCGCCGAAGCGCGCGACGGCTCGTGGCGCCGCCAAGAGCACGGCCAAGACGACTGGCCGGGGTGCCGCTAAAGCCGGCGCCAAGACCACGCGGAAGCCGGCAGCCCGCTCTACCGCTGCAAAGACCGCGACACGCGCGACCACCCGCAAACCCGCCGCGCGCAAGACCGCGACAAAGGCGACAACGGCGCGCGGCACAACGCGTCGGGTGACAGCCGCGAAAGCGACGACGACGCGCCGCGCCAAGACGACAAAGGTCGCCGCGACCCGCAAGCCCGTGCGTGCCACCGCCGCGACACGCCGTGGCGCCGCTACCGCGACGCGGAAGACTCCCGGCCGCAAGCCGGCTGCCACGCGCAAGACCGCGACGACTCGCAAGGTCGCCGCGACCCGTAAGCCCGCCGCTCGCAAGACCACGGCGCGCGCCGCCGCGACCCGCACGGCGACGGCTCGCAAGTCGACGCGCACCGCCGCACGCAAGACTGGCACTCGGGCCACCACCGCGCGCAAGACGACAGCGACTCGCAAAACTGCCACTCGCAAGGCGCCCGCCGCTCGCAAAGCGCCCGCCACTCGCGGCAAGAGCGCGCGCGGCACTGGCACGCGCACCGGAACCGCGCGCAAGGCCGCGAAGCCTGCGGCTGCCCGGCGAACGTCCACACCGAAAGCCGAAGCCGCCGCGCCGCGCGTAAAGCGGCCGCGCCGTCCGCGTCAGCCAAAGCAGGAGCTGCCGATCATCGAGACTCCCGAGACCGAGGTCGAGATCCCGCACGAGCCTGAGTCGGAGATGGCGGAGTAGCCACGACAAAAGCCTGACCGGCATTTATTCGCGCCGGTCAGGCTTTGTCTTGAGTTTGATGAGCCGCTGTCGATTTTCGCAGTGGCGGCTGATGTCTGAAAAGCATTGGGAGGCAGGCCACTGGCCGAAGCCTCCCTTTTGCGTTGCGATCAGGACAGGGACGTTGGCGCGGCCGGCGTCACGATGTCGAGCAGATGACGCGCCTGATTTTCCCAGCTTGGCAGGCTACGCGTCGCCGACCAGGCCGCATGCCCCATGATATGCCGCAGCTCCGGGCTATAGATGACGCGGCGGAGCGCTTTCGAAAGCTGCTCGTGATCGCCGGGCTCGACGATGATCGCGGTATCGGGGGAGAGCGGCGCGCCAATTGCGGCAGCGGTTGTGACGGCGACGGGGAGACCGCGCCTCAACGCTTCAGCGACAGCCATGCCGTAGCCTTCAAACCACGTCGCCAAGGCGAAAAGGTCGCTGGCCTGCCAAAGCTCATCGAATTGTGCCGGACTGAGCGCACCGAGGAAGGTTACCCGCTCGGTCAGCCCGAGCCGTTCTCTCAAGGCACCGAGTTCGACGACGCAAGCGCGATCGGCGGTCTGGTCGCCACAGATCGTCAAGTGCCAGTCAAGATCGACGAGACGGGACAGCGCTTTGAGCAGGGTGTCGTGACCCTTTCTCGGAATGAAGCTGCCAACCGACAAGATGCGGCATGTCGCCGCCGGCTCGCGCGGGCTGCGAGGCAGCGTGACATCGGTCCCCGGCATCAGAACGGAGATGCGCCCGGCTTCGACGGCATAGGCCGAGAGCATGCGGTTCCGCATCTCCTGGCTTGGTACCAGGATGCCGTTCAGCAGCGGCAGCAGTCGGCGCTCGACCCGGGCGTATTCCGCCACTTTGACGGCTTCCTGGAAGGGTTCCAGGGCGAGGGGGTGATGGATGAGGCCAATGACGCCACGGGCGCTCAGCGCCTCCTCCAGCCCTTCCCACGCGGACAGGCAGAAGCCATCGATGATGCGGAGGTCGGCGTCGCCGTGAGCGTGCCACGCCTCGGCTGCGGACGCCCGCGCCGTGTCGTCGGCTGTCGGATGTGAACCAGCGAGCATGACGAGCGAGGCATCATGCCCCAAGCCGCGAAGAGCCGTGACGAGACGTGTGTCGTAGACGATTGCGCCCGTTGCCGCAGGAAAGGATCCCGGCGCGAAGATCGTAATTCTCATAGAGGCGGAGGTCAGGCGCGCAGCCTGTCAGGAATTTTGAAGCCGAGACGATCTGGAATATCCCAGTCCTCCTGCGTCACCTTCATCCGGCGAAACCCGGCACTCTCGTAGAGCGGCAATGCGCGCGGGTGATCCGCGGTGCAGGTATTGACCGTGACACCGCGAATGGGGCCGGACCAGGCATTGTCCACGGCGTGGCGAAGGAAAGCTCGCCCCAAACCATGCCCGATCGCATTCGCCATCAGACCAAAGTAGCTGAGGTTGATGAAAGGCCAGCGCGACGCATCAAGCTCGTAATAGCCGGCATCCTGGCCGTCGATTTGCAGCACATGCACGGCAACCTGGGGGTTCTCCAGGATGCGGATCAGCTCGGCGCGTGGCGTTGCGCGCCGCAGCCACCAGAGATATTCCCCGCCCACCGCTTCCTGCAGTGCCAGATAGCCTTCCGGTTTCGGCGCCCGCCACTGGATGACCTGCGCATTCGCGGGTAGCGGCGGCGCCGGTATTTGCGGGCGTTCGAGCATGCAGAGGAAGGTGATCGTCACCCGCGCCCGCGTCACACTATCAGCCCCTATGCTCGACATTTCGTCGTGTAGCTTCGCCGCTCCGACCACGTTCCGCCGCTCCATCGCCCGTCGTCGCCTCTTGTCGCTCATGCCTAGCGTCGTGCTTTGCAAGCTTGCCACCATAGCCCGAGTCGTCTGAACGAAGCCTCAATAGGAAGCCATCGAGACCCGCCAGAACTTCTCACGGCTGGCGCAAAGTGGCCGGCGGCTACCAGCCTCAGTCGTCGAGGAAGCTGCGCAGTTTCCGGCTGCGGCTGGGATGCTTGAGCTTGCGGAGCGCCTTGGCCTCGATCTGGCGGATACGCTCGCGCGTCACGTTGAACTGCTGGCCGACTTCTTCCAGCGTATGGTCGGTGTTCATGCCGATGCCGAAGCGCATCCGCAGCACACGCTCCTCGCGTGGCGTGAGGCTCGACAATACACGCGTTGTCGCCTCGCGCAGATTCGCCTGGATCGCGGCATCCAGCGGGATCACCGCGTTCTTGTCCTCGATGAAATCGCCGAGGTGGCTGTCTTCCTCGTCACCGATCGGGGTTTCGAGGCTGATCGGCTCCTTGGCGATCTTGAGGACTTTCCGCACTTTCTCCAGCGGCATGCCGAGCTTTTCCGCCAATTCCTCGGGCGCCGGCTCGCGGCCGATTTCGTGCAGCATCTGGCGGCTGGTCCGCACCAGCTTGTTGATCGTCTCGATCATATGGACCGGGATGCGGATGGTCCGCGCCTGGTCGGCGATCGAGCGGGTAATCGCCTGCCGGATCCACCAGGTCGCATAGGTGCTGAACTTGTAGCCGCGGCGATATTCGAACTTATCGACCGCCTTCATCAGCCCAATATTGCCTTCCTGGATGAGGTCGAGGAATTGCAGGCCGCGATTGGTGTATTTCTTGGCGATCGAGATCACGAGGCGGAGGTTGGCCTCGATCATCTCCTTCTTCGCCCGCGCGCTTTCCCGCTCGCCACGGCTGACGGTCATGTAGACGCGGCGGAATTCCTCGATCGGCAGGCTGGCATCGGCAGCGATGGCGCCGACCTGCATGCGCAGTTCCTGCACCTGCTCGCCATGCTTGGAGATAAAGAGCTTCCAACCCTTGGTGGTCAGCGCGCTCACCCGCTCGATCCAATTCGGGTCGAGTTCGTGGTTACGGTATTCGCGCAGGAACTCCTCGCGCCCGACCTTGGTGGATTCGGCGAGGCGCAGAATCTGGCCCTCGATCGCCGTCAGCCGCTGGTTGAGCTGCTTGAACTGCGCGACCAATTCCTCGATCCGGTTGTTATGCAGGCGGACGGTCTTGACCTTGACCACCAGCTCCTCGCGCTGCTTCGTATAGCCGCGCTCCGAACGTGAGTTCACTTCCTCGCCGCTGGTGATGGTTTCCAGCCGGCGGTTCTGCACCTTCGACAGCTTCTTATAGAGCGCCTCGATCTCCTCGAAGATGATGAGGGTATCGGGCTTCAGCTTCTCTTCGAGCGCGGACAGCGAAAGGCTCGGCCCTTCGCCTTCGTCGTCATCGCTCTCCTCAATCGCCGCGAAAGGCGGTGGCGCGGGCGGCTCCGCGGGATCGGCCTCGCCTTCGGTTTCCGCTGGCGGATTGCCCATGCCCTGGGTGGCTTCGAGGTCGATGATGTCGCGGAGCAACATCTTCCCGTTCTTCAGCGCGTCGTGCCAGGCAACGATCGCGCGGAAGGTCAGCGGGCTTTCGCACAAGCCGCCGATCATCATGTCGCGGCCGGCCTCGATACGCTTGGCAATCGCGATTTCGCCTTCGCGGGACAGCAGCTCAACGCTGCCCATCTCGCGAAGATACATCCGAACGGGATCGTCGGTACGGCCGGCGGTCTCCTCGTTGATGTTGCCGGCTTTCTCTTCTTCTTCCTCTTCCTCGGCGGGTTTAACGACCGGCGCCTCGGTCTCTTCCTCCTCGCTCTCCACCACCTGGATGCCCATTTCGCTAAGCATCGACATCACGTCCTCGATCTGCTCCGAGCTGTTCTGCTCGGACGGCAGGACGGCGTTGAGCTCGTCGAAGGTGATGTAGCCACGCTCCTTCCCCTTCGCGACCAGCCGCTTCACAGCGGCCGATTGCGTGTCCAGAAGCGTATTCTCGCTGTCCTGATCCGAGCTAGCGGCCTCGGTTGTCACAGACGGCTTGGTTGCCATAATCGACCCTTTACCATTACCGCCCCGCGCCGCGCGTCGCGGGACCTAGACTTAACGCACGTTCGTGCCGGTGCTTAGCCCGTGCTGTCGGGCTCTCCACGACGTAGCCGATCGACAGACCCCTTGATCGCAATCAGACGGTTCTGTGCTTCCTCAGAGCCCTCACGAGCAAACGCCATCTGTTGCTCCTCGAGTTCTCTCTCCGCATGATGGAGGCGCATGTGGCCGAAGATTTCTTGCCACTTCGCCGCGGCCTCCGCTGGTAGCGCCTCTGCCATTGCACCTACGGGGAGCGGGCGCGACTCAAGGGCGGCGGAAACCGCGCCCGCGAGCCCAAGGCTGTCGAGATGGTTCTTCAACGACTGACTGTCAAGTGTGGGGTGGGTTGCAAGCCAGTCTCCCATGCCATCGCGGATGGCGGCGAGGGTAGGCGGCAGGTCGATCAGGGCGAAGGATTCCTCGAGGTCCGGCAGCAGGGTCGGGTGGGCCAGCAGGATCGCCACCAATCCCCGGCCACGTTCCTCCTGTGTCGCGAGTTCGCTGGCCCTCGGCCGGGCGCCCAGCGCGACTGGCGCCTGCGGGCGCTCACGCCGCAGGCCGAAGCCTGTGCCAGCGTTGGCGCCACGGTTCGAGGGCGCCGCGCGGCGGCGTTCGGCGAAGAACCGGTCGAGGAAGAGCGAGCGGTATTCCGCCGCCAGGGAGCGATCCGGAATGCGTCCGGCCTCCGCCACCAGCCGGTTGCGGAAAGCGGCCCAGCCTTCGGGTGTCGCGGGACGCGCATCATCCTTGAGCAGGCCGTACAGCGCGTTGCCGAGATCCTCCCGCGCCAGTTCATCCTGGAAGGCCAGTCGGCCACCACGACGAATGACGCTATCCGGATCATCGCTCTCAGGCAGCACGATCACGCCGAGACTTTTGTTCGGCGCCAGCATCGGCAATGCGAGACCCACGGTGCGAATGCCCGCGCGGCGGCCCGCCGCGTCACCGTCGAAGCAGAAGATGGGACGGTCATCCTGCTCCCACAAAGCTTCGAGCTGCTCCGCCGTGAGCGCGGTGCCGAGCGGTGCGACGGCCGCGAAACCCGCCTGCGCCAGCGCGATAACGTCCATATAGCCTTCGACGACGATCAGTCCCTTATGTCCTTCTTGCGACGAGGCGCCGCGCCCGCGCTCACGCCGGAGAGCATTCGCAAGATCGAGGCCATAGAGGGTGCGGCGCTTGGAGAAGAGCGCGGTTTCCGGCCCGTTGAGGTATTTCGGCTGGCCGTCACCGAGAATACGACCACCAAAGCTGATCGTGCGGCCGCGCGGATCGCGGATCGGAAAGGTCGCGCGATTGAAGAAGAGATCGACGGTGCGTCCGTCCTCGCCTTGCTTCATGAGGCCGGCATCGACCAATTGGCGCAGTTCGATCCCCTGGCCCGAAAGTTCGGATGCCAGCGCGCCACGCCCGCTACCGGAAAAGCCGAGGCCGTAGCGGGTGATCGTCTCATCGGACAGACCGCGACCGCGTAAGTAGTCGAGTGCCGCGCGGCCTTCAGGCATATGCAGCTTGTGCTGGAACGCGGCATCGGCCGCCTTGAGCACATCATGCAGATCGCTGCGACGACGTTCCGCCGCCGCGGCTTCCGGCGTTGCGCGCGGCACATCGAGGCCGGCTTCCGCAGCCAGAACCTCGACCGCCTGCACGAATCCGGCGCCCTGGCTCTGCATGACGAAGCCGATCGCGTCGCCATGCGCGCCGCAGCCAAAGCAGTGGTAGTGGTCCTGATAGACGTAGAAGGACGGCGTCTTTTCGTTGTGGAAGGGGCAGCAGCCGCGCCAATCCCGCGCCGAACGCGTGAGCTTTACGCGCCGGCCGATGAGTGCCGGCAGCGGTGTGCGCTGGCGAAGTTCATCGAGGAATGCGGGCGGCAGCGCCATGCTTGCGCTTCAGCCCGCCAGACGCGTTTTCACAAGCGCGCCGGTCTGCGCCATGTCGAGCGCCGCACCGTGCTCCGCCTTCAATGCGGCCATCACTTTCCCCATGTCGCGCAAACTCGAGGCGCCGGTGCTGGCAATGGCGGCATCGACCGCGGCCGTGGTTTGCTGCTCGCTCAATCCGGCGGGGAGGAACCCCTCGATCACGCGGATCTCGGCCTCTTCCTTTTCCGCAAGCTCGGGCCGATTGCCTTGGCGATAGAGCGCGATGGCCTCCTGCCGAGGCTTGATCATGCCGCGGAGCATGAGGAGGATATCGGCGTCCTCGATCGTCTTGCCGGTGCCGCGCGCGTTGATTTCGGTGTCCTTGAGCTTCGCCAGGATAAGGCGGATGGCCGAAAGCCGCTCGGTCTCGCCAGCCTTCAAGGCTGTCTTCATCGCGTCGGTCAGAGTCTCTCGCAGCGCCATGCTTACTCCTAGCTACTTACTTCCCTCTCCCTCTCCCTCTCAGGGAGGGCCGGGGTGGGTGCCGGCTCACGAGCATATACCTTAGCGCGTTTAATGTGGCGCCCGGAACGACCCGCCCCTAGCCCCTCATTTGCGCAGAGGGAAGTTTTTTCACGAGAGCGTCAATCATATTGCGTTGGGAAGAAATTTCCCATATGCGATTTACATGCCCCTCTCGACCAGCGATATCATCGATCGGCTTGGTGGTCCTGACGCCGCCGCTCGCCTTACCAATGTCGGCGCTGAGGCGCTGCGCAAATGGCGCCAGTCCGGGGTCATTCCCTCGCGCCATTGGCGCGCCATCATCGCGGCAACCGGCCTGTCGCTCTCCGACATGCCCGGTAACGCCGAGGAAGCCGAGCGGGCGATTGCCGTGCCGGACGCCGATGCGCTGCCCGAAGGCGCGACCGCGGTACTAGTGCTGGGCGATGGCTCTCTGTGGTGGGGCAGGGGCTTCGGCGCAAACACCGCACACGGCGCGGCGCGTGTCGGTGAGGTCTGCTTCAACACAGGCATGAGCGGTTATCAGGAAACACTCACCGATCCTTCTTATGCCGGGCAAATCGTTACCTTCACCTTTCCGCATATTGGAAATATCGGCGCGAATCTCAGAGACGAGGAGGCGCGCAATCCTGGACCGCTCGGCCTTATCACCGCACTCGATATCACCGAGGCGAGCAACTGGCGGGCGACGCGAAGCTTGATTGACTGGCTGCGCGCGATGGATCTGCCCGGCATCTCCGGCATCGACACGCGCGCGCTGACCGTTCGCGTTCGCGACGGTGGCGCGCCGACTGGCGTGTTGTGTTTCCCGCGCGACGGCCGTTTCGACATCGCCGCGCTGCGAAGCCAGGCCGTGGCGTGGCCTGGTTTGGAAGGCATGGATCTCGCGCGCACCGTTTCCTGTACGCAGAGCTACAGCTGGGACGAGACGCTGTGGGAATGGGGCGAGGAGACCACGCCGGGCCGTCAGACCGCGCCGCGTCACCATGTCGTCGCCGTCGATTACGGTGCCAAGCGCAATATCCTGCGCTGCCTCGCGGCGGCCGGTTGCCGGGTGACCGTGGTGCCCGCCACCGCGACGGCGGAGGACATTCTGCGCCACGAGCCGGATGGTGTTTTCCTCTCGAACGGTCCCGGCGATCCGGCGGCGACCGCCGAATATGCGGTACCGGCGATTCAGGGCGTGCTGGCGGCCAAGCGTCCGATCTTCGGCATTTGCCTCGGTCATCAGCTTCTCGCCACGGCGCTCGGTGCGCGCACCTACAAACTCGATCTCGGCCATCGCGGCGCCAACCAGCCGGTTAAGGATCTCGCGACCGGCAAGGTCGAGATCACCAGCCAGAATCATGGCTTCGCGGTCGATGACAAATCGCTGCCCGAAGGTGTGACCGTCACCCATGTCAGCCTTTTTGACGGCAGCAACGAAGGCATAGCGGCGCCAGCGCAGCGCGCCTTCTCGGTGCAATACCATCCCGAGGCGAGTCCCGGCCCGAGTGACAGCCACCACCTGTTTCACCGCTTCGTCGCGATGATGGACGAGAAGGCCTGAAAATGCCGAAACGCACTGACATCAAGTCGATCCTCATCATCGGCGCCGGCCCCATCGTCATCGGTCAGGCCTGCGAGTTCGACTATTCCGGCGCCCAGGCGTGCAAGGCGCTGCGGGCCGAGGGCTATCGCGTGATCCTGGTCAATTCCAATCCCGCCACGATCATGACCGATCCGTCCCTAGCGGACGCGACTTACGTCGAACCCATCACGCCCGAGATCGTCGAGCGCATCATTCTGCGCGAAAAGCCCGATGCATTGCTGCCGACCATGGGCGGCCAGACTGCGCTCAACGTCGCGATGAGCCTTGCCAAATCTGGCACGCTGGAGCGGCTTGGCGTCGAACTCATCGGCGCCAAGGCGGATGTTATCGACCGCGCCGAGGATCGCCTGAAGTTCCGCGACGCGATGACCGAAATTGGCATCGAGAGCCCGAAAAGCGCGATCGCCCGTACGCTCGCTGAAGCGCGCGAGGCGCTCGCCGAGGTCGGTTTGCCCGCCGTTATTCGCCCCAGCTTCACGCTCGGCGGCACCGGCGGCGGCATCGCCTATAACAAGACGGAGTTCGAGCGCATCGTCTCGAGCGGTCTCGAAGCCAGCCCCACCACCGAGGTCCTCATCGAGGAGAGCGTGCTCGGCTGGAAGGAATACGAGATGGAGGTGGTGCGCGACAGCGCCGACAACTGCATCATCGTCTGCGCCATCGAGAACGTCGATCCGATGGGCGTCCATACCGGGGACAGCGTGACGGTTGCCCCGGCGCTGACGCTGACCGACAAAGAATATCAGCGCATGCGAGATGCCTCGATCGCCTGCCTGCGCAAGATCGGCGTCGATACCGGCGGCTCCAACGTGCAGTTCGGTCTCAACCCCGCCGATGGCCGCATGGTGGTCATCGAGATGAACCCCCGCGTGTCGCGTTCCTCCGCCCTCGCATCCAAGGCGACCGGCTTTCCGATCGCCAAGATCGCCGCGAAACTCGCGGTCGGCTACACGCTCGACGAGCTGAAGAACGACATCACCCGCACCACACCGGCGAGCTTCGAGCCGACGATCGACTATGTCGTCATCAAGATCCCGCGCTTCACCTTCGAGAAGTTTCCCGGCACGCCGGCCATGCTCTCCACCAGCATGAAGTCGGTGGGCGAGGCGATGGCGATCGGCCGCAGCTTCGCGGAGGCCCTGCAGAAGGGTTTGCGGAGCATGGAGACCGGCTTCTCCGGCCTTGATCCGATCGAGGCGCCGGGCGATGGCACCGCTGATGCTTTCCGCGCCGCTTTGTCGCAACCGCGTCCCGACCGGTTGCTGATGGCGGCGCAAGCGCTGCGTGCCGGGCTGTCGGTGGAAGACATCCACGATGCCTGCAAGTTCGATCCATGGTTTCTGCGCGAGCTTGCCCGCATCGTCGCGGCCGAGGACAAGATCAAGGAACATGGCCTGCCGACCACGGCCCTATCGCTGCGGCGCCTCAAGGCGCTGGGGTTCTCGGACAATCAACTTGCGCATCTTTCCGCCATGACCACCGCTCAGGTCGAAGCCCTGCGCGAGAAGCTCAAAGTGCGCCCGGTCTATAAACGCATCGACACGTGTGCGGGCGAATTCGCCTCCGCCACACCTTATATGTACAGCACCTATGAAACGGGCTTCGGCACGCCGGTTTGCGAGAGCGATCCGACCGACCGGCAGAAGGTAGTCATTCTCGGCGGCGGGCCGAATCGCATCGGCCAGGGCATCGAATTCGACTATTGCTGCGTCCATGCTGCCTATGCGCTGAAGGATGCCGGGTTCGAGACCATCATGGTCAATTGCAATCCGGAAACCGTCAGCACCGATTACGATACCTCCGACCGTCTGTATTTCGAGCCGCTTTCGGCCGAGGACGTGATCTCACTCATCCGGCGCGAACAGGAGAACGGCACGGTGCTGGGCTGCATCGTGCAGTATGGTGGTCAGACACCGCTGAAGCTGTCGCAGCGCCTTTCCGCCGCCGGCATTCCCGTGCTTGGCACCAGCGCGGACGCCATCGACATCGCCGAGGATCGCGAGCGCTTCCAGACCCTTCTGCACCGCCTCGGCTTGCTTCAGCCAGAAAATGGTATCGCTCGCTCGACCGAGGAAGCGGAGGCGATCACCGAACGCATCGGCTTCCCGGTGGTGATCCGTCCGAGCTATGTGCTCGGCGGCCGCGCCATGGAAATCGTGCATGACCGCTCGCAGCTTGCCCGCTACATGCGGGAGGCTGTGCGCGTTTCCGGCGACAATCCGGTGCTCATCGACCGCTACCTCAATGACGCGATCGAGGTCGATGTCGATTGCATCTGCGACGGTGAGGACGTCTTCGTGGCGGGTGTCATGGAGCATATCGAGGAAGCTGGCATCCATTCCGGCGACAGCGCCTGTTCGCTGCCGCCCTATTCCCTCTCACCCGCTATCGTCGAGGAACTGCGCGCCGAGACGGTGGCACTCGCCCGGGCGCTGAACGTCGTCGGCCTGATGAACGTGCAATACGCCATCAAGGACGACACGATCTACGTGTTGGAGGTCAATCCCCGCGCCTCCCGCACCGTGCCCTTCGTCGCCAAGGCGACGGGCGTGCCGCTCGCCAAGATTGGCGCCCAGGTCATGACCGGTGCCAAGCTCAAGGATTTCGCGCTCGACGACCAGACGATTGGCCGCCATGTCGCCGTGAAGGAGGCGGTCTTCCCCTTCGCGCGCTTCACAAATGTCGACACCATCCTCGGCCCTGAGATGAAATCGACCGGCGAGGTCATGGGGCTCGATACCAGCTTCGCCCGCGCCTTCGCCAAGGCGCAACTCGGCGCCGGTGTCATCCTACCGATGCAGGGCAGCGTGTTCCTCTCGGTGAAGGAGGCGGATAAGTCGGCCATGGTGCCGCTGGCCCGCCGGCTGACGGAGATGGGCTTCGGCATTGTCGCCACCAGGGGCACCGCCGCCCGCATTCGAGAAGCGGGGCTGGAGGTCAGCACCGTGTCCAAAGTGCTGGAGGGGCGGCCGCATTGCGTGGACGCGATCGAGAGTGGCGAAATCCAGCTCGTCATCAATACGGCCTCCACGCCGCAGTCGGTGACCGACAGCTTTGACATCCGCCGCAGTGCCCTGACCAAGGGCGTCCCGCATTTTACAACCATCGCGGGAGCCAGAGCCGCGGTTCATGCCGTGGCAGCCCTCAAGGCCGGGCCGCTTGAAGTCGCGCCGCTCCAGTCCTACTTTCGTTCCCCCTTCTAGAGGGATGCGGGCAGGACGCGGCCGGGCTTCGGCCGCTTTCGGCATGTAGGGATGGGATGTCGGCGACCGGGCCATCCGGTCTGCGGGCTTCCTGAGCAACAGATGTCCTGACGGACGAGGACTGCGGGGTTAACGCGTGCAGAAATTTCCGATGACCGGGGCCGGCCTCTCGCGCTTAGAGGCCGAACTTCGCCTTCTCCGCAGTGAGGAGCGACCGGCCGTCATTCGCGCCATCGCCGAGGCGCGCAGCCACGGCGACCTGAGCGAGAACGCCGAATATCACGCGGCGCGCGAGCGGCAATCCTTCATCGAGGGCCGTATCCAGGAGCTCGAGGAGGTCACCTCGGCGGCGGAGGTCATCGATCCGACTTCGCTGTCTGGCGATCACGTCAAGTTCGGCGCGCATATCCAGCTCGTCGATGAGGAGACGGAGAAGGAATATACCTATCAGATCGTTGGCGTGTACGAGGCGGACATCAAGCAAGGCCTGCTTTCGGTCTCCTCGCCGCTGGCGAAATCTCTGATCGGCAAGAAAAAGGGCGACACCGTCTCGGTGCCGGCGCCCTCCGGCGACCGCTCTTACGAGATCCTCTCCGTCCGTTTCGGCTGACGGCGCCTCGGTCTATGTCTCTCACGATCCTCGATATCGGGGCGGCGGCGGCACGCATCTCCGGCAAAGTCCTCCGCACGCCCGCGATCCGCTCCGATGCGCTGAGCCGCGCGACGGGGGCGGAGATCATCCTCAAGCTCGACAACCTTCAGGCTACGGGGGCGTTCAAGGAGCGCGGGGCGGCCAACCGGCTCGCCTTACTGACGCCCGAGGAGAGGGCTTGCGGCGTCGTTGCGATGTCCGCCGGCAACCATGCGCAGGCGGTGGCGCGGCACGCCCATCTGCTCGGCATCAAGGCGACCATCGTGATGCCGCGCTTCACGCCGGTCAGCAAAGTGACCCGCACGGCGGCCTGGGGCGCGCGGGTGGTGCTGCATGGCGAGATGCTGGCCGAAGCGGCCGAGCATGCCCATGACCTCGAACGACGCGAGGGGATGGTCTTCATCCATCCCTATGACGACCCCGCCGTGATCGCCGGGCAGGGCACGCTCGGCCTCGAACTCATCGAGGATTTTCCCGATCTCGACGTGCTGGTGGTGCCGGTCGGCGGCGGCGGGCTGCTGACGGGCTGCGCCATCGCGGTGCAGGCGCGCAAGCCGGGGATCGAGGTGCTGGGCGTCGAGGTCGATAGCTATCGCGCCATGAAGCAGCGCCTGGCAGGCGAGCCGGTCTCGGTCGGTGGTGCGACGATCGCCGAGGGTATCGCGGTGCGGGATGTGGGCGAGTTGCCGGTGCGATTGCTCGGCAAGATGGGCATCGAGATCCTGCTGGTGCCCGAAGCGGCGGTCGAGCGCGGCATCGCGATGCTGGCGGAGGGTGCGAAGGTCGTGGCCGAAGGGGCGGGTGCTGCGGCGCTCGCCGCGGTGCTGACCTATCCGGATCGTTTCGCCGGCCGCAAGGTTGCCTTGCCGATCTGCGGCGGCAATATCGATGCGCGGATCCTGGCGAATACCCTCCTGCGCAATCTGCTTCGGGACGGCAGACTGGTGCGCGTCATCATGGAGATTCCGGATCGTCCGGGCATGCTCGCCGATATCGCGACGCTCATCGGCAATCAGGGCGGCAATATCATCGACGTTTCACATCACCGGCTCTTCGCCTCGCCGACCGTACAGGCGGCGCAGCTGGAGGTGATGATCGAGGCGCGCGACGCGGCGCATGGTGCTGCCATCGCGACCTTGCTCGAGGAAAGCTACATCGTTCACCGCGGCTAGAGGCGTGGGCGCATGGCACTGAAGACGCTGCGGACGGCTGTTCTCGACATTGCCTATGAGGAGACGGGGCCGTCTGACGGCACTGCGGTTCTGCTAATGCACGGCTTTCCCTATGCGCCCCAGGCTTTCGCGGAGGTGGCGCCGGAGCTTGCGGCGAGCGGCTGCCGGGTGATCGTGCCGTATCTGCGTGGTTACGGTCCGACGCGTTTTCTTTCTGCGGCGACGATGCGCTCGGGACAGCAGGCGGCTTTGGCGCAGGACGCGCTGGATCTGCTCGACGGGCTGGGCATCGATCGCGCTTTGGTTTCCGGTTACGACTGGGGTGGGCGCAGCGCGACGATACTCGCGGCTCTGCACCCGGAGCGGGTGATCGGGCTGGTGAATGCCTGCGGCTATGCGATCCAAAACATCGCCAAGGCGCTCGAGCCGGAGGATCCGCTGCAGGAGCGGCGGCTTTGGTACCAGTATTACTTCCAAAGTGAGCGAGCGCGCGTTGGTCTCGCGCGGAACCGCGAGGCTTTGGCGAAGCTGCTGTGGCGTCTGTGGTCTCCGAGTTGGGAGTTTGACGACGCGACCTTCGATCTTAGTGCCGCAGCTTTCGCGAATCCGGATTTCGTGGATGTGGTGATCCACTCCTATCGTCATCGTTTCGGCGCTGTTGCGGGCGATCCGGCCTATCAGGCGATGGAGGATCGGCTAGCGGCTTTGCCGAAAATTGGCGTGCCGACCATCACCTTCCATGGCGCGGATGATGACGTGGCGCCGCCGTCCAGCTCGGAAGGTCACGAACGTCATTTCACGAGCCGCTACGACCGTCGCGTGGTTTCGGGAGTGGGCCACAACATTCCGCAAGAGGCGCCGCGGATCTGTGCGGCAGCGATCTTGGAGATGCTGGCGGCAGGGTGACAAGCCGCTCGTCCGTGCCTTAGTCGCGCGGTGCCGCCGCGCGGGTCAGCCGATCGTTGACGGCGGCACCTAGGCCGACTTCCGGCACCGGCATCGCCGCGATCCGCCGCAGCCCCAAGGCACTGCCTTCCCGGTCGAGCCAGCGCAGACCGTCGAATAGCCGCGCGGCGGCCTCCGTCACGTCGGAGGTTTCGCTCAATTGATAGGTCAGCGCAGCGCCCGGCAGCGGTGGCCCGAATGCAAGAAGCGCCTCCTCGGCCGCAACACTTGTGGCCCCCACCCGCAGCGGCATGTTTGGCGCGTAGTGCGAAACGAGCAGCCCCGGCGAGCGCAAGCTGCGATGCGCCTCCGCGACCGCGTGCGGGATGCCAACGCCAATCGGTCCCACCACCGCCTCGATCTCCTCCCGCGTCGTGCCGCCGGGGCGGAGGAGGAACGGGCGGTCGCCGCTCAGATCCAGCACAGTGGATTCCACGCCGACCGGGCATGCGCCCCCGTCCAGCACGGCGGCGATGCGCCCCGCCAATCCCTCCAGCACATGGGCCGGGGTCGTCGCGCTAACGCTGCCGGAGCGATTGGCCGAGGGTGCGGCGACCGGCTTGCCGACCTCCGTCAGAAAAGCCCGTGCCAAGGGGTGAGCCGGCACGCGCACAGCTAAGGTTTCGAGCCCCGCCCCAGCTAGCAAAGCCACGGGACAGGTCACGCGGCGCGGCAGAACAAGGGTCAGGGGCCCCGGCCAAAAGGCGGCGGCGAGTTGCTCGGCGAACGGGCTCGCCTCCACGTCATCGAAGGCGAAGGCAGCAGTGGAGTAGTGGCAGATCAGCGGATTGAAATGCGGCCGCCCCTTGGCCTGGAAGATCATCGCGACGGCCTGCGGCTGCGTCGCATCGGCGCCGAGGCCATAGACGGTCTCGGTCGGGAAGGCGACCAGCAGCCCGCCGCGCACCATATTGGCGGCCTCATGCAGCCCGGCGGCATCTGGCGGCAGCAGGCGGGTCGCGAAGGTCACGGTCGCCCGACGACGTAGAAGGAAGGGTTCTCCCAGCCCGGCTTGCCGTAGCGCAGAATGGTGTCGTCATCCATGCGCAGAACGGCGCCGCCGGCCGCTTCGACCAGCGCCTGTGGCGCCGCGGTATCCCATTCCATCGTCCGGCCGCGGCGCGGATAGAAGTCGCCGCCGCCTTCGGCCAGCACACAGAATTTCGCGGCCGAACCCATGCGAATGCTGTCGTAAACCGCGTGACCGCGCAGGCGGGGCGGTAGATCGACCACCGAGCTGCCATGGAAGCGGGATACCAGCAAAGTGAGGCCGCGATCCGGCACAGTGCGTGCGGTGATCGCTGTGGTGCCTGCGGCGTCGCGCCGAAAGGCCGCGCCGCCGACCATGCCGCAGAACACCGCACCGCGCGCCGGCACATCCACCGCGCCGAGCACCGGCCGCCCGTCCCGCACCAGCCCGACGTTGACCGCGAAATCATCGAGCCCGGCGGCGAATTCCCGCGTGCCGTCCAGCGGATCGACCAGCCAATACTCGCCGGCCGTTTCGGGCGCCTCGCCCGCCGCCGTCGCTTCCTCGGCGATGATCGGCACACCCGGATCGGCGCGGCGTAGTCCCTCCAGAATCAGCGCCTCGGCGGCGTTGTCGGCATCCGTCACGACGGAACGATCCGCCTTCGCGGTGACCGCAATTCCCCGCGCGCGGCACTCAAGGATGAGCCGGCCGGCGCGCACGGCCAATTCCGCCGCGAGTTCCAGCAGCGACTCGTCCGAATAGCGATATTTCATCCGCGTGTGATAGACGCGCGGGCGGCCCTGGCAAAGCGCGCATTAACCGTTAACTTGCCGCTTCGGACTCGCTGAACGCCTCTATCCCGGTTTCTGGAGTGACATCGATGCTGACCATGGCCTTCGCGCGGGCGGCCCTGCCCAAGTCGGGTGCGCTCGCGCTCCTCGTTGCCGAGGAAGAGGCGCTGTCCGGCATCGCAAAGACGCTGGATGAGGCGAGCGCGGGCGGCGTCACGCGGGCCTTGGAGGCCGCCGCCTTCAAAGGCCAGAAGGCCAAGACCTGCCTGCTGTTCTCCCCCGCCGCCGGTTTCACCCGAGTCGTTTTCATCGGTCTCGGCAAGCGAGCCGAAGTCACGGCCAGCGTCGCCGAGGAAGCCGGCGGCGCCATTGCCTCCGCTTTGTCGCAGGAGGCGACTGCCGCCGTCTCCGCTGAGGGCTTGCGCAGCGAGGACGCCGCTCATCTGGCATTTGGCGCCGCGTTACGGGCCTATCGCTTCGATCGCTACCGCACGAAGGAAAAGGCGGAGGACAAACCCAAGCTCGCCGGTCTTACGATCCTTGTTGATGATGCTCCCAAGGCGAAGGCCGCCTATGCGCCGCTTCAGGCGGTGGCCGAGGGAGTGTTTCTTAGCCGCGATCTCGTCAGCGAGCCGCCCAATGTGCTCAACCCGACGGAAATGGCCGAGCGCTGCAAGGCCCTGACGAAGCTCGGCGTGAAGGTCGAGATTCTAGGGCCGAAGGAACTCGACAAGCTTGGTTTCGGCGCCCTGATGGGTGTGGCGCAGGGCAGCGCCCAGGAACCGCGCGTCGTCATCATGCAGTGGAACGGCGCGGGCAAGGGTAAGCCGCGCAAGCCGCTCGCCTTCGTCGGCAAGGGTGTCACCTTCGACACCGGCGGCATCTCCATCAAGCCGGCCGGCGGGATGGAGGATATGAAATGGGACATGGCAGGCGCGGGCGCCGTGATCGGTCTCATGGCGGCACTCGCCGGGCGCAAGGCCAAGGCCGATGTGGTCGGGCTGGTGGGACTGGTCGAGAACATGCCCTCCGGCACCGCGCAGCGTCCGGGCGATGTGGTTACGACCTATTCCGGCCAGACCGTTGAGGTGCTGAACACCGACGCGGAAGGCCGCCTCGTGCTGGCCGATCTGCTTTGGTATGCGCAGGAAAAATTCGATCCGGCCTTCATGATCGACCTCGCGACGCTGACGGGCGCCATCATCGTGGCGCTCGGCCAGGAACATGCCGGACTATTCAGCAATGACGACGAATTGGCGCAAAAACTTTCGGCGGCGGGGCTCGCGACGGGCGAGAAGGCTTGGCGCATGCCGCTCGGGGATGCCTATGACAAGGCGATCAAATCCGACATCGCTGACATGAAGAACATCGGCGGACGGCAAGGGGGCGCGGTTGTAGCAGCGCAATTCATCCAGCGCTTCGTCAATAACAAGCCCTGGGTGCATCTCGACATTGCCGGTGTCGCCTGGTCCTCGAAGGATACGGCAATCACGCCGAAGGGTGCCACCGCTTACGGCGTGCGGCTGCTCGACCGGCTGGTGCGGGACCACTACGAGGGCTGAATGCCGCAGCCTTCGCTCTTCCTGCTCGCTGCTGCCGAACTGACGGCCGAGGTACCGCTTGTGCTGCCGGTCGCGCCCGGCGGCGTGCCACCTGAATACGCGGTTGCCGCCAAGGCGGCAGGATTTACGGCGGTGCCCGGTCAGGTGCTGACACTCTGGGGTGTTGGGCGCACGGCTACGATCCTGGTTGGGCTCGATCCCGCTGACCCGGAAGCCGCCGGCGCTCAGGCGGCGTCGAGTTTGCCGCGCGCGCCGCGTCTCGCGATCGATGGTCGCGGCCTGCCGCGCGCAATGGCGACAGCGATTGCCGTGGGCGCCGCGCTGCGCTCCTGGCGCTTTCCCACCAATCGCTTCGCTGAGGATCCGGAAGCGATGGTGATCGGGCGCATCGATCTCGTCGTCGAGGATGCCAGGAAGGAAGGCAAACATTGGCGGCGCGCGCTGGCGGTTCTGGAAGGTGTCGGTTTCGCCCGGGATCTGGTGGCCGAACCGTCCAACACTCTCACGCCGGCGCTTTTCGTGAAGCGGCTGCGGCCGCTGACCGATCTGGGCCTGAAACTCGATGTCATCCCGGCGGAGGATTTCGCGGCGAAGGGTCTGCGTCTCATCGCGGCCGTAGGCGGCGGTTCAGTGAACCCGCCTTGCCTCGTGGTGATGCGGTGGAAGGGTAAGCTCGACCTGCCGCCGCTCGCCTTTGTTGGCAAGGGCATCACCTTCGATACCGGCGGCATTTCCATCAAGCCGGCGGATCGCATGTGGGACATGCGAGGCGACATGGCGGGCGCCGCCGCTTGCGTCGGCGCCATGGTCACGCTCGCGCGCCGCGAGTCACCAACGCCCGCCATCGCGGTTCTGGCGCTGGCGGAGAATATGATCGGCGCCACCTCCTATCGGCCCGGCGATATCCTGCGTAGCCACGCCGGGCGCACCATCGAGATCATTGATACCGACGCCGAGGGGCGCCTCGTGCTGTCCGACGCGCTTTCCTATGCCGTCGCGACCTACACCCCGCGCGCCATCGTCGATTTCGCGACCCTGACCCATGCCGTTTCCGTCGCGCTGGGGCATGAGCGCGCGGGCCTCTACGACAATGATGAGACCTTGGCGGCGCATCTCGGCGCGGCGGGGGAGGTTGTGGGTGAGCGCCTGTGGCGCATGCCGATCGGAGCCTCCCATCGCGAGGCGCTCAACTCCGAGGTCGCGGATCTGCGCCAATGCAATACCGGACGCCTCATCCCCGACGCGAGCCAGGCCGCCGCGCTGATGCGCGAATTCGTCGGCGATACGCCATGGGCGCATATCGACATCGGCGGCACCGAGCAGCGTGATGAAGGCGATGCGCGGTATAGCGCCGGGCCGACGGGCTTCGGCGTCCGGTTGCTCGATCAACTCGTGGCCGCGCGCTACGAGGATCCGGAGCATCCGTGAGGGATGTTGCGACTCGGATGATGCGGTTTGCCGTGACGCTTCAGACAAACCCCGATCGCAGCTAAACAACGCTTATGGCGGAGATCGGCTTCTACCACCTCACGCGTACCACTACCGACCAGGCGTTGCCGCCGTTGCTCGGCCGCACCCTTGCCGCGAAGCAGCGCGCCGTCATCCGTTGCGGCAGCGCGGAGCGGCTGGCGGCGCTCGACTCCGCGCTCTGGCTCTGTCCGGATCCGGATTGGCTGCCGCATGGCAGCGCCGCGACCGGTAAGCCGACGCGCCAGCCGATCTGGCTGACCGAGGCGGATGAGGCGCCGAATGAGGCGCGCTTCCTTTTCCTCATCGATGGCATGTCGAGCGACCGGCTTGCGGAATACGACCGAGTCTTCGATCTCTTCGACGGCAATGACGAGACCGCGGTCGCCGCGGCCCGCCAGCGTTGGGCGGCAGCCAAGGCCGCTGGCCACACGCTAAGCTATTGGCAGCAGGCGGCGCGCGGATGGGAAAAGAAGCTATGATGAAGCTCGCGACCTTGAGCGATCGCGCGGTTCTCGAAGTAACCGGGGAGGATCGCGTCGCCTTCCTTCAGGGGCTTGTCTCGCAGGATATCGCGCTGGCGGCGCCGGGGCGGGCATTGTGGTCGGCGCTGCTCACACCTCAAGGCAAATGGCTTGCCGATTTCTTTGTCCTGGCGGCGGGCGATCGCCTGTTGCTTGATGTGGAATCAGCCCAGCGCGACATGATCGCCGCTCGCCTGCTGCGTTACCGCCTCCGCGCCAAGGTCTCCGTGACTGCCCTGCCGCTCGCGGTTCAGGTCGCTTGGGGTGCCGCGCCTGATGCGTCGCCAAACATTCGTGCCCTCGCCCCCGATCCGCGCCTGCCCGAGGCCGGCTGGCGCATCCTCGCCGAGACGCCGCTGCCGACCAATGCCGATGCGGAGGAATGGGACCATTACCGCCTCACGCTCGGCCTTCCGGACGGTTCCCGCGACCTGGAGAGCGAGAAGACTGTATTGCTGGAGGCCGGCTTCGACGAGTTGAATGGCATATCCTGGACCAAGGGCTGCTACATGGGCCAGGAGCTGACGGCTCGCACCCGCTATCGCGGCTTGCTCAAGCGCCGCCTCGTGCCGGTTCGCATCGAAGGCACGCTTCCGCCACGCGGAACGCCCGTGATGCGGGACGGGTTGGAGGTCGGGACTTTGCGCTCGGGTCAGGGCGATCGCGGCATGGCCGTGCTGCGGCTGGAAGCGTTGCGGACCGGCGGGATGCTCGGCGTTGGCGAGGCGCGGCTGGAGGCCGAGATTCCCGGATGGATGCGCCTGCCCGAAGCGTGAGGCGAAACCGCAGTATCCGTTAGTTCACGATAGCCCAGTTGCCCTGGGTCGTCCGGCACCAGTTGAGGTGATACGGCGTGCGGTCGGTGGTGTGTCCGGTGACGAAAGTGTAGCGGAAGAGCCGGCAGTTCATGCCCTTCTCCTTCGTCGACTTCACATACGTCACCGTTCCGCTATGGCCGTTTTTGGGGTTTGACCAACTGCCCTCGCGGGGCCCCTCGGGCGCCAGATTTCCCGCCGCCTCCTGCACCATTTTCAGATCGACTCGGCTGAGACCCTTGGGGAGGTAGGATTCCTGCGCCATCGCCGGTGCGGCGAGCGCGAGGAAACCAAGCATGCCGGCGGCTGTCAAAGAAGACTGACGCATGATGAGGGACTCCGGAAACTGGACTAAGCGGATGATTGGTCGCCCGGATGCCAGGTAAGGTCAACGGCCGCGATGCAAAGACTTCCTCGGCGGGATTGGCCTCGCGCTTCATTGCCGGCCATTCGCTAGCGTTCAGCGCCATAGCCGCGGTTGCCTTGCGGGCGGCCGCCGTGCAGCATGCACCCGCTGTAAAAGAGCCGCCCTGTCTCGGTCGCCTGTCTTGCCCTCGCGGGCTGGCGGTCGGTCGTGCCAATGTAGCGGCCCGTCCGAGGAGCGAGATCCATGGCTGAGTTGAAGCGCCGCTACACCGGCATCTTTCCCGTTGTCCCAACGACTTTCGACGAGCAAGGGGCGCTCGACCTGGCGAGCCAGATGCGCTGCATCGATTTCATGATCGACGCCGGGTCGGACGGGCTTTGCATCCTCGCGAATTTCTCCGAGCAATTCGTGTTGTCCGATGAAGAGCGCGAACTGCTCACCAGCCGCATTCTCAAGCATGTTGGCGGGCGGGTGCCGGTGATCGTCACCACGACGCATTACAGCTCCCGCATCTGCGCCGAGCGTAGCCGGCGCGCGCAGGATCAGGGTGCGGTGATGGTGATGATCATGCCGCCTTACCACGGCGCGACCTTCCGCGTGCCGGAGGCTGGGATCTTCGCCTTTTTCCAGAAGGTCTCGGACGCGATCACCATTCCGATCATGATCCAGGATGCGCCCGCCGCCGGAACGCCGCTTTCCGCGCCTTTCCTTGCGCGCATGGCGAAGGAGATCGCGCAGGTCTCCTACTTCAAGATCGAGGTGGCGAATGCCGCGCAGAAGCTGCGGGAGATCATCAGGCTGGGCGGCGACGCGATCGAGGGACCCTGGGACGGCGAGGAAGCCATCACCCTGCTGGCCGACCTCGATGCGGGGGCGACCGGCGCCATGACGGCGGGCGCCTATCCGGACGGGCTGAAGCCCATCGTTCATGATTATCTGGCCGGCAACCGGGAAGCGGCGGTGGAGCGCTACGGCCGGTGGCTGCCGCTGATCAATTACGAGAACCGCCAATGCGGCTTGCTAGCCTGCAAGGCGCTGATGAAAGAGGGCGGCGTGATCGCCTGCGACGCGCCGCGCCATCCAATCCCGTCAATGAGCCCCGAGACGAGGGCCGGGCTTCTGGATACCGCGCGGCGTCTGGACCCGCTGGTTCTGCGCTGGACGAAGTAATCCGCGAGACGAACGCCGCACCGTCGCGGCGATCACCTCATTGATGGTGGGTTGCCCTAAGCGACACGATCGACCAGCACCACGGGCTCGCCTCCGAGATTGACGACACCGACCTGGTAGCCGGCAGAGGATGGGGCGCCGCTGAAGGTGATGGCGCTGATGCCGGTATCCGTTTTGATCGCGAGGGTCTCTCCGGCCAAACCACCCATGCCCATCACGCCACCCCAACTCGGCGTCGCGCTGAGCGTGTTCGGCATGAACAGAGCCACGAGATCACCGACGCCGAGGTTCTGGATCGCGTCCCATACATTGACGCCGCCTGTGTTCATGGAGATTTGCGAAACGCCGGTCCCCGCATCGACCAAGTTCGAGCCGGCGCCCGCATCGATAAAGTTCTGGCCGCCCTGAACCTTGATGGCGTCCGATCCAGCGCCTGTCTGAATATAGACGTTATTGCCATTCGCCGTCACGGCCTCGCCCGTCAGAGCGCCACCGTCGATGAACTGCGACTTCACATAGCTCAGCCCGACGGTCGGGGTGTCCCCGGCGACGATAGAGGTCCCGCTTTGGTTGGAAACCGTGAAGCTTGTCAGCTGCGGGACGACCTTGGCCGGAGTCGACGAAGCAGCCGCCGCCACAGCGTTGGCTGCGGTGGCGGTTGCAGGGTAGAGAAATCGCGCGCCATCGATGTCGGTCTGGTTCAAACCACGATTGGCCGAGGTCAGGAAAACGTTCTCGATAGAGTTGGGGTCGCTCGAAACGCCAAAGCCGAGCGCATGGCCGATCTCATGAAGAGCAAGTTGGTTGAGCGTTGTGTCCGTGTCACTGTTTCCGCTGGGACGCTCGTAAAGCAGCGCGCCGTTCACGCTGGCGAGCGGCATCTCGTTCGGGTCTTCGAGGCGGATGACGACCGAGCCGTCGTTGATGATGCCGTTCGCGTCCCATGCCAGGCTAGTGATCCCCAGCAGGCCACTCGCGCTGTTGTTGTCGGCATAGCCCAAGTAGATATCGGAGGTTTGGCCTGGTGCTTCCTCCTGAAACTTAATACCAGTGACGCTCGACCATTCGTTAAAAGCGGCTTCAATCGCCGCCTGCTGGGCGCCGTCGGTTATGTTTGAAGAAAAGTTGATCCCATCTTCGGCCTGATCGGCGAAGCTCCAGGTAACGGTTTCTCCCGCTGCCCATTTGGCACCAATAGTACTGAATTGAGCCATAGTATATGACCGCCACACATAAGTGGGATAAGCGAAATGCTTCCCGGCGTAGATAAACGCTTGCGGCAACTCTAGAAGCGAGCTGCGCATAATCATTACTTAAGTAAGTCCGTTTAGTGATTATTACCGGGAGTTAATTGACATTACTCTCTGTGAGCAACAAGGTTATTCACTCGTCATTGACGCAACGGAGTAGTGCTGAGTTTGGAAGGCATTGTATAGTCATGAAGGTCTTAGTCGTTTGGGGAGGAAAACATAGGCTCGGGTATCGTACCTGGCGGTGTTGCTCCCAAAGAGGGGAGGCGATTCGGTCATGGAGAGTGGGAATCGTAAGTCTGAACGCAAATAGTCATTATTCGACTAAGCTGCTGAGCAGTGACGGTAGTAAGTCCACGTCTCCAGTTACTTATCAAGTGCAGCGACGGCGTAGTCCGGGGCGTTGAAGGAGCTCAAAAGATATCAGCGCCCTGACCGTTCGGTGAGGAAAGGGTGAAGACGTAATCTCGACTCGCTTGGCCATCTCCCTAAGAGAGAGCGAGATTCATTCTCGGTTGCCCAAAACATAAACTTTCGCGCGAATAATCATTACGAAATTGACGCGAGCCACTAATGGTTACGGCGTGTCAATGTAATCGCCATGTATCGTTAACGAATTCGTCGACCCGCACACGAGAGAAAGGGGTAGCTCTGAACAATCGCTGCATTCCAACATAGGCTAAAGGATGGTCATCGTTTCGGGGTAGGATATAACTGCAGTCGTCGCGAGCGATCTGGTCCTTCTCCAAAGGAGCGCCACGCAAATCGTTAGGTTGTAGTAACGTCATCCTTCAACCGCCGGATTTTAGCCCGCTCGGCCTTCTCATATCGGCCGTCTTGGGCAGTCCCGCTCTTATAGGGTGTGTGCGTTACCGCGGGGTTAGCGCGGTGGGTCATGCTTGCATATTTCCTCATCGCACTATGCGTGGGGCACAGCATGGGGCCGCCTCCCGGCGGTCGAGCCTTGCGTGACGCGTGAACTCCCCCCTAGGCTGGCCGATATGGTTCCCGCGGGCGCCTGAATGAGACGGCCCTGGTCCTCGGCATAAGGTGGCCCGGTGGTCAGGCCTGACCGCGCGGACGGTTGATGTGTCGAGAGGATCTCGGTGTCTGCCTTCATTGCCTATCGTCCCGCCACCGGGAATCTCCGCCGACGCGTCGCGGGCCTCTTCGGCTTGCTTGGCGTCGTCAACATTGGCGCCTGGATCTGGGCTTTCGCCGCCTTCCACGGCCAGCCCTTTCTGCTGACGACCGGCCTGCTGGCCTATGGCTTCGGACTCCGCCATGCGGTCGATGCCGACCACATCGCCGCGATCGACAATGTGACTCGCAAGCTCATGCAGGAGGGGAAACGTCCGGTCTCGGTCGGGCTGTTCTTCGCACTCGGCCATTCGACGGTCGTGGTGGTGGTGGCCGCGGCGGTCGCCGCCACGGCGGCAGCACTCGAGGGAAGGTTCGCAGCTTGGAAGAGTGTCGGCGGCTTTCTCTCGACCGGCGTCTCCGCGCTATTCCTGTTCCTGATCGCGGCGATGAATATCGTGATTCTGCAAGGCGTCTGGCGAACCTTCCGGCACGTCCGCCATGGCGGGCGCTACGTGGACGAGGATTTCGACCTCCTGCTTAACAAACGCGGGCTGCTTGCCCGCCTGTTCGGCCCGGCTTTCAGCTTGGTGACGTCAAGCTGGCACATGCTGCCCATCGGCCTCCTCTTCGGCCTCGGCTTCGACACCGCGACAGAGGTGAGCCTCCTCGGTATCTCCGCCCATGAGGTGGCGAAAGGCCTCTCCTTATGGTCTGTCCTGGTCTTCCCCGCGCTGTTCGCCGCGGGGATGTGCCTTGTCGACAGCACGGACGGGGTGCTGATGCTGGGTGCTTATGAATGGGCCTTCGTCAAGCCGATCCGGAAACTCTACTACAACCTCACCATCACGCTGGTTTCGATCGCGGTGGCGGTACTGATCGGCGGCATCGAGGTGCTCGGACTGCTAGCCGGCCAATTCGAGCTGAGGGGCCCGATCTGGCGGGCCGTCGAAAGGCTCAACGGCAACTTCAGCAATCTGGGTTTCGCCATCATCGGCGTTTTCTTCGCCGGTTGGATTGTCTCAATGCTGATCTACCGCATCAAGGGCTATGACAGCCTGGAGCGGCAAGCTTCCTAGCCTGGGATGACGGGCTTGTCGCTTGTCCTCGAGTGACCACTCGGCCCCCTGGCCCCAGTCTTCGGATCCATCAGCGCCACTCGCCGCCCGTGCGGCGCTGCTGTGGCGAAGGCGGCCACGAGGCTGACGCGGTTACTGCTGCGCGTTCACCGGTAACGCCACATTAATGCGGTTGCCCCAGACTGCGCGCACCGTGGCGAGAGCGCGGCACAGCCTCAGCAGCGACCGACTTACTGGCTCGTTACGGGACCATACGTGTGGACACGAAAATCGACCGTCGCTCATCGTCTGCAGCCGCGCTGGGGGCGCCCAAGCCAGCTCTAACGGACGACCAGGGGTGCGACGCTTATCGGGTTATACTCACAGTGGTCGCGCTCTTGACCGCTCCGTTCTGGCTCCCAGCGTGGATAACCTATCGCTGGTTGCAAGGAATGTAGGTGGTGCGGCCGGCGGAGGCGTTGATAGCTGGCCAGAGGTAAACTTACACAGGCAAGGGGTTGTTTCCGCCGTTACCGTGCCCTGCCTGTAGACATAAACGAAGCTTTATATCGGCGCGCGTCGACCATGCCTTGATTTAGAGGTGCGAAAAGCAGGTCAGTCCAGGGGAGACTATCAGCAACTCGGCGCCCGATGGTCCCGCCGGATGCCTGCACTCGGCGGCCGTCGCCGCTCTGATTGCGCCGCTCACGGACCGGCTGTCTCGATCGACCGCGAGAAGCACGACGACGACACGTCCTCCCGATAGCGCTGCGCGACGCAACACGGCTATTGCCGTGCCCGGTTCGAGCAGCGCGATGCGAAGCCCGTTGGGTGCGGCGGTGGCGAAGGCCGCGACAAGACCGACGCCATCATTGCCCCGCGGGAGGAGAACCAGGCCATTCGGTCCGGCGGCACGCACGGCGGCAAGCGCCGCAGTCCCCTCCGGCTGCATCGTTTCGGGCCGCACGATCAAACCAGCGACGCTGAGCGCCTGCGCCGCCAGAACCGCGCGGCACAACAACCGAGCGACGGCCACTTCGCGCAGCGCGGCCGCCAGCATGAGCGCGAAAGGCGGCAGCGCGAAGGTGAGATAACGGATCTCGACCGGCATGGATCCCGCCGCCCAGCCCATCGCGACAAGGCCCAAAGGCGCGGCAAGCGCGGCCATCCCCCAAAGGTCGCGCGCGTCGCGCGGTTCGACACGGCGCCACCGCAGCACCGGCATGGAAAGCATCGTGCCCAAAAGCAACGCCAGCAACCCGGTGGCCGTAACCCGATACACGCCGCCGATATAAAGCGGCAGCCCGCCGAGCAGAGCCCCACCGATGGCGCGGCCGAAGGCAGCCGGCAGCTGAGCCCAGGCAAAAGGCTCGAATTGGCCGATGCGGCTGCCGCGCTGGGCGACGAAGACATAAAAATCGGACGCGAGGAAGGGCGCCAATCCGCCAAACATCGCCGCGCTTTGCAGCAAGCCACGCGGACGGCGGGAAAGACTCCAAAGCAAGGCGGCGGCAGCCGGAAAACCCGCGAGATAGTTGGTGAATGAGGCCGCCCCCAGCGACGCGCCACTCGCAAGGGCCAGCGCCGGACGGTCCTTCCGCCGCGCCAGCAAAGCCAGCAGCAGCCCCGCCACCGACAGGCACTGCGCAAGGGCAAAGCCCCGCGCAACGACACCACTCCCCACGAAGCCGTAGCACCCCAGTGTGAGCAGCATGGGCAACCCCGGCGGCAATCCTGTGACCCGGGCGGTCGCACCCACCAGCGCCAGCGCGCCGAGGCTGAGCAGCACCGAGAGCATTCGCGTGACGCGCAAATCGGGGCCAAAGCAGCGACGCCATCCCCAGGCAAGCCAGAAATAAAGCGGCGGATGCACATCGGTCTGCCGCAGCATTTCGAGGATTGCCGCCGGTGTGGGTGCGGGGAGGAATGCGGCGCGCATCTCGGCCACGCGGAACGGCGTCCGCGGCCAATCAGGCCGGGCCTCGCGTCCCGTCACGAATGCCGTGTAGCCCTCGTCATATTCCGGTCCGCGGCAAACCGCCGCGAGCGACAGCACTACCGCCCCAAGCGTGAGTATGGACAGGAAGCGCCGGTTCGCCGTCATGCCTCACCATCTCGCGGGCGGCATAAGGATGCAACATCGATATGAAATGACCCGTGGCAAAGGAATTGGGAGATCAGTCGTTTGCCGCCGGGGACCCGCCATGCTACCGGCCGCGCCATGGCGAAAAGCCGCAACACGAAGTTCCGCACCCCTAAGGCGTTCAAGGTCATCGTGCGGCACCCCTGGCTGAAGGGGTTCTTCGCCCTGGCGCTTGGGAACTATCTCGCCTTCGTTTTGCGCACCACGCAGTGGCAGTTCGAGGGCCTGGAGCACCTCGAACCTGTTTTCCAAAACCGTCACCCCTGCATCCTCACCTTCTGGCACGAGCGGCTACCCATGATGCCGCGCCTCGCCCTTCGCTCGCAGCAGGAGGGGATCAGGATGCGTACGCATGTCCTTGTCAGCCGCCACAATGACGGGCGTTTTATCGGCCGGGTCGTTGGCCGTTTCGGCCTCGATACAGTCATCGGCTCCTCATCCTCAGGCGGGCGGGAGAGCCTTCGGCGGATGCTGCTGTTACTGAGGGAAGGGCATAACGTTGCGATCACCCCGGATGGCCCGCGCGGACCGGCGAAGGTCGCGGCCTTTGGCGTGGCGCAGGTCGCGGCGGCGACGGGCGTGCCGGTGGTTCCCGCCGCCGCCCAATGCCGCTGGCATTTCCGGCTGCCGAGCTGGGACAGCATGGTCGTGCCGTTTCCCTTCGGGCGCGGCGCCATTGTCTGTGGTCCCGCGATCCTCGTTCCGCGCCAGGGTTGGGCCGAATTCGTGCCGATGATCGCGGCGGCGATCGACGCGGTCTCCCGCCAGAGCGATCGCCTCTGCAATGTCTGATCGGGCCCGCCTATGAGCCTTACTCTCGGCGCCTGGTCGGGCCTCGGCCGGATCGCCGCGCCGGCCCTGCGTATCATGCTTCGCCGCCGCCTCGCCGTCGGTAAGGAGATCGCTGGCCGCCTGCCTGAGCGCGAGGGCATCGAGAGCCTGCCGCGCCCGGACGGCCTGCTGTTCTGGCTGCATGCCGCGAGCCTGGGCGAGACCGCCTCGATCCTGCCGGTGCTGGCGGTACTGGCGCGGGATCCTGGCACTTTCCTGGTCACCACGGGCACCGTCACGGCGGCCCGGCTGCTGGCTCAAAGGCTGCCGCTGATGGGGCTGGCAGAGCGCGTCATCCACCGTTTCGTGCCGCTGGACGTGCCCGCCTGGGCAAGTCGTTTCCTCGACCATTGGCGGCCGAATGCCGCGGGCTTTGTCGAAAGTGAGATCTGGCCGAATCTCCTCATCGCGTCGCGGCGTCGCGGCATCCCGCTGATGCTCATCAACGCGCGGCTTTCGGCGCGCAGCCTGTCGCGCTGGCGCATGGTGCCGGCAACCGCGCGGGCACTGCTCAGCGGCTTCGCGCTCATTCATCCGCAAAGCGCGGGCGATGCCGAGCGTTTCGCCTCAATCGCCCCCTCGGATGCGCGGATCTTGCCGCCGGGCAACCTCAAGCTCGCGGCGCCACCCTTGCCGGTGGATCAGGCGGAACTGTCCCACCTCTCCACCTTGATCGGCGGGCCGGTCTGGATCGCCGCAAGCCTTCATCGTGGCGAGGACGAGATGGTGCTCGCCGCGCATCAGAGCCTCGCCGCGACGCATCCCGGCATTCTCACCATCATCGTGCCGCGCCATCCGGAGCGCGGCGGGGCCATCGCCGAACTGGCGGGCGGCGCGCCGCAGCGCTCCCTCGGTGCGCCGCCTCCCCGGAGCGGTGGAGTCTGGGTGGCCGATACGGTGGGCGAGCTTGGCCTGATCTATCGGCTGGCGCCGGTGGCCTTTGTCGGTGGCAGCCTGATCCCGCATGGCGGTCAGAACCCGGCGGAGCCCGCCCGCCTCGCCCGCGCCGTCGGCATCGGACCCCACACCGCCAACTTCACCGAGACCGTGGCGCTGCTGCGGGAGGGCGGCGCGCTTACCGAGATCCCGAACGCCAACGAGATCGCGCCGTGGGTCGATGCGCGGCTGCGCGACCCCTGGGGCACCACCGCCAGCGGCGAGCGCGGCGCGAAACTCCTGGACGGTTTCTCGACCATCCCGGCCGAGGTCGCGGCGATGCTGCGCGACCTCGCGACACCACGCGCGGCGTAACTCGCATGAGGGCGCCGGAATTTTGGGCGCGGGACGGCTGTCTGCCACGGCTGCTCGCCCCGGGCTCCATGGTGACCGGCTGGATGACCGCCCGGCGCGTCGCCAAGCCAGGGTGGCGCGCGCCGGTGCCGGTGTTCTGCTGCGGCAATGCGAGCGTCGGCGGCTCGGGCAAGACAACTGTTGCGCTGGATTTGCTGCAGCGCCTCCAGTCCCGCGCGCTCACGCCTCACGCGTTGCTGCGGGGCTATGGCGGGCGAGAGAAAGGACCGCTGCGGGTTGATCTGGAGCGCCACGACGCGGCGCAAGTCGGGGACGAGGCGCTTTTGCTCGCCGCTTGCGCGCCTACCTGGATCGCGGCTGACCGCGCGGCGGGCGCGCGCGCCGCGGTGGCGGCGGGGGCCAGCGCCATCGTCATGGATGACGGACTGCAGAATTCGGGTCTGCTCAAATCCTGCAGCCTGCTGGTGATCGATGGAGGCGCCGGCTTCGGCAATGGACGACTACTGCCCGCCGGTCCACTGCGGGAACCCATCGCCGCAGCGGCCGCGCGTTGCCAAGCGGCGGTCCTGATCGGCGAGGATGCCAAGGACGCCCGCGCGGCGCTGCCATCCGGCATTCCGCTATTCGCGGCGAAGCTCGTGCAGGACCTCGGCGATCTCGCGCCCGGCACTGACTATCTCGCCTTCGCCGGCATCGGGCGGCCGGAGAAATTCTTCGCCGGCCTCCGGGCATCGGGCGTTTCGCTCCGCGCCACGCAGGCCTTTCCCGATCACCATGCCTATGCCGAGCGGGATCTAGCCCGCCTGCTCGAACGCGCGGCGGCGTCCGGGTTGAGACTTGTCACCACGCCGAAGGACGCCGTTCGCTTGCCGCCAGCCTGGCGGGAGCGCGTTGATGTCGCCGGCGTCACATTAAGCTGGGAAGATCCCGGTCAAATCGACGCTTTGCTCAACCAGGCGTTGCAATGAACGGCCGGCCCCATAATCTGCGGCCGGCAGACGGAGCCGTCGAGGGACATGGCTGACAACCCGCAACAACCGGCCATCGTCACCACCATCCCCGAAGCGACCCCGGTGTCGGTAGTGCCGGATCCGCCGCGCGCCTCGCCGTATCGCCGCCGCATACTGACAATCTTCGGCTGCCTGATCGCGATCCTGCTGCTTTGGATCGGCTCGGGCTATGTCTTCGCCTTCACGGATGACGCCTTCCTCACCTCCGACCTCGTTTCCATCGCGCCGCAGGTGACCGGGCCGATCGCTTCCGTCGATATCCAGGACAATCAACTGGTCGCCGCCGGAGCGCCGCTCTTCACCATCGACCCCACGCCCTACAAATATGAACTCGACCGCGCCACGGCGGACGCCGCGCAGGCAAGTTCGCAGCTGCCAATCGACCAAACCTTGCTGGAAAGTGCCACCGACGCGCGAGCCGGCGCCCTGGCACAGCTGCGCCTCGCGGAATCCGACCTCACGCGCGCCACCAGCCTGAATCATGCGGGCTTCGCTTCCGTGCAGGCTCTGCAGGAGGCGCAGACGACCGAACAGCGCACCACCGACCGGCTCCGCGCTGCCCAATCCGCGGTGATCGCGGCGCAACAAACGCTGCGGCTGCACGAGATCGCGCTCGGCGCCGCCGAGGCCAACCGGCTGATCGCGCTCTGGCGCCTCGCAAGAACGAAAATAGTCGCGCCGGTCGCCGGGCGAGTGGCACATCTCACCTTGCGTGTCGGTGATATGGCGGATGCCAGCACGCCGATGATCGCCCTGATCGCGGCGGATGGCTGGCGTGTCGTCGCGAATTACAAGGAATCGGTGCTGCGTCATCTCCATCCCGGCGCCGTCGCCTGGGTCTGGCTCGACACGCAGCCCTGGCATTTTTTCCGGGCGCGCGTGCAAGGGGTCGCGCCCGGTATCCGCCGCAGTCAGGAGGATCCCGGCCTGCTGCCCTATGTTTCCCCGACCGTCGATTGGATCCGGCTCGCCCGCCGCTTGCCCGTGCGCTTCACCCTCGATAATCCACCGCCTGAAGACGAGCGCTTCATGGGCTCCGACGCCCGCGTCTTCATTCTCTTCTAATCGGCCATGTCCTCTCCCGCCCTCGACGCGCTGCGTCCGATCCCGAGCGCGCTTTGGCAGGAAACGCGGGCATTGGCGGCGGATCTCAGCACCTGGCGCGAACCGGTCAAAGCTGTGCTTGCGGTTCTGCTGGCGACCGCCGTCTCCTGCGCCTTTCATCTCGAGGACAATGCCTGGGCCGCGCTAAGCGGCTTTCTCGTCATGCGTACCAGTTTCGGAGAATCAGCGCCGCGCGGCGGCCAGCGCATGCTCGGCACCCTGGCGGGCGCTGCACTCGGCTTCGGCCTCGCCCGCTATACATCCGCCTCGGTCCCGCTGCTCATGGTGACCTTCGTCGTCGTCACCTTTGTCTGCGTCTACCAATCGACGGTCAGCGTCGCGAGCTATGCCTGGGTGCTGTTCGGTGTCACCGCGGCAATGGTCATGACCGCGGCCTTCGCGTCACCCGCCGACACGATAGACTTCGCGAGCACGCGGATTGCGGAGGTCGGCATCGGCACGCTCTGCGGCATCGTCGTCTCGGGTTTGTTCGAGCTGTTCCGGCAGCCCAGCGCGCCGCCGCCGCAGCCTTTGCCCTCGCCCGGCAGCCGTCTCACGCTGCGCCGCCTGCTCGATGAGAATTGGCGCCGTGACCATGCCGCCATCCTGGCGCATGCGAGCCGGGCGGCCATCGCGGTGGGGTCGCTGCCCCTGGTCTGGCGCGCCTTCAGCATCACCGACATTTCCGCGACGGCGGTCACTTCCTTCATCGTCATGATCATGCCGGCGACCGTCGTGGAGCAAGAGGGGATAGCCGCGATCTATCAGCGTGCGGTCTATCGCGTGCTCGGCTGCGTCATGGGCGGCCTGCTGGCGCTGCTGTTGCTGCCTCTCGCCGGCGACAGCCTGCCACTCTATGGCCTGACGCTGGCCTTGGGCGTGGGTATCGGCGTCCATATTCAAGGCGGCCGCTCCGGCCTTTCCTACGTCGGCACGCAGTTCTGTTTCGCCTTCATCGTGACTCTTGTGCAGGGACCAGGCCCGGCGACCAGTATCACGCCGGGATTTCAACGGCTGGTCGGCATCGCCATCGGCTGCCTCGTGCTCGGTGCGGTGGTGGTGGTGTGGCCGCCGCCACCGGTGCGGACGCGGCGCGCCGCGTGACCGCGACGGCACTCACGCTGACCCTCGGCGCTGTCGCGCTCGAGGCGGCGCTGGGCTATCCGGACACGCTGTTTCGCCGCATCCGCCATCCCGTTTCCTGGGTCGGTGCGCTGATCGCCCGGCTCGATACCAGCGTGAACGATCCCGTAGTGTCAGATGCGCGGCGGCGCTTTCGCGGCGTGGCGGCTTTGCTGCTCATCCTCCTCATCGTCGTGCTCGCCATGGTCCTGTTGCAGGTGCTGGCGCTGCGTCTGCTCGGCCGTTGGCTGGGCCTGTTGCTGCTGGCGCTGTTCGCCTCCAGCCTGCTCGCGCAGCGCAGTTTGCACACTCATGTCGCGGCGGTGGCCGGCGGGCTGGAGCGTGGGGGTGTCGATGCCGGGCGCGTGGCGGTCGCGCAAATCGTTGGTCGTAATCCGGCTTTCCTCGACGAGGCCGGCATCTGCCGCGCGGCCATCGAGAGTCTCGCGGAGAACTTCTCGGATGGCGTGGTGGCGCCCGTATTTTGGGGCGCTTGTTGCGGCCTGCCCGGCATGGCGACCTACAAGGCGATCAATACCGCCGACAGCATGATCGGCCATCGGACATCCCGTCACCTCGCCTTCGGCTGGGCGGCGGCGCGGCTCGACGATGTGGTGAACCTGCCGGCATCCCGGCTTTCGGCAGCGCTCTTGCTGTTCGCTGCTCTCGTCACGGGCGGGGATTGGCGAAGCGGCGCCCGCGCCATCGGGCGAGACGCGGGCCACCACCGTTCGCCGAATGCGGGCTGGCCGGAGGCGGCGATGGCCGGAGTTCTCGGCCTCCGCCTCGCCGGGCCACGCGTCTATGGCGAGACGCTGGTGGAGGATGGCTGGATGGGCGACGGCCGCGCCGCGCTGACCGCTGCCGACATCCGCGCCGCGCTCCGGCTGTACCGTGTCGCGTGCTGGTGCCAGGCCGGCGTGTTGTTGCTGCTGGCGTTGTTTCTTCGCTGATCTCCTCACTTGATGCCCCGGGCCCTCTAGCTGTTCCCGATTAACACCCCCGTCGCGAAGACCAGCGCACCGCCGAGCGCTACCTGAATCGTCGCCGAGATCGGTGGCGTGTCCATGTATTTCCAGCGGATCCAGCTGATCACGCCGAGTTCCACCAGCACCACGGCGATGGCGAGGAACAGTGCCGTGTGGAAGTCGTGCAGGAGGAAGGGCAGGCTGTGTCCGAGGCCGCCGATCGTCGTCATCAGCCCGCAGACCAAGCCGCGAACCACCGGCGACCCACGGCCGGTGAGGCTTCCGTTATCTGAAAGCGCCTCTGCGAAGGCCATCGAGATGCCCGCGCCAAGTGACGCGGAAACCCCGACCAGGAAGGCCGACCACGTATTGCCTGTCGCGAAGGCGGCCGCGAAAAGCGGCGCCAAGGTCGAGACCGAGCCGTCCATGAGCCCGGCCAGACCCGGCTGGATGACGCGGAGCAGCCAGGAGCGGCGAGCCGCCTCGTCCTCGCTATGCAGCGCCTCCTCGCCAAGGTTCCGCTCCACCAGATCATCGGCGCGCAGCTCATGCGCGGTCTCGGCCAAGGCGAGGTCGCCGAGCAGCTTGCGGATCGAGGCGTCCTGGCTGCGTGCGGCGGCACGGGTGTAGAATTGGAAGGCCTCGACCTCCATCGACTGCATGTGAGCCCGTGCCATGGCGACAGAGAGTGGCCGGATCTGCCACACCGGCTTGCGCGCGATGAAGCCGCGAATGTCCTGCCGGCGGATCAGCGGAATATGGTCACCGAATTTCTCCTGATACAGCGTGAGCAGGTCATGGCGGTGGCCACTTTCCTCCTGCGCCATCTCCAGGAAGACATGCGCGGTGCTCGGATAGTCGGTGCGCAGGCTCTCCGCCATATCGGCATAGATGCGGCCATCCTCCTCCTCGTTGCCGATGGCCAGGGCCAGGATTTCGCGTTCGGAGAGGTCGGAGAAGTTGCGCATCGCGCTGGAGTCTGACGATCGCGCCCGGAACGATCAAGTCGAGATCGAAACGATGCGAATCGCTCGCATTCGCATCGGGTTCTAGACCTCCGGCGCCTGTGTCATAGGTGTCGGCTGATCGCTTTGAGGGATGGGTTATGACGCTGGATCATGCGCCGGGGCTTGAGGATGTCGTGGCGGCGCAACACGCGCTGCGGGCGAAGGCGCCGCTCGTCCAGTGCCTGACGAATGCCGTCTCGACCAATTTCATGGCGAATGTGCTGCTCGCGGTGGGCGCCGCTCCGGCGATGGTCGACAACCCGGAGGAGGCCGGCCTCTTCGCCGGCATTGCGGATGCCGTGCTGGTCAATCTCGGTACGCCGACGGCGGCGCAGGTCGAGGGTATGCGGCTCGCCACCGCCGCGGCGCGCGCCGCCGGGCGGCCCTGGGTGCTCGACCCGATCGGCGCTGGCGGCCTGCCGTGGCGCGGCCAGATCGCCGTTGAATTGCTGCGCGACCGACCTGCGATCATCCGCGGCAATGCCTCGGAGATCATCGGCCTGGCGGGCCTCGGCGCGGGCGGGCGAGGGGTCGATAGCGCCATCGACGCCCCGGCGGCGGTGCCCGCCGCGGTGGCGCTGCTGGTGCATGCCGCTACCGTCTCGGCCTCCGGCCCGATCGATCATGTGGTGGGGCGGGTCGGCGAGCGGATCATTTTGGTGCGCGTCTCGGGCGGCAGCGCCTGGTTGCCGCGCGTGACCGCGACGGGGTGCGTGCTCGGCGCGCTCGCCGCCGCCTATGCGTCTGCTGCGCCCGATCCGTTCACCGCCATTGTCGCCGCGCATGCCCATATGGCGGTCGCTTCCGAACGGGCGGAAGCGCGCGCCAGTGGACCAGGCAGCTTCGCCGCCGCATTCCTCGACGCGCTTGACGCTGTGGGCGAGGCGGAGTTGCGCGAGCATGCGCGGATCGGCGCGGGCGAGGCGGTGGGAGCTTAGGCTTGCGGAAGTCCGACCGTGATCGGGGCTAGGTTTGGTTTGTTAGTTTCGTGTCAACGCATGCTTGCTCACATGAAGGGATAGGGAATCGCGAAGGAACTATTTGATGAGACTTGGTGTGGGTACCGCGAAGGACGCCAGTCCTGCCGCCTTGACGGGCATTCCCGTTAGCGACGGCGAGAACAAGTTCCAGCACATCGTCAGTCAGCGGAAGGCTGAGGCTTTTCACAAGCCGGGCATCCACGGGATAGGGCGTTCGGATAGGCTTCGTGCGCCCGTGGGACCCGGATTCATTGCACGCGGGGGACAGAGACGCACCGCCCCGGCGCGGGAGCCCATCCCGGCAGCGCCTTCGGCTCTCGTTCCCGACAAGTTTTTGTCCCCGATCGGCAAGAAGGCGCTCGAGATTCTCCTCAAGGATAAGCCGGAAGCGCTCGTGGCCCTTAAAACAGTGCTGGAGCTCGAACCAGGAGAAACTCCCGCGGACGACGATCTTCTCAAAATCATCGACGCGTTGCCCGATAGCTATCTATCCACGCTCAGCGTGCAGCAGGCCCGGGATCTCTTCCTGAACAAGCCGGAGGCGCTGTCGAGGCTCAAGGTGGCGCTGGGGCTCAGACCCGGAGACGTTTCCAGCGACGCCGATCTCTGGATGATTGTCGGTGCATGGGACGTGAACCACGAAGCCGAGAAATACGAGGCGCGGAAAAACCCCGCTGCGCCATCGCCTTGACCCGACGCATGAAAATCATACGCAAACTGCAACGGTGATCACGCCTCGTCAATCCTCGCGGCCGCAAAATGTGGCGTCAGGATCCCAACGAGGACAGCGACAGCATGACTTTAACCATCGATCGCATAGGCCACCCCAAGCTTGTCGTGAGGAGATCAGATGGGAACGTCCGGTTTCGCGAGTTGCTGGACTTTGCCGCGCGAAAGTTGGCTGTATCCGGAGATGCTTCTCCGGCGCCATTTGCACCGAGAAATCGAAAATTCGCGAGCCAGTTGCTGAATGGAGCTCGGAAGCCGCCGTCAAGGTAGAAGCCGGCCTTGCGGGTGGGCTGAAAGAAGCGCTTCCACCGAAACCGCTCAATGCCGGAAGTGGCGCATCCCCGTCAGCACCATCGCGATACCGGCGGCATCGGCCGCTGCGATGACTTCCTCGTCCCGCATAGAGCCGCCGGGCTGAATGACCGCCGTGGCGCCCGCGGCAATGATCGTTTCGAGCCCATCAGCGAAGGGAAAGAACGCGTCCGAGGCAGCGACGGATCCCTGCGTGCTGGGCCGCACACGTCCCGCCGCCTTGTCTGCCTCTGCTGCCTTCCACGCGGCGATCCGGGCGCTATCGACGCGGCTCATCTGACCCGCGCCGATGCCGACGGTCGCTTGATCACGCGCATAGATAATCGCATTCGACTTCACATGCTTCGCGACCCGAAAGGCGAAGAGCAGGTCGAGGAACTCCGCCTCACTGGGCGCACGTTTCGTCACCACGCGCAGATCGGCGCGGGCAACCCGGCCCGCATCGCGCGACTGCAACAGAAAACCGCCCGAAACCGAGCGGAAGCTGGTGCCGGGTGCCGCCGGATCAGGCAGCGCACCGGTCAGCAACAGCCGCAGGTTCTTCTTCGCGGCAAGGACGGTCTGCGCTTCGGCACTCGCATCCGGCGCGACGATGACCTCAGTGAAGATTGTCGCGATCCTTGTGGCTGTCGCGGCATCGAGCGGCCGGTTCAACGCCACGATGCCGCCGAAAGCGCTCACCGGATCGCAGGCCAATGCCGCATCCCACGCAATCGCCATGCTGGTGGCGGAAGCCACTCCACAGGGATTCGCGTGTTTGACGATAACCACGGTGGGTTCAGCGAATTCCGCGACGCACTCGAAGGCCGCGTCGGTGTCGTTGAGGTTGTTGTAGGACAGTTCCTTGCCCTGCACCTGCCGCGCGGTGGCGACGCCGGGCCGCTGGTCGGTGACGTAGAACGCTGCGGTTTGGTGGGGATTTTCGCCGTAGCGTAGCCGCTGGCGCAACCGGCCGGCGATGGCGAAACGCTCCGGCGCCGTCTCTTCGGCCTCACGCGCGAACCAGGCGGCGATCGCAACGTCATAGGCCGCGGTGCGCGCATAGGCAGCAGCGGCAAGGGCGCGCCGCAGGCTCAGTTCGGTACCGCCCTCGGCGAGCGCCGTCTGCACTTGGTCATATTGCGAGGGGTCCGTCAGAACCACCACGAAGTCATGGTTTTTCGCCGCGGCACGGATCAAAGCCGGACCGCCGATGTCGATATTTTCGATCGTGGTCTCGGCATCGGCATTTCGGGCGACCGTCGCCTCAAAGGGGTAGAGATTCACCGCCAGCAGATCGATCGGCGCGATGCCGTGGCGATCCATCTGCGCGATATGCTCGGGAAGGTCTCGCCGCGCGAGCAATCCGCCATGGATTTGCGGCACCAGCGTTTTCACGCGGCCATCCAGGATCTCCGGGAAGCCGGTGTGGTCGGAAACTTCCGTCACCTCGAAGCCGGCCTCGCGCAGCGCGCGGGCGGTGCCGCCGGTCGAGAGGATCTCTGCCCCCACGGCCGCGAGAGACGCCGCGAGAGGCAGCAGCCCCGTTTTGTCGGAGACCGAGATTAGGGCGCGGCGAACGGGGATAAGGCTCATGGGGGCAATGCTCCGGCAGGTGGCGCCGAGATAGAGCCGGCGTCCCCGCCTCGTCCAGCCTCTACCGGCCCAATTGGTTACAGTTTATTATCGAAGTCCAGGGTAATGATGCCTAGTCGTAACGGATTGCGCTATAGCGCAGGAGGAACCGGCCATGGATGCAGCCCTACCCCAAGCAACCCAATCCGCCCGGTCCGCGGGTGGCGCCACCGTATCTCCGTCTTGGCGGGCGGCGATGCGGCAGAAAGGGACGCCATCGAAAGCGGACAAGCCAGATGAGCCTCGCAAGTCGTCCGCGTCCGGTGAGCCCGGAGTCGCGAACGCCGCAGGCGCTTCGCATCTTGGGGTATATCGCTCGCCGGCCCAGGCCCCGCTAATCGCGAAGGACCTCTTCACTACAGCGGCCCGCCTCAGCCGGCCGGGCCTTGCCTCCGCCATCCTGATCGCGGCTCCGAGCGGCAATCTCGGCCTCCTCCCGCTCTATGACGCCTTGTTTGGCAGTGCCCGGGACAAGGGCTACCGCGCGCTGCTGGCCGCCATCACCCCGACCCAGCTCGAGGAGTTGCGCCACGGCATGCGGGAGGTCGAGCAGGGCATGGCGCGGGCCGGTGGCGCGGCGCGTTACCTCAAGCAAATTGGCCCCGCGCGGGCGCAATCGAAGATGGCGGCGCTCGTCTGCGCGCTCGCTAGGGCTTATGGCCTGGCGATTATCCCCGTCGATTCCCCGCCGGAAGGCGGCTCGGAGGGTGCTGACCGCGCTATGGCCGAGACGGTGCGGCAACAGATTGATGGCGGCCGCAACCTGCTGGTTGTCGCCGGCCTTAAGCAGATTCTGCCGTTGCAGGGCATTCTCTTAAGGGGGCCGGGCAAGGGCGGTCACGGCATCAACGCCGTCTCCGCTTCATTTGCCAGCAGCTTTGACCCTGAAGCGGCGCAGCATGGTCCCGCGCCGTCCTCGAAGTCTGGCCCTGCCTGCGGCCGTGTCAATTTCTACCGCTTGGCGGGAGAAATGAAGGATTGGATGCCCTCGTGAGAGCACTATTCGCGCGCGCTCGGTGACTCTTCGCCCGTCAGCAGGTCCAACGTGCGACGCACGATGCGCCTCTCGTCGAACAGCGCGCAGGCGCGGCTGCGGCCGGCGGCACCCATCTTGGCGCGAAGTCCGGCATCGGCCGCGAGTCGCTTCAGCGCGGCGGCAAGGGATGGCACACTGCGTCGCGGCACCAGGAAGCCCGTTTCGCCATCGACAATCTGTTCGCGTGGTCCGCGAATATCGGTCCCGACCACGGGCAAGCCGCTCATCATCGCCTCGATGACCGACATAGGCAGGCCTTCGAAATGGCTCGGCAAAGCAAAGATGTCGGCCGCCGCCAAAACCGCCGCCGTGTCCTCGCGATAGCCAAGACGGCGCAAGCGGTCTCCGAGCGAGCTTGTGGCGAATGCGGTTTCAATCTCGGCGCCATGGTCCGAGGGCAGCCGGTCACCGACAACCCAGAGCTCGGTGCCCGGGACCTGCTCCATCGCTGCGAGAAGCTCTGGGTGGCCTTTGTGACGCACGAGGCGGGAGACGATGACGACAACAACGCGATCTTTCGGCACGCCGAAACTTGCCCGAAACGCAGCGCGAGCTTCAGGGTCCGGACGAAAGACGGTGGGGTCGCGGCCATTGCCGATGGCGATCGGGTGCCGCGCTATGCCGAGGCGTCGCGCATCCCGCGCCTCCTCGGCCGAAACGGTGAGGAAGAGGTCCGTGACACGCCCGGCTACCTCTTCCATGGCGAGCGCCGCGCCGCGCCGCAGCAGGGAGCCCGGCTGGTTGAAGAGGAAACCGTGGCAGGTATAGGCGATGCGCGGCACCCCGGCGGCGCGGGCCGCCATGCGGCCGAGGAAGCCGCTGATGGGCATATGCGCATGGACCAGATCGGGCCGCTCGGCCCGGAACAGGTCACGGAGTGCCACGAAAGCAGCCCATTGGTTGCGCGGCGAAAGATCGCGGTAAAGCGGCAGCGGCAGGACACGAAAGCCCTCCTGCCGCAGCGGGCTCAGTAGCGCGCCCTCCGTTGTGGCGCCCACCATCTCATGACCTCGCGCCCGGCCCTCGCGCAGGAGCGGCGCGAGGAAGTGCCGCATGGCGAAATCGGTGTTGGTAAGTTCGATGATCTTCATGCGGCTCTCGGCCCGGCGGCCTATCTCGCCACCCAGCGAACACGCTCCGGCTAGGACGCTAGCCCAGCTTGGTGATTGCCCATTTGACCTGCTGCGGCCCCTCGGCCTCGGAGGTCAGGACAATCTGCTCGGCGCGGCGGGGCTCGCTGCCGCCCATATAGACGCTTTCCTCGATCCCGATGCGGGCGCCGTCGGCCCTGAAACGCCAGCTCGCGCCCCCGGCCAGCCGCAGCGTCACGCCCTCGCCATCGGGCTGCAGCGTCGCCTGGACATTGGGATGCAGATGAAAGCGGACCGCGAAGCTCTGCGGTGTCGCCGATTCCACGGCGTCCTCGCCGCGGATATCCTCGCCGCTTGCCGCAACATAGAGGCGGCGGCGGTGGAGGGCGCCGAAGGTCTTCAACCAGCCGTCATGGCTTGCTTCGAGCCAATGCGCGCCGCTCGCCTCCTGGCGCTGCACCTCGACCTGTTCCGGGCGCCGGCCGAGCCCCTCGGGCTTCAGCTCGGAGGAGCTGGTGTCGTCGATGATCAGGGTGGAATGCGCGGCGGTCGCGCGCAAGGCGTCCCGCCATTCGGACATCGCGGCGGGCGCAGAGCCGCAATTGACCACCAGGCGGTCGCGGCCGATCGACAATTCGAAGGCGAGCGTGCCGGCATGGGCATTGCGGTCGAAGCCAGTCGGCGGCGGCGCGCCCGTATCCATCAGCAGCACGCTGCGTCCGGCCTGCAGCCGGTGGAAACCGCCATCCACCAATTGCGTCGGAGCCCTGCCTGCGCGTCCCGCCTGAGTGAGCGCGAGATCGACGAGGCTGGAGGTCTCCTCCCGCGCTCCATTAAACAAAGCGAGTCCGCCATCACCGTGCCGCAACACGCGAAGTGCGGCGGCAAGCCGCTCGATCGAAGGGCCGAGCGCCGGTGGCGGCGTCGCCTGGGCGGCTTGCAACAGCGCACGGATCTCGGTGAGATCCTGCAGGGCGGAGAGATTGGTCGCCGGGCTGCGCTCGATATGGCTGCCGTCGGGTAGAATCTGCCGCGTGAGTTCCTGAGGCAGGAAGCGCAGGGCGCGGCTAAGGAAAGAGCCTTGATCGGGCAAGGCAACCGCCGCCGCGACCAGCCCCTTGATGGCGGTCAAGCCGCGCGCCTCATTCTCCTCGACCGGCATGGCGGCGGAGAGCGCACGGGCGTCTCCCACCAGCCGCGCCATGAGCTTCTGGCGAAAAGCGTCCTCGGCGCTCGCGGCAAAGAAATCGTAATGGCCGAGCCAGGCGGCAATCCGCGCGCCCACCACATCCGGCCGTATGGCGACGGGATCATGCTGCGGCGTCGCGATCCATTCGGAAACGAGCGTGCGGGCGCGCTGGCGCGCTGCATCGGTCCCGAGCGCCCTGAGATCCCGCAGCCACGTGAAGGAATGCGCCGCTGCGCGCAGTACCGGGGAACCGTTGGAGTCGCCCCAGCCGCCGGGCTGCAACGCTCGCACCGAGTTGCCGACGACAAGTTCGCCTTTCAGCAGTCGCGCGCCCTGGGTCGGGTCACCCGGCCAAAGGTCCCGCACCGGTAAAGTCGGCGCATCCGGCACGCGGGTGAGACGCAGGCTGGGCAGGCGCGCCATGGCCCGCCGGGCGTCACGTAGCCATCGCCTGGGGTCCGAGCCGCTCACGCTATCGTTCCGTTAGTGGCGCACCACCGCATCGGCCAGCCATGTGCGCGTTTGAGAATCCGGGAGGCAGCGAAAGGCATGAAGCCTTCTAGACAGCGCGCCGCCAGTTGCACAAGCGCTGCCATGGGACCTTGGCATCACGCGATCGTCGTCGAACGTGTCACAAAGGATGAGAGTTCGTAGCTCCCGGCGCTCCAATTAGCGGAAAACACCGCTCTTCAGTCCAGAAGATACTCCGTTTCGGCAGTGTAGATCGGCGAAGTGCTGGTGAGCTGCGAGCTGAATAATGTGACGCGATCGACCGCGAAAGCTTCTGATCGGAAGAGGTTGTTCTGCTGGACGAAGCCGGTGATTTTCTCGCTCGGCGGCTGATCCATGCGGGCAAGCGTGACGTGGGCAAGAAATCGTCGTCGTTCCGGTTCCAGCCCTGCCCGCTGCAACGCTGTCTCGATCTTCGTTTGCAGCAATTCGAGCGGCGGCGACCGCTCAATGCCCGCATAGAGGGAGGTGACGCGGCCGCCGCGTTCAAACAGTCCGGCGCCGGCCAAAGTCAGGTTGAAGCCGCGGCCGCGCAGGCCATGCAGCGCGAGGTCGATCTCCTCGGCGCGCCAGGGTGGCACCTCGCCGATGAAGCGGAGAGTAAGGTGCAGGTTTTCGCGGCTGACCCAGCGCGCGCCGGGTATGCCGGTGGCGAGCGACGCCAGCCGTTCCCGCAGCGGCCAGGGTAGATCCAAAGCGACGAAGAGCCTCATCCGGCCGGCGCCTTCGCGGTCTCCTGCGCCTTGGCGCGCGCCACGAGTTGCAGGACCAGCGGCAATAACCGCGCCACCTCGATTTTCACGCCCGCCGCATTGGGATGGATGCCATCAGCCTGGGTCAGTTCGGGATGCCCGATGAGGCCCTGCAGAAAGAAGGGGTCGAAGATCACGTCCGGCCGCTTCCCGAGTTCAGTGAAGACGGCACGGAAACGGTTGTCGTAGTCGGCTCCGAGATTGGGTGGTGCGAGCATGCCGCTGAGCAGCACCGGGATATGCTTGGCCGCCAGCGCATCGAGAATCTGGGTCATCGCGTGCTGCATGAGGGCGGGGTCGAGGCCGCGCAGCCCGTCATTGCCGCCGAGCTCGATCAGTGCCGCGTCGACCGGACCGCCGCCCAGCACCCAGCCAAGCCTGGCCGCCCCGTCGGAGGTGGTATCGCCGCTGACCGCCGCGTCGACGAGCGTGACCAACGCGCCCTGAGCCTTCAAAGCCGCCGCGAGGCGAGCCTGGAAACCGTCCTCAACGGGCAGGCCATAGCCGGCAGTGAGGGAGTCGCCGAGGACGAGCAATCGCACCGGTGCCCCTGCGGTCGCCGCCTTCGCCGCCTGCTGCGGCCACGGAGCCACCGCCGCCATCAGGGCAGCAAGCAGAATTCGGCTGGCGAGACGGGCTGTCTGATTCACTTCATCCCTCAAGATCGATGTATGTCAGTCTGCCGCAATAGAAGAGCGCGCGCCGTGCCCGCACAACTCCGGGCTAATCGTCTTTCGGTGGGACAGAGCACAAGTTACCGGTTGCCGCGAAGGACTGTCTTCCCACCATCGACGAATGACCGCGTTGTCCGCCAATACGATGGCGGATGCCCTCCTCGACACCAGATGTCCGGCATGTCGAGACGAAATCCTCTGCCCGCCGGTCCCGCAATCTCGCGCGAGGAGGGAACCCCGATCGTCGCCCTTCGCGACTTGCGGCTGACCATCCCGACCTCCACCGGCGCGGTCGCCATTCTTCAGGGGCTGGACCTCGATATCGCCGCTGGCGAGAGCGTGGGGGTGCTTGGCCCCTCCGGCTCGGGCAAGACCAGCCTGCTGATGGTGATCGCCGGCCTGGAGCGGGGGAGCGGCGGCGGCATCCGGGTGGCGGGTCAGGCGCTGGAAGCGCTGGACGAGGAGGCGCGGGCGCTCTTTCGCCTGCGGAACCTCGGTATCGTGTTCCAGTCGTTCCATCTCATCCCCACTATGACGGCGGCGGAGAATGTCGCTGTGCCGCTCGAACTCGCGGGGCGGGCGGATGCCGCACAGGTCGCGGCTGGGGCGCTGGAACAGGTCGGATTGGGTCATCGCTTACATCATAGACCGGCTCAGCTCTCCGGCGGCGAGCAGCAGCGCGTGGCGATCGCCCGAGCCTTCGCGCCGCGGCCGCGCCTGTTGTTGGCGGATGAACCGACCGGCAGTCTTGACGTCGAAACTGGCCGCAGCGTGATGGATTTGCTCTTCGCACTCTGTGCCGAGGGCGGCACGACCTTGATGCTCATCACCCATGATCCCGGCATTGCCGCGCGCTGTGGCCGCATCGTCACCCTGAAAAACGGCCGCATCGCGTGATGCGCCTCGCTTGGCGGCTTGCGCTGCGCGACCTGCGCGGCGGGCGGCGAGGGCTGCTCATTGTCGTGCTCTGCCTGGCCGTGGGTGTCGCCGCCATCGCGGGCGTCGGCTCCCTGCGGGCGGCGATCAACCAGGGTCTGGCGCAGGATGGCCGGGCTATTCTGGGTGGCGATCTCGCCATTTCCACTGGCAGTGGAGCGTTGCCGCCGGCGCTGAGCGATTGGTTCTTGGCGCGTCATGGGCGGCTTTCGGAGACGGTGCGGACACGGTCAATCCTCGTCGCCCCCTCGGGCCGGCGCTTATTGGCAGCGGTTGAGGCGGTCAGTCCCACTTGGCCGTTGCTGGGACGCGTGACGACCGCGCCTGCCGGGGGATTCTCAGAACTGTTGGCGTCCGGCGCCTTGCCGGGATTGCTGTTGGACCCGACAGCCGCTGATACGCTCGGCCTCAAACCTGGCGACCGGGTGACGCTCGGCGGTGTCCCGTTACGCTACCTCGGCAAGATAGTTGATGCGCCCGACCGCATATCGGACAGCCAGCTCTTCGGGGTTAAAGCGCTGGTGCCGCTCGATACCCTGCGCAATAGCAGCCTGTTGGCTTCCGGTAGCCTCGCGACCTACGCATTGCAGGTGGCGTTGCCCGCCGGTCTCGCGCCGGAGCGGGTCACGGCCGATCTCGCAAAGACCTTTCCGGTGGCGGCCTGGCGCGTGCGCGGCGTTGGCGAGGCGGCGCCCGATATAACGCGTTTCGTCGATCAGGCCGCGTTGTTCATGATCCTGCTCGGCCTGGGGGCGCTGCTGGTCGGCGGAATCGGCGTGGCGAATGGCGTCGAGGCATGGCTTGCCGCGAGGGCGCGCAGCATCGCGACACTGCGCTGTCTCGGCGCCTCCGCGCAGTTGATGAGCGCTGTGTTGGGCTTCGAGCTGGCGTTGCTCGGGCTGCCGGGGATTCTGCTCGGACTGGTGGTCGGTGGGCTGGCGCCGTTGCTGGTTCTGCCGCTGTTGCGGAACCAGCTGCCGGTGCCGGCAAATCTCGCACTTTACTCATTGCCTTTGGCTCTTGCGGCGGCGTTCGGGCTGCTGGTGGCCCTTGTCTTCGCGATGCCGCCGTTGCGGCGCGCGTCGGCGATCTCGGGCGCGGCACTGTTCCGGGCGGCGGTTCTGCCGCAGCGTCTGCCCTGGACCCTGCAGTTCGCACTGGCGGAAGGCTTCTGCCTTGCGCTGCTGGTCGGGCTCGCCGCCGTTTCGGTGCCGCGGCCGGTGATCGCGCTCGGCTTCTGCGCCGGAACCGCCGCGACGCTGCTGCTGCTGCGCGGTGTGGCGTGGCTTCTTATGAGGGCGCTGGCCCGCTTGCCACGCCCGAGATCGGCGGCGCTGGCCTTCGGGTTGCGCCGGCTGCATGGACCGGCTTCCTCCTTGCCGCTGATGCTGCTCTCGCTTGGCGCTGGACTGACGGTGCTGGTGGCGGTCGCCGAGATACGCGCCAATCTGGTCGCCGAGTTCACCGGGGCGCTGCCTAGTCGGGCGCCAAGTTTCTACTTCATCGACGTGCAGCCGGCTGACCTCCCCAAGTTCGAGACGGTGGCGCGCGCGGCGGGAGCCTATGATCTGGCGGCGCTCCCTAGTCTTCGCGCCCGCATTCTCGCGGTACGCGGCGTTCCGGTCGCGCAATTTCATGCTCCCTCCGGCACCGACTGGCCGCTGCGCAGCGATGTGGGGCTGAGTTTCGCTGCCGCGCCGCCAGCGGGGACGCGTCTTGTCGCCGGGCATTGGTGGGCGGCTGACTATATCGGGCCGCCGCTCGTGTCCTTCGATGCGCGGGTGGCGCGGAGTTGGGGGATCGGTGTCGGGGATTTGCTGCCGGTGAGTGTGCTCGGCCGCAGCTTCGACCTTCGCATCGCCAATCTGCGAGATATCCACTGGCAATCGCTGCAGCTCAATTTCTTCTTCGTCGCCACGCCGGACCCCTTTGCGGGTGCCCCGCATACGATGATCGCGACGCTTCGCACGCCACCGGGGCAGGAGGGGCGCGTGCTGGCGGCGGTGACGGATGCATTGCCTGGCGTGACCGGCATCGATGTCGGCGCGGTGTTGCGTGGTCTGGCTGGCCTCCTGGGCCAGATCGGCACGGCGGTCAGCCTGGTCGGTCTGGTCGCGCTTCTGGCGGGCGGGCTGGTGCTCGTCAGCGCCATTGCGGTGGAGCGGGAGGCGCGGATCGCCGAGTCGGTGATCCTCAAGACGCTGGGCGCGCGGCGCGCGCAGATCCGTTTGGCCTGGCTCACGGAATTCGCGGTGGCAGGTGGCGCGGCGGGCATCGCTGCGGCGGTGCTGGGCGATCTCGCGGCGATGGTCACCATTCGGGAAGTGTTTCACACCGAATGGCATTTTCTGCCGGGGATTATGGTGATGACCATAGTGATCAGCATTGTCACGATGGTGATGCTTGGCTTTCTCGCAACCGAGCGGGTACTTCGCCTGCCAGCCGCGCCGCGTCTACGCGCGGAGAATGGCTGACGGCGCACACGGCCATCTGAAACTTATCCGCGCCGGAAGCCTTTATGCTCCGGCGGACTCGCGGCTTGGGAGAAAACGATGATCGCTCGAAAGACGATAGTGCTTTGCGGCCTGATCGGCCTAGGGGCGGCAATGCCGATGGCGGCGGGGGCGCAGATGCCGAATTCCTACAAGCCGATGGTGACGGCACCTCCCGCTCCGCAGGATCCCGCCCATCCGAACCTCGTCAATCCTGGCGCGCCAGCGATCACGGCGCCCGGCTCCGTCAATGGTGTGATCGTGCCCTCGGTGAACAGCAGGATGCCGGTTATCAAGCCGTTGGCGCCGAGCAATATGCCGGTCTTTCCGCCAGCCGGTTCGCCGGGGGGCAATCCGAACGTGGTGCCGAAGTAGGATTACGGCGCCGCCGTTTCCTTGCGGCGCTTTTCGATGTTGCGCACCTGCCCCGCATAGTCGTGGCTGAAGGCGTGGCCCCCGGTGCCATCGGCGACGAAGTAGAGCGCGTCGGACTGCGCGGGATGCAGCACGGCTTGGATCGACGCAATGCCGGGCGCGGCGATCGGCCCCGGCGGCAGGCCGGTCCGCACATAGGTGTTGTAGAGGTCGGGCGTCGCGAGGTCGGCATGGGTCAGCGGCCGAGGAAGCACGCCGGCGCCCTTGCTCAGGCCGTAGATGACCGTCGGGTCGGCCTGCAGCGGCATGCCCAGCTTCAGACGGTTGAGATAGACGGCGGCGACCATTGACCGCTCATCGGGCTTGGCCGTCTCCCGCTCCACGATGCTGGCGAGCGTCACGGCCTCTTGCGGCGAGGTGAGCGGCAAATTTGGCGCGCGGGCTGTCCAAGCGGTGGCAAGCGCCGAGTCCAGAGCGGCTTCCGCGCGTGAGAGCAATGCCGGGCGCTCGGCGTCATAGAGATAGTCGTAGGTGTTCGGCAGGACAGCGCCTTCGGCGGGCGGCGAGACTTTGCCCCGCATCGCGGGCGCCTGATTGACGAGCGTGGCGATGGCTGTCGCCGTTAGGCCCTCCGGGATGGTGACGTGATGCTCGACCTGGCGGCCGTGCCGGAGGATCGCAAGCACATCGGAGAGCCGGGCATGGGCGGGAAAGCTGAATTCGCCGGCATGCAGCGCGCCGTCGCGGCTGGTGATCAGCACCGCGATGCGGAAAATCAGCGCGTTATCCACCACCTGCCGTTGTTGCAGCAGATCGGCAAGCTGGGCGGTGTCCGCATGCGGCACGACAAGGGCGGTGGTGGCCGGGAGGGGACCGAAGCCCGACCAGCTCTGGCGGATGAATCCCCGCGCCGTCCCGATGACAGCGAGGAGTACCGCCAGAGGCAGGACCCATTTCGCGATCCGGCCGATGGGGGAGCTTCGGCGGTTAGGCGGCAGCGCGGAAGATCACGCTGGCGTTGGTGCCGCCGAAGCCGAAGCTATTCGACAGCGCGACCTTGATCGGCCGCTGCTGCGCCGTATTGGCGACGCGGTCGATCACACTCGGCACGCTTGGCTCGTCGAGATTGAGGGTCGGTGGCGCCACCCCGTCCCGGATGGCGAGGATCGAGAAGATTGCCTCGATTGCCCCGGCGGCGCCAAGCAGATGACCGGTCGCCGATTTAGTCGAGGACATGGCGAGGCCGCGGGCATTGTCGCCGAAGAAACGCTCGACCGCGGAGAGTTCCAGGTCGTCGCCGAGCGGCGTCGAGGTGCCGTGGGCATTGACGTATTGGATCTCGGATGGATCGACCTGGCCGTTCTTCAGCGCCGCCTTCATGGCGCGAAAAGCGCCGTCATGGCCTTCGGCTGGCGCCGTGATGTGATGCGCGTCGCCCGAGAGGCCGTAGCCGCCGATCTCGGCGTAGATCTTCGCGCCGCGCGCCTTCGCGTGTTCGTATTCCTCGAGCACCAGCACGCCGGCGCCTTCACCCATCACGAAACCGTCACGATCCTTGTCCCAGGGACGCGACGCGCGGGCCGGTTCGGCGTTGAAACCGGTCGATAGGGCACGCGAGGCGCAGAAGCCGCCGATGCCCAGCGCGCAGATGGCGGCCTCGGCCCCGCCGGCGACCATGACATCGGCATCGCCGAGCGAAATCAGCCGTGCGGCGTCGCCAATGGCATGGACGCCGGTGGCGCAGGCCGTCACCGCCGAGTGGTTGGGACCCTTGAAGCCGTAGCGGATGGAAACATGGCCGGAGACCAGGTTGATGAGGGCGGATGGAATGAAGAAAGGCGAAAGCCGCCGGACCTTCCCCTGATGCACCTGGACCGCGGCATCGGCGATGGCCTGCAGGCCGCCTATTCCGGAGCCGATCATCACGCCCGTGACGCAGCGATCTTCCTCGTCGGTCGGCATCCAGCCGGAATCCTCGACGGCCTCGATCGCCGCGGCCATGCCAAGATGGATAAAGCGATCCATCTTCTTCTGGTCCTTGATCGGAACCCACTCGTTGAGGTCGAGACCACCCTCCGCGCGGACTCCGGCCGGGACTTCCCCGGCGACTTTCGCGGGGAGGTCGGTCACGTCGAAGCTTTGAATCGCTGAAATGCCCGAGTCGCCCCGGATCAGCCTCTGCCAGACATGCTCCACGCCGACTCCCAGGGGGCATACGATGCCCATCCCGGTGACGACGACGCGGCGCAGCTCAATCGTTCTCAAGCCGGTCATCTGGAAGCTGCCGTCAGGCGGCCTTCTGCTTCTCGATGTAGTCGATCGCATCCTTGACGGTGCTGATCTTCTCGGCGGCATCCTCGGGGATTTCGACGCTGAAGGCTTCTTCGAAAGCCATGACAAGCTCGACCGTGTCGAGGCTGTCCGCGCCGAGATCGTCGATGAAGGACGCTTCGGGAGTCACCTTCGACTCCTCCACGCCCAGATGTTCCACCACGATCTTCTTCACCTTGTCGGCGACTTCGCTCATGGACCTCGAAACTCCTGCCTGGCGGCTATTGATGACAATCCAAACGCCTTGGGGGCAAGCGCCGGGCCGGAGCACCCGCCGACCTTCCCGACGATGCACCCCGGAACAGCGGGGCGCTTAGCACGGTTTTAATTAGGTCGCCAACAGCCCGGGGTGAGCAAACCTAAGCCCCTGGCCGTCGCGGCCCGACTCAGATCATCGCCATCCCGCCATTGACGTGAATGGTGGCGCCGGTGACCCAGGCGCTCTCCTCCGCGGCGAGATAGACGGCGGCGGCAGCGATGTCCTCAGGCTTCCCCATGCGGCCGAGCGGGATGGCGCCGAGCAGTTTGGTTTTATGCGCCTCGGGGAGGCCGGCGGTCATTGCCGTTTCGATGAAGCCTGGGGCGATGACATTGACCGTTACGCCACGGCTAGCGATTTCCTGCGCGAGTGACTTGGTCATGCCGATCATTCCAGCCTTGGCGGCGGAATAATTGGCCTGGCCGGCATTGCCAGTGACGCCGACGATGCTGGCGATATTGATGATCCGGCCTGCCCGGCGGCGCAGCATGCCTTTCATGGCGGCGCGGATGAGGCGGAAGGGTGCCGCGAGATCGACATCCAGCACGCTCTGCCAGTCCTCATCGGTCATGCGCATCGCCAGCATGTCCCGCGTGAAGCCGGCATTGTTGACGAGGATGGCAAGGGGGCCGAGGGCCGCTTCGGCTGTTGCCACAAGGGCATCGGGCGCGGCTGAGTCGCGCAGATCGGCTGGGCAGACGGCGACACGCTCGCCCAATTCACCCGCCAGGGCGTCGAGAGGCGCCTGACGGGTGCCGGAGAGGGCGACCGCGGCGCCTTGGGCGTGGAGGGCGCGCGCTATGGCGCCGCCGATGCCGCCCGAGGCGCCCGTTACGAGGGCGGTTTTTCCGCTGAGATCGAACATGTCCGCTCCCTTAATCATTTCGATTGAGGCCGCATGGTGCGCCAGCGACGCAATCCGTGCGGGGTGTTTTAGCCTTTGAGGAAATCCTCGATCTCCGCCGGCGTGCCGATGGAGCGAGTTGTCGCCTCCGGCGCGATGCGGCGGACGAGACCGGCGAGAACCCGGCCCGCTCCGATCTCAATGAAGGTGTCGACGCCCATGGACACCATGGCCTGCACGCTCTCCCGCCAGCGCACGAGGCCCGTCACCTGCTCGACCAGCAGTGTCCGGATGGCGGCCGGGTCCGTCGCCTTGGCGGCGGAGACATTCGCGACAACCGGCACGAGCGGGGCCGTGATCGCGGCGGTGGCGAGCGCCTCTGCCATGGCATCGGCAGCGGGCGCCATGAGGGCGCAGTGGAAGGGGGCAGAGACCGGCAAAAGCATGGCGCGCTTGATGCCGCGCGCCCGCGAAATCTCGATAGCGCGCTCCACCGCAGCCTTATGCCCCGAGATGACGACCTGGCCGCCGCCATTGTCATTGGCTGGCTGCACGACCTGATGAGCACCGGTCTCCGGGTCGGTGGCTGCCTCGCGGCAGATCTCGGCGGCCTGTTCGAGTTCAGTGCCGAGGAGAGCCGCCATGGCGCCTTCTCCCGCGGGAACCGCGCGTTGCATCGCGGTCCCGCGAAGGCGTAGCAGCCGCGCGGTCTCGGCCAATTGGAGGCTGCCCGCAGCTGCGAGCGCGCTGTATTCGCCAAGCGAGTGGCCGGCGACGAGGGCTGCCTTCTGCGGCAGAACGAGGCCGCCCTCGCGCTCCAGTACCCGCATGACGGCGAGGGAGACGGCCATCAGCGCGGGCTGGGCATTTTCGGTGAGGGTGAGTTCCTCGGTCGGTCCCTCGAACATCAGCTTGGAGAGACGTTGTCCGAGTGTCTCGTCCACCTCGTCGAAGACGTCCCGGGCCGCGCCGAAAGCGGCGGCGAGGTCTTGCCCCATACCGACGGACTGGCTCCCCTGACCCGGGAAGATGAAGGCGTTAACGGGCATTGCATGTCCTTCGGGAAGCGGACCGGCGCAGCCGGATGTCTGCTCCAGCCGCCTGGAGGCCGCCGGCGGATGCCGGCGCGGCGTGCCGGGGTATCGCCTCGGACGAAGGAGAGTCAATCTGGACGAACGACGCGCGCCTATGCGGGCGAGCACAGAGAAACGCAGGTTCTGGTGGTATGATGAGATAATCACCTTGCCTAGGCTTGTCATGTCGGGGCATATGCAGCGCTCAGCCCGGGCTTAACGGGTGCGCGGAGGAACATGTCATGAAGATTGCTGGCTCGCTTATTCCCAGCCTCGCTTTGGCGGCGGCGGCCATGGTCGCACCGGCCATGCCGGCGATGGCATCGGCCGACAAGCCGGTCATCGCTTTGTCCAACTCCTATTACGGCAACATCTGGCGCCATCAGATGGTCGAGGCCTTCGAGGCGGCGGCCAAGCAGGCCAAGGCGGCCGGCCTGATCTCGGACTACATCATCCAGAACGGCGACGGCAGCGTCAGCCAGCAGAACAGCCAGCTCGCCGAGCTCATTCTCAAGGGTGTCGATGCGATCGCGGTCGATGCCGCTTCCGAGACGGCGGAGAATGGCATTATCCAGAAAGCCTGCCACGCCGGGATCAAGGTGATTTCCTTCGATTCCATCGCCTCGGCGCCTTGCAATACGCAGCTCAATTTCGACTTCACCGGCTATAAGACGCAGCAGGCCACCGCCGCGCTGAAGCTCATCCATAACCAGGGCAACATCATCCTGGTCCGTGGCGTGAAGGGTTCGGCGCCGGACGTGTCGATGTATGCAGCACAGGAAGCCGTGCTCAAGAACAATCCGAATGTGAAGGTCGTGGCGACGGTCTATGGCCAAGCCACCGCTTCGGTCGCGCAATCGGCCATCGCCAATGTGTTGCCCAGCCTGCCGCATGTCGATGCGGTGCTCGGCCAGGGCGGTGACGATTACGGCGTGGCGCAGGCCTTCGACCAGTATGGCGGCCAGTATAAGGGCCACATGCCTGTCATCGAGGGCGGCGGCAGCTCGAACTTCATCCGCTGGTGGGCGCAGGAGAATGCGAGCAACGGCTATACGACCATCTCGATGAACACGACGCCCGGTATCGGCGGCGCGGCTTTCTGGTTGAGCCTTGCCATCGTGCAGGGCGCGCATGTGCCGCAGAAGCTCATCATGCCGGTGGCGACCGTCGATCAGGCCAATCTGAAGAGCTACGCCAATCTGCCGCCGAACATCATCGTCAGCCCGTCCTATTCGCAGGATTGGGTCAAGACGAATCTGCTGTCGCAGAAATAGGCAGTTCCGTGACTAAGCGATGAGTGATCTCAGCACGGCCTCGCCGCACGCCAAAAGCGTTGACGCGACCGTGCCTCTCGTTGCGCTGCGCGACATTACCAAGGCTTTCGGCTCGACCCTCGCCAATGACGGGGTCGAGCTGATCGTGCGGCCGGGCGATATTCTCGGACTTGTGGGCGGCAATGGCGCGGGGAAGAGCACGCTGATGCGCGCGCTCTGCGGCGTCAGCCGGCCCGATTTCGGTACGCTGGAGCTGGATGGCCGTGCGGCGGATTGGGATCGCTTCGGTCCCACCGAGGCGCAGGCTCACGGCATTCGTATCGTGCATCAGGAGCTTTCGCTCTGCGCCAATCTTTCGGTCGCGGAGAACTTCTTTCTGGAGGCGCCGGATCTGGCGCGGCCGGTGCCCGGATGGCGCCGCGCCTATCGTGCGCGGGCCCGTGCCGCGCTCGACCGTGTGTTTCCCGGCAACGGCATCGATGTCGATCATGTGGTGGATGACCTTTCCATTGGTCAGCGCCAGATGGTGGAGATCGCGCGGGCCGCCTCGGCGCCGCGCATCCGGCTGCTTGTTTTGGATGAGCCGACATCGTCGCTGGATCTGGAACGCAGCCGACAACTGCGGGCTTTCATTCATCAGCAGGCCGAAGCGGGGCTCGCGAGTATTTTCATCAGCCACAAGCTGCATGAAATCGTCGATGTCGCGGCCGATGTTATGGTCCTGCGCAATGGGCGTCTGGCCTGGCGCGGTGCAGCGGCGGATACCTCGATCCAGGCACTGGTTCAGGCGATGGGCGGTGGCGCGGAAGTCGCTTTGCGGCGCGCGCATGAGGCGGCGCCGGTTTCGCAACGGCCAGTGCGGCTGCGGGTGAGTGGCCCGGTGGTCGAGAAGATCGGCAGCGAGATCCTTCTGCGCGAAGGCGAGATCGTGGGTCTGGCGGGTCTGGAAGGCGCGGGGCAGAAGGAGTTTCTGCGCGACATTTTCGCTGCCTCCGGTCATTCGGGCGGGATCGAGCGCTCGGGCGCCGTCAGTTTCGTCTCGGGAGACCGGCAGAGAGAAGGCGTTTTCGCGTTCTGGAATGTCTTCGCCAATATGGATATCGAGCGCATCGGTCGGCGTTTCGCGCTCGCGCCTTTCGCCGCGGCCGAGGATCGCCCCGCCATTCTCGATGCCGCCGAGAAGCTGCGGCTGGATCCTGGTCGCTTTGGCTCCGGCATTCTCGATCTCAGCGGTGGTAATCAGCAGAAGGCGCTGGTCGGCCGCGCTTTGGTGAGCGATTCGCCGACGATCCTGCTCGACGATCCGACACGCGGTGTCGATGTGGCGGCGAAGACGGATTTTTATGGGCTCTTCGCCGATGCCGCGGGGGCCGGGCGGCTGATTGTTTGGCTTTCGACCGAAGACCTCGAATTCATGGAATGCGACCGGGTGCTGGTCTTCAGCAAGGGCCGCATAGTGCGCGAGCTGCGGCGCGAGGAGATCACCGAGGACGCCATCATTGGCGCCTCTTTTTCGGAGCAAGTCGCACGCGGCGGAGAGGGCGAGGGTGTCGAGCGGCTTCATCGCGACTGGGGCAAGACAGTCATCAAGGCCGCGCCTTTTGTGAGTCTGGCGCTGGTTCTGGGCGTCATGATGCTGGTCAATCATGCGGCGGCGAGCGTGTTCGGTCTCGATCTTCTGCTTGGGCCGTCGGTTGCGCTGGTGCTGGTGGCTGTCGCGCAGATGTTTGTCGTGGGCGGAAGCGAGATCGACCTCAGCATCGGTGCTTTTGCTGGGCTCATGAATGTCGTGAGTGCGACTCTGCTGGTCGACCGGCCGCTGTTGGGCGCGGTCACCATTGTTGTCGCGCTGATTGCGTATAGTTTGATCGGCGCGCTCATCCAGTTGCGCCGCATTCCCGCGATCGTGGTGACGCTAGGCGCTTCGTTCATTTGGATGGGAGCGGGGTATTCCCTGCAACCAGCGCCCGGCGGCAGCAGCCCCGACTGGGTCACGTCGTTGTTCGGCTGGTCCATTCCGCATTTGCCGACATCCGTCATTATCATCCTCATCGTCGCAGGGGTGACGGTCTTCCTCGACAGCGCGCCGCTTGGTGTGGTGCTGCGCGCTTTTGGCAACAATGCGCCGGCGCTCGCGCGTAGCGGCTGGTCGGCGCTGCGCTATGCGGTGATCCGATATGGTTTGGCGGGAATCTTCGGCATGATCGCCGGAGTCTCGCTGACCGCCGCGAATACCGCGAGCGACATCAATGTCGGTGGTCCCTTCACGCTTTCCAGCGTCGCGGCCGTGGTGATCGGCGGGTGCAGCCTGATCGGGGGGGTGCTGTCGCCTTGGGGCGTGGTCGCCGGGGCGATCGTCTTGTCGCTGATCGGCGCCCTGCTTGGCGCGCTAAATGTCAGCACGGATTACAATGCGGCGGTTCAGGGCTTGCTGCTGCTCGGCATGCTCGGGTTGCGGGCCACGCTGATCCGGCGGAGGGCGCAGTGATGGCGGGTCTGGGCGAGGGCCGGCTGATCGACTGGAGCCAGCGCAACCGGTGGATTTGGGCGCTCATCGGCGTCGTGCTGCTGTGGTTCGTGCTGTCCCTCATCACCAGCCGGTTCAGCCTGCAGAGTCTCTCCGGCGTTGCGGTTTCAGCGTCGTTCCTGGCATTGGCCGGGCTGGGCCAAATGTTCGTGATTACGGCGGGTCGCGGGAATATCGACCTGTCCATTCCCAACGTGCTGACGCTGAGCGCCTATGTCAGCACGATCCTCATCCAGGGCCACGACAGCCGGTTATGGCTTGGTGTGTTGGCGACGTTGGGGATTGGCATTGTCGTTGGCAGCGTGAACGCGGTGCTTGTGCTGGCTTTCCGGATACCGGCGATTATCGCGACGCTTGCGACCGGATATATTTTGGCTACCGCCAGTCTCTTCGCCAATAAGGAGCTGGTGAGCTACGGCGTCAGCCCGACGCTGAAGTGGCTGACAACGGCGCGGGTCGGCGGTTTTCCCGTGGTCGCGATGCTCGCGGTGGTGGCTGTTGTTGTCGGCAGCATCGTCCTGGGGCGGCTGGTCTATGGGCGCACGCTTTCGGCTGTCGGGCAGAGCACGCGTGCGGCCTATTTCTCCGGCATTGGCGTGACGCGGGTTGTCGCGGCTACTTTTCTGATTAGCTCACTGCTCGCGGCGCTCGATGGATTGCTGCTGCAAGCTTATGTCGGCGGCGCTTTTCTGGAGATGGGCGGTCCCTACCTGCTGCAATCGCTTGGCGCGGTGGTGTTGGGCGGATCGCTTATCATGGGCGGATCTTCGACAGCGGTCGGCACCTTGTTCGGCTGCGTGCTGCTCATCCTCATCGTGGCGACCATGCAGATTGCCGGGTTGCCTTCCGGGATGCAGGATATCGTGCAGGGCGTTGTGGTGATCGCCGTGCTGTCGCTGGCGGGTGGTGGCAGGGGGCGGACGGTGAAGCGCGCGATACCAACCACGCAGGGCGGCGCTGGAACTAAAGTGGCAGGTCGATCGTGAGCCAAGTGTCGAACGACAGCGCGATCCGGCTGACGTATCGGATTGAGACGTCGGGCGATATCGGGCGGCTCGCGGAAAAGATCGCGAGCGACCAATCGACCGGAACCTTCGTCGCGGTGCCGGGCGAAACTGCTGATCTCAAAGCGAGATGCGCGGCGCGGGTCGTTGATATCCGGATGCTGGAACCGCATGAGCGGCCGGCTTATCCCCAGGATGCGGTCAATTCCCAGAATCCGCGGCCCTATAAGCGCGCGGATGTCGATGTCGATTTCCCGCTGGAAGTTATTGGCACGGATATCGCGGCCCTCCTCACCATCGCTTTCGGCGGGGTCTTTTCGGTGCGCGGCCTGTCGGGTGCGCGTATCGTCGGGCTGCGGCTGCCGCCCGCGTTTATCAAGGCGCATCCGGGACCCGCTTTCGGCATCGCCGGCAGCCGCAGGCTCGCGAATGTCCATGGCCGGCCCCTGATCGGCAGCATCATCAAACCCGCGCTTGGACTGACGCCTGAACAGACGGCGGAGGTTGCGCGCGAACTGGTCGAGGCCGGCGCGGATTTCATCAAAGACGACGAGAAGATGATGAATCCCGGCTATGCGCCGCTCGAAGCGCGGGTGCGGGCCGTGATGCCGGTGATTCTGGACCATGAACAGCGGACCGGGCGGAAGGTCATGTATGCCTTTGGCATTTCCAGCGCGGACCCGGAGACCATGCTGCGCCAGCACGACATCGTGGCGGATGCGGGCGGCAATGCGGCGGTGATCAACATTAACTCGGTCGGCTATGGCGGACTGGCATTTTTGCGGAAGCGCTCGCGCTTGGTGCTGCATGCGCATCGTAGCGGCTGGGACATGCTGACGCGGCATCCGGATCTGGGGCTCGATTTCAGCGTCTATCAGGTGCTGTGGCGGTTGCTCGGTATCGACCAGTTTCAGGTCAATGGCATTGGGGCGAAATATTGGGAGCCGGACGAGTCCTTCCTGCGCTCCTTCCGTGACTGCACCACGCCGCTTCTTTCCGACGACGACCGTGCTTTGCCGGTGGTGGGATCGGGGCAATGGGGCGGGCAGGCGCCGGAGACTTTCGCGCGAAACGGGCGGTCCATCGATTTGTTGTATCTAGGCGGCGGCGGGATCATGGGGCATCCGGGCGGGGCTGGCGCTGGCGTGCGCGCCATCACTCAGGCCTGGGAAGCGGCGGTGGCCGGGGTTCCGCTCGCGGATTATGCGCGCGAGCATCCCGAACTCGCTCAGGCGATCGCGGCCTTCGGCGAGAAGGGCGCGCAATGACCCTGCCAGCGAAGCGGGGGCGCAAACTCGTCGGCACCGGCTGGAAGATGAACCATGGGATCGCCGATACGCTGGCCTATATCGACCTGCTGCGCGAAAGGCTGGCCGGCATCAACCATCATGGGCTCGATGTCTTCGTTCTGCCGCCATTCACCGCGCTGAGCGCGGCGGGCGCGCGCGTCGCAGGGTCGCAGATCGGCGTCGGCGCCCAGAACGTCCATTGGGATGATCGCGGCGCCTGGACCGGGGAGGTTTCCGCCCCGATGCTCGTCGAGGCGGGTTGCCGATACGTGGCACTCGCCCATTCCGAGAGGCTGCAGCATTTCAACGAAACCTACGCCGCGGTGCGCCTCAAGGTAAACGCTGCTCTGCGCCACGGGCTTACCCCGATCCTCTGTCTAGGCGAGAAGGCGGAGGATAAGCGGGACGGTCGGTCGGATGATGTTCTGGCGGATCAGCTCGCTACCGCGACGGCCGATCAGCCGGCGAATGCCCTGCCGCGCCTTGTGCTGGCCTATGAGCCGCGCTGGGCCATCGGTGCCGCCGCCGCCGCCGATCCCGACTATGTCGCGGACCGCCTCGCGCGGCTGCGGGCTGCGCTCGCCGAACGGTTTGGCGCGGCCAATGCCACGGCGACCCGCATTCTATACGGCGGTTCCGTGACCGCGGCCAATGCTCCGGAGCTGGCCGTGATCCCCGATGTCGACGGGCTCTTCGTGGGGCGCTATGCCTGGAACGCGGACGGCTTGGCGGAGATCGTCGCCATCGTCGCAGAGGCGGCCAATGCCGCATCGACCCAGAACGGGACGGAGGAGTTATCGACATGAGGATCGTCGTGGGCGGAGACAGCGCGGGACAGCCGCTGTCGGATGTCATTTTCAAGCATTTATCCGGCGGTCCGCATGAGGTCGTCGATCTTGGGCGTGAGGTGCCGGGCGGCAAGGAGCTTTACGCCTCGCTCGCCGAACGTGTGTCTAACGCGATCCTGGAAGGGCGTTTCGATCGCGGGATTCTGTGCTGCGGCACCGGCATCGGCGTGTGTATCTCGGCGAATAAGGTTCCCGGCATTCGCGCGGCGCAGACGCATGACACCTACTCGGCCGAGCGCGCCGCGAAAAGCAACGACGCGCATATCATCACGATGGGCGCGCGGGTGATCGGAACGGAAGTCGCCAAGGCGATCGTCGACAAATTCTTGGAATCGCATTTCGATCCGCAAGGCTCATCGGCCGCCAATGTCGAGGGGATCAAGGAATTGGACCGGAAATATCACCAGGAGCGGGTGGAAGCCTGATCAGCGCTTGATGGTCGCACCGCAGAAGATCACGCGGCGCAAGCTGTCGGACGAGGTCTTCGATCGCCTCCTGCAAGAGATCGAGACCGGGGCTTACGGTGCCGACGCGCAGATGCCGTCTGAGCGGGAGCTCATGGTGGCTTATGGCGTCGGACGGCCGGCGGTGCGGGAGGCGATGCAGCGGCTGGAAAAGCTCGGTCTCATTACCATCACCCACGGGGAGCGGGCGCGCATCGCTCATCCCTCGATCGCCGATGTCATGCAGCAGATCGACCATGCGGCGCGGCATGTTCTGGCGACGCAGCCGCAATCCCTCAAGCAGTTGCAGGATGCGCGGGTTTTCTTCGAGGTGGGCATGGTGCGGGAGGCCGCGCGCATGGCGGAGCCCGCCGATATTCAGCGACTGGAAGAGGCACTGGCGCGGCAGACCGCGTTTCTTGACCGCGACGCCGGCCGTTTCGTCGCGGCGGATATGGAGTTTCATACGGTCATTGCCGCCATCACGCGGAATGTGATCCTCGAAGTGGTGAGCCGCGCGATGCTGCAATGGCTCAGTGCGTTTCATTCTGGTCTGCTGCATTGGAAAGGCCACGAGCGCATCACGCTGGAGGAACATCGTCTGATCCTCGATGCGATTATCGCCCATGACGAGGTGGGAGCTGCGCAGACGATGCGGGACCATTTGCAACGCAGCCGTGGTTTGTTTTTGTCGCAGGCGGTGGAATCCGCTTCGTAGCTTTCGCTAAAGCAGGATGTCTCTGGTTTGAACCATGCTCACTCCCTCACCGTCATGGCATGCGAAGGCATGCCATCTACGCCTTGCTTGCGCAACAAAGACAGGCGTGGATGGCACGCGAGGGCCGCCCCGCCTGCGCGTGCCATGACGGTGCTTGAGTTGGCGTTCGATATCGAATCATTGCGCCGTAGCGAAGGCGTTTGGCTCCACATGATTTAGCTGGTATAATGATCGTATAATGAGTGATCGCAGAACGACACCTTTGCCGCTGCCGGCTGGGCCGCTGATAGCCTTCTACGGTGACGACTTTACGGGCTCGGCCGCCGTGATGGAGGCTTTGACCTTCGCGGGCCTACCTAGCGTGTTGTTCTTCGACGTGCCGCGGCCGGAGCAGCTAGCGCGGTTCCCTAACCTTCGAGGCATCGGCATCGCGGGCATCGCGCGGTCCAAGAGTCCCGACTGGATGCGCGTCGCCTTGCCGCCCATTTTCGCGGCGTTGCATTCTACCGGTGCGCCACTCGCGCAGTACAAGATCTGCTCGACCTTCGATTCCTCGCGCGAGGTCGGCTCCATTGGCGCGGCGATCGAGATCGGCGACGAGATTTTCGGCAATCGTTGGATTCCCATGATCACGGCGGCGCCCGCTATTCACCGCTACCAGGCCTTCGGGAATCTGTTCGCGACGGTTGCGGGCGTGGGATATCGGCTCGACCGCCATCCGACTATGAGCCGCCACCCTGTCACGCCGATGCATGAGGCGGATCTCGCCCGGCATCTTGCGACCCAGACGGCTATTCCTTCGGGCTTGATCGACTTCGTTGCGATGAAGCAGGGACGCGCGGATGATGCGCTCGCCATCGCGCGGGCCGAGGGTGCCCAGATCATGTCGCTTGATGTTGTCGATGAGGAGACGCTCGCGGAAGCCGGGCGGCTGGTCTGGGAGCATCGGGAGGCGATGCAATTCGTTGTCGGCTCCCAGGGTGTCGAATACGCGCTGATCGCCCATTGGCAGCGGGCGGGGCTCATTCCGGTGGCCGAACCGCCGCGTGCGGCGCCAGCGGCGGCGCGGATCGTCGGGGTGTCGGGCTCCTGCTCGCCGGTGACGGCGCATCAGATCGCCTGGGCCGAGGAACACGGTTTCCTGGGTATTCGGCTTGATCCCACGGCCGCGGTCGATGGCGCGGCTTGGGAGAGGGAGAAGGATCGCGCCTCGGCGGCGGCGCTTGAGGCGCTGTCGGCTGGGCTGGACCCGATCATCTATACGGCGCGGGGGCCGGATGATCCGTCGCTGCCCGAATTGCGGCGTGTGGTGGAAACTTCTGGCGTCGCGTTGGACACGGTTAATGACCGCATCGGGGACGGCCTCGGCCGCATCCTGGATCGTGTCATGCGAAAGTCCGGAATCGATCGCGGAATCATCGCGGGCGGCGACACATCGAGCCACGCGGCTTTGGCGCTCGGCGTCTATGCGCTGAGCGCGCTGGCGCCGACGGTGCCCGGAGCGGCGCTGTGCAAGGCGCATTCCGATGACCCCGCCCATGCCGCGCTGGAACTGGCTCTGAAGGGCGGCCAGATGGGCAGCCCGGACTACTTCGCTCGCATAAAGGCGGGCGGCGAGTCCTCCTCGAAACCAATTTGAACCAAGGATAGTCCGATGACGAAGGTCGCTTTACTCGGTGCTGGCGGAAAGATGGGTGTGCGTCTCTCCACGAACCTGCAGGGATCGCGATTTTCCGTCGATCATGTCGAGGTTTCCGAGGCAGGGCGCGAGCGGCTCAAGCAAGCGGTTGGCGCAGATTGCGTCGAAATGGACACTGCACTGAGCCAGGCCGATGTGGTGGTGATGGCGGTGCCGGACCGGCTGATCGGCAAGATCGCCCACGACATCATCGGCAAGGTGCGGCCCGGCACGGCGCTCATCGTACTCGACGCCGCGGCGCCCTATGCGGGCGAAATGCCGGTGCGCCCGGATGTGACTTACTTCGTGACCCATCCCTGCCATCCGCCGATTTTCAATGACGAGACCGACCCGGTGGCGAAGAACGATTTCTTCGGCGGCATTCACGCCAAGCAGCATATCGTTTGCGCGCTGATGCAGGGGCCTGAAGCGCATTATGCGCTGTGCGAGGAAGTGGCGCGAGAAATCTACAAGCCGGTGATGCGGGCGCATCGCTGCACGGTCGAGAATATCGCGATGCTGGAGCCGGCCTTGTCCGAAACCGTCGGCATTACGCTGTGCCTCGCGATGAAGGAGGCCGTGGATGATGTCGTGCGCCGGGGGGTTCCGCGCGAGGCGGCGGTCGATTTCATGCTGGGGCATATCAATATCGGCCTGTCGATCGCCTTTGGGGTTTTTCCGGAGGGCAAGTTCTCCGATGGCGCGCTTTACGCGATCGAACAGGCCAAGCCGCAGATTTTTCGGGACGGCTGGCTCGACCGGGTCTTCAGCACCGAGGCCGTGATGAAGTCGGTCAAGGAGATCTGCGCGGCGTAGGAGAACGTCTGGTCCCACCACGCTCGGAGTTCGTGGCGCGCGCTCTCTGCTCGGCGTGAGCTGAGCAGGCGCCGGCGCTGGGTGCGCCACCGGGCGTCCTGCACGCGCTCATGGATCGGTCCTCGTCCAAATAACACTATTTAAGATAGCATATTATAACAATATCGTTGACGGTAGGTGTTTTTGCGTTAGATCGCTCGCTGCGTTACGCTACGGGGTTCACGCGTTTCGCTTCGTAATATTGCTGCTGCACAAGGTTTGAGCATGGATCAGATCGCCGGCCACAAGGGCGTCGCCTTCTCTCGCGCCCCTGCCACCGTCATCCGCAGTGACGCGGAGGCAATCGCGGTTGCGCGGGAGCTGGCGCCTCAGATGGCGAAGGAGGCGATCGCGCGGGATCAGCAGCGTATTCTGCCGCGCGCCGAACTCGACCTTTTCTCCGGCAGCGGCCTTTGGGGCATGACGGTGCCGCGCGGTTACGGCGGAGCCGAGGTTTCCTTCGCGACCGTCGCCGAGGTGATCGCCATGATCTCTGAGGCTGATCCCTCGATCGGGCAAATTCCGCAGAACCATCTTGGCGTGGTGGAGGCTCTGCGGTTTACCGGGAACGAGGAGCAGAGGACCCGCTTCTACGCCGGGGTGCTGGAAGGCCGCAGGTTCGGAAATGCGTTTTCCGAGGCGGGCAGCAAGAATGCCGGCGTCTTCGATACGAAACTGGTGGCGGACGGCGACGCGTTTAGGGTCACCGGCGAAAAGTTCTATTCCACCGGCGCGCTTTTCGCGGATATCATCCCGATCGCGGCGACTGGCGAGGACGGCAAGGTCTATCTCGCCTTTGCTGATCCCCAGGCGCCGGGCCTGAAGATCACGGATAATTGGTCTGGCTTTGGCCAGCGCACCACCGCGAGTGGCAGCGTGTCGCTGGATAATGTCTTGATCGAGGCGCGGAACGTGGTGCCCGCCTATCTCGGCTATGACCAGCCCTCCGCCAATGGGCCCGTGTCCCAGATCATTCAGGCGGCGGTTGATCTGGGCATCTCGCGCGCCGCCATCGCCGATACCGTGCGGTTCGTGCGCACTCAGTCGCGGCCATGGATCGACAGTGGGCAAGATCACGCGTGGGAAGATCCTTATACTATCGCGGCGGTCGGCGACCTTTTCCTGCGGCTTCACGCAGCTGAGGCGATCCTGGAACAGGCTGGCTATGCGGTGGACCGCGCGATCGCGGAGGCGAACGAGCAGACGGTGGGTGAGGCTTCACTCAAGGTCGCTGAAGCCAAAGTGCTGACGACTGAGATCGCGATTCTGGCGGGTAACAAGCTGCATGAACTGGCGGGCACGCGCTCGACCTTGGCGCAGCACGGGCTGGACCGGCATTGGCGCAATGCGCGCACCCATACGCTGCACGATCCGGTGCGCTGGAAATACGCGCTGATCGGCAATCATGCCCTCAACGGCGTGCTGCCTCCGCGCCACGCCTGGGTGTGAGCGAGACGATGAGCGCGACCCGCGAGATCCTTTTCAACGCCTTCGACATGAATTGCGTCGTGCATCAGTCGCCTGGGCTGTGGCGGCATCCGCGCGACCGGGCGGATCGCTACATCGACCTATCCTATTGGACCGACCTCGCGAAAATTCTGGAGCGTGGCAAGTTCGATGCGCTGTTTCTGGCGGATGTGCTTGGCGTCTACGATGTGTATGGCGGCAATACGGATACCGCGCTGCGCGAGGCGACGCAGATTCCTCTGAATGACCCGCTGCTGACCGTTTCCGCCATGGCGGGGGTGACTGAGAATCTCGGCTTCGGCGTGACCTGCACGCTATCCTACGAGCCGCCGTTCACCTTCGCGCGGCGCATGTCGACGCTAGACCATCTGACCAAGGGCCGTATCGGCTGGAATATCGTCACCGGCTATCTGGATAGCGCGGCGCGTGGAGTTTCCGGCGCTGCATCGCAGCCGAAGCACGATACACGTTACCAGATCGCCGAGGAATATATGGATCTGGTCTACAAGCTTTGGGAGGGCAGCTGGGAGGACGATGCTGTTTTGCGCGACCGCGCGCGCGGTATCTTCACCGATCCGGCGAAGGTCCATCGCATCAAGCATGAGGGCGAGTTCTTCAAGCTGGATGCGATTCATCTGAGCGAGCCATCTCCGCAGCGGACGCCAGTGTTGTTCCAGGCGGGTACTTCCGGCAAGGGGCGCGACTTCGCGGCGCGCCATGCCGAATGCGTTTTCATGGCGGCGCCGAGCAAGACCGTGGCGAAGGGTTATGTTTCCGACATCCGTCGGCGCGCCGCGCTGTATGGCCGCGCCCCAGAGTCGATCCGCATTTTCAATCTCACCACGGCCATTGTCGGCCGGACGGGCGAGGAGGCGCGCGAGAAGCATGCGGAGTACCGGCGCTACATCAGCCATGCGGGCGCTTTGACGCTTATGTCGGGTTGGACCGGGATCGATTTCTCGGTCTACGATTTGGACGAGCCCGTGCGGTATATTCGCAATGAGGCGGTGCATTCGGCGGTGGAATCCTTCACCACGGCCGATCCGGACAAGACCTGGACCGTGCGCGAAGTGGCTGAGCATGTCGGTATCGGCGGTTTCGGGCCGCTGCTGGTGGGATCAGCCTCTGAAGTCGCGGATCAGATGGAAGCCTGGATCGCGGAGACTGACCTCGACGGGTTCAATCTTGCCTATGTCGTGACGCCCGAGACCTTCGCCGATATCTCCGATCTTCTGGTGCCGGAATTGCAGCGGCGCGGGCGGTACAAGACCGAGTATCGCGCCGGCACGCTGCGCCAGAAAATGTTTCCTGGCAGCGGCCCGCGTCTTGGCGCGCAGCATCCCGCCGCCGCCTCTCGCCACACGACATTGAAAGCCGCCCAATGAGCGCCTCGTCGAACTTCTCCGAACGCAGGCCCGCGCACCGCATCTCCAGCGATGCCGAGGCGCTAGTCGTCGCGCGTGAACTCGCCGTCGAATTCGCCGTGGGCGCATCCGATCGCGACCGCGAGCGACGGTTGCCGAGGGCGGAGATCGATCGATATTCGCAGAGCGGCCTTTGGGGCATCACCGTGCCGCGCGAGCATGGCGGCGCCGGAGTTTCGGCGGCGACCTTGGCGGAGGTGATCGCCATAATAGCCGCGGCGGATGGCAGCATCGGGCAGATCCCGCAGAACCACTTCTTCGTGGTCGAGGCGATCAGGCTTACCGCGACCGAGGAGCAAAAGCAGCTCTGGTTCGAGCGGGTGCTGAATGGCGACCGCTTCGGCAATGCCTTGAGCGAGATCGGCACCAAGACGGTGCATGACTACAAGACCACGCTTTTGCCAAAGGATGGCCGCCTGATTCTCGAAGGGCGAAAATTCTATTCGACCGGTGCGCTCTTCGCCCATTGGGTCGCGGCTGTCGCCAAGGACGCGCAAGGGAATTTGCTATTCGCCTTCGTCTCGCCCGAGACGCAAGGTGTGACTTTGGTGGATGACTGGTCGAGCTTCGGGCAGAAGACGACGGGCAGCGGTACGACGATCTTCGAGAATGTCGAGGTCGATCCGATTGGCGTAATCCCGTTCCACGACGCTTTCGACGTGCCGACCTCGATGGGGGCTTTCGCGCAGATCATGCACGCGGCGATGGACATCGGCATTGGCCGGGCGGCGCTGGCCGATACGATCGATTTCGTGCGGCGCTTCACGCGTCCCTGGATCGATAGTGGCCAGGACCGCGCCACGGACGATCCCTATACGATCGCGCAGATCGGCGATCTGACGCTGCGGCAGAACGCGGCCGATGCGCTGCTCGCGCGGGCGGGCAGAGCGGTGGACAAGGCGGTTGCCGAGCCGAATGACGAGACTGTCGCACTCGCCTCCATCGCTGTCGCGGAAGCACGGGCCTATGGCACCGAGGCCGCGCTGACCGCCGCCAATAAGCTGCATGAGCTTGCGGGCACGCGATCGACTTTGGCGCAGCACAATCTCGATCGGCATTGGCGCAATGTCCGCACCCACACGCTGCATGATCCAGTGCGGTGGAAATATGCGGCGATCGGGAATTACTATCTCAATGGCATCAAGCCGCCACGTCACGGAGCGCTGTGACGATGACGGAGGAGGCGCTCGCGCTGCGCGATATCGTCAAGTCTTTCGGCGCGACGCGCGCGCTGGATGGGGCGAGCCTGGTTGTGCGGCGTGGCACCATTCATGGGCTGATCGGGCAGAACGGCGCGGGGAAATCGACGATCATCAAGATCCTCGGCGGTCTCTACCAGCTCGATGCCGGCCGCATCCTGATCCATGGCGAGGAACCCCGCAGCGTCACACCGCGTCTGGTGGAAGAACTCGGGGTCCATATCATCCACCAGGAAGCGCTTCTGGTGCCCGGCCTGACGGTGGCGGAAGCCTTGTTCCTGGGCAACGAGTTGCGCCATGGTCCGCTGCTGGCGCCGTTCTCCATGCGTCGCCGCGCCGAGGCGATCGTCCGGGAGACCTTCGGAGTCTCGCTTTCGGGCAATATGCTGATCAGCGAATTGAGCGCGGCGCAGCGGCAGATCGTGCAGATCACCCGCGCGCTTCTGAACAAGCCGCGCGTGCTGGTTTTCGATGAGCCCACGGCGGCGCTGGTGCGGCGGGAGGCCAATCGGCTTTTCGACATCATCCGGGGGCTGCGTGATGAAGGCACCTCGATCGTGTATATCTCGCATTACCTCGAAGAGGTTCGTGATCTCTGCGATGTGGTGACGATCCTTCGCAATGGGCGGGATGTCGCGACGGTCGATCCGCGCACGACGCCTATGGCGGAGATCGTGTCCCTCATGATCAACCGCGACATCCACGAGATGTTTCCCAAACAGGTGATACCCTGTGGCAAAGCCGCGCTGACGCTGCAATCGCTCGGCAAGGCGGGCGCTTATGAGGATGTCACGTTCACGCTGCATGCAGGCGAGATCCTTGGCCTGACGGGCCTTGTGGGCTCAGGTGCGAAGGAGGTTTTGCAGACGGCTTTCGGCCTTACGCGCCATGATCGCGGACAGATCCTGATCGGCGGAAAGCCGGCCAGGATTGGCTCGCCGGGGCGGGCTATCGCACGGCGGCTCGGGCTGGTGCCGGAGGATCGGCGGCATCAGGGTGTGGCGCTCGACATCTCGGTGCGCGAGAACATGACGCTCGCCAGCCTGCGCGGGCTGACGCGCTTCGGTCTGATCGATACGCGGCGGGAGCGGGGGCAGGTGATGAGCCTGATCGAGCGGCTGGGGATTAAGACGCCTGGGCCGGATGCGCGGCTGCGCGACCTCAGTGGCGGCAATCAGCAGAAGGTCGTGCTCGCCAAATGGCTGAGCGCCAAGTCTGATATCTATATCCTGGACGAGCCGACGGTTGCGATCGATGTCGCGGCGAAGGTCGAGATTTACCGGCTGCTGGGCGATCTAGTCGCGCAGGGGGCTGCTGTTCTGATCCTCTCCTCCGATCTCATGGAGTTGCAGGGTATCTGCGACCGCGTACTGGTGATGTATCGCGGGCGGATCGTGCGGCGGCTTGTCCCTGCGGAAACGACCGCCGACGAGATCCTGGCCGCCGCGACGGGAGCGCTGGCACCGCTCGACAAGGCCGCCTGATGGACGGGGCGATCGATCAGCGTCTCGGCGTCGCTCTCGCGACCGAGGATGCCGAGGCTGAGGTGCCGCCGCTGAAAAGAAACCGGCGGGGGGGCTTCGTTCGCTTTGCCGCCATCGGCGCTCTGCTCATCGTCTTTGTTGTCTTCGCGATCGCGGCGCCCGGCTTTCTCACGCGCGGCAATCTGACCAATGTGGTCGAGCAATCGACGGTGCTGGCGCTGCTCGCCTTCGGCATGAGCATCGTCATCATCGGTGGCGGAGGTGACGTTATCCGTGGCGGGATCGACCTTTCGCTCGGTGCCAATCTCGGCCTTTGCGCGGCGGTCTTTACGGTGGCCGTCAATGCCGGCTTGGGGGATGCGACCGCGACGGTGCTGACTTTTGCGGCGGGGGCTTCAGTTGGGCTCGTCAACGCTTTTGCGGTTGTCGGGCTCGGTATTCTGCCGTTGCTGGCGACCTTGGCGGTAATGAATATCTGCGCCGGGCTGGAACTGGTGCTCACACAGAATACGGTGCTGACGGCTAATTCCCCGCTGCTCGCCTATATCGCGGGTGCCACGCCGCTGGGCTTTTCGCTGACCGATTGGACTTTCCTGGGCACGGCGCTGCTGCTGCTGGTCGTGGTGCATGCGACGCCTTGGGGATTGCGGCTTCAGGCGGTCGGCGGGTCGGTGCAAGCAGCGCGGTCGGCCGGGTTGCGCGTGCCGCTTTATCTTGCGCTGAGCTATGTGTCGGCGGGTCTGCTGGTGGCGCTGGCAGCCATTGTGCAGGCGGCGCGGCTTTCCGGCAGTTCGCCGGGTTCGGGCGATATTCTTCTCTCCGTTGTGCTGACGAGCCTGATGAGCGCGGTGTTTTCGCGCCGGCTGCTGCCCTCGATCGGCGGCACGATCCTGAGCGTGTTGTTTATCGGCTGCCTCATCAACGGTTTCCAGCTTCTCAACGTGTCGAGCTACTGGGTGAATGGAGTGCAAGGCGTTTTGATCCTGCTCGTCGTGGCGGTTCGGTCCGTGTCGCGCCGCTCGGGAGAGGTGTGAGTTGTCAGCCAGTATCGCCGCCCCACGCTTCCGCGTCACGCAATTGGTGCGCTGGGTGACGCCTACCGCGCTGATCCTGCTTTTCGTCATCTTCGCCGTGGCCTCGCCGACCTTCAGGACGCCGGGAAACCTGCTGCATATCCTGGTGAACAACTTCACCCTTCCCGCGATTGTGGCGCTCGGCATGACGCTGGTGGTGTCGGCGGGAGGGATCGACCTCTCGGTTGGCACATCGGCGGATATCGCGGCGATGGTCGCGGTGACATTGATGTCTCTCGGCCATGGGCTGGCGCTTAGTCTCGCGGTGGGGCTCGGCGGTGCGCTCATGGTGGGCGTTGTCGATGCGGCGCTGATCACCGTGTTGGGCATTAGTCCGTTTCTGGCGACGCTCGGCGTGCTGTTCGTGGGCGAGAGCGTGCAGCAATTGGCGACCAATGGCGGCACGCCGATTTATCTTGTATCCAACTTCCCCGCGGCCGGTTTGGACGCGTTAGCTCATGGCACAGCGCTGGGTGTGCCGGCGCCGCTATGGATCGTGCTGGCGGCGGTGATCGTGGTGCAGGTGCTGCTGGGGCGCACGCCTTTTGGGCGACACGTCCGGGCGATCGGCGCGGCGCCGCAGGTGGCGCGCTATTCGGGCTTGCCCGTAAGGCGTGCCACGTGGCTGGTCTATCTGCTTTCGGCGCTGCTCTGCGGCGTCTCCGGACTGCTGCTGGCGGCGACCGTGAAGTCCTATGTGCCGCTCTCGGGCAACGCTTTTCTGCTTGATGCGATCGGTGCCGTTTTCGTGGGCACCACCATTAGCCGGGAGGCGAAGCCGAATGTTCTCGGGACGCTGATCGGGGTTTTCCTCTTTGGCATGCTGCATAACGGTTTGCTGCTGATCGGTTGGAATTTCTATTGGCAGCAGGTCGCGATCGGCCTGCTGGTCTTCGCGGTGCTCGGCGCGAGCTTCGCCACGCGGCGTCTTCAGGCCGCGGACTGAAATAACAAATCAATCAATCGGAGACCCTCGTCATGTCGTTCAAAGCTCGGATTCTCGCCGGACTTGTTTTTGCCTTCGGATTTGCCGCGACCACCGCCTATGCGGATGATGTGCCAAGCCTGAAGGGCAAGCGCATCGGCATCACCGTGATCGGCACGGAGCATTATTGGGACCTGAAAGCCTATCAGGGCCAGATGGATGAGGTGAAGCGGCTTGGCGGTACCGCGATCGCTCTCGATGGCGGGCGCAATGACAGTCGCCAGATTAGCCAGATCCAAACCCTGATCGCGCAGAAGCCCGATGTCATCATCGAGCAGCTTGGCAATGGGCCGGTGCTGCAGCCTTGGCTCAAGAAGGTTCGTGACGCGGGTATTCCGCTGTTCACCGTCGATACGATCTCGCCGCATAGCATCAACGATACGACCTCCGACAATTTCGGCATCGGCGAGAAGCTGGCTCTGCAATTGGCGAGCGACATTCACGGCAAGGGCAATATCCTCGTCTTCAACGGCTTCTACAGCGTGCCGGTCTGCGCCATTCGCTATGACGAGTTGAAGCTGGTGCTGAAGGCATTCCCAGACATCAAGATCATCACGCCGGAATTGCGGGACGTGATCCCCAATACCGTGCAGAACGCCTATAGCCAGGTCACCGACATGCTCTCGAAATATCCCAACAAGGGCGATATCGCGGCGGTGTGGTCGGCTTGGGATGTGCCCCAGGTTGGCGCGACCCAGGCGATTGTCGCGGCGAAGCGGCCAGAGGTGCGGACCTATGGCGTGGATGGCAGCCCGGACGTGGTGAAGATGGTGAAGGATCCGGCATCGCCGGCTTCCGCCGTGGCGGCTCAGCAACCCTATCTGATCGGCAAGACGGCGGTGGATAATGCCGCTCGCTACCTCGCCGGCAACCATGACCTGCCGCCCTATACCTTTGTCCCGTCGGTGCTCGTGACGAAAGAGAACGCGGCGGAGGCTGAGAAGGCACTCGGCCAGGCGAGCTAAACTAACTCACGGCGGCCGTCTTCGGGCGGCCGCGATCAGGACGCCCCGGGCCATCAGGCCAGGGGCGTTACTGGCTTCCCGGTAGGGCGCGGGTGATCGCCCTCTCATTTACTTCTTATAAGGATTTGGATGTTAACCAGCCTCGCCCGATCAAGGCGAGGTCGAAGCGGGTTCCACACGCGCTGGATGCGCCTTTGCCAGCCTGGCGGGAACTGTTGGCCTACCGATTGCATCTCGTGCCGGGGCGGGACTAAGACCGACCGGTAGCTGCCAAGATATCCGCCCCTCGTTACGGAGAATGCAATGATCAAACCGATCCTCTACGCCGCGCTCCCCCTGATGCTGGCCGGAGGAGCGACGGCGGCTTTTGCCGCGGATCCCATCAAGATCGGCGTCACGGCGCCGCTCTCGGGCAGCTATGCCGCGGCGGGCATCGATATCGTCGATGGCGGCAAGGTGGCCGCGGCCAAGATCAATGCGGCTGGCGGCGTGCTGGGCCGGCAGATCGTTTTGGTGCCTGAGGATGACGGGTGTGACGCGCAAATGGGCGCGCAGGCGGCGCAGAAGATCGCTGATGACGGCGTTGTCGCGGTTGCCGGTTCCTACTGCTCCGGCGCGGCGCTGCCAGAGGTGACGGCGCTGCATCGTGCGGGCATTGCCTACGTGCTGGATGGTGCGACCAATCCGAAGCTGACCGAACTGGGTCTCGACACCGTTTTCCGCACGATCGGGCGCGATGACGAGCAGGGGCCTTTCGCCGCGAATTACATTGCCAATTACCTGCACGCGAAAACCGCCGCGGTCATCGACGACAACACCACCTATTCCAAGGGTTTGGCCGACAATACTGTTGAGGCGCTGAAGAAGGACGGCGTGAACGTCGTCTATTACGATGCCATCACGCCTGGGCAGATGGACTACTCCGCCGTCTTGTCGCATGTCGCTTCACTACACCCCGATGTGATCGACTATACCGGTTACTTCGCGGAAGCCGGGCTGATCGCGAAGCAGGCGGCGGCGCTCCATATCAAAGCCAAGATGATGGGTGGCGACGCCACCAATGACCCGACCTTGATCAAGACGGCCGGACCCGGCGCCGAGGGCTGGACCTCGACCACCGCTCCGCTGCCGCAGTTCCTGAGCGGGGCGAAGGATTACGTGACCAACTACACCAAGGCCTATGGCAAGGCGCCGGGTCCTTACTCGGTTTACGAATATGACGCGGTGGCGGTGATCGCTCAGGCGATCGCTGATGCGAAGTCGGTCGATCCGGCGGCGATCACAGCGGCGCTGCACAAGATCAAGGACTTTCCGGGCATCACCGGCAACATCACCTTCAACGAGAAGGGTGACCGCGCGACCGCCGTCTATATCACCATCGACGTCAAGAACGGTGAGTTCGTCGCCGGCCAGAAGCTTGATGCCGATGGAAAATGGGTCGCGGTGCAGTAAGAACGCATTGATGCGACGCGGTCCCGGCGGCGTCGCATCATGAGCGAATTTCTCCAACTTCTGGTCGCGGGGCTTACGACCGGTTCGTTCTATGCGCTGATCGCTCTGGGCTACACGATGGTCTACGGCATCGTGCGGCTCATCAACTTCGCCCATGGCGACATCTTCATGGTTGGCGCCTTCTTGGGCTGGACAGTGCTGTCAGCCCTGGCGGCGATGCACATGCCCTGGGGCATCGCTTTGCTGCTGGCGGTGTTGCTGGCGATGGCGCTGACCGGCGGAATTGGTGTCGTCATCGAGCGTTTCGCGTATCAGCCATTGCTGTCGGCACCGCGCCTGTCGATTCTGATCACGGCTCTCGGCGTGTCTCTCGCGCTGGAAAATGGCGTGTTGCTGATCTATGGGCCGGGCTTCGAGACTTATCCGCATCTCGTCAGTACCGCGGGTTTCGTGATTGGTGGCGCGCAGATCAGCTACGTCCAGATCGGCATCATCTTTTGCAGCCTGGCGCTGATGGCGGCACTTTATCTGTTTGTGCATCGCACCTTCATGGGCACCGCGATGCGCGCCCTCGCGGTGGACCGGGATGCGGCGCGGCTGATGGGCATCGATGTCGAGCGCGTCATCCAGACGACCTTCTTCGTGGGCTCGGCGCTCGCTGCGGTGGCCGGTGTGATGGAGGGGCTGTACTACACCGAAATCAACTTCTTCATGGGCTTCATCGTCGGCCTGCGCGCCTTCACCGCTGCGGTTTTAGGCGGTATCGGCAATATTCCAGGCGCCATGGCGGGCGGGTTGATCATCGGCCTGCTGGAGGCATTCAGCGCCGGTTATGTTTCGTCGCGCTGGACCGACGTTATCGTTTTCGCGGTGCTCATCGGCACGCTCGTCATCAAGCCCACCGGGCTCTTTGGCGAGCGCGTCGTGGAGCGGATGTAGGTGGCGGCGGCCGCCCGTTTTCCGGTAGCGCCACTCGTCATTGGCGCGCTCGTTTTGGCGGCGGCTTTGCCGCTGGTGTCGAGCAATTACGTCATCGATGTCGGGCTGACGGTCGTGACTTATGCGATCCTGGCGCTCGGGCTCAATATCGTTGTGGGCTACGCGGGGCTGCTCGATCTCGGCTATGCGGCGTTTTTCGCCATCGGTGCCTACACGACGGCGCTGCTGGAGACGCTGCTGCATCTGAATTTTTGGGAGACGATTCCTTTCAGCATGCTGCTGGCGGGAGTCTCCGGCGTCATCATCGGATTCCCGACGCTCCGGCTGCGCAGCGACTATCTGGCGATCGTGACTCTGGGGTTCGGGGAGATCGTAAGGATCATCGCGACCAACCTCGACATTACCGGTGGCCCCAACGGGCTGTACGGCATCAATCCCGCGCGGCTATTCGGGCATGACATAACATCGCCCAAAGCGGTGTACGAGCTGGGGATCGCGTTCCTGGTCGTCGTGCTGGTCTTCGTCATTCGCCTCGGGCGCTCACGCCTGGGCCGGGCCTGGACCAGTCTGCGCGAGGATGAGTCCGCGGCCGAGGCCGTGGGCGTGCCGACGCTTCGGGTCAAGATGCTGGCCTATGTCATGGGCGCGGTCATCGGCGGCCTCGGCGGCAGCCTCTTCGCGGCGCGGTTCGGGGCGATCGACCCGACTTCCTTCACCTATGCGCAGTCGGTGACGATCCTGATCATCGTGGTGCTTGGCGGTCGCGGCAGCCTGCCCGGTGTGATTCTTGGCGCCATCATCGTTGCGGGCCTGCCGGAGGCGCTGCGGTTCATCCATCTGTGGCGCGAATTCGCCTTCGCGATTGCGCTCATCCTGCTCATGCTCGTGCGGCCCCAAGGACTGTGGCCGGCACGGCTGCGTCACATCGCGGCGCCCTCCGCCACAGCCGCCCATGCGGTTCCCGAGGCGGAGCCGTCGGCGCTGGTGGCCGATGAGGCAGGGGATGTACCGGCGCCTCATCGCGGCACTTTGCTGGAGGTGCGCGGCATCAGCCGCATCTTCGGCGGGCTGCGCGCCGTCAGCGATGTCAGCTTTTCCGTGCGGCAGGGCGAGATCCTCAGCATCATCGGACCTAACGGCGCCGGTAAGACCACGGTCTTCAATTGCCTGACCGGCGTGCTGCAACCCAACGAGGGGTCGATCCTTTGGGGCGGCGCCTCGCTGGTCGGGCTGGCGCCGCATCGTGTGGTGGCGCTGGGACTGGCGCGAACCTTCCAGGGCATCCGGCTGTTCGACGACATGACGGTGTTCGAGAATGCGCTGGTCGGCATGGATCACCGCTACCGAGTGCCGCTGGTCACCGAGATGCTGGCGCTCAGTGGCGCGCGGCGGGAGGCTGGCCGGCACTATGCCGCCTGCCGGAACTGGCTGGAGTTCGTCGGTCTCGCGGATCAGGCCGGGATGCGGGCCGGCGATCTTCCTTACGGCGACCAGCGCCGGCTTGAGATCGCGCGGGCGCTGGCGGGTCAGCCGCGTCTTCTGCTGCTCGACGAGCCGGCGGCGGGGATGAATCCGACCGAGAAACAGTCGCTCATGGGCCTCATCCGCCGCATTCGCGATCTTGGCACTACGGTGCTGCTGATCGAGCACGACATGCTGCTGGTCATGGGCGTCTCCGACCGCATCATCGTCATGGATCGCGGCGGTGTCATTGCCGAGGGTCGGCCGGCGGAGATCCAGGCCAATCCCCGCGTCATCGCGGCCTATCTCGGCACCGAGGAGGACGACGAGGACGTCGGCGCGCTTGGGGCTGTGGCATGAGCCTTCTCGTCGTCGAGGGGCTGCGCGTCGGCTACGGCAAGGTCGAGGTACTGCACGGCATCGACCTGACTGTGGCGCCCGGCGAGATCGTGGCGCTGCTCGGCAGCAATGGCGCGGGCAAGACCACCACGCTGCGGGCGCTGTCGGGGCTGGAGCCGGTGCGGGGCGGAAAAGTGGTGCTGGGGGGTGAAAGCCTCAACGGGGTCAAGGCGCATCGCATCACGGCGCTCGGCCTGGCCCATGTGCCGGAGCGGCGCAGGCTGTTCAGCCCGCTCACGGTTGAGGAGAATTTGCGGCTTGGCGGCTACCTGATCCGCGACCAGGCGGCGGAGTTGAAGCGGCGGATGGAGACGATGTATGCGCTCTTCCCGCGACTGGCGGAGCGGCGGTTGCAGCTTGCGGGGACGCTCTCCGGCGGCGAGCAGCAGATGGTGGCGATCGCTCGCGCCTTGGTTTTGCAGCCGCGCCTGCTCGTGCTGGACGAGCCGTCCATGGGTCTCGCCCCGCTGATCGTGCGGTCGATCTTCGGCATCGTGAAGCGGTTGCGCGACGAGGGGATGGCGGTGCTGCTGGTGGAGCAGAATGCGCGGCAAACCTTACGCATCGCGGACCGCGCCTATGTCCTCGAAAGCGGGTCCATCCTGATCCATGGCGCGGCTGCCGATCTCGCGCTGGACCCTCGCGTTCAGGCCGCTTATCTCGGTGGCGCCGCTGCTGCCTAGATAGGAGATGAGATGGCCGCCGAGAGCTTGCTGTCGATCGCGCCGGAGGTCAGCGAGGCGCTTGCCAAGGGTCGTCCTGTCGTGGCGCTGGAATCGACGATCATCACCCATGGCATGCCGTTTCCGCAGAACCTCGTGATGGCCCGAGCGGTGGAGCAGGTCGTGCGCGACCATGGCGCGCTGCCGGCGACGATCGCCATGATGGATGGCCGGTTGATGGTCGGCCTGGACGCGGTGGCGCTGGAGCGGCTTGCGGCGGAAGGGCATTCGGCGGCGAAGGCGTCTCGGCGCGACATCGCGGCGCTTTTGCTTACGGGGCGGCTGGCGGGAACCACGGTCGCGGCGACGATGCATATCGCGGCGATGGCGGGGATTTCCGTCTTTGCAACTGGCGGGATTGGTGGGGTGCATCGCGGCGCTGAGGAGACTTTCGACGTCTCAGCGGATCTGGCGGCCCTCGGCTCGATTCCGGTGGCTGTTGTTTGCGCCGGGGCAAAGTCGATCCTCGATATCGGCAAGACGCTTGAGATGCTGGAGAGTCTTGGCGTTCCGGTGATCGGCTACGGCACGGATGAGTTTCCGGCGTTTTTCGCGCGGACGAGTGGCTATCCGGTCGATCACCGTCTCGATACGCCAGGCGAGGTCGCGGGGGTGATCGCGATGAACCGGCAGCTCGGAATGGGTGGCGGAATGGTGGTCGCCAATCCGATCCCGCACGGGCATGGCTTGGATGCGGCCGCAATCGAGGCGCGGATCGCCGAAGCGGTCGCACAGGCTGAGGCCTCGGGCGTCAATCGCAAGGCGCTGACGCCATTCCTGTTGCAGCGCATCTTCGAGCTTACCGATGGCAAGAGCCTCGAGGCGAATATCGCGCTCGTTAAGAACAACGCGGCGGTCGCGGCGGAGATAGCGGTCGCGCTGGTGGCGATCACGGCCGCTGAAGCTTCGGGTGCGGGCGGAGCGAGCTAGCGAATGGGCGCCCAAGGCGCTCCTTTTCCGCGGCGAGTTTTGGTCGTGGGGGATGTGATGACAGACGTCATCGTCAGGGCCGAAGGACCTTTGATCGTGGGTTCGGACCGGCGGGCGGCGATCCGTTCGATGCCGGGAGGTTCGGGCGCCAATCAGGCGGCGTGGCTAAATCATTTCGGTGTTGCGGTTAGCTTTGCCGGGAGAGTCGGCGAGGGTGATATCGCTGCCCAGCGGCTGGCGATGGAGGCGTTGGGAATTTCTCCGTTTCTAGGGGCCGATCCGGTGCGGCCGACTGGAACCCTGGTGGCTCTGGTGGACCCGACGGGTGAGCGCAGCTTCTTTACCGATCGCGGTGCGAATGACGGACTCTGCGTCGAGGACTTGCCTGATGCGCTACTCGATGGTGCCGATCTGCTGCAGGTCTCCGGCTATGCCTTGATCACACCCAGTCCCAGAAGCGCCGTTCTCAATCTTATGGCTCGGGCGCGGGCGCGCAGGGTTAAGGTGACGGTCGATCCTGGTTCAGTGTCTTTCATCGAGGAGGTGGGGGCCGCGAATTTTCTGAGCTGGACGCGAGGCGCTTCGATTTGCTTTCCCAACAGCGAGGAGGCCGCACTCCTCGCCGGCACGCCCGATCGGGAGGAGCAATTTGCGATCCTGGGCAAATACTACGAGCTGGTGGTCATCAAGCTTGGGAACGCGGGGGCGATTGCGGGAGGTCTGATGCGGGATCGCTGGGCTCAACCGGCGCCGACTGTCGAGGTTCTCGATACCACGGGCGCGGGGGATGCTTTTCTCGCCGGGTATCTCTCGGAACATCTCGGCGGTGGTGCGATCGAGCGCTGCCTGTCGCGTGGGGTCGAGGCAGGCGCTTCCGCGGCGGTGATCATGGGCGGCCAACCGGTTTCAGCACTCGGTGGTGGGCTTGGTGACGCGTCTGCGATAGCCTCGGCGCGGGAAATATGATTCGCTCGTTTCCTACCCGAGTGATGGCTCGCTGGCTTTGACATCCGCAGGAGCGCCGCCGCATGCAATCGACAATACCAGCCTCCGACGAAGCGCTGCTGGCGCATGGGCGGGAAACGGCGCGCGGAATCGGCCTCGACATTCCGGAAAGCTGCGCGCCGGGGGTTGTGATTAATCTCAAGACCCTCCAGCAGCATATCGATCGGCTCATGGCGCTTGACCTTTCGGAAAGCGTGGAGCCCGCGCCGGTGTTCCGGCCTTGAGCGCGGCTGTTCGCGATGCGGTGTCGGTGGCGAAGGCGGTGCGCGACGGAACGCTGCGCGCCGAGACGGTGGCGCGGGACGCTTTGGCCGAAATCGCGTCCCGCGATGCTGCGCTGAATTGCTTCACGGCGGTGCTCGAACAGCGCGCGCTCAAGGATGCGCGCGCGGTGGATGAGGCGGTCGCAGCGGGGCGTGATCCTGGTCCCTTGGCGGGCGTGCCATTCGCGGTGAAGAACCTTTTCGACGTCGCGGATCTCACGACGGTCGCCGGCTCCCTCATCCTGCGCGACCGGCCGCCGGCGACCTCGGATGGGGCATTGGTGCGCCAGATGCGGCAAGCGGGCGCGGTGCTCGTCGGCGCGACCAATATGGACGAGTTCGCCTATGGCTTCGTGACCGAGAACTCCCATGACGGGACGACGCACAATCCCCACGCGCTGGAGCATGTAGCGGGCGGATCATCGGGCGGATCAGCGGCGGCGGTGGCGGCAGGGCTGGTTCCGCTTTCGCTCGGCACGGACACCAATGGGTCGATCCGGGTGCCCGCGAGCTTTTGCGGCATTTTTGGTCTGAAGCCGACCTATGGTCGCCTGTCGCGGGCCGGAAGCTTCCCCTTTGTCGGCAGTTTCGACCATGTCGGCCCCTTCGCCCGGACGGTGGCCGATCTGTCGCTCTGCTACGACGCTTTGCAGACAGGCCACGATCCAGCTGACCCCGGCTCCGCCGACCGTCCGATCGAGCCGACCCTGGCGGAGCTTGAGTCCTCGATCGATGGCCTGCGGTGCAAGGTGCTAGGCGGCTGGTTCATGTCTGGCGCTTCGGCGGAGATGCTGGCGGCGCTTGGCCGTGTGGCGGAAGCGCTCGGCGCCGCCAGGGAGGTCGAGCTGTCGGGCGCGGAGACGGCACGATCGGCGGCGTTCGTGATAACGGCGAGTGAAGGCGGCAACCTGCATCTTCCCGATCTGCGCCGCCGGCCAGACGACTTTGACCCGGCGACACGTGACCGTCTGATGGCGGGCACGCTGGTTCCGGCGACGGCGGTGCTGCAGGCCCAGCGCTTTCGGAGCCTGTTCCGCGCTCAGGTCGCGGCGATCTTCGAGGAGACCGATATTCTGTTGGCGCCGGCGACGCCGTTCTCGGCCCCACGGATCGGGCAGGCAATGATGGTGCTGAACGGCGTCGAGATACCGGCGCGGCCGAATATCGGCCTCTATACGCAGCCGCTGAGTTTCATCGGCCTGCCGATCGTCACGGTGCCTGTCGTGACTGAAGGCTTGCCGCTGGGCGTGCAGGTCATCGCGCCGCCTTGGCGGGAGGGTTTGGCGCTACGGGTCGCGCACAACCTGGAGCGCGCCGGGGTGGTTCGCGCCAAATGACCGAGGGGGAAATGAAGATCAACGATCCCGAGACGCTCGCGGCGGTGACGGCGGCCTGTGATCAGTACGAAGCGGCCCTGATGGCGAACGATCTCGCGACCCTCGACGCGCTGTTCTGGGATTCGCCGATGACCCTTCGCTATGGAGTTGGTGAGAATCTCTATGGCACGGCGGAGATTCAGGCGTTCCGGCGAGGCCGGGTTGGCGGCTCGCCGCCGCGCAAGGTGCTGAGGCGCGAGATCGCCTGTTACGGCGATGCTTTTGCCACCTGCAATCTCGAGTTCCGGCGGGCGGGCAGCACTCAAGTAGGCCGCCAGAGTCAGAGCTGGATCCTCACTGCGGGCGGCTGGAAGATTACCGCGGCTCATGTGTCGCTGATGACTGAGTCGCGCTGACTTCGCTACGCCATGCAGGTCGATTGTGCCCGGATGCTGGGCGCGAGACGCCGGAACCCGGACCGCGCCTGCGATCTAGAGCTTGCCCAGCCACCGGCCGCGCCGCATTCTCGGCCGCAGCAATTCATCGCAAGGGCGGGTTCCATCGCATGAGAGTTGATCGTCACCTTGGATGCCCCGACTGTGGCTGATTATAATCTCGTCGTGCGGGGAGGCACGGTCGTCACTGCCTCAGACGCTTATCGCGCCGATGTCGGCATCATCGGCGAACGCATCGCGGCGGTTGGGGAAAACCTTCAAGGCGAGCGGTCGGTCGATGCCGGCGGGCTGCTGGTGATGCCGGGCGGCGTGGATACCCATTGCCACATCGCGCAGCTAAGGCCCGAGGGCGGCACGGATGAGGAGAGCTTCACCACCGGCAGCGCGGCTGCACTTCTTGGTGGCACGACCACGGCTATCTCCTTCTCTACGCAGTTCAAGGGCCAGCCGATCCGCGACACGCTCAACGAGTACCGGGAACTCGCGCGGGCATCGGCCATCGACTACAGTTTCCACCAGATCATTTCGGACCCGACCGATGAGGTTCTCGCGGAAATTCCCGGTCTGGTCGAGGCGGGTATCCGCAGCCTGAAGGTCTTTCTGACTTACGACACGGTGCATCTTGACGATCGACAGTATCTACAGGTGCTGTCCGTAGCGCGCCGCACGGGCGCGCTGGTCACGGTGCATTGCGAGAATTACGACGCGATCGACTGGCGCGCTCGCGCGCTGTTGGCGGACGGCCGTACCGCGCCGAAGTATCACGCCTGGTCGAGGCCAGAGATTGTGGAGCGCGAAGCGACTTATCGCGCCATCGCTTTGGCCGAGCTGGTCGATCAGCCGATCCAGATTTTCCATGTCTCCTCCGCAGGGGTCGCGAAGGAAATCGCGCGCGCGCAGGCCCGTGGCGTGAAGGTTTGGGCCGAGACCTGCCCGCAATACCTCACGCTGACGGCCGCCGATATGGACCGCCCTGGCTTCGAGGGGGCGAAATACATGTGCAGCCCGTCTCCGCGTGATGTTCAGGCGCAGGAGGGCCTGTGGGATACCATTCGTCGCGGCACGATCGACGTGGTTTCCTCGGACCATAGTGGCTTTTCGTATCACGGTGATCTCGGCAAACGCAGCAATGGCGAGGACGCGCCTTTCACCAATATCCCCAATGGGCTTCCAGGCTTGGCAACGCGGCTGCCCTTGTTGTTCAGCGAGGGTGTTGCGAAGGGGCGCATCGATGTGACGGATTTCGTGCGGCTCGTCGCGAGCCAGCCGGCACGGATCTTTGGCCTAACGCGCAAGGGGCGCATCGCACCGGGCGCCGATGCCGATATCCTGCTCTGGGATCCGACGCGTAAAGTCAAGATCACCAACGATAAGCTCGGCCATGCCATTGACCACACGCCCTATGAGGGGATGGAGGTCACTGGCTGGGCCGAAGCGGTATTTCTGCGCGGTCAGCTTGCGATGCAATCCGGCAAGGTCGTGGCGGCGCCGGGCAGCGGCAAGTTCCTCGCGCGCGATGCCTATGATCTCATCAAGCCGACCGGCCGGCTGGCGGATGGCTTCGATGCGGCGGCGATGGCGGTCGGCCCGTCGGGGAAGCGGCTTGTATGAGCTTGATCCGCATCACGGCTGGCGATTTCAGTTTCGTCGCGCGTTTCGAGGAGACGGCGGCGCCTAAGACCGTCGCTGCGTTTCGCGGCATGCTGCCCTATCGGGAATCCCTCATCCATGTTCGCTGGAGCGGCGAGGCGTGCTGGATTCCGATGGGCGATTATGATCTCGGCCTCGGGCCGGAGAATGCGACGAGCTATCCCGCGCCGGGTCATGTGATTCTCTATCCCGGCGGCGTGAGCGAGACGGAGATTTTGATTGCCTATGGTCCTTGCTGCTTCGCCAGCAAAGCCGGGCAGCTTGCGGGCAACCACTTCCTGACCATTCCGGATGGGCTTGAGGATCTCGCCAGCTTGGGGCGGCTTACTCTGCGGAAGGGCGCGCAGCCGATTACCTTCGCCGTTGCGGAGGGCTGAACGGACGGTGCAGGACGCGCGGGTCGCGGAGATTGGCGCGGCGCTGATGGCGCGGCTCGATGCGCTTGCACGGTTCACGGACGAACCCGGTCGGCTGACGCGCTTCTACCTTACTCCCGCTCATCGAGCCGCGGCCGATCAATTGCGCGGCTGGATGGAAGAGGCGGGGCTGACAAGCGAGATCGACGCGATCGGCAATGTCGTTGGCCGCGCGGGAGTGGTTTCGGATCGGCCGCTCCTGATCCTCGGTTCCCATATCGACACGGTTCGCGATGCCGGCCGCTACGATGGCGCGCTTGGTGTGCTGGGCGCGATCGCCGCCGTCGAGGAGTTGCGGCGGCGCGGTGCGGCGCTGCCGTTCGACGTCGAGGTCATTGCCTTTGGCGATGAGGAGGGCGCCCGTTTCCCGGCTACGCTCTCAGGCTCGCGCGCTGTCGCGGGTAGCTTCGATCTGGCGACGCTCGATGTTGTCGATGCTGAAGGTGTCAGCCTGCGACAGGCGCTGGAGGCGTTCGGCTGCGATCCGGCCGACATTCGGGCTCTCTCGCGACGGGGGCGGCGTGTGGTCGGCTACCTCGAATTGCATATCGAGCAGGGGCCGGTGCTGGAGGCCGAGGGCCTGCCTGTGGGTGTCGTCACCGCCATCGCTGGCGCCGTGCGCGTGACCGCAACATTGCGAGGGGTAGCGGGTCATGCGGGCACCGTGCCGATGGCGATGCGGCGTGACGCGTTGACTGCCGCCGCCGAGTTGGTGCTGGCGGTGGAAGAAGCGGCTCAGGTGAATGGCGGCGGTCTGGTCGCGACTGTTGGGCAACTGACCCTGCGTCCTGGGGCCTCAAACAGCATTCCGGGCGAGGTTGTGCTGAGTATCGACCTGCGGGCTGAACGCGATCACGTGCGGGACGCGGCGCTGCACCTTATCGAGACGGCGGCTCGCGCCATTGCCGCGACGCGCCAAGTCATGGTCGAATTGCGCGCAACCTATGAAGCACCGGCTGTCCAGTGCGATGCGGGTTTGCAAGCGATCTTGGCCAGAGCCGTCACGGCCTTTGGCTTGCCGGTGTGTCATTTGCAGAGCGGTGCGGGGCATGATGCTTTGGTGATGGGTCCGCTGGGCCGCATTGGCATGCTCTTCACGCGGTGTCGCGGGGGTGTGAGCCATACGCCTGCGGAGAGCATCACGTTGGAGGATGCGGGCGTCTCGGTGATGGTGCTTTGCTCCGCGATCGAGATGCTGGCGGACGACGAATCGTTTTGGGTTGAGCCCGAAAGTCCGCACGGCGGGGGCGCATCACATGTCTCGTAGTCTACGGCCTGATCCCAATCGTCACGGGAACTATTCTCCGACGTTATCCTCGGCCTTCGCCGAGCATGACGGGTCATCCGCAAAGCTGGTCAGCATCTTTGGTTCTTCGTGCGCTCAATGCTCGCGGCGGTACCAGAATGTGTGGGGTACCCGCGCCATCCCGGCGCGTTCATAGAAGCCCACAGCCTCGGGCACGGAAATGAGGATCAGGGTGACAGCGGGGCCGAGTTGCCGCCGCGCTTCGTCCAGCAGCCCCTTGCCGATGCCCAAGCCTTGCGCCGAAGGGGCGATCGCCAATTCCGAAAGGTAGCAGCACCAGGCGAAATCGGTGATGCAGCGGGCGACGCCCACCAAGGCATTGCCGGGTTCGTCCACCCGCGCCGTGAGGATCATGTCAGCGGCGGTCAGCATCGCGGCCAATCGAGGCTCATCCCCAACCGGGCGTGTCGATCCCAGCCCAGATTCGACCAGGAGGCGGCGAAACTCGAATATGGTCAGGCCGGGCTCGCGGGCGTAGATTACGCGGCGGTGTTCAGTCACGGCTGGCCTCGCCCCACGACGCATTCGATCTGCCCATGCGGCTCGTCCGTCGGGATAAACACCGCATTGTCGGCTGTCATGCCGAAGGGTGCCAGATTTACGGGCAAATAGTGCTTGTTGGGACAGGCCATGCTGATGGTCGCAAGCTCAGGGACCTCGGCCAGCGCGGCCTCGCCCATGCGATAGAGGCTATCCTGCACGCTATGGCTATAGGTTGTGCCGAAGACCTGCAGCATTGTCGCGAGAATACGCGCGTTCGCGTCGTCATAGCTCTCTGGGGCGGCGGACCAGGACCAGTGCGCGTCCATCGCCGTCGCGCAAAGCCGGTCGCTCGTATCCGGTAGCGTCGTATAGGCGTCGCGGTGGAAATCGGCCCAGCCGGATTGCGTGGACTTCATGAAGGTATAGCCTTCGATGCCGGAGCGAATGGTCGTGCCGTCCTGTGTCATGGCGACTTCGGCGAACGGCTTGCCGTTGGCGTCGAGCACAAAGTTGTGGTCATGCGGCTGGCCCGCGAAAGAGGCCCGGCGCCACTTGGTTTCGTGCATCGTGACCGTCGCCCGCTCCACCTGCGGATAGAGGTCCAGGAAGCGCATCGCGAGTTTTTGGCCGAAGATCTCGGCCTCCGCGTCCAGCGCCTCGCGGGCGACGACATAGGTGAGGTTCTTCACGGTGTCGGTCGCGATCGAGAGGCGGTTGTCGGCTTCGGTGTAGGAGGGGCCGAAGTCACCCTCCAGCATCGCCTGTACGGAAAGCTCGCGAACGCCGTGATGGGGGCCATCGCGATGCACGCGCATCACCCGCACGCGGCTTTTGCCGTAGGTGTTCCGGATCATGGTCATGCGGCGGTCTTCCTTTCGCGATGGTCTCGGTTGATGCCGGGCGCGGGTTGGGCGATGGTCCTGGTATGACCGGAATGAAGATCACGCTCGATACAGTCAATACACTCGACGAGAGCGCCTTTACCGAGCGCTTCGGGCGGGTCTTCGAGCACTCACCCTGGATCGCGCTAGGCGCCTGGCAGGCAAGGCCCTTTGCGAGCCTCGATGCCTTGCAAGCCGCGATGATGGCTGTCCTTGCCGCCGCCGGAACCGAAGCCGAGGTGGCACTACTGCGGGCACATCCGGAACTCGCGAAGCCAGCGAAGCTGACGGCGGCTTCGGCCTCCGAGCAAGCAGCGGCAGGGTTGGATCGGCTGGCGGGTGACCGGGCCACGGAGTTCATGGCGCTCAATCGCGCTTATCGGGACCGTTTCGGTTTTCCCTTCATCATCGCCGTGCGCGGCCAGCGTGATCCAGAGGCAATCGAGGCGGCACTGCGCCAACGCCTTACGCAGTCGCCTGAAAGCGAACACGTGACGGCACTTCGCGAGGTCGCGCGCATTGCGCGGTTCCGGCTGGAGGACATCGTGAATGACTGACTCTCGGCGTCGTCTTACCGTGCATGTACTCGATATGGCGCGAGGGCTACCCGCTGCCGGCATGGCGCTGAATCTCAACCGCGACGGCGAAGTCCTTGCGCGGCGCGTGACCAATGCCGATGGCCGATGTGATAGTCCGCTGCTGGAGGGTGACGCTCTGCGCGACGGCATATACGAGATCACCTTCCATGTGGCGGCGTGGAGCGGTGATGAGGCGGGCTTCTACGATCGCATCACCCTGCGGTTCCGCGTCGATGAGGGCACCACACATCTGCATATTCCGCTTCTGCTCTCGCCTTTCGGCTATACGACGTATCGCGGAAGCTAGAAGACAAAGGGTCAGATGGCGCGCGCGAGGCGTCTTTTGCGCAGCACCGCCATGGTTGTCAGCGCCGCCACGATGATGAGGGCGGAGAAGCCGGTGGTGAGCGTTCCGAGTGCATAGATCACGGGTGTGGTGACATTCGCGGTCATCGCGAAGACCTCCAGCGGCAGCGTGTTTGAGTCTCCCGCCGTCATCATGGTGCGTGGAAATTCGTCGTAGGACAGAGAAAAACCGAAGAGCGCGATGCCGACGACGCCGGGAAGAATGATTGGCAGGACAACGTGCTGGAAACTGCGCCAGGGGCCAGCGCCGAGATCCCGCGCGGCCTCTTCCCAGGATTTGTTGAAGCGGTTGAAGACGGCGAACATGATGAGCAGGCCAAAGGGCAGGGTCCAGGTCAATTGCGCGCCAAAAGCCGAGCTATACCAGGCGGGATCGACGCCGAGCTGGCTGAAGAACAAGCCGATGCCGAGGCTCACGAGAAGTGACGGCACGATAAGGCTCGCGATCACCAGGTAGAACAGCAAGGTCGCGCCGCGAAAGCGCCGGCGGAAAGCCATGCCGCCGGCAACGGCGAGCACGACATTGGCGACCATCACCATCAGCGCGAGCATGATGGAGCGCGTGACCGCGCCGCCGAAATCGCCCACCATTTGCTGCTGAAACAGCGCATGGAACCAGTGCAGCGAGACGCCGTTCATCGGGAAGGTGAGGCCGCCATTCGGTCCCTGGAAGGACAGAATTACGATGGTTGCGACAGGCCCGTACAGGAACAGCACGAAGACGGCAAAAAGCACCGCCAGGAGATAAAAGGCGAGGCCGCGTCTTTCCCCGCCCATCTCAGAGTTCCTTGCGAATATCGATGACGCGGAGGATCAGGAACACCATCAGCAGCACGATCGCGAGTAGGATGACGGAATTCGCCGCCGCCGCCGGGTATTGCAGCAGCGAAATCTCGTTCTGGATCATGATGCCGACCGAGGCGCTTTGGCCGCCACCCATGATGCTGACACTCACGAAATCGCCCATGACGAGGGTGATGACGAAAATTGTGCCGATACCGATGCCGCTTTTCGAGAGTGGAAGGATCACGTTGAGGATGGTTCGCCAGAAGCCGGCACCATTATCCCGCGCCGCTTCGATGAGCGTGCGATCGATCCGCATCATTGAGTTGAAAATGGGTGTGATCATGAAAAGCGTGTCGAGATGCACGAACGCCAGGATGATCGCGAATTTGCTGTAGAGGAGAAAGGTCAGCGGCTGATGGATGACATGCAGGTGCAGCAGCAGCGTGTTGACGATGCCATTGCGGCCGAGTGCCGGGATCCAGGAGATCGTCCGGATGATATTCGAGGTCAGGAAGGGCACCGAGCACAGCAGGAACAGCGCCATTTGCCATGTCGTGCTGCGGACCTCGAAGGCGAGAAAGTAAGCGATCCAGAAGCCCAGAGAAACCGCGATGACCCAGGTGATGACAGCATATTCGATGGTGACACCGAAGGTCTTCCACGTAACGACCGAGGTCAGCGCGTCCTGGTAGTTCTGGAGCACGAAGCTCCAGAGAATTTGCACCGAATTGTAATCGAGGAAGCTCACCACAATCAGCATGGCGATGGGCACCACCAGGAAGATCGTGAGCACGATTGCCATGGGGCCCGCCAGTAGCCACGCACCGAGAGCGTTGTCGCCCTCGGTGCGGCGGCGCAGGCGGCCGGAGGATTGTGTCGTCGTGCTCACGCGCGAGGCTCAGGCAACCGAGAACTCGTTCCATTTCTGGATCAGGTAGCGGTCCTGATCCATAACCGAGTTCCAGCAAGCGATATGGCCGATTCGGTCGTAATAGGATCCGCCGTCGCGGACATCTCCGGTCTTGGCGATCTGCTGGCCCTGCGGGCTCATGATCGGCGCGGTGGCTGGCTTGCCCTCCATCCAATAACCCCATTCGCCCGGGGACATATATTTTTGAGCGGTGGTCAGAACCGCTGAGTAATAACCCTGGCGGTTGAGGTAGGCGCCGGTCCAGCCCGAGAGATACCAGTTGATATATTCGTAGGCAGCATCGCGCTCCAATCCCGTGAGGTGCTTGGCGATGCCGAGGCCACCGCCCCAGCCGCGATAACCTTCTGCCAGCGGCTGGAAGACGCAGGGAATGCCCTTGGAACGAACGGCGGTCACCGCCGGCGACCACATCGATTGGATCACCACCTCGCCCGAGGACATGAGATCGACGCTTTCCTCGAAGCTTTTCCAGAAAGCGCGGAACTGGCCGGATTTCTTCTGCTCGATGAGAAAGGCGATGGTCTTGTCGATTTCGGGCTTCGTCATATTGCCCTTATCGCCGTATTTCATCATTCCCAGGCTCTCGATGGTCATCGCCGCATCCATGATGCCGATCGAGGGGATGTTGATGATCGCGGCTTTGCCCTTGAAGGCGGGGTCGACGAGTTCCTTCCAATGCGTGATCGGCTTGCCGACGAGATCCGGCCGGATGCCAAGCGTATCGGCGTTGTAGATGGTGGGGATGAGCGTCATCCACTCGGTGGGAGCGGGCGCGAATTTGCGTGAAGTCGCGCCTTCGACATAGCTCACGCGACAGGGCGCGGTGCCCTGGCCGACCGAGGCGGTGGGCGTGACCTTGCCGGTCTTGAAGAGTGGCACGATCTCGTCGTAATATTTGATTTTCTTGACGTCGAGCGGCTGCAACACGCCGGTCGGGAAGACCTTCTTCACCGTGAAATACTCGATATCCGCGATGTCGTAGCTATGCGGCTGAGTGACGGCGCGTTGGGCCGCGGCGTCGGTATCCATCGCCGTCATCGACAGCGTGATGCCGGTGTCCTTCTTGCAGCGATCGGCGATGGCGTTGAGGTTGGAAACGCCGGTACCGAATTGGCGCAGCGTGATGTTCTTGATGTTTTGCGCCCAGATCGTCGGGAAGCCTGTGATCGCGCTGGAACCCAGGGCGGCGCCCGCAACGGCCGCAGTGCTCTTGAGCAGCGCGCGGCGCGGCAGTGTGGATTTTGTCGTCATACCGTCTCCTGTTGGTTTGTTCTTGATCAGGCTTGCAAGCGGTGCGAGTCCCGCGGCGCCCAGGCGAGGCGCGCGGCATTTCCGACGGAGAAGGGCTCCGCGAAGAACTTGTCATCGGGAAGCACGGCCACGATTTCCGCGCCGGCCGCTGTGGTCAGCGCGACCTTTACGGTGGCGCCGAGGTATTCGATGGACGAGACCTCGCCTAGAAGCCCGTCATTCGCTGTCATCGGCAGCAGGCGGCAGCGATCGGAACGCACAGCGATGGTGTTGCCGTCATGTTCAATGACGTTGTGGCCGCCCATGAACCGGGCAATGAAAGCGGTGGCCGGGGCGTCGAAGATCTCGCGGGGCGGCCCGGATTGCACGATGCGGCCGTGGTCCATGACGACCACGAGATCGGCCAGCGCCAGGGCCTCTTCTTGGCTATGCGTGACATGGATGAAACTGATGCCGAATTCCCGCTGCAACCGTTTCAGCTCGTCGCGCATATGGCCACGCAGGAACGGATCGAGCGCTGAGAGCGGCTCGTCCAATAGCAATACCTTCGGCCGCGTGATGAGTGCCCGGGCCAGCGCCACGCGCTGCTGCTGGCCGCCCGAGAGTTGGGCGGGCAGGCGGGTCGCATAGGCATCCATGCGGACCATTTCGAGCAAGGCGCGCGCCCGCTCGCGGCGTTCGGCCTTGCCGACGCGGCGCATCTTGAGGCCGAAGGCGACGTTGTCGAGGCAATTCAGATGGGGAAACAGGGCGTAGCTCTGGAACATCATGGCGGTGCCGCGCTTGACGGGCGGCAGGTCACCCACATTCGCGCCGCCGATAATGACGTCCCCGACGCTGATGATTTCGTGCCCGGCGATCATTCGCAGCGTGCTGGTCTTGCCGCAGCCCGACGGGCCGAGCAGGCAGCAATAGGTGCCGCCCGGGATCTTGAGCGAGACGTCCGACACGGCGGCCGTCACGCCATAGCGTTTGGTGACGGATATGAGTTCGACGTCCGAGGCGGACTGCATGAATAGGCGTTTCCCGGTTCCGGATCATTGTGTTCGGCTCGGCGAAGCAAGCGGCAGCTAGTTTGCGATGCAAACACCGTGCCATGTCCGGGTGGAGGCCGGTTTGCAGGCGGTTTGGCCAGCCGCGAGGGCGGCCGGTGCCTACTCCCTGTTCCGGTGAGCTAGAGGGAGATTAAGCCCAGCATCCCCCGAGGTTTTGCTGCCCGCGGTGCGCCTCAGCGGTCTGGGGAGGCTCCGCATGTGGATCGGCCGGTCGGGTCGCAATTCGGCGATGCCGATCGCGGCGGAGGCGCGACGAACGGCGCCGTTAAGATGCGCGCACCGCATAGTGATGCAAACGAAACGGCTGCTTTCAAACTTCAGTGTATATGTCTCACCGCTCTGGCACGTAGCGTCACCGTGCCTGTCCGTGAGAACTTAGATATTGAGGTCACGGCGTCGGAGCTGGCGGCGAGTCGCTATGTTGCCCGCATCCGGGTTGGCGATCTCATAGGTGAGCATTGTAGAATTTGCCGAGGTTTCAAGCATGCCAACCAGAGATGTTGCGGTCGATTTCCCGAAATCCCGTGGACTAAGTCACATTCATGCAAGCGCTTCCAGCAGAGGCATGAACGCCGCTATCCCGGCGGATGCAGTCAGCGTAAAGGTCGCAAGCCTTGGCATTACCTCTTTGGCGGATTCACTTGTGGATACCGTCATCCACACCCTGCCGAGGCCAGGCGACCAGGGGACGCGGGAGCGGCCGCTCAACGAATCTCGCGAGAGCGCCGTGGCCGTCGTGGTGGCGGTACTGGAGAGGCTCGGCGGGACAACACGGAAGAAGGGTCTCCTACCGTTTCATCATGCCGTTTCTCAGCAGTTGCTGCAGATGGCGGGTGATTTGGCGGAACGCAAATAGCAAAAACGGGCTCCCTCAAGGAGCCCGCTGCGGCGGCGGCATCCTGCGCAGAAAGGCGGCGGCTACGAAATAGCCGCCGCCTTTGCTACATCATCGACCCCGTTACCATTGAATCTGAGAGCCAACTCCAAGCAACTGGGATTGCACGTAGTTGTGGTCGGTGCCGGCGTCACCTGTCGCGAAGTCAAATCCGCTCTGCTTGCGCCAGCCGTACAGATAGTCGACGAAGAGGTTCACGCCAGGCACCAAGGTATAGGTTCCGCCTGCCGCGACACCGGTATTTTGCTGCTGGCCGCTGGTCAGGCCATTTGCGTTGATCGTTGCGGTGCTGCCGGCATCGATCCCGCCGGGTAGATCGCCTGTCGTGTTGAAGCGGAAGAAGCTCGCGCCGAACACGGCCGGTCCCAGGGTGTATTGGGCGCCGGCAAGCCAGCCGGCCGCGTTACTGCCACCCTGAGGTTCAAGCTGGAAGGTATCGCCATCGACCTGATTGAATGCGCCATAGACGGAGTTGCCACCGATGGTGAGGCCAGCGTAGCTCAGCGTCAAACCTCCGGAGACGATATTAAGATTGTGGTAGTTGGTCGCCGTCGTGAAAGGCTGAGCGGCACCCGTAAAGTTGGCTTGGCCGGCCGATATGTAGTCCACACCAGCCTGGATGCCGACCGGACCGAATGTCTTCGTGTATTGTGCGCCGACATCGATCAGGTTGCGCGGCTGACCACCGACGATCGGCGTTGGTGAAGAGGTTACGACGGGGCCGACGTTCTCTGGCACATGATTGGGCTCGAAGCCGACACCGAATTGGAAGCCTTCGATACTGGGCGACAAGTAGACGATCTTGTTCGTGGTCTGGCTGAAGGCGGCGCCACTATCCGGGAAGGGATAGACCGGGTTGGCGGGGCCGGGAACGAGTCCCTCAATGTCGCCGTTCCAGCCACCATCATTGAAGCCTTCGAAGGTGCCGGTTTCGAAAATCACGGTCGGCCCGTTTTCCTGACCGAAGCTAACCTGACCGAGTTGCGGCAAACCAAGGTAGCCATAGGCCTGGAAGACGTAGAGCGTCTCGTTGTTGGCGCTTGTACTGGCGCCATTATTCGCGCCGTTGATGCGGATTTCAGCCGCGGCGCCGTAATGCAGGCCGTTGGCGGCAACGCCGTCGAAACCAGGATAAAGGCGCATATAGCCAAGGAACCCTGTCGTGCTCGTCTTGGTGCCGTCAGGAAGGCTATCGACTGACGACCCCTCGACGCCAGCATACCAATTGACACGCCCGTTCAACCGAACCGTGACAGTGCCGGGAGCCGCGCTTTCCGACGTGCTCTGCGCCAAGGCTGGGTTGAGGCTTGCAATGCCGGCAACACCGCTGACGGCAGCAGCGCAGGCCAAAAGTAATCTACGCATCGAGACCTCCTCGTTCCGCCGCAATTGATGTTCGCCACGAGCCGTCAAGGCTCCTCAACACGACTCGGCATAACGAGTTGATTAAGGCCGCTATCGCTTAGTCGCTTCACGCAACCGGGAGCAACAACACGAGCGGAATAGATTATGTTAGAAATGTGTATGAATGGTGCCGTTCAATATTTCGCGAGGACCGACCGTTTTGGCTTGTCTGGTATCTCTGGAAAGCATGTGTCCCAGACGGGAATGGATGCAAACTATTGTCAGGCTCCAGAAATAATCGGTTACGATTACTCTGTTAACGTGCTCAACGGATAGAGATTTCCCGTTGAAGGCGCAGGATAAAATCGAACAGGAAAAGCGTCGCTATGGCTGATGCTGTCTCCCTCGCCGGATGGCGATGGTTGCGATGCTACGATGCTGGTCTCGGAGACTATGCGTGCGATTTATGCGGAGCTGAGATTGGGGGCATTCTTCACCACGTGCGACATGACGATTATCCGGATGGCCTGTTAGTTGGTCCAAAGTGCGGCAGGATTGTGCTGGGCACGGAGGATGCGGATCTCGCTGAGGCGTCGGAGCGGGTTGCTCAAGAGCGAGCTTCCCGCCGGCGTCTGGTCAGAAATGAGCACATTAAAAAGCTTGCTTGGTCGTTCACGCTCAACGGGCACGAGACCGCGAAGCTTGGATCGACAAGGGTCGTCATCAGCCAGTCCGCGTCACGGGCCTGGGCCATAGCCGTGATTCAAGAACCGTCAGGCACCCTGACGATCCCGCGCGAAACCTATGATGCGAGAGAAGATGCCATGACGGCGGGGGCCATTCTTCTCGTCGACAAATGGATGTCTCACGAATATGGCGATCAGGGTGGCGCGGTCGCCAGTCTCCGGACCAAGATGAGTCATCTCGAACATATGCCGTCCGCCGATCGAGGCGTAGACGCCACAGGTTGGGCTTAATCCCTAGGCTCGGCGTTTAGCAGGCGTGGCGATGGCGCGGGCTGCCACGTGAATTCCGAACCTATGCCCGCCTCTCAGACCCACACTGTTCGACTGAACGGTCGATTGGAGTCGGGAGTGCGTCCGGAGCGACCGCTGCGGGCGCTTCACGCCGCGTGGCTCTGGCGGCTAGGATGCAGCAGACGCGAACCGACGAGGGGACGACCATGGGTTTACCCGGCATTCCTGGTCTGCGGGGCACAGACCACATCGGCTTTACCGTCCCCGATCTTGAGGAGGCGGTCGCCTTCTTTCGCGATGTCATCGGCTGCGAGGTGTTCTACTCGCTTGGCCCGCAAGGGGATGCCAAGGGCACCCGGATGCGCGACAAGCTCGGGGTCGATCCGCGGGCGCGCATCCGAGACATCCGTCTGGTGCGGTGTAAAAACGGGGCTAACTTCGAGATCTTCCAGTATGAGGTGGACGATCAAAGCCGAACCCAACCCCGGAATAGCGACATAGGCGGCCACCATCTCGCCTTCTACGTCGACGATATCGTCTCGGCCACCGCCTATCTGCGCGAGAAAGGCGTGCGCACCCTGGACGAGCCAGAATTCAAGACCGAAGGACCGAGTGGCGGCGAAGCCTGGGTTTATTTCCTTTCGCCCTGGGGAATGCAGATGGAGTTGGTGAGCTTTCCCCGGGGAAAGCGCTACGAGGCGGACTTCTCCGGCCGGCTCTGGGACCCGCGAGCCGATTGACGCCAGGGTAAACGATCGGGCCTCAAGATCCGCTGCTGCTGCGGCTTCTCGGCCCCAGGGCGCATCATCGCTTGTCGATGCGCCTGCCACGTGAACTAATCATGGCCGCCACCCGTAGCTCCGGAGCGATTGGACGGGGCGCGTTCAGTTCAGGAGGTTTGGTCATGCCTGGAAGGCCGCCCCGCATACCGAGTGATCCGAGGCAGTACCAGGAGGCGCTTTCGACCTTGGAGAATGAGGGAGGTGCCCTGTCCCACCCCATGCCTCAAACGGCGAGCCTGGGGGAGACCAAGGCCGAGACCTTGCCGCTCACGAATGTCGAACTGGTGCAACTTCGGATCCGGGTGATCGCGCTGGAGAATCTTGTGATCACTTTGCTTGCCGAAGCATCCGACCGCCAGCTCGCTCTTGCGCGCGAGATGGCGGCCTATATTTCGCCGAGGCCTGGGTTCACCCATCACCCCCTGACGATCACGGCCGCCGCGCATATGGTCGGCATGGTCGAGCGCGTTTCCCGTTTTCGCGGCGGCGAGTCAACGTAGCGGCGACGATACCAGCTCCGCGAGGTAGGCCCCGGCTTCTTTCCAATCGGCTTCACCGGCGGATAGCCCGATATAGCAATCAGGCCGGACGATGAGGATGAGTTTCGGGTCCGGTGGTATCCGAACCGTGGCTTCCAGTAAGTCGGGATAACGCTCGGTTAGCGCCGCACCCTTTTCCCTATCGGCGGCGAACAAGACAAAGCGTGGAGTGTCGCCGGTGCCGGGCGCCGGCCCATCATAGACTGCTGGGTCGAGCCGAGAGCCCGCTGCGAATTCGTTCCCCGCATGCCACGTTTTCGTGGAAAGCGGACTATTCTCGTAGGCAATCTCGATTTCCGTCATCGTCACGGCAAGCTTGTCCCGGACGCCGTGGAACCCGAATACGAAGCGCAGCACGGCGTTGCGGATAGCTTGAGCCGCGGGGTTATGAAGCGTCGCCATTTCGGTCAGACGGGTTGCATTACGCAGTACCATCTCACCCACCGCATTGCGCTCGGGGCTGTAGCTGTTGAGCAGGGCAGGGGACGCGGCCCCTTTCATCACCATTGCGAGCTTCCAGGATAGGTTGATCGCGTCTTGCATTCCCGTGTTCATGCCCTGGCCGCCAGCGGGGCTGTGGATATGCGCGGCGTCGCCTGCCAGGAATATGCGTCCTTGACTGTAGTGGGTGACCTTCCGCTCGTTGACGAGGAAGTTGGAAAGCCAGACGGGATCGAAGGCCCGAAAGCCGCCGCCGGCGCGCTGGTCGCAGAGACGCTGGATATCCTCGAGCGTCGGGTCTGGCCTTGGGTGGCGGGGGTCCGACTTGCCGACTGTCGCCACAACGCGGGCGCGGCCGCCTGGGATCGGGAAAATTGTGAGGACACCGTCGCGGTGCAGGTAGACGGCGATCTCGTCAGTGGGTGGGGAGCCGGGCCCGTCGAGACGAACGTCGCCGAGGACCCAGTCGTCGCCCTGAGGCTGCCCGCTAAATGCGATGCCTGCGCCGTGTCGGACGGCGCTGTGAGCACCATCGCAGCCGATCAGCCACGACACCTTAACGGTCTCATCGCTTCCGTCCGCATGTCGGACATGGGCTTCGACCGCGCTTGCCTCTTCCGAAAATCCGACCAGTTCCAGCTCGCGCTCGACCTCGACGCCGAGGGTGGCGAGATGCGCGCCCATTAGCCGCTCGGTATCCCGCTGCGGAATCATCAGGGCATAATTGTAGTGGCTGGCGACATCATCGAGACGCGTTTGTCCGAGCAAGCTTCCGCCGCTGCGGATTGAGGCGCCGTGGGCTCGAAAACCCGCTTCCAGGAAGTGCGGCGTGCATCCCATGCGGTCGATCAATTCGAGCGTTCTGCTCCACAGGACCAGCGCCTTCGAGGTCTCGGTGGGGTGGGATGCCTTGTCGATGATCCTGACCCCGACGCCGTAGCGGGCAAGCTCCGCCGCCATGGTAAGGCCGACCGGTCCGGCGCCAACGACGAGAACGTCAGCCATTTAATGTCTCCCCTTTTAAATTCAGCAATCGGGGCAGAGGTATTAGGTGGAGGCACCCAAGCGGCAACCTCCACCAGATCCGACTGCAAGTGTCACACGAGAACTGGCCGAAGAGGGAAAATCAATCGATCTGGTTATCGTTAGTAGTCGAATCTGCGGCGCAGATCGGTGGGCTCAGCTTTTGAGGAACGCCAGTAGATCGGCGTTGATCGTTTCCGCTTCGGTCGTGGGCATGCCATGCGGGAAGCCCTTATAGGTCTTCAGCGTTCCGTTCTTCAGAAGTTTGGCGGTCAAAGGCCCCGCCGCGGCATAAGGCACGATCTGGTCGTCCTCGCTGTGCATAACCAATACCGGGATGGTGATCTTCTTGAGATCTTCGGTGAAATCGGTCTGGGAAAAGGCGACGATGCCATCATAATGCGCCTTGGCTCCGCCGGTCATGCCTTGGCGCCACCAATTCTGGACGACGGCCTCAGAGGTCTTCGCGCCCGGCCGGTTGTAGCCGTAGAAAGGCCCTACCGGCAGATCACGATAGAATTGGGAGCGATTGGCGGCGAGTTGTGCCTGCAGGCCGTCAAACACTTCCTTCGGCAGGCCGAGTGGACTGGCCGGCGTCTTTACCATCAGCGGGGGCACGGCGCTGATGAGCGCTGCCTTGACCGTCCGGCTTTCACCGTGCCGTCCCAGATAGCGCGCCACCTCGCCGCCGCCGGTGGAATGGCCGACATGGATGGCGTTCTTCAGATCAAGATGGGTCGTCAGTGCCGCCAGATCATCGGCGTAGTGGTCCATATCGTGGCCGTCAGCGGTTTGGGTCGAGCGACCATGGCCGCGGCGATCATGGGCGATGACGCGATAGCCTTGATGCAGGAAAAACAGCAGCTGGGCGTCCCAATCATCGGCCGATAGCGGCCAGCCATGACTGAACACGATCGGCTGGCCCGAACCCCAGTCCTTGTAGAAGATTTCCGTGCCGTCCTTAGTGGTGATGCTGGGCATGTGAACTCCTGTCAAAGCATGGTTGCCGTAGAAACTAGAGCACGTTGGAGCGATCGTCGCCGATGACTTTCTCGCAGCGATTTTCTCGTAAGCGTAAAGCGTGCTTTCGCGGTCGCCCGCGCGAGCGGTTTGCTCAGGCGGCAAGCGGCGCGTTTTTGTCGAGAATCCGGAGGATTTCGTCACGGCTTTGATCGGGCACTTCAAGTAGCGCTCGCTGGATACCCGCATCACGATAGGCGGCAAGTGTCGCCGGGTCACTCGGTGCGCGAAATACCGTGGTCGACAATGTCGAGAAATCTCGGTCGGCCGCTAGTGCAGCTTTGCGTAGGCGCTCGACGGCTTTGTGCGGATCGAAATCGTCCCCAGCGCGCGGAAACCAGCCATCGCAGTATTCTACAATTCGCTTCAGCGTGTGATCGGTTTCCCCGCCCAGAAGGATTGGTGGATGCGGGCGCTGCTGCGGTTTTGGGTAACTCCAGATTGGATCGAAGTTCACCATCTCGCCGTGATAGGATGCCTCTTCCTGTGTCCATATCGCCTTCATGGCGAGAACGCGTTCCCGCATGAGCTTGAAGCGCGTGTCGTAGCGGGCGCCATGATTCTCCATCTCGTCGACATTCCAGCCGCCACCAATTCCAAAGATGAAGCGCCCATTGGAAAACCGGTCGAGGCTGGCTATGGTTTTGGCAAGGACGATAGGGTCGTGCTGCGGCACCAAACAGACGCCGGTGCCGAGTAGGAGCTTCGTAGTGGCGGCCGCGGCAAAAGACAGGGCGATAAATGGATCATGCGTATGTATGTAGCGCTTGGGAATATCTCCGCCGCCAGGGAACGGCGTGCGGCGGCTGACCGGAATGTGTGTATGCTCGCATAGGAACAAAGATTCGTAGCCGCGTATTTCGAGCGCCTGCGCCAACTCTATTATATCGATACCGTAATCGGTGGGGAAATAGAAAACACCGACGCGCATCGTGGTTTCCTCCTTGTGAGAAGCCTCAGTATGGCTGGCCTAGCGCCTCCTGGCTATACGCGGATCGGAACTAGGCGGTCGAGGACAAGTCGCCCCACTGCGTCACCCGCTCGATCCGGACGGCGATGACCGGGAGATGTTCAATTCGCATCGGGCCGAGCTGCGGATATCTGCGTCGGAGCAGCGCCTGCGCGTCGTCGTGTTCCACTCCATGGTTCAAAATTTCCGCCTGGCCGCGCATCATGATCCAGGCGAGGTGACTCCAGGTCTCGTCATAGCGATCGACGACGATGGCGACCGTTGGGTTTTCAGCGATGTTGCGCAGACGTTTCACGGGTCTGTCGTTCCGCTTCGGCTTCTCGTCTATGGTGATGTACAAGCTGGCGCCAGCCACCGCAAAGCATACGGGAACAACATGCGGCGCTCCGTCGCGGTCGGCCGTCGCGAGACGCCCGACGGGATGAGCGGCCAGGAAGCGCAGTTGGCTCGCCGACAACATGGCTACGCCTCCAGAAGAACGCCGAATTTAGCGCGAACGCGTGCTCATGCCAATTAAGTTAAGATTCCAGGTTAGGAACAGGTCAAAATAGGCTAGGTTTAATCGTTCGACACGCAATAGCCTTCCCGCTAAGCTTCCAGGCTTAGCTGCGATAAGAGCTTGCCGCGCTTATGGACGAAATCTGGCTCCTATTGCTCCATGTCCGCGCCGATGTGACCCTGGCGGTCGGCTCGCTGATCACCGTCATCGTCACGCTCCATATTTTGCTGCGAAAGCGAGAGGTGGCGTCAGCGGTCGGATGGATCGGGCTTGTCTGGTTCGCGCCATTCCTCGGCGCCATCACCTATTTGATGTTTGGCATCAACCGCGTGAAGCGTCGCGCTCGTCAGGCGCGTCCGCAGGACGATAGCCCCGACGATCAGCCCTCGCACGCGCTTCTGGGCGCTGGCAGCAATCTGGCCCCTTTGGAGCGTGGCATTGGACGCATTACCGGTCGCCCATTGATGGCGGGAACCACAACATCGATCTATCATGACGGTGATGAGGCCTATCCCCTGATGCTGGCGGCAATCGATGCGGCAAAACGCAGCGTGAGCATGTCATCTTATATCTTCCGCGACGATCTCTGGGGCGGGCGATTCATCGAAGCCCTGGTTGCAGCCAAGCGGCGCGGTGTCACGGTTCGCGTGCTGATCGATGGAATCGGAGGCGGCTGGCTGTTGTCGCGCGCCTATCATCGGCTGCGACGCGCAGGTGTGACGTCGGCCCGGTTTATGCATTCGCTGCTGCCCTGGCGGATGCCATTCATCAACCTGCGCTCGCACAAAAAGATACTTGTTGTCGATGGGTCAGTGGGGTTCACGGGCGGGTTGAATGTGGGGGACGAGAACGTTCTTGCTACTCATCCGAAGGCACCGGTGCAGGATCTGCATTTCCGGTTCGAGGGGCCGATTGTCTCGCAGCTTGCCGATGCCTTCGTACGAGACTGGGCTTTCGTCGCGAATGAGGTTCTGGACGAGGGTGACCTCTCGCCGGGCATGCCTCAGTCCGAAGGATCATTGGCTCGGGTCATTGATTCCGGGCCGGATGAGGACCTCGAAAAGGTAGAGTTCGCGGTGCTTCAGGCGGTCGCCTGTGCCCATGAAAGCATTGCCGTAATGAGCCCGTATTTTCTGCCGGACGAGGCGCTCATTACAGCCTTGGTTCTCGCCGCGATGCGCGGGGTGGAGATAGACATTGTCATTCCGGAAAAGAGCAACCACGCGTTGGTGGACTGGGGGACGCGCGCGAATGTCGGGCCGCTACTGACTGAAGGGGTACGCATCTGGCAGAGCCCGTCACCGTTTCACCACTCCAAGGTCATGGTCGTCGATAAGCAGTGGTGTCTGATCGGTAGCTGCAATTGGGACATCCGTTCATTTCGGCTGAACTTCGAACTCTGTGTTGAAGTCTATGATCGGGGTCTGGCGAAGTTGCTCAGCACCGGTATGTTGGGGTGCCGTGGCAAGCCGCTCATGGAGGCGGATTTGGCTGCCCGTTCATTGCTCGTGCAGATCCGAGATGCCGGTGCGCGACTGATGTTGCCGTATCTGTGAGCGGAATCTATAAGTCTCCGCCGCTCGTGACCCTGGGGCGGCTGCCTGGCTCAATCGCATTCTTTCGTCGAGAGGACAGCCTACGGAAACGCTGGCTGTTGCAAACCGCTGACTAATCCCATTTGGTGCAAGTAATGATCAAGCTCATCAGCTGGAACTTGCTCCGCCTCACCGGAGCCTCGCTCGACGATGTTGTTCGGCTGATCCAGCGGGAGCAGCCGGACGTTTTGCTGATGCAGGAAGCCACTGAACAGATGGATGGGCTGGTGGCGAGGGTCGGCGGCCAGTATCTGCGCAGCCCGATGCCGGGCCGCCCGCATGGTCTCGCGGTGTGGAGCGCTTTGCCACTCCTTCGCCGGCCTAGAGTGCTGAAACTTCCATCAGGCGCAATATTCGAGCGCGTTAGCCAAATCATCGAGCTTGGAGACTTCGCCGTCGCGAATGTGCACCTTTCGCACGGGCAGGTTCTCAATCGCCGGCAGCTTCGTTCCATCGCGAAGATTCTTCCCTTTCGGGCGGCGCTGGTGGGTGATTACAATCTTATTGGCCCGGCATTACTGCCCGATTTCCGTGACGTCGGTCCTCGCGAGCCGACGCATATGGCGGGCGACATGGTGCCTGTGCGGCTCGATCGCTGTCTTGTGCGGGGCCTCGCGTGTTCGGAAGCCAGGGCTCTCTTGAAAGGAACCTCGGACCATCGTCCGATCGTGGTCAAGCTGAAGCTTGCCGCGGATCTGCATGCGACAGCGGCGGATAGCGGCGTTTGGCGCCTCGCTCGCTCGGTTCCATAATACCTGCAAGGGTGGCGCGCCCGACGCGGCGCTCCGAGCTGGAGAGGAGACCTTATGAAGCCCGTCGTCATAGCCGTTGCCATTACAGGCTCGGTGCCGCGTAAGAAGGACAATCCGGCGATTCCCACAACTCCTGCGGAGCAGGTCGAAAGCACTCACGAGGCCTTCGAGGCTGGCGCCTCCCTAGTTCACATCCACGTCCGCAATCCCGACGAGAGCTCATCCAGCGATCCGGCACTCTTCGCCCAGGTGCAGGAAGGTGTGCGCAAGCACTGCCCGGGCATGATCGTGCAGTTCTCGACGGGCGGCCGGGGCCGTGATCCTGCGGCGCGCGGTAATGCGCTGGAATTGAGGCCGGACATGGCTTCGCTTTCGACCGGCTCGGTCAACTTCCCAACGATCGTGTATGAGAACTCGGCCACGCTGGTTGCCGATCTGGCGACCAAGATGAAGACCTTTGGCGTGCGGCCGGAGATCGAGATCTTCGATCTTAGCCACCTGCATGGAGCCAAGCGCCTGGTCGAGGCGGGACTCATGGATGAGCGACCGCATGTGCAAATCGTCATGGGCGTGAAGAACGCCTTGCCGGCGGAGGAGCATTTGCTGGACCTCATGCTCGGTGAGTTGCGGCGGGTGCTGCCCAAAGCGACTTGGACGGCCGCCGGCATCGGCGTGAACCAGAAACATGTCATGGACTGGGTGCTGGCACGCGGCGGCGACGGTGTGCGCACGGGGCTGGAAGACAATATCCGGATCAGCCGCGAGCGCTTGGCCACGAGCAATGCCGAGTTGGTCAGGCACGCTGTCGAGGCCATCGCGCGCTCCGGCTCCCGTCCAGCGACGGCCGCCGAGGCGCGCTCAGCCCTGGGGCTCGCTGGCGCTTAGGTCCGAATCGCGCTTGGCGACGCTCTGGCGGTAAAAGCTAACGCGCGATTGACATAACTGGGCCGTTCGCGCGCGACCAGCATGCCGCCCGTGGCTTCCTCTCGGATGTGCCTATGGGCATGGTGAGCGGCGCGCTGAGGATGCGGCAGGGTGCGGGGTGTCACTATGGACTTTCTCCCGACCGAGGAGCAGGCGGCCATCCGCGAGATGGCGCTTGGCTTCGCAACCAAGGAACTGGCGCCCTTTGCCGTCGAGTGGGATCAGACAAAGCATTTCCCGGTCGATACCCTTCGGAAGGCCGGGGCGCTTGGGTTTGGCGGTATCTATGTCCGCGACGATTTCGGCGGGTCTGGCCTTAGCCGGCTGGACGCAACTCTAATCTTCGAGGCACTCGCTACCGGCTGCCCGGCGATCGCTGCCTATGTCTCCATCCAGAATATGTGCGCTTGGATGATCGACCAATTCGGCTCGGAGGCGCAGCGGCGGCAGTGGCTTCCAGGCCTTACGGCGATGGAGCTTTTGGCGAGCTACTGCCTGACGGAGCCAGGTGCCGGTTCGGACGCGGCGGCCTTGAGGAGCCGGGCTGTATTGGACGGCGAGCACTATGTGTTGGACGGGCAGAAGCAGTTCATCTCCGGCGCCGGCACCAGCGACGTCTATATCGTGATGGCGCGGACGGGTGCGGATGGGCCACGCGGCATCTCGGCTCTCATCGTCGAGAAGGACACGCCCGGTCTCTCGTTCGGTGTCAACGAGAAGAAGATGGGCTGGAACGCCCAGCCGACTCGCGCGGTGATTCTGGAGGGTGTTCGGGTGCCGGTGGCCAATAGATTGGGCGCCGAGGGCAAAGGCTTCGGCATCGCCATGGCTGGGCTGGACGGCGGCCGTCTCAACATCGCGGCTTGTTCGCTCGGCGGTGCTAAAGCGGCGTTAGAGCGGTCGATTGCCTATATGGCGGAGCGGAAAGCCTTTGGGCAGGCTCTGGTCGAGTTCCAGGCTCTACAGTTCCGGCTGGCCGATATGGCGACTGAACTCGAGGCCGCACGCACCTTCCTCTGGCGCGCGGCGGCCGCGCTTGATGCGAAGGCACCCGACGCGACTAAGCTCTGCGCCATGGCGAAGCGTTTTGTCACCGACATCAGCTTCGATGTGGCGAATCAGGCGCTGCAGTTGCATGGCGGATACGGGTATCTCAGCGACTACGGCATCGAGAAGATCGTGCGTGACCTGCGGGTTCATCAGATACTCGAGGGAACCAATGAGATCATGCAGGTGATCGTGGCGCGGTCGCTGCTCGGCCACGGCTGAACGGCCAAGGCGAAGCCTGCGCGCTCGACGAGGGAGGAGACGGCATGGCCACGACGATCGGTTTCATTGGTCTGGGCAATATGGGCGGCCCCATGGCGGCCAACCTCGTAAAGGCTGGGTACGAGGTGGCGGGCTTCGATCTTGCGCCCGCGTGCTGCGCCGCAGCGCAAGCTCAGGGCATCCGGATTGTCGCAACGGTGGCCAATGCCGTGGCCGATGCTGAGGCTGTCGTCACCATGCTGCCCGCGGGGCAGCATGTGATCACCGTTTGGACCGCGCTCGCCGATTTGGTGAAGTCCAGCACGCTCCTGATCGATTGCTCGACGATCGATGTGGCAAGCGCGCGCAAGGCACATGGCATTCTCGCCGGGAAGGAATGCCTGACGCTGGACGCCCCCGTTTCGGGTGGAACCGGTGGGGCCAAGGCCGGCACGCTGACCTTCATGGCCGGAGGGTCGGCTGAGGCTTGCGCAAAGGCGGAACCTATCCTCCGGAGCATGGGCAAGCGTATCGTGCGTTGTGGTGAGGCCGGGGCGGGGCAGGCCGCCAAGATCTGCAACAACATGATCCTCGGCGTGTCCATGGCTGGGGTCTGCGAGGCCTTCGTGCTGGCGGAGCAACTTGGCCTGTCCCATCAGGCGCTATTCGAGGTTGCGTCCACATCCTCGGGCCAATGCTGGGCGCTGACCACGAATTGCCCCGTGCCCGGTCCGGTGCCGAACTCGCCGGCTAATAACGACTTCAAGCCGGGCTTCTCTGCCGCGCTGATGCTGAAGGACCTGAAACTTGCCCAGGAGGCATCGCTTTCGAGTGGTGCCTCCACGCCGCTGGGCGCCCAGGCCGCGCAGCTTTATGGGTTGTTCGAGAAGCTGGGGCATGGCGGGGAGGATTTCTCCGCAATCATTCACCTCCTGCGTGGCCAGCTTTCGGAAAAGAGGAACTGAGATGACCTATGAAACGATCCTCGTCGAGACCATCGGCCGCGTCGCGCTCATTACGCTGAACCGCCCGAAGGCACTCAACGCGCTCAATAGCCAATTGATGAAAGAGTTGATCGCGGCGGTTTCCGCGATGGATACCGATAACGGAATCGGCTGCATTGTTCTGACTGGATCGGAGCGGGCCTTCGCGGCGGGCGCCGACATCAAGGAGATGCAGGACAAGACCTACGGGGAGATGTATGCGGGGGACTGGTTCGGCGAGTGGGAGCGTTTCGCGGCGGTTCGCAAGCCGATCATCGCTGCGGTGGCGGGCCACGCGTTGGGTGGCGGCTGCGAACTCGCCATGATGTGCGATTTCATCCTGGCTGCGGATACCGCCAAATTCGGCCAGCCGGAGATCAGGCTCGGCATCATGCCCGGCATGGGCGGCAGCCAGCGCCTCACGCGTTTTGTCGGCAAGTCGAAGGCCATGGAGATGTGCCTAACGGGCCGGGTGATGGATGCCGAGGAGGCTGAGCGCTCCGGCCTGGTCTCGCGCATTATCCCGGCCGCCGATCTGGTCGCGGAGGCGGTGAAGACGGCAGAGACGATCGCGGGCATGTCGCTGCCGGGCGTGATGATGACCAAGGAAACGATTAACCGCTCCTACGAGGTGACGCTGGCCGAGGGCCTGCGCTTCGAGCGGCGCCTGTTCCATTCGATGTTCGCGACGGCCGACCAGAAGGAGGGCATGGCGGCTTTCGTGGAAAAGCGTAAGGCGAATTTCGGCAACCGCTGACTGTCGGCCAGGACATGGGAGAATCGCGAAGCCGTGGGTTGGCGGCTGATGCGAGCTGGTACTTGATGTCGATCATGCAAGTTTGGTTCTCAGGCGCGCGAATTACGACCCCGGCTGCCTAGCCAGTCCGGCGCATGCGCGCTGAGGTTCGGCAGCCGGGCGTTTCGCCCTCGTCCGAAACCAAGTTGCAGGTTCTCCCATGTTGTTCATGCCCGAAGAGTCCGCGTGCCGAGCGGTGAGTTACGAGATGCTGGCCGATGCCGAGCCTGGGCTATTGCCTCGCGCTCTCGCCCCTTTCGCTCGGCGGAATCTCATCCCCGACCGCGTGCAGGCTTGCCGGGATGGCGAGCTTGTGAGGTTGGAGATCGCGATGGATGCGATGCCGCTGACAATGCTGCACCTGGTCGAGGGTAATTTGCGCCAGATTGTGGGCGTGCAATGCGTCGCGGTCATCTGTGCGGGGCTTAGTATCCGGCCATAAAGCTTAGGTTATGCCTTCTTGTCCTCGTCTTGAGTGAATACCCTGAGGCGTATGCCAGCGTGCGGGGCTATTCTCGCCGTAAGGCGGCGGGTCCGGCTAGTGTCTAGCTTCGTCCCAGACCGGCGTGCCGTCACGGGAACCGAAGATGAAAAACGAGCCGTTGCCGCAGCTCCACATCCCGGAACCGCTTCACCGACCCGGAGACAGGCCGGATTTCGGCTATCTCAACATTCCCGAGCCCGCTGACACGGCTTGTCCAGATCCGCTGGTGCGGCCTTCCGAAATCCGCGACTTGGCGTTCAGCCTCATTCGGGTGCTGGACGCGGATGGCATTGCTACGGGGGCGTGGAATCCGAAACTCCTGCCCGAGCTGCTGCGCCGGGCACTCGCCGCGATTTTGCTGACGCGGGCCTATGACGACCGCATGTATCGCGGACAGCGCCAGGGCAAGACGTCATTCTACATGAAATGCACGGGGGAGGAGGCGATTGCCGTCGGACAGGCGTTTGCCTTGTCGCGTGACGACATGCTTTTTCCTACTTACCGGCAACAAGGGCTATTGATCGCGCGAGACTGGTCTCTCGTCGACATGATGTGCCAAGTCTATTCCAACTCCCGCGACCGGCTGAAGGGCAGGCAGATGCCGGTCTTTTACTCAAGCAAGGAAGCCGGCTTTTTCTCGATCTCGGGCAACCTTGGCACGCAGTTCAGTCAAGCCGTCGGCTGGGCCATGGCTGCGGCTTACAAGCATGACAACCGCATCGCCGCCGCCTGGATCGGCGAGGGTGCGACGGCGGAGCCGGATTTTCACCACGCGCTGACCTTTGCCTCGATCTTCAAAGCGCCCGTCATCCTCAACGTCGTCAATAATCAATGGGCGATTTCCAGCTTTTCCGGAATCGCCGGTGCCGAGCAGACGACCTTCGCCGCGCGTGCCTTGGGATTTGGTATTCCTGCGCTCCGGGTCGATGGCAATGATCTCCTTGCGGTCTATGCGGTAACGCGTTGGGCTGCCGACCGCGCGCGCAGCAATGGCGGCCCGACGCTGATCGAATTGTTCAGCTATCGGGCGGACGCACATTCGAGCTCGGACGATCCGAGCAAATACAGGCCCAAGGGCGAGGCCGATATCTGGCCGCTCGGCGACCCGATGCTGCGGCTGAAACAGCATCTTATTCGACTGGGTGAATGGAGCGAGGCACGGCACAGCGTGGCTGAGGCGGAGGCGACTGAACGTGTACGCGCGGCGGATCGCGAGGCACAGTCTTATGGCACGCTGAGCGATGGTCCTGGTCACAGTCCCGGCACCATGTTTGAGGATGTTTTCAAAGAAATGCCATTGCACCTCAGGCGTCAGCGGCAGCAGGCGGGGTATTGATCGTGGCAGCGATGACGATGGTGCAGGCGATCAACTCCGCGCTGGATATCTGTCTTACGCGCGATCCGGATGTCGTGATCTTCGGCGAGGATGTCGGCTATTTCGGTGGCGTCTTTCGTTGCACCGAGGGGCTGCAACGCAAGCATGGCCGGACACGGACCTTCGACACGCCGATCGCGGAGGGCGGTATCCTCGCTGTGGCCGTCGGCATGGGCGCCTATGGCCTGCGGCCTGTGGTCGAGATTCAATTCGCCGATTACATTTACCCGGCCACCGATCAGCTGATTTCGGAAGCGGCGCGGCTGCGGCATCGCTCCGGTGGGGAGTTTTCAGCGCCTATCACTGTGCGCACACCATGCGGCGGCGGGATTTACGGCGGACAGACCCATAGCCAGAGCCCGGAGGCGATCTTCACCCATGTCTGCGGGATCAAGACCGTCATGCCCTCCAATCCTTATGACGCGAAAGGCCTGCTGATCAGTGCCATCGAGGATGACGACCCGGTTATCTTCTTCGAGCCCAAGCGATTGTATAACGGCCCGTTCGACGGGCATCACAATAGGCCCGTCACTTCCTGGACTAACCACCCGCTCGGCGAGGTGCCGGCCGAGTATTATCGCGTCGAGCTCGGCAAGGCCTCGACGGCGCGGCAGGGATCGACTGTCACCGTTCTGGCATACGGCACCATGGTGCATGTCGCTTTGGCTGCTGTCGAGGAAAGCGGGGTTGACGCGGAGATCCTCGATCTGCGGACGCTCGTGCCGCTCGATCTGGATGCGATCGTCGAATCCGTGCGTAAGACCGGCCGCTGCGTTATCGTCCATGAGGCGACGCTGACAGGCGGTTTCGGAGCGGAATTGGCGGCCCTGGTGCAGGAGCACTGCTTTTACTCGCTGTACGCCCCGATTCTGCGTGTTGCGGGCTGGGACACGCCGTATCCGCATGCCTTGGAGTGGAGCTATTTCCCCGGCCCGGCGCGCGTGGCCGATGCCCTTCGCCAAGTGATGGAGGCGTCCTAGATGGGCCGCTACGTTTTCAAGCTTCCCGACATCGGCGAGGGCATGGCGGAGGCCGAGATTGGCGACTGGTATGTCTCGGTTGGAAGCGTGGTGCGGGAGGATCAACCGCTCGTCGATATACTGACCGACAAGGCGACGGTTGAGATCACCTCGCCGGTAAGCGGAACGGTGTTAGCCCTCAACGGTGCGAAAGGCGACAAGCGGCCGATCGGCTCCGAACTTGTCGTACTGGAGGTCAGGGGTGCGACGGAGAACGACATCGACTACCCTGTCCCGCCTGTGACTGCGCAAGCGCCGCCAGCGATTGAGAGTTGCGAGGAACCCAAACCCGCTCCTGTCGCAGATGCGTCAGGAGCGATCGGCCCCGGGCGCGCGGATGAGGCGCCCCAGGCATCTCCTGCTGTGCGCCGTCGTGCCCGCGAGATGGGCGTGGAGCTTCAGGTTATTGTCGGTACCGGTCCGGCCGGACGCATCACCATGGATGATCTGCAAACCCATTCGAGCAGGAGCGGCAAAGATGCGGCGGCTCCAACGACGGGGCAGCGGAATGGAACCGAGGCCATCCCGGTGACCGGGCTTCGTCGCAAAATCGCGGAACGCCTGCAGGACACCAAACGCCGCATCCCCCACTTCTCTTACATCGAAGAGATCGACGTCACGGCACTCGAAGAACTTCGGACGCTTCTCAACACGAAGCATGCCGATCGTCGCCCGAGGTTGACGCTGCTGCCCTTCCTGATCCGCGCGCTGTCCGTGGCGCTGCCCGACCATCCGCAGCTCAATGCGACCTTCGACGACACAGCCGACGTTCTGCACCGGCATCGGGCGGTTCACGCGGGTATCGCCACGCAGACGCCGAACGGCCTTGTCGTGACCGTCCTGCGGCATGCGGAGGCGCTTTCGATGTGGGAGGTGGCGGGCGAACTCACGCGGCTGACTGCCTTGGCGCGCGTCGGCAAGGCAGACAGGGCGGAACTGACAGGTTCGACGATTACGATCACCAGTCTCGGTCCGATGGGAGGTTTGGCGACGACGCCCATCATCAATCAGCCGGAGGTCGCCATCATCGGCGTGAACAAGATGATCGAGCGGCCGGTGGTTCGCGACAGGCAGATGGTGATCCGGACCATGATGAATCTCTCCTCGTCTTTCGATCATCGCGTAGTCGATGGCTGGGACGCCGCCGCCTTCATCCAGCGCGTCAAGGAACTGCTGGAATGTCCCGCGATGCTTTTCATGGACCCGTCATGACCGGCTGAGCCGAAGCGGCCATGTGCGCGGTAGGCTTGTCGATTCACATGTGACTTCGGAAAATGGATCGTCGTGGGTAGACTAAGGCCGTGCCTCGGTGCCTGATACGGTGATGCCGCACGAAGCCACTGAGCGGCAAGTGCGTTCGTCTGACAGGAGGTATCATGTCGCTTGAGGGCAAGGTTGCCATCGTCACCGGCGGTGGATCGGGCTTTGGTGAGGGCATCGTTCGAAGCTTCGTCGCTGCGGGCGCCCGCGTGATTGTGGCGGATCGCGATACCGCCAGTGCAGAGCGGGTCGCCTCGGCCGTGGGTACGCAGGCTTTTGCCGTCACGGTCGATGTGTCACGAGACGCGGACGTGGCGGTGATGGTGGCAAGCGCCTACGACAAATTCAGCGACCTGGACATCCTGGTGAATAACGCCGGCGTCGCCCACCTGCCGCAGCCGCTCGAGGGTTTGACGGAGGATTCCTTCGACCGGATTTTGGCGGTCAATGTCAAAGCCATCTACCTGGCGGCACGCCACGTCGTGCCGCGCTTCAAGGCGAAGAAGTCGGGCGTGATTCTCAACATAGCCTCGACCGCGGGAGTCAGCCCGCGCCCTAATCTGACCTGGTACAATGCCTCGAAAGGCTGGGTGATTACCGCCACGCGATCGATGGCGGTGGAACTCGCGCCCTTTGGGCTGCGGGTGAATGCGCTGAACCCGGTTGCCGGCGAGACGCCGCTGCTGAAGACCTTCCTGGGCGAGGACACGCCGGAACGACGAGCGAAATTCCTTGCCACCATCCCGCTCGGCCGTTTCTCAACGCCGCAAGATATGGGAAACGCCGCGACGTTCCTATGTTCGGATGCGGCGAGCATGATTACCGGCGTGGCGCTTGAGGTGGATGGCGGTCGCTGCATCTAGCGACCGCTTTCCATGTCACCGCGCCGGAGCCGAGACGGTTGAATTAGCCTCCGAACACCAAGGCGCGCAGCTCGATGCTCTGCCTTGGCGGCGCGGAGGCGTCCACCCGCGGATCGGCGAAGGCCGTATGCGGCGATAGGCGGACGCGGCCGTCGCGCGCGCTGTCGTAGCATTTGAGCAGCAGCACTTCGTCCGGCTGCATGCCTGACCAATAGTACCAGCGATGCGCCGGGTTGAAGGTGACCGAATAAGTCTCGCCTGTGCGCTCGGGGTAGAGGAGATCAGTCGCCACCAAATCCGGCGGCGCGAGGCTGCCGCCATCGGCTGTCGCGAGCGGATGATCGAGCACCGGTCCACGGATCGGCCGCCACAGATTCACGATGCGGACCCGGCCGGCAAGTAGGCTATCTGCTTCGTCCGGTAGATGGCGCCGCACACGCTCCACCCCGGAAAGGTCCGTCTGGTCAACATGAACGCGGGCGACCGGCTGGCGCGCGCCGGGGCTGTTTTCGCACTGGCCCGGCAGGCGCCGGCGAATGGTGTGGTCGAAGATCAGCACACGATGGGCGCCGAGGAGCTCCGCCAAAAGCGCCTCGCTTTCCGGGTAGTAGTAGTTGCGGATCGCCGCGTCGTCCTCGAAGTCACGCTCGCGGCTGCGGTGCCGAACCGCGGCGAAGCCCTGTCCATCGGTCGTGAAAGATGATTCACGGCCGCGCAAGTCCTCGATGAGGACACGATGCGCCTCGTTCTCGAAATTCTGCCGAGGCACTCCGGCGGGCGGCTCGTAATTATAGGTATGCGGCTTGTCTGGAATCGGCGAGAGGTAATTGAGGACACCCTCCACGGCGCCAGCAATCAGCGGCGCCCCCGCATCAGTGGGTTTTGTCAGAGCGTAACCGTCTGCCATGCCGGCCTCCTTTGCCTGTAGTGGAGACAGTAGGCTAGTCTTGGCGCGATTTCGAGAGCAGCACGCATTCGCGCCGTCTATGGTAGATATTCACGATTGAAGCGTGTGGAATCAGCCTCTTTGCTATGCTGGCGATAGAGCCGTCGCCTACACCATGCCAAAATGGCGCAAAGCCGCTTCGATTGCCGAGCGACGTTGGGGCGGGCAAGGATGGAAGCGCACAGGATGCATAAATCGATTGGGAGCATTGCGCTCGATCAACCCATGGTCCGATTTGACATGCGCTATCCAGCAGGTCTTCGGCACGAAACCACTCTTAATACGCACCCAGTTCTGTATTTCTCTGTAGGTCGCCATACGCGGATAACGCCTCAGCTCAAATTAAACGATTGCAGCATCGCATATATATCATTCGTCATGTAGGATTCTGTGAGTGTGCGCCAGTCCTCCTCAGAGCAATACGACATTCGCGCGGCGACGCTTGGGCAAGGTTAGACGAGAATGGGCGCGATTTGTTGTGGGGCGCCATCGACTCGTGGCCTGACAAAAAACGAACAGGAATTCCATGACGGTCTTGGATCTGCCTTTCGGAATTACAGTATGCGGGATTGACGAATTGGCCGGTCATCGTGCGACAGGCGCCAGCCACGTGCTTTCCATTCTCGATCCAGACGCGCCCATACCGGAGGCGTTTGGCACCTATGGCGAGCATGAGAAGTTGGAACTGCGCTTCCACGACGTCATCGAAGCCTCCCCGGGCCAACAACCGCCGGAGCCTGCGCATGTCGAGCGTCTTCTGACATTCGGGCGAAACCTCATGGCGGAGCCGCAGCCCACGGCGCATCTCCTGATCCACTGCCATGCCGGCATATCTCGTTCCACTGCCGCCATGGTGCTGATCCTCGCCGAGGCGATGCCCGACCAGCCGGCCGGAGCCATCGTGGCCTCTGTTCACGATATTCGCGAGAAGGCTTGGCCCAATCTCCGGATGATAGAATACGGCGACGCGATGCTGCGGCGACATGGCACTCTGGTGGCGGCCACGAACGCGCTCCATGCATTGCAGATCGGAAAGCGACCTCACATCGCGGAGCTTATGGAGCGAGGCGGCCGGGGCCGGGAGGTCGCCGCGGCTCTGCGCGTGTTAGGGTGATGGCGAGAGTGGCCGCCGTGTTGGAACGCGCTTTTGCTGTTGCGGCGAGGAGTTCGTGCCTGTAGCGCGTGGTAGGCCGCAAGCAAGGTCGCCGCAGCGCTGTATCACTAGGCCCCCACCCAGGAAGCTCCCAAATCCATGCCGATCATCAACCGTATCGCCGATTTCCATAACGACATGACCGCGTGGCGGCGCGACCTTCATGCTCACCCGGAACTTGGGTTCCAGGAGCATCGCACGAGCACTTTGGTGCAGGAGAAGCTGCAGTCGTTTGGTCTGGATGAGGTGGTCACGGGTCTCGCCCAAACTGGGGTCGTGGGGGTTATTCGCGGCCGGGGAAACAGCGACCGCGCGATCGGTTTGCGCGCTGATATGGATGCGCTGCCGATCCTGGAGGAGACGGATCTCCCCTACAAATCCCTCAACCCGGGCTTGATGCACGCTTGCGGCCATGATGGCCACACGACGATGCTGCTCGGTGCGGCTCGCTACCTCGCCGAGACGCGCAATTTCGACGGCACCGTCTACGTCATCTTCCAGCCGGCCGAGGAAGGGGGTGGCGGCGGCAACCTGATGGTGCAGGAGGGACTTTTCGAGCGCTTCCCCATGCAGCAGGTCTTCGGCCTGCATAATTGGCCGACGCTGCGGGCTGGCACCTTTGCCTGGAGAAATGGGCCAATCATGGCGGCAACCGCTCACATTGAGATCACTGTGACCGGCAAGGGCGCGCATGGCGCCAAGCCCAATGAGGGCATCGACCCAATCCTGGTCGCTGCCCATATCGTAACCGCGCTGCAATCGCTCGTCGCGCGCAATATGGAACCGACCGAGGCGGGCGTGATCACCATCGGGCATATTTCCGCCGGCAACGCTCCGAATGTGATTCCTGAGCGCGCAACTATGACGGGCACTGCCCGTTGGTTCTCTCCAGAGATCGGCGATCTTCTCGATGCTGGCGTCCATCGCGTCGCGACGGGGATCGCGGCTGGCTTCGGTGCTCGTGCGGAGGTCTCATTCCGGCGCGCCTATCCGGCGACGGTCAATGACGAAGAGGCCACGAAGATGACCCGTGCGGCTGCCGCCAGCGTTGCCGGTGAAGCGAGGGTGGAGCCTATGGCGCGGCCGACCATGGGAGCGGAGGATTTCTCGTTCATGCTGAACGCGAAGCAAGGCAGCTACATCTTGCTCGGAGGTGGGCGTGGCGCGGATGACGCTGGCGTCCACCATCCGCGCTATGATTTCAACGACGAGATCCTACCGATCGGAGCTTCATACTGGGCGACTCTGGCGGAGCAACTTTTGCACGATGCCTAGCCGAGAGGTTGGGGTGCCGGGCTTGCGATAGCGCGTTCGGCACAGCGGTCTTACGCCATGGCTAGGGACATGCGAGATTTACCGCGTTCTCCTACGGAAGGTAACGCGAGGGAGCGGAGCGAGGCGTTGCGCGCGGCGCTCACGCTGCTGCGCGCTGGTATTTTCGGTGAAGCGGCGCGCCTGGTCGAACCGCTGTATCATCGGCGAGCGGATGACCTCGAGGTCACGCTTCTCCTTGGACTGGCGGTCGGTGGCTGCGGTCATCCGGGTCTCGCGGCGGATCTTCTGGACGACGTGGCCCGGCGACGACCCGATGCGCAGCACCCCGCGCATGATCTGATCCAACTTCTGACGGTGGCAAGGCGAACGGACGCCATTGATGGCTATCTGGAAGCCGCGATGGCGCTCGCGCCGCGGGATGCGCGACTATTGTTCGCCGCCGGTAGCCGGGCGCAGGAGATTGGTGAAGGGCCGCGGGCGCAAGCACTGCTAGAGCGGGCGATTGCGCTCCAGTCTGATCTTTGGGTGGCTCATGTGGGCCTCGCGGCGGTGCTTGCTGACGCGGGGAAGATTGACGAGGCGATGGCCCGGCTACACGCGGTCGTGGCGAGTGGTGGGGGCACCGCCGCGGCTTTCGGCAATCTTGGTGTGCTGCTGGGGGTCGAGGGGCGGTTCTCGGAGGCCTTCGCCCAATTCGAGCAGGCGAGACGCCTCGCGCCGGGCCACGCGCGGATTGCGATAAACCATGGCATGGCGCTGCTAAAGGCCGGACGGCTCGCGGAAGGCTGGCCCGGCCTGAACCGAAGACTTGGGCTGGCTGACCATGCTTTGCTGCCACCGCAATCGCTTCTGCCAACCCTCGCCTCCGGCGTGCGGCTAGAGGGAGGGGTGGTGCTGGTCACGCATGACGAGGGCCTTGGCGACACCATCCAGTTCGCCCGCTACCTGCCGATGCTCGCGGCGGCCGGGGCGCGCGTGCTGCTCTGGGTGCCTAAGCCCCTGCATCGCCTGCTCGCCACGGTCGCGGGCGTGGCCGAGGTGTTCTCCGACGATCGAGCCTGGCCCGAGTTCGACTGGCATTGCCCGATCATGCGATTGGCGGAGGTCTTCGGCACGAGGCTGGAAACGATACCGGCCGATGTCCCCTATTTGCGCGCCGATCCCGAACTGGCCGCCCGATGGGCACAGCGCCTGCCATCATCCCAAGACGGCAGGCGGATTGGCCTGGTCTGGGCTGGTTCCACGCGTGATCGAGACCCGCACCTCGCGGCGATAGACCAAAGGCGCAGCATCGACCCTCGGGAGTTGGCGCCCCTGCTCGAAGTACATGGCCTGCGTTGGGTCAGCTTGCAGATGGAACGCTCAGCATCCGGTTTTGGCATCTGTGATCCGATGGGCGAGGTGGAGGATTTCGCTGATACGGCGGCGATCATCGCCTCGCTCGAAGCGGTGGTCAGTGTCGACACTTCCGTTGCTCATTTGGCGGGCGCGATGGGCGTGCCGGTTCACTTGCTCGATCGCTACGACAATTGCTGGCGCTGGTTGAGCGGGAGAGAAGACAGCCCCTGGTATCCGACATTGCGCATCTATCGCCAGCCTGCCTGGGGCGACTGGTCGACACCCATTCGCCGCGTCGCCGCCGCGCTCTCCTGAGGCGGCGACTAAGCGGCTCGTCAGAGCCGCGCTACCTGGCTGAATAGCCGCCATCCACCATCAGCATCTGACCGGTAATGAATGAGGCTTTCGAACTCAGAAGAAAAATGATGGCATCAGCGATTTCGTGCGGTTCGGCCCATCGGCCCATCGGATGGGCCGCCTTGATCTCTGCCATGCCGGCAGCCGGATCCGGAAGCCCATCAAGGTATCTTTGAAGGAATGGCGTGTTAATCGACCCGGGACCCACGGCATTGACGCGAATCCCATTGCCCGCATAGTCCACCGCCATCTGGCGGACCAATTGCAGCAGCGCACCTTTGCTTGCGCAGTAAGCGGCCTGAGCTGGTAAGCCGAGCACGCCCGAGATGGACCCAGTGGCAACGATGCAGCCGGCGCCACGCACTAGCATTTCCGGCAGAACGCGTTTCGACATCAAGAAGAATGATTTTGAATTCGCATCAAGAACGCTATCCCACTCCTTTTCCGTGGTTTCGTGCACTTGCTTGGAAATGATATATCCAGCGTTGCTGACGAGCGCGTCTACGCCGCCGAACTTCTCCTCCGCAAACCGGTAGATCCTCTCGACATCCGTCGCCTTAGTCACGTCGCCTTCGATCGTGATGATGTCACCGCCGGGATTGTCATCCACGAGCTTGGCAACCGAACTCGTGATATCCGTCGCGCAGATGCGCGCGCCTTCCGCGACAAGGCCCTTGACTACAGCTCGTCCGACACCTCCGGCGCTTCCAGTCACAACGACACGAGTGCCCGTTAAGGACGTTCCCATAATTCGCATTCCTCTCAGTTGAATCATCCGGCCGCTCGGCTTGGCGGCCTTCAGAAAAGCAAGTTTTGCACTGCTATAGTAGTCTGCTGTATGACTCTTGAGCAAGATTTGGCGATGCCCTGCGACTCATTCGGGATGTGATTCCTTCTTCTAGGGTTCCATCCAGGGCCGCTCTCATGCTGCTTGACGAGAATGGGCATCCCGGTCGCCAGCTCGCTGGCTTGGCGATCGTGCTTGACCTCTGACGCTGAGGAGAAGGACTCCATGGCCATCGGAAGTTCATGTAATTCGGCGAGGCCACTGCTGGACCCTGCCGAACGCACGCGAAACGGGGAGCGCTAGCATGGCGCTCGGCCCCTCGCTCGACAAACTGGGCACGAGCGCCCTCATCCGCCGGATACTCCTGGCGATCCTGATTGTCTCGCTCACGATCGGGGCCGGGGGGGTCTATGAAATCCTGCGAAACCGGGCGCTCGAAACGGCCTCGAATGACGCCCGGCTGCTACTGACGAGCGCTGTCGCCGTAACCTCGTTCACGGATGATGAGGTCTTTCATCTGATGAACCAGCTTCCGCCCGATAAATTCTACAAGCAGCTGGTGCCGTTCTATGCCGCGAACGCCGTATTCCACCGGCTGCGAGAGACTTATCCGAATTACATCTATCGAGAGCCTGCCCTTAACCCGACCAATCCAAATGACCGCCCAACACCACACGAAGTGGAGCTCACCGAGCGATTCCAAGACAATCCGGCGCTGAAAGAAATCGAAGGCATTCGCCGAGAGCAGGGTAAGGACTTCTTCTATCTTGCTCAGCCGATCAAGGTGAATCATCAGCAATGCCTGGTCTGCCATTCGACTCCCGACCGTGCCCCCGCGGCGATGGTGGCTGAATACGGCCCGTCCAATGGTTTCGGTTGGGCGATGAACGACACCGTTGGAATTTTGGAGCTCAGCGTTCCGATTACCGATGAATTGCGTGGCACCGCCGAACTCGCGGCGACGCTCGCCGCCGGTTTGCTGCTCGTCTTTCTGATCACCTACATTGCCCTGACCACGGCTCTTGAGACCGCCTTGGTGACGCCGCTGCAAAGGCTGGCCGACGCGGCTGACGCGGCCAGCCGAACGACGAATGAGCACGTTACCCTGCCCAATTCCGGCACTCGCGAACTCAGGCAGTTGAGTAGCGCCATCGGGCGGCTCAACCTCAGTCTCCGAAAGTCGCTACGCCAGCTTTCCGGTGGAGCACCGCCGCCGCCCGAAACTCCCCCCGACAAAAAGGAGGATTAGGCGATGTCACGCTTGCGGGCGCTTGCCGTTTTGGTCGCGCTATGCGTGGCCCTTTGGTGGTACCAGGGCATTGCGCAGCAATTCGCGCTGTTTGGCGGAACGCTCGCCTTCATGCTGAATGTCGCTGCCTCCCTGGTAACGGCGGTGATCTGTGTCGTTCTCGCTGCTGAAGCGGCAATCGGTATCGGAATCGCAACTCTGCTCGCGGCACAGCCGACCGGGTTTGAGCGTGCCGGAATCTATGCGCTTTTGGGCATTGCAGGCCTTGCCGCGGTTCTGGCCCATTTCGGGGTCGATATCACGACGGTACTCGCGACGTCTGCCGTGCTGACGGCGATCATCGGGCTGGCACTGCAATCGACCCTCGGCGGCCTGATCGCCGGATTCACACTCCATGCAGACCGCGTGCTGAGAATCGGCGACGGCGTCATCCAGAACGGCGAGGCCATCATCGTGACCGCGATCGGCTGGCGTTCCGTGACTGCAAGAAAGACCGATGGTTCGCTCGTCGTGATGTCGAGTTCGCGCATTTTGGACGGCACTATCGAAATGGTAGCGCGCGGGGCACCGCTGCGCGTGGAAGTCACCGTCGTCGCGCCGATTACCGTCGAGCCGCAACGAATCAGCGCTCTGGTCGGGACGATCGTGACGGACCTCACCATGGTGGCGGTCGGCCTGCCGGTTCTGGTGGCGCCGGCAGTCTTCAAACCTGAAGTCGCGCAGGCGCATTATCGCGTGCGGTATTGGATTCGTTCCTTCGAGGATCGCGTCGAGGTGGAGGAGCAGGTTCTCGGTCGGCTCTGGTACGCCTTCCAACGTGAAGGTATCGAGTGGCCGGTGCCGATAATTCCTTCGACCGACACTCGGTATTTGGCTTGGGGATTTGCACCGCAGTCGCGAAAGGAAGAGCTTTCGCGTCTGTTGCGTGAGACGGAGGAGCATCTGTCCGCCGCGACCGGCGGCGGCCTGACAGCGGAGACTGCGTTAGAGATCGGGACTCTGCTGCTGTACGCGGCGGGGGAGCGCATCGTTGTACCGAACCGGCTGGAAGGCTGCCGCTGTATCCTACTTCAGGGCGCGGTGCGTGAGATAAGCTTCGAACTGTCCAGCACCACAGACCATGCTGAATTCGCCTTGGCCGAGACGGGTCAAGCATCGCGCAGGATGGCGCTACAGCATCTCACATCACGGCTTGCTGGCATCATCGGCCCCTATGCCGAATTTGCGGTGGAACGAGCCGCGAGCCGCGAGGCGGATTTAGACCGGATCGGCGATATTATCTCGCAAGAGATTGCCGATCCGACGGCGCGCCGAGTCTTTGTTTCCCAGATCGCACCGCAACGGAACGGTGGGCACGGTCCAGGCTTCTCATTCGCTCTACGCCGCGGCGCAACCGGGGCTCTGCAGCCCGATCCACTCTTGCGAGCAACCGGAGCTGTCGCGATTTTGGCCGTCCCTTAGGCGCCGACGTCCGGGCGTTTTGGAATCTCCAACCCACGCTGGACTGCTGGCCGCGAAAGACCGCGCTCGAGCCAAACTGGGACGTATTTCAGGGTATCGAAATTGACGAGATCGCCCGCGCCGTAAAACCCGATCAGGTTGCGCACCCAGCCGAGCAAGGAGATGTCGGCGATCGTGTAGTCGTCGCCCATGATCCACTTTCGATCGTTGAGGCGGGTTTCAAGAACCCCGAGCAGGCGTTTTGATTCGTTTTGATAGCGCTCGAGCGGCCGTTTATCGGCGATCTCGCGCCCTGCGAATTTGTGGAAATAGCCAAGTTGGCCGAACATCGGGCCGACCGCCGCCATTTGGAAGAACACCCATTGGATGGTCTCGTAGCGCAGAGCCGCATCGGTCGGAAGAAACAGGCCGGTTTTCTCAGCAAGGTACAGCAGGATGGCGCCCGATTCGAACAGGCCGAAGGGTACCCCGTCCGGCCCCTCCGGATCGATGATTGCCGGAATCTTGCCATTCGGGTTGAGCGAGAGAAACTCCGGGCTGAATGACTCGTTCTTGCTGATATCGATAAAATGAGGCTCGTAAGTCAGGCCCATTTCTTCCAGCGCGATCGAGGCCTTCACGCCGTTTGGCGTCGGCACGGAATAAAGTTGAATTCGATCCGGATGCACGGCAGGCCAGCGGGCGGCAATCGGGAAAGCCGAAAAATTCGTCATCTATTTTTCCCCTTGGAACACGGCAGAAATGGCCTTTGGAGCAACAGTGTGTTGAAGTGAACTACCAATCGACGATCGTGCCATCGTCAAGGACGGCATTGCGGGTGTGAAATACCTCGGGCTGGAAGGGATGTTTGGCGCATTCCGCTTCGTTGACCTCGACACCCAGGCCGGGTGCCGTCGGAATTTGCCAGAAGCCGTCAACCATGCGGATTGGTCCCTGGACGACGTCGAAATACCAGGGCACCGCGCCGACCATCTCTTCCTGGATGACATGGTTGGGCGTGGACACGGCGAAATGCAACGCCGCGACGCCTGCGATCGGTCCCAGCGGATTGTGCGGCGCCACGCCGACGGAAACCGCTTCCGCCATGCCCGCAATTTTCTTGGCCTCAAGGAGACCACCGCAATGGCAGATGTCCGGCTGAATGATATCGACCGCCCATGTTGCCAAAAGGTCATGGAACTCGGCGCGATCCACCAGACGTTCGCCGGCCGCCAAGGGAACCTTGGTGCGACTGGCGACCACCCTTAGGGCGCCGGTTTCCCCTGGCGGCACCGGCTCCTCGACAAACATGGGACGGCCGGGCTCCAGCGCGTCGATATAGGCAAGGGCCGCCGCGGCGCTGGCGGGCCGGCCGTGGAAATCAACCATGACTTCGATGTCCGGGCCAACCGCCTTGCGAAGTGCCTCCATCATGCGCGCCACTTTGTCCACTTCTGGAAGTGGTGCGTGATAGTGGGTGTAGGGAATGAACACGGCCTTGAAGGCCCGGTAACCCCGCTCGACAACCTCATGCGCGCGCTCGACCAGTGGCGCCGCGTCTAGAGTTTCGTAGACCGCGCGCATGTCCCCAAGTCCGAGATGGGTATAGACGCGGACCTTGTCGCGAACCTTGCCACCAAGCAGGCGCCAAACCGGCACGCCCAGATGTTTGCCGAAAATGTCCCATAGCGCCATCTCGATCCCGGAGACCGCACTCATCCCAATCACGCCGAGGCGCCAGAAGCTGTGCTTCTTTAGGACTCGCACGGCTTGTTCGATATCACGCGGATCACGTCCGATCAGCAGCGGCGCCAGATCCTCAATTGCGCCAACGACCGAGCGGGTTTTCCATTCAAGCGTCGCCTCGCCCCAGCCGAAAAGTCCTGGCTCATCGGTCTCGACCTTTACGAAGACCCAGTTTCGCATTTCGGCATTGACGATGCGCGTGCCGATGGACGTGATCTTCACGTAACGTCTCCGACTATACGAGACGGCTGCGGGTGGCTTGTTTCTCGGCTTCCTGCGCGGCTTTGAGTTGAGCTTCCGTATATTGCTTGGCATGCGAGGCAAGATCGAATCCGTCCTCCCAGAGGTTGCGCCAGATACCCAAGATGCCCTCGAGCGGCTGGCCGACCACGCGGGATGAGAAAGACTCGAAGGTGATCGGCCCCTGGTAATTGGCTTTGACGAGTGCCCGAAAAACGCCGGCGAGGTCGATCGAGCCCGAACCCATATAGCCACGGTGTGAATCTCCCGTGTGGAAATAGCCGAGATAATCACCGGTCTCTATAATGGCAGAGCGGATATCGGATTCCTCTATGTTCATATGATAGACATCAAGATGCACCTTGACGTTCGGTGCCCCGATGCGCTTGCACATTTCGACCGCCTGGGATGCCGTGTTGAGCACATTGGATTCATAGCGGTTCACGACTTCCAAGCCGAGCGTGATACTGCTTTTCGCGGCCATTTCGGCGACTCGCTGTAGCACTTCCACCGACCGGGCCACGCCCTCGGCGGTGGTCGGAACGGCATATTTCTGGAAAGCGGAGTGCAGGATGCCGCAGACATGGGTGGCGCCGATGTCGCGGGCCATGGCAACCGCTTGCTCCAGGCGCAACTGACCGCGCTTGGTCTTATCCGGGTCATTGCTCGAGATATCGCTTTCCGCATCCAGCCCCAATGAAGACGTGGCCCCGATCCCGGCCTGCTCGAGCTGCTTACGCGTAAATGCGACATCGATCGCCTCTGGATCAAGGGCCACTATCTCGATCAGATCATAACCGACCTCAGCCGAGCGCGCGACCGCACGGGCGCATTCGTCACGGCTCCAACCCTTTTCCCACACCAACGCGTGGACACCGAGTTTGTTCATTGAACTTTCCTCCGATTGTTTACGTGGCGACGACGGCTTCTGGCGCCGGCCCGGCGGCTGTCCTATCGACAGCTATCCACCATCCTCGGGCCGCGAGTCAAAGCCAGAGGGCCCCTCAATTGCAGTTATATTTCGTGAAGACGCAGACCTCCGTCGGCGATATCACGGGCACGGATTCCTGCCGGAGGTAAGTGGTGATCGCATCCACGCTCAACGCTACCTCACGAGCAAGATCATGACCGATGACAAGATCAAGCACGGAGGATTCGAGGAGCATGCGCGAATTGGCGTTGAGCTCGTGGGCGATAAAGACCACTTCGTCCTGCAGCCCAGCCTCGCGCAGCGCGCGGGCGACGCCAACATTGCCGGCAGCCACGTTGTAAATGCCGGCTGGTGCACCGAACTCGCGGATATAATCTCGCACATTGACGTATGATTGCTCGTGGGTGTCGTGCGAGCTGACCCGCTCCTCTACTTCGAGCTGCGGAAACTCCGAGCGAAGAACGCGGCGAAACCCTAGCTCACGTTCCTCTTGGCAACGGAAGGGTGCGCTGACGACGAGGAGCAACTTGCCTGGCCGGAGGCACAGCAGTCTTGCCATCAGGTAGGCGGCCGTTGCCCCTGCGCTGGTCTGGTCGCTCCCGACATAGGCGAGGCGATTCGATGTGGGTAAATCCGTCGTGACGCAGACCACCGGAATTCCACGCGCCATGACGGCGCGCACCGCGCGACTGATCGCCAGCCCATCGGGAACCGCGAGTACGAGGCCATCAACATGTTCCGCGAGTCTCTCGATGAGGCCCGCAAGTTCCGGCGCCTCGATTGATCCTGTTTCCACACCCGTGAAGCTGCAAGCGACTTCGGGATGCGCCGCACCGTAGCTCGTCATGGCGTCTTCTAGCGATCTATTGAAACTGGCCCCTGCCTCGCTCAGGAAGGCGATCTTGGTCTGGATGGCGTCGGCGACCTCCACGGGGCGACCGTTCAACCGCGCGAGCGCATCATGAACCTTGAGGCGCGTCGCTTCCCGGACGCCGCCGCGATTATTCAGCACGCGGTCGACCGTCGCCGTTCCCAGCCCCGTCGCCTGTGCGAGTTCGCGAATGGTGGGGGCTCGCCAGGTTTTTCCGGGCGGGGAAGCGGCCGTGATGATGGGGCTGTATGGCACTCTCTAAACCTATGATGCGTTTTCCATCATGTCAAACCCCAATCTGGGCAGTTTGCCTATGGATGATCTTGCCCCGGGCGCGGTGCGTAACTTCGTGATCATATCCTGCGGGGAGATTTAAATCAGAATTTGATTTACATGATGTGAATGATGTGTCCTTATGCCCTGCCAATCGCCCAATCAAGAAAACCAGATGAGGGGAGCCAGTAGATCATTCAAACTTTTTGCGCCAGTTGAACTCTGCGGGATTTCATTCTGCAAGAAGATCTGATGTTTATGCGTTCCGCCGCGAAGTATAATGCGGGGCGGAAGGGGAAGGAAAATAGAATGACTAACACCAACAAGAAAACGGTCTGCGCCGTCGCGGCCGGTGCAGCGCTTGCCGTTGCCGGCCTGTTCAGCCCAGCCACAAGTTCGGCGGCCACCGCGCCGCATTTCAGCTTCGCCATGATCACCCATGGCCAGCCGGGCGACACTTTCTGGGACATTATCCGCAAGGGAGCCCAGGCCGCCGCGGTGAAGGATAATGTGAAGCTGATCTACCTCGCCAATCCGACCGCGTCGGGCGAGGCGCAGTTAGTGAACAACGTGCTGCAGCAGCATGTTGACGGCATAGCGCTGACCCTTGCCTTCCCCGACACCTTGTCGCCGATGGTCAAGAAGGCTGAAGAAGCCAATGTTCCGGTTATTGGCTTCAATGCCGGCGGGGACAATTGGAAGCAGGCGGGTCTCATGTCCTATGTCGGGCAGGATGAGACGGTTGCTGGTGAAGCGGTGGGCGAGAAGCTCAACGCCGAAGGCGTCAAAAGCGCAATCTGCGTCGATCAGCAGCAGGGCGCGGTCCAGCTCGAAGAGCGCTGCGATGGCATCAAGAAGTCCTTCAAGGGCAACCTCGTCGTTCTTTATGTCGCTGGCTATGACATGGCGACTGCCCAGTCCCGTATCGTTGCGAAGCTTCAGCAGGATCCGACCGTCGGCTATGTCGTAACGCTCGGCGCGCCTTTCGCACCGACCGCACTCACCGCCGTTACTATGGCCAACAGCAAGGCAAAGGTGGGGACTTTCGATCTTACGCCTATCGCCGTGAAGCTCATCCAGGAAGGCAAGCTGCAATGGGCGGTTGATCAGCAGCCTTTCGTTGAAGGCTACGAGGCCATCGATCTGCTGTGGCTCTACAAGATCAATGGCGATGTCGTCGGCGGCGGCGGCCCTATCCTGACCGGTCCGGCCTTTGTCGATAAGACTAATGTTGATGAAGTCGCGAAGTTCGCCAAGCAAGGAACGCGCTGAGTAGACTCAGTGGAGTGACATCGGCGGCACAAGCCGTAGGGGAGGAAACGTGACCACAGTCACACAAGGAATCGAACCTCGTCTTGTGCGCCGCCAGGTGGCGCATCAGGCATTGTGGAAGAAAGTGCTCAAGCGGCCGGAAGTCGGCGCGCTGGGCGGCGTCATTCTCGTCTTCATCTTCTTCTATGTCATGGCGCCGCCGTTCCGGCAGTTGGCCGCTTTCACGACGATTCTTTATCAGTCCGCAACGCTGGGAATTCCGGCGGTGGCGGTAGCACTCCTCATGATCGGTGGGGAGTTCGACCTGAGCGCCGGAGTTGCGGTCACCGCTTCGTCCCTTGCCGCCGCGATTTTCGCGACCGAGGTCTTCGGCAATGTATGGATTGGCGTTCTGGCGGCTTTGGTGCTGTCGCTGGGGATCGGCGCGCTCAACGGCTATCTGCTGGTGAAGACGAAACTCCACAGCTTTCTGGTGACGCTGTCGACTTTCCTGATGCTCCAGGGCCTCAACATCGCTATCACCAAGCTTCTGACCGGAAATGTCGCGACTGACGACATATCCGGCATGACCGGATTCAATTCAGCGCACGCGGTCTTCGCTTCGAGCCTGACCATCGGCGGAGTGACCATCAGCATCGCCATTGTCTATTGGATTATCTTCGCACTTCTCGGCACCTGGGTTCTGTTGCGCACCAAGGTCGGCAACTGGATCTTCGCGGTGGGCGGGCAGGGCGACAGTGCACGCGCCGTGGGTATTCCGGTGAAAAAGGTCAAGATCGGCCTGTTCATGCTGGTTGGCCTTTCAGTGTGGTTCACCGGCATGCACATGCTCTTCGCCTACGACACGGTGCAATCGGGTGCTGGTATCGGCAATGAACTTCTCTACATCGCCTCGGCGGTGGTCGGGGGCTGTCTATTGACGGGCGGCTATGGCTCGGCGATTGGCTCAGCCCTGGGCGCCTTTATTTTCGGCATGACGACGGAAGGCGTGATCTATGCCGATTGGGACCCGGACTGGTTTATGTTCTTCGTCGGCGCGATGCTACTTCTGGCGACGGTCTTCAATGGCTGGTTGCGTACCCGAGCAAGCTCGAGGTGAATGATATGTCGAAGAATGATTCAGCGCCCATCGTTCAGCTCAGCAATGTTGGCAAGAGCTATGGAAATTTCAGTGCTTTGAAGGACGTCAGCATATCCGTTCGGCAAGGCGAGGTGACCTGCATTCTCGGTGACAACGGAGCGGGTAAATCGACGCTCATCAGTATTATCGCCGGGCTGCATGGCCACGACGAAGGCGTCTATGCCGTCGACGGGAACCCCGTTCACTTCAGCTCGCCGCGCCAGGCTCTGGATCTCGGGATCTCCGCCGTATACCAGACCTTGGCGATGGTTCCGCTCATGTCGATCTGGCGGAACTTCTTCCTTGGTTCGGAGATGACCACCGGCACTTGGCCATTCCGACGCCTCGATGTCGCCGGGATGTGGGACAAGACGGATGTCGAGTTGCGCCAGATGGGCATCAACGTGTCCGATCTGGAGCAGCCCGTCGGTACCCTCTCCGGTGGCCAGCGACAGGTGGTCGCGATCGCCCGCGCCATCCATTTCGGCGCTCGGGTTTTGATCCTCGATGAACCAACGGCGGCGCTTGGCGTGACACAATCGGGCATCGTGTTGCGCTACATCGCTCAGGCGGCCAGAGAGCAGGGGATCGGGGTTATTTTCATCACCCACAACCCGCATCACGCCTACATGGTCGGCGACCACTTCATGGTTCTCGCGCGTGGTGAAGTCGAGCTTGATGCGCCCCGTTCGGAACTTAGCCTGGACGATCTCATGTTCCATATGGCGGGGGGCGCTGGGCTCAATGCGCTGCAGCACGAGCTGCATCGCGGGGAAACTCCGGCCCCGACACCCGTGAACTAACGCGGGTTGGTCTGGCGAGGGCAACTCTCTCGCCAGATAGACTCGCCTCAATAAGTCGCGCGGCCGCCGGATATATCGAAAACGCTGCCAGTCGAAAACGAGCATTCCTCGCTGCAAAGCCAGGCGACGAGTGCTGCGACCTCCGACACCTCCCCGAAGCGCTTCATCGGAATTTTCGAGAGCATATAGGCGATTTGCGCCTCTGTCATTTGTGCGAAGAGCGGCGTCGCCACGGCGGCGGGGGTAACGCAGTTCACGCGGATATTGGTTTCCGCGAGTTCCTTCCCCAGCGATTTGGTCAGGCCGATGACGGCCGCTTTGGAAGAGCTGTAGGCGGCGGCGTGTGGGTTGCCTTCCTTTCCGGCAACAGAAGCAACATTGACGATCCGGCCGTAGCCGCTTGCCAGCATGTGCGGAATAATCGCTCGATTGCAGAAATAAAGTCCGTGAACGTTGATCTCGAAGACCTGTCGCCAGGCGTCGAGAGGATATTCCCAGGCGACCGCGTTCGGGCCAGTGACTCCCGCGCTCGCCACCAGAATGTCGATCGAACCGAGGGCCTGCACCGTTTGCGCTGCGGCCGCGTCCACCGCAGCGGCATCGGTCACATCCAGGCAAATCGAATGGAATGAGTGGAGTGCTTCGGCCCGATCCCAAACGCTGACGCGTGCGCCCTCCTGCGTAAGACGCTCGGCGATCCCCAGCCCGAGACCGGATGCGCCACCGGTCACGACCGCGACCCTATCCTTGAACCGCTCCGAGGAGTGTTTCATACCAAGGCTCATGCGTAGTAGTCCGGCGCCTTCTTGAAGCTCGGCCACATGTCTGGATCATGGCCCGTCACAACAAGCGCGTTTGTCTGTTCCGCGAGCATGCGCAATTTTCGAACCGAATGGGCTGTCTCGATTGCCGAGGTCAAGAATCCCGGCAAGCATTTCTCATTCCAGTGGTCCATCGTATAGGTCGCATCGACTGTGAGCAGTATCGTGCCGCTTTCGGGCAGCGTGAGAAGAAACGACTGATGTCCCGGCGCATGTCCGGGCGTGAAAATCATCTTTATGACGCCATCGCCGTACAGATCGAAGCCGTCAGTCAGCGGGCCATCTAGAAAGTGCCACTTCAATCCGGGCCTATCAAAATCATTGCGGATATAGCCGCCAGCCGAGAACCAATCCGCCGTGAAGGCATAATTGTATTCCAGCTTCTGCACGATATGGGTTGCGTTGGGGAACCGTCCGCAGGCGCCGGTATGATCGAGATGCAGGTGTGATTGCAGAACGTAGCGGATATCCTCCGGCGCGATTCCCATTTCCCGCAATCTGTTGACGCAGCCATCCTCGGCCGACATGAAAGGCCAGTAGATATCCACGATCGACCCCCAATAGCCGCGTGGATCGTCAGCCGCTTCAACGGCGATGCCGCCGTCAATGACGACATGGCCCTTCGGGTGTGTGATGAGAAACCAGGGAATTGGCGTGTAGAACTCGCCCTGGCCGGCTCCCAGCTTGATGTTGACTTCTTTCTGCCGGATGCGGCCGGTCTGGAACATATACAACCGGATTTCGGACATCACATTCCCTCGCTCGTTGACTGCTGCCAGATACGGATCAGCACGTTTCTATGCGGATTTGGCATCGGCCAATATCATGTCGGAAGCCTTTTCGCCGATCATGATGATGGCGGCATTCGTATTGCCAGATACCAGGCGCGGCATGACCGAGCCATCTACTACACGAAGGCTTTCCGCCCCGTGCACTTTGAGCCTAGGCGATACAACCGCTTCGGGCCCTGGTCCCATGATGCAGGTGCAGGTCGGATGATAGATGGTGCTGCCGGAGGCTCGGGCGTAGGCCAGGAGTTGCTCGTCGGTTTCGACCTTCACGCCCGGCTCTGCTTCCTCCTTCAGGTAGTCGCGCATGGCAGGGGCATTGACGATCGCACGAAGCCTGCGCAAAGCGTCGACATTGGCTTGGCGATCCGTGGCGGTCGCAAGGTAGTTCACACGAATCTCCGGTGCCACCGAGGGATCGGGACTCTTAATTCGCAGCGACCCGCGGCTCTCCGGGCGAAGCTGACAGACAGAGGCGGTAAACCCTGAGAACTTGTGCAGGCCCTCGCCCATCTTGTCGGTGCTGAACAGAATGAAATGCACCTCGCAATCGGGTGTCGCGTAACGCTCGTTTGTTTTGAAGAAAGCGGTTCCGAAACCCGCGCTCATCGTCAATGGACCGGTTCTTCGCAACAGGTATTCCGCGCCCATGCCAAGCCGTCGTAGTGGGTGATGGTATGCGTCGTTAACCGTGATCTTCTTGCGCGCCTTAAATACCATGCGAACCTGCAGATGGTCCTGCAGATTGGCACCGACGCCAAGCGCATCCTGCACGACCGGGATACCATGATCCTGAAGTAGCGCGGCCGGTCCCCAGCCTGACAATTGCAGAAGCTGTGGCGAGTTTATCGCACCCCCTGAGAGGATGACTTCGCGGCCCGCAGAAGCGCGTTTGATTTTGCCCTCATGGGCGAATTCGACGCCGATCGCACGCTTGCCATCAAAGAGCACTTTATGCGCCAGCGCGTGAGTTAAGACTTCAAGATTTTCACGCTTCATCGCCGGCCGGAGGAAGGCCACCGCGGCGCTGCAGCGCCTTCCGCGCCGAGAGGTTGTTTGAAAGTAGCCAGCACCCACCTGCGTCGCGCCGTTGAAGTCGTCGTTTCGTGGTAAGCCCGTTTCCCCGGCGGCGCGGATGAACGCTTCAACCAATTCATGCGGCGCGGCAGGATCCGAGACGCTAAGCGGACCACCAACGCCATGATATTCGTCGGCGCCACGCTGCTGATCTTCAGACTTTTTGAAGTAGGGCAGAACATCGTCATAAGACCAACCCGTATTGCCCAGTTGGCGCCAGAGATCGAAGTCCTCCTTTTGGCCCCGCAAGTAGACCAGCCCATTGATCGAACTGGAACCGCCAAGCACTTTGCCGCGCGGCTGGAAAATGCGGCGGTTATTGAGTTCAGGCTCAGGCTCCGTCTGATACATCCAGTTGACGCGCTGGTCCTTGAACAGCTTTCCATAACCGATGGGAATATGAATCCAGATATTGTTGTCCTTCCCGCCCGCTTCGAGGAGCAGGACGCGGTGGCGCCCGGATGCTGTCAGGCGATTGGCCAGCACACACCCGGCCGAGCCAGCACCGACAATGATGTAATCGAAATTCATAGTCTCGACCGGTGCCGATTTGCGCACTTCATTCTCCTCCGACGCACGCGTTGGCCATTCTATTTAACCGCCTGCCATCCGGGATATCCAACCGCCATGGGCTGCCTTGAAGGCCTGCAGCGCGGGTTGCATGTGGAGGATACAGAGCGACTCGAATGCCTCGCGGTCGCCACGCTCCATCGCATCGATGATCTGAAAATGCTCCTGCCGCGACTGTTCCGCCAAGGCCGGATGGGCGATTGCATAGCAATGGATCGCTGCCGTTTTGGTCCAGTATTGCTGGATTAGATCGGCAAGCTGCCGGTTGCGACAATTGCCATAGATGAGTTGATGGAATGTGTCGTTGGCCGCCGATGCGGAATTCAGATCGCCATTCTTCCCGCTCGTCATGTAGACATCGTTCACGTCGCGCAACTCGCGTATGAAGTCCGCGGATGCGGGCAGCACCACGCGCTTCGCGGCCTCTTGCTGAAGGATGACGCGGATATCATAGAGTTCATCAATCTCCTCGGCAGTGTAGTCGCTGACAACCGCCCCGCGATTCTGCCGTCGCTGTACAAGACCCGCACGTCCGAGTTCCTCGAGGGCCGCCCGGATAACGTGGCGGCCTACAACGAAGCGCTCGCTTAGTTCTTCCTCGACCAGCCTCTCGCGCGGTTTGAGGCGGCCAAAGACGATGTCCTGCTGCAGTGCGTTGACGATTGCTGGAAGTCGCCGATCGCCTGCGCGCCCTGTTGGAGACGTCTCCGCTGTCGAGCTTTCCGTCGGCATCGCTCCCACCCAAGAGTCTCAGGGTCGGCCAATGCCGCCCACATGATTGTTGACAATGATGCTAACACGCTCCGGAGCGCCATACAACGGCCATTGGGCCCGAGCCAGGGCTCTATGGACGGGAGCGTTAGCGCGCAGAGGGTTGCAGAAAATTGTTGACAATGGTGGTAACACGATTGATATCCGCTAAATACCGTGCCAGCCCTCGCCACAAAGAGCGAGTGGCGTGAGAATTCGGAAAGGAAGGACAGTCCAAATGACCGAGGTCGCTCCCGCTTCAGATGGCAATACGTCGAAACCCCTCACAACGGATCGCAGACGCATTCTAGCGGGTCTCGCACTTGGCGCGGGTGCCGCTGCCATTCTCGCGGGCACGGCGCGAAAAGCCGTTGCCGCTGATGATTTCCCCGCGATCAAGTCGAACGGGAAAAAGGTGAAGGTTGGCCTCGGCCTCAACTACGGACCTTTCAATCAGCCGTGGCGGCGGGGCTGTTGGCAGATCGCTAAAACCGTGCAGGAGATGGGCGGCCAACTTGTAACGATCCGCGGCGAACCTTCAAAGCAGAGTGAGCAGGACGCCGCACGGCAGCTTCTGGATCGCGGTATCGACGTTTTGGTCCTAGGGATTTATTCGACCGAATCCGAAACCGCTTATATCGTCGATGACGCACATCGCCGCGGCATCAAGACCGTTGGGTTCATGGTCAACGCGAAGGATTCGCCGGCTGTGCTCGAAGATACCTGGGGCACAGGTGCGATTATGGGCAATTGGATCCAGAACAAGCTCCAGCGCCAGGGCACGATTGTGCAAACCGCCGAGGATCGCGGTTTCTACACGCCGTTTGACCAAGAGGTTGACATGCTCACCCTCATGACGAAATACGAGCCGCGGATGAAGATGTTGCCTTTCATGACGGGCAGCGTGTCCACGACTGATGAGATATCGAAGGGGCGGGAGAATTGCCTCTCGCTGCTACAGGCGCACCCCGATCCTAATAGTTTGCAGTTGATCACCTCATGGTGGTGGCCACTTACAATCGGAGCCGCGCAGGCACTTCAGCAGATGAACCGCAAAGCGATCGTAACTAATCACTACTTCTCGAATCAGCTTCTCAGTGAGATGGCATCGCCGGATAGTCCGATTCAGTTCAGCACCGATGTGCCCTATCACATCGCCGGCGGCCGTGTCGGGCAACTCGCCATCGCGCTCGGCCAAGGGCAGGATGTACCGAACGACTCCTACATGACGCCGATTTCCTTCATCTCCAAGGACCAGGCAGCTCAGGCGCTGACTGAACTCAAGTCGATGGACGATCAGGCCATAGCGCTACTCAAGCAGTATGGTGGCTAGTAACGCGCCACGGTTCCGAGGATTTTGAGATGGCGGGCACGACGGTGAACTCCGCGGCGGAACGACGCGCCGTCCGCAGTCAAGCGAACCTCGCGCTCGGCATCCTGAAGCGATGGGGGACGATCATCGTGATCGTCCTCGTCGGGCTTCTGTTTGCGGCTCTGTCGCCCTACTTCGGAACCGTATCGAACTTCAACAATATCCTTTTCTCGATGATCGTGAGCGCTCTCGTCTCGATGGGCCTTACCTACGTCGTCGCGGCGGGGAGCTTCGATCTCTCGATTGGTGTTGTCGTGACCACGGTTTCGATCACGACCGCGCTTCTGATTCCTCATACGGGTTGGGAGCTGGCGATCATCGGCGCGCTTGTCGTTGCCTGTGCTATCGGATTGGTCAACGGTTTGCTGGTCACCTACGCCAGACTTTCAGGGATTGTATCGACGCTTGGAATGATGTTCGTTCTTGGGGGGATTAATCAGTATCTCACAAACGGATATCAGGTGCCGGTGGATTACGGCCAGGTCGCCTTTCGTTTTCTAGGGCAGGGGCGTTTGGGTCCGATCGGATTTCCGGTGATCCTGCTCGCGGCCGTATTTGTCCTGGGGCACATCCTGTCGACGCGCAGCAGGGCTGGCCACTATATCGGCGCCGTTGGTGACAATCCGATGGCAGCCTATTACTCGGGCATTCTGGTCTATCGCTGGGTCATCGTGGCTTTTATTCTCTCCGCGCTTTTTGCCGGAATTGGGGGAGTTATTCTGACCTCGATTTCGTCCTCAGCCCAGCCGGTTGGTGGCGAGGGATATCTGTTGGAGGCTTTCGCGGCGGTCTTCCTCGGCGCTACAATTCTGGGCAAGGGAAAACCGCACTTGCTGGGAACGCTCCTGGGTGTCTTCTTCCTCTATATGGTGAGTTCGGGGATGAACATGGTCGGCATCTCCTTCGCCACGCGTCAGCTTTTCAACGGCCTCGTTCTCATCCTCGCGGTTGGCGCAAATGCGCTGCTCAATCGCGAGGAAATTCACCTCAAGTTTATCTGAGGGTTTGGTGGAAACGCCTCTCATAGAGCTTCGCGAGGTCCGCAAGGACTTCTCGGGTGTTCATGTACTCAAGGGGATCTCGCTCTCTTTCAGACAAGGGGAGATCCATGGGTTGCTTGGCGAAAATGGTGCGGGAAAATCGACCCTCATCAAAATTCTGACCGGAGTCTATGCGCCATCGAGCGGCGAAATACTTCTGGAAGGCAAGCCGGTAACCATACATCTCCCGATTGACGCTCATCGCCTTGGGCTCGGTGCCGTCTATCAGGATTCGGAACTCGCCGGCTCCTTTACCGTTGCTGACAATATCGTCCTCGGCAACGAACCCGGCGGGATACTGCTCGACCGAGGTGCGATGCGGCGGGAGGCGGTCGCCATCATGGAGCAGATCGGCCTGGATATCGATCCTGGCCGTCGCGCTTCGACCCTGACAGCAGCCGAGATGCAGATGGTCACTCTCGCGACGCTGTTCCATCGGCGCTACAAGCTGATTATTCTGGACGAGCCGACCGCACGCTTGTCGGCGCCAGAGACGCGTCTGCTGTTCGGTCTTATCGAGCGCTTTCGCAGAGAAGGCATCACCATCATATACATCTCCCACCGTCTGAACGAGGTGAAGGAGCTTTGCGATCGCGCGACAATATTACGCGACGGTTTGGTGTCCGGCACCTTAGAACGCGAGGAGATCGACGAAGATGTCGTGACCCAACTGATGGTCAATCGCAGCTCGGCGGAACTTGACATTTCCAATCCCGGCCTTGCCCAGTCTCAGGTCATTCTCGAGCTCCAAGACCTTTCCACGGATCGGCTCCGGCCGCTCTCGATTCGGTTGCGGGCGGGGGAAATTCTCGGAGTTACCGGGCCGCTTGGGGCGGGGATGGAGCAGATCGAGCGAAGCCTGGGCGGTCTCGGCGCCTATCGAGGAACGATCAGTATCGATGGACGGGTTTGCGATATCGGTAGTCCAGCCAAGGCCCGCGCCGCGGGAATCGCGCTGATTCCGGAGGATCGGCGGAAGCAGGCGCTTTTCCCAAATCTTTCCCTTGGAGAGAATGTAACCCTTCCGGCGCTCGGAGATCTGTCACGGGTCGGGCTTATCGGACATGGGCGTGCTAGGCGCTACGCTCGTTCCGTCGTTGAGCGTCTGGGAATTCTCCCTGACGCGCCGGAGCGGGCAATGCGCTATTTCTCCGGCGGAAATCAGCAGAAGGCTGTAATCGGGAAGTGGCTCAAACGCGAGGCTAGGGCCTACGTGTTCGTCGAGCCTACCTCGGGCGTCGATGTCGGGGCAATTCGGCAGATTTATGAGATCATACTCGAACTGGCGCGCAATGGTGCGGTCGTCATTGTCATCTCGACCTCCGTGAAGGAGCTGCTTGCGCTATCGGAAACGATAGCCGTGATCCACCATGGCGCCATCTCCGCGCTTCTGCCGCGTGTCAAATTCACGCGCGATAGCCTTTTGGCAGCGACAATCAGCGCGACCGCACCCGCCGCAGTGGCCGAGCCCACAGCCGCCTGATGCACGACGTTTGTGTCATCGGCGGCGGCATCGTAGGGTTGGCGACGGCGCTGGAGCTGGGTCGCCTGCAGCCCGGCGCGCGCATCGTCGTTTTGGAGAAAGAGTCCGGGCTTGCCGCGCACCAGACAGGCCATAACAGCGGGGTCATTCATGCAGGCATCTATTATAAGCCGGGTAGCCTGAAGGCCGATTTGTGCCGGAAAGGCGCAGAGGCGACCAAGACCTTCTGCCGCGAGAATAGTGTGCCATTCGCCGTGCCCGGAAAACTCGTTGTTGCCACGGACGAACTCGAGCTTGAGCGGATGGGAGCTCTCGAAGTCAATGCGCGGCAAAATGGCATAGCGATTGAGAGGTTGGACGCGGCCGGGCTGCACAGCTTCGAGCCGAATGTCCGCGGTCTTGGTGCGTTGTTCGTGCGGGACAGCGGCATTGTCGATTACCGACTAGTCTGCAATGCCATGGCCGCGAAAATTCGTGTGGCAGGCGGCACCATCGAACTGGGCGTGGCCGTTGACGGCATTAGCGAAGACTCCACGGGGGTCACAATCACAGCCGGTGAACGAAAGTGGCGAGCCGCAAAACTGGTTGTTTGCGCTGGACTTCAATCCGATCGACTCGCTCGCCTGAGTGGGCTTGAGATTACCCATCAGGTCATTCCGTTTCGGGGCGAATACTATCTTGTCCGCCCGGAGAAAGCGAACATCGTCACGCGGATGATTTATCCTGTGCCGGATCCCGATCTACCGTTTCTCGGCATCCATCTTACACCAATGGTAGGGGGGGCCCTGACGGTCGGTCCCAATGCCGTCCTAGGCATGGCCCGGGAGGGATACGGCCGGTTTTCTGTCGATGCGAAGGACGTTCTCACGTTCCTTCGGTTTCCGGGATTCTGGAACGTGATCGCCCAGAACTGGCGATCGGGAATTTCGGAGATGCGTAACAGTCTCTCCAAAAGGCGCTACCTCGCGGAGTGCCAGAAATATTGTCCAGATTTGGCCGAGTCCGACCTCCTTCCGTACAAGGCAGGGATTCGCGCGCAGGCCGTCATGCGAGACGGAACACTGATACATGACTTTCTGTTTTTGAATACCGAGCGGATGCTTCACGTCTGCAACGCTCCATCTCCTGCGGCGACATCCGCCATCCCGATTGGGGAAATGATCGCTCGACGCTCGATCGGAATGTCCAATGCCGCATGACCGTTTTGATCTCCGTGGTCGCGTCGCGATCGTCACCGGCGGTAACGGAGGCATCGGCCTCGCGATGGCACGTGGATTGGCCCAGGCGGGTGCGGATGTCGTGCTCTCGGGTCGGGACGCCGCGAAGGGCGCTGAGGCTCGTGGCGCGGTCGAGGAATTCGGTGGCCGCGTGAGTTTTGTGACAGCTGACCTCTCGCGCCCCGAGGATTGTCTGAGACTGGTCGAGGATGCGAAGCGCAGCATGGGTCGGGTCGATATCCTGATCAACAATGCGGGCATTGTCGCTCGACACCGCCCCGAAGATTTGAACCTCGCAGAATGGCAGAGTGTCATTGCGACGAATCTGACCTCGGCTTTTCTCTGCGCGCAGAATGTCTATCCCGCCATGAAGGGCGCCGGAGGGGGCAAGATCATCAATATCGGCTCCATGCTCTCGCTCTTCGGCGCTTCTTTCGGGGCCGCCTATGGCGCTAGCAAGGGGGGCCTGGTGCAGCTCACGCGTTCTCTCGCGGTCGCTTGGGCCGCGGACAATATACAGGTGAACGCGATCCTTCCTGGCTGGATCGACACGGCCATGGGTGCATCCGCTCGCTCCGAGGTGCAGGATCTGGAGGGACGGGTAATTGCGCGCACGCCCGCCGGCCGCTGGGGAAAGCCTGACGATATGGTGGGAATTGCCGTCTTCCTTGCCAGCGCAGCGTCAGATTTCGTCACAGGCGCGGCTATTCCGGTGGATGGAGGCTACTCGATCGCCGGTTGATGAAGATCCATCACCCGTCTCGACAAAATGACGGCCCAACGCCGCAAAAAACTTAGGAGGATGCCAAGTGATGTTTTCTGAAGCAGGCTGGTGGCAGAAACTTGAGAATGCGCTCAACGCGGATGAGGCATGGCGCGAGGCGAGCCGGTATTTTCGTGGCCGTCTCGAACTTCGGCACGATAGAGGTGCGGCTGTTATAGAGATTTCTCAGAGTCATGCGGAGGTTTCTGGCGAAGCCGACCTCATGGGAGCCGATATTACTGTCACTGGTCCAGACAAGGAGTGGCGCCGTCTTCTGGCTGGCGAGATTGATTGGTTTGAGGGGCTTTCCCCGGGGCTCGGCGATTTTACGCTTTCCGGCAACGCTGTCGCCGCCTGGCGAGATGTGAAGGTGATGGCTCTGACTTTCGCCGTTATGGCGCGCGTCAACCAAACACCCCCCGCCATAGCATCGTCACCGCCTCCCAAGCCTTCCGGCGCGGTGACGACGGGGCACTATATCGACGTCGATGGCATCAGGGTTCACTACGAGGAGGCGGGGAGTGGCCCGCCAATCATCTGTTTTCACGCCGCTTGTCAGGACACGCTTATGTGGCGGCATGTTCTCGATGGGCTATCGGATTCCTATCGGGTCATCGCCGTCGATGCAGTGGCGCATGGGAAGACGATTGAGCCTGCTGCCGGGCCGTTTCATAGTCTGACTCAGCACGCCGAATTAAATGAAAAGCTCATCACGGCGCTGAAGCTCGACAGGCCGGTGATTATGGGTTGTTCGATGGGCGGCAACCTCGTTCTTGAAATGGCAGCGCGCAAGCTCGATGCTTATCGTGCGGTCGTTTCAGCGGAGGGCGCGGACTATACTCCAACCGTTGCGCAATTTTTTCTGGATATGCTTCTTCTCAATGGTTCGCAGATCCTGGAATGCTGGGCTATATCGATGACAGGCCGCCGCACGCCGCCGGATCGCGCGAAGGAAGTGGTATGGCAGATTACAAGGACGACGCCACAGGCGATGCGCGGCGACCTCACCGGCTATGCCAACTTCGACAAGCGTAAGGAAGTCGCGACCATTCGCTCCCCGGTACTTCTGCTTCGCGGTGACGCGGACTGGCTCGTATCGCAGAGTCGCACGGAGGAAACTCAGGCCCGGATCCCGGGAAGCCGCATCGCGGTGCTCGCGGGAACGGGTCATTACCCGATGATCGAAAACCCGTTCGAGTTCAACGAGGCCGTGCGCGGATTTCTCAGAGACGTGGCCTGACGGCGGTGTCCACGCCGTCAGAGATGGAGGAAATTCTCTGCCCGCGCACGGCCCTGAGCGGACACGATCGCATCGGCCCGTTCCGGTGCGGCGGCGCCTCTCGTCAGCGACGGAAGGTTGTAGGAAGCGACGGCAGCGTGAGCGGGAGGGGGATGCTCCCAGGTCGCACCTCGAATGAGGCGTTGAATCAATGAGTTAGCCGAAGCGGCTCGGCAGGATCATCATTCCGAATGTAGGAGGGGACCTAAATGCTAGGTTGCCTCCTACCCAGCGATCCGAAGAATGAGGGTAAGCTAACGCGCCGTCGCGCTGGTAGTGCCAGGAGCCCTCAAGGTGGAACCAACTCAAAGGGACGAGATTCTCGCGAACGTCTACCGTTCCGTAATTCGGGATGGTTTCGACGAGCCGCTCGCTCGGAGCATCCGGACGATGCAGGCCATCTATCTGGACTATGTCGAAGATGGCGGAAAGAAGGACAGGGAGAGCCTTCGCCGCTTGTTCGATGCAAAGAAGCCGGCCGGCGCGGATTTCTGGTTCAGCCTGTGGATGCGCCATCAGCGCAAGCTTGACCACGGGATATCGGCCCCGGCGTGAGAATCGTCACAGAACGTCCTGCGAATAGCCCCGAACTGACGACCGGCTAGAACGCCGGCGCGGGCGGTTTTCGCTTCTGCGAAATGGCCACCCAAGCTATCCTTCATCCCACCACGACGGATAGGCTGCCTATCCGGGGGAAGGTTGCGTCAGATAAAGGGACGGCGCCATGCCGCTGCTGCGAGGTCGGGTATACACCCGACCCTGGTTTGCGAGAGCAGGCAATCGCCATGGATAGCGGCGCATCGGCGACGCGATCCTATGACCATATCGTGCGAGCCGAGAATATCAGCCTGTCCTACGGGAAGGTCCAGGCGCTCGCGGGGATCGACCTGGCGATCGGCCATAATGAAATCGTTGGTCTGATCGGTGACAACGGGGCGGGAAAGTCCACCCTTATCAAAGTTCTGACGGGTGTGCTGCGCCCGACCTCCGGGCGGTTGTTTATTCGTGACCGGCTTGTCGATTGGGCGAGTTATTCGGTGCGCGAAGCCCACCGGCTTCGCTTCGAAACCGTCTACCAAGAAAAATCTCTTGGAGAGAAGCAGCCGCTTTGGCGCAATATTTTCGTCGGACGGCAAATTACCAATCGCTTTGGCTTTATCAAAGTCGCGGAGGAGCGGCGGATTGCGAACGACATCCTCAAGCGGCAGCTCGGGTTTCGCGGCGTGGGAATCGATGCGAATTCCACGATATCCAAGCTTTCGGGTGGTGAACGCCAGGGGATCGCGATCGGCAGAGCGATGCATTTCGATTCCGACCTCATTATTCTCGACGAGCCCACGGTTGCTCTCGCGATCAGTGAAGTCCGGAAAGTCCTTGATTTCGTGCGTTCAATAAAAACCTCGGGTCGGGCCTGCATCTACATCGAGCACAATCTCGCGCATGTTCATGAGCTTGCTGACCGGCTTGTCGTGCTCGATCGGGGTCGGATTGTCGCGGATATCCGATCCGGGGAGATGAGCCTGGAGCAATTGACGACATTCTTGATAGATCTTCAGCATAGCGGCCACGCGGTGGGACCAGCGCAATGAGCGCTCACCCTTCGCACGAGGCGCCTGGCCGTAGCGCCACAGGTTTCCTGCCGGCGATTGCGCGGATTGAAGGCCTTCCGATTATTCTGGTCTTCGTTGTTCTCGTCGTCTTTTTCATGAGCGCGGCGCCGCAGGTCTTCCTCGGCTGGCCGATCTACCTGTCATTTCTCACGACCGTGCCGCCGATGGTCATTCTGGCGATTGGCCTCACCTTGGTTGTGGCAGCAGGCGAGATCGATCTTTCCTTTCCTTCCGTAATGGCATTCTCCGGCTTTCTCTTCGCCTGGTGCGAAACGACGCTGGGGCATCCATGGCTCGGCGTTCTCGCGGCCCTTGCCGGCGGCGCGCTTATCGGCGTGGTCAACGGCGTTCTCGTCGCGATCGTTGGGGTGCCATCGATTATCGTCACGATCGGTACGCAGTTCTTCTGGGCTGGAGCCGCTTCGATCCTGTCAGGTGGCCAGTCCGCGGCGCTGCAAGAGCTATCGGGCGGATCGGTCGACAAGACCTTCGCCTCGGACCTGTTTGGATTCCTGCCCATGCAGTCGCTTTGGGCGGCCGCGATCGCCATCTTCATCTGGTTTATTCTCAACCGTCATCGTTTCGGCGAACACATCCTTTTCATTGGCGACAGCCGGACGGTTGCGCGGGTCGCCGGCGTCAACGTCGTCCGCGAGACGGTGAAGCTTTTCACTCTCATGGGCGTGTTGGGTGGGTTTGCGTCGGTGCTTCTCACCATCGAAAACCTCAACTACTTCTCGACCCAGGGGCAGGGCTACTTGTTGCCTGCTTTGGCCGGTGTTTTCATCGGCGGGACATCCGTATTTGGCGGTGCGGCGACGATCGTCGGCACTTTCTTTGGCACCTTCATCATTGGCATGTTGGAGGCGGGTGTAGTGGCGACAGGCATCGCCGGATTTTGGGTGCAAGCGATCGAGGGCGTAGTGTTTGTTTCCGCGGTCACGCTGCATCTTCTGGTCGAAAATCCCGCGAAGCTTCGTGCCATCGGCGGCCTAGTCGGCCTCAGGCGCGGATCATGAGGAGACCAATGCGCAACTAGGCTTCTGGCCTGACCATTTCACCGAATGCTGCCCAGTAGAAGCAGCTCGAACGACGAAGGGAAACCGAGATGAAGATGAATAACACTGCTCTGCTCGCGGGCTTCGGCCTGCTCGCCGCAGGATTGGCGGTGGCGGCACCTGCTTATGCCACGCAATCGACGACACCAGGTCCGCTCGGCGCCGGCATGACGATCTATATGCAAATGGGCGGAAATCCTGGGGATGGCGCGACGCTGCCACGCCAGGTGGGTGCCGCCGATGCGAGTCATGCGTTTGGCATCAAGGTGATCGAGCAGTATTCGGCCTGGAATCCGGAGACGATGCTGGATCAGTTTCGTCAGGCTCTGGCCGCGCGGCCGACTTGCATCGCGATCACGGGCCATCCGGGTGACGCTGCCTTCGGCCCCCTCATTGCCAAGGCGGAGGCGCAGGGGATCATCGTCACTGTCGGCAATACCCCGCTGCCCCAGGTCGCTAAGAATTATGTCGGCAAGGGCGCCGGCTATGCCGGAGTCGATCTCTATATTGGCGGTGGGATCACCGCGCAGGCCATGCTCGCGGCTGGGTTAAAGGCCGGGGACGAAGCGCTCGAATATGGCGTCTTCAACGAGACGGAGCGGAGTCAGTCCGATCGCGGGTTGCGCGATACGCTGGAAAAGGCTGGGGTGAAGGTCACGACTCTCAACATCTCCCCGCAAGTCGATTCCGACTCTTCGCTCGCAGTGCCGATCCTGGTGGCGTTCATCGAATCGCATCCGAAACTCAAGGCGATCGGCACGCAGCATGGCGGCGTGACGGGTTTCATTCCGCAAGCGCTGCGCCAAGCCGGCAAGGCGCCCGGCCAGATCATTGTAGGTGGCATTGACCTTGCGCCCTCGACCATCGCCGGCCTGCAAGGGAAATATATCACCGCGACGCTTGACCAGCAGCTTTACTTGCAGGGCTTTCTGCCGGTCACTCAATGCGTATTGTCGGCCGCCTATCATTTCGCCGGCATGAGCATCAATACGGGCGCGGGGGTGGAAACACCACAGTCGATCGATGCTTTGATCCCGCTGATCAAGCGTGGCATTCGCTGAAGCGCTATCAACGAAACGGCCCCATCACCCCGATGGGGCCGCTGGTTTCCAAAACCTCGGCGGGTGCTCTAGGTTGCACTCAGCGTAAGGTTCCAGCTACAGGCTGGATACTTGCGAAGAAGCTCGCCCTGAAAGGTTCTGCCGATAAATCTGCCGCTGATCCATTTGTCGCCCGCCTGCATCACAAGACGTCCATCGGTGCTCACCGTGCCGGAAAAGGCGAAGAAGCGAGCTCGACGTCCATCGACGGTAAATGACCGATTGATGGCTATATCCGCGCAGTCCGACGCCGGCCGCGGATTATACGTGCTTACCGCCGTTCCGGAATAGACGCCGGTCAGGTCAGGGGCGGGCAGCGGAAGGTTCTCCGGGATACCCAATGCGCTAGGGGATGGATTCCCCAGTTCCATCGGGCTTGCCACAGCGAAGGGTGATGGCGGCGGAGCCACCGGGAACGTCCAAGTGAGGGGCGCCGTGCCAAGCACGGTGCCGTTCGGCGTGTTGTGATAGGCGCAGCTTGTCGCAAGCAGCAGTGGGACAGTTATGACACTTGTCAAAAGGCGGGCAGGATACATTGGCGTCATCCCTCTTCTCGACAGCTGCATCGCTATGGATGAGCGATTCACTAGCCGGTACGCCGGTTCCGCACCAGTCGATTCGCATGTTAGCGGCGCGCCGGACCGTTCAGGAGGCCGCCGGTTCAAACGGCGACTGGCGCGAGAGTGCTTGGGAAGGCCGCGCGACGTAGCGGAGCTTCCGGGCGCCCTCACGTGTTGCATGCAAAAACGGAAGACATTCGGCTGCCCCAAGTCCTAAGGTCCCGGCACATTCTGGTTGCCCCTACCGTCGAGGAGATAGACCATGTCCGAGAGCCGGCCGCCGTTCCCACCGTTCACGCACGAAACCGCCGTCCAAAAGGTGCGAGGCGCCGAAAATGGCTGGAACACGTGCAATCCGGAGGGTGTGGCGCTCGCCTATTCAGTCGACAGTTACTGGCGCAATCGCGCCGAATTCGTCCAGGGGCGCCCCGCGATCATTCAGTTCCTCTCGCGTAAATGGATACGGGAGCTCGACTATCGGTTGATCAAGGAACTCTGGGCTTTCACGGGAAACAGGATCGCCGTCCGCTTCGCCTACGAATGTCATGATGACTCCGGCAATTGGTTTCGTTCTTATGGCAATGAGAATTGGGAGTTCGGGGAGGACGGGCTTATGCGGCGACGGTTTGCCTGCATCAACGACCTTCCGATCAAGGAGAGTGAGCGGAAGTATCACTGGGACCGGTCGGGTCCGCGCCCGATGGATCACCCCGGTCTTTCGGATCTGGGCTTGTAGACGTCGGGCGGGCGATACGGCGGCGATACAGTGACACGTCGTTTGCATTCCTTGCCCAAGTCTTGCAATGCGAGACGACCGGTGGCAGGACTCGCGGACTCCTGGTCGCCAGGACCCGGCCCGGCTTCGGGCTGAAAGTGCTTATGGATCTGAGTTCTTGGTCCATCCCGGATGCGGCTACCGCTCCGGAACGACAGGAGGGAGCATCATGACGAAGAATAAATCCGCCGAGGTCGCCCATATACGTGAGCAACTCGCGACACCGACCGATCTGAAGGCCGCGGCCACGCGGGATATTTCGGCAGCTCTAGGCGGCCTCCTGGCGGATGTCTTCGCATTGTATCTGAAGACGAAGAACTTTCACTGGCATATGAGCGGCCCGCATTTCCGGGATTACCATCTGCTCCTCGACGAGCATGGCGACCAGATCTTCGCGATGACCGATCCAATCGCGGAACGCGCGCGCAAGATTGGCGGCAATACGCTGCGCTCGATCGGCGATATTTCCCGCCAGCAGAGAATACTCGACAATGATGCCGAGTATGTCGATCCGCACGCCATGCTTGCCGAATTGGCTGGCGACAATCAGCATCTGGTGACCGCGATGCGCGAAGTCCACAACACCTGCGACACCTATGGGGATGTGGCGACGGCTAGCCTCTTGGAAGTGTGGATCGACGAGACCGAGCGGCGGACCTGGTTCCTGTTCGAGATCACCCGGAACAGGTCCGGCGCGAATAGCTGACAAATTGCTGTATTGACCACCCGGCATTCCATCGCCGGACAGATTTCTGATATCCCGTTCACTCCGCTGAGCGGGATATCAGAAAGCGCGTGGGGTGAGGGCATGACGCCGCTCGGCCCGCGCCCACTCGTTCGTTCCTGTCCGAAAAGGCCTTATCGCTTCCTAAGCGAGGTGGGCGTTTTTTTGGTCCATGCGACACCAGGGCTGTGCTCAAAACAAAATTGTGCAACGACTGCATCCGTGGCGGGTGCCGAAAAAACGCGCTTCGGCCGAGCGTGATGCCGGGGTCTCGTCGGATGACAGGAGGATGTGGAAGGAGCATACCGAGACAGCCTCGGCCAATGAGCAAGGCCAATGAGGACAAAGTCCTAGAGGGAGGAAAACATGGCCAAGATGATGAAAGCGGCAATATTCGTTGAGAAAGGCCGAATAGTTCTCGACGACAAACCGATACCAGATATTCGCCCGCAAGATGCGTTGATCCGCGTTACGACAACGACAATTTGCGGAACGGACGTGCATATCCTGAAAGGCGAATATCCTGTCGCCAAAGGGCTGACGATTGGCCATGAGCCGGTTGGCATCATCGAGAAGCTCGGTTCGTCGGTGCAGGGCTTTAAGGAAGGCCAGCGGGTCATCGCCGGGGCCATCACGCCTTCGGGCTGGAGCCATGCTTGTCTATGCGGCTGCGGCTCGCAGGACGGCGCCGGAACCAAGCATGGCTGGCAGGCGATCGGTGGTTGGAAATTTGGCAACACGATCGACGGTTGCCAGGCGGAATATGTCTGCGTTCCAGATGCCATGGCCAATCTGGCTCCGGTGGCTGACGACGTGACCGACGAACAAGTGCTGATGTGCCCCGACATCATGTCCACGGGTTTCGCGGGTGCTGAGACGGGCGAGATCAAGATCGGCGACACCGTCGCGGTCTTCGCGCAGGGGCCGATCGGGCTATGCGCGACCGCCGGGGCGAAGCTTATGGGCGCGACGACGATCATTGTGGTCGACACCGTGCCCGCGCGGCTGGAAATGGCGAAGCGCATGGGTGCGGACATCGTCGTGGATTTCAAGAAAGAAAATCCGGTCGACGCGATCATGCGGTTGACGGATGGCCGGGGCGTCGACGTTGCGATCGAGGCGCTGGGTACGCAACTTACCTTCGAGAACGCTTTGCGCGTTATCCGGCCCGGCGGCGTGCTTTCCAGCCTGGGTGTCTATTCATCCGACCTCAAGATCCCGCTCGACGCTTTCGCCGCGGGGCTTGGCAATAAATCCATCCGGACGACGCTGTGTCCCGGTGGCAAGGAACGGATGCGGCGTATGCTCAACGTGATTTCCTCGGGTCGCGTTGATCTTGGCGGTCTGGTGACGCATCGCTTCAAGCTCGAGCAGATCGAGGAGGCCTACGATCTGTTCGCGAACCAGCGCGATGGTGTGCTGAAGGTCGCCATCACGCCCTGACCCGATCGAGGCGAAACTCCGGGGACAGCCCTGGAAAAAAATGCCGCTCGACATCCTTCGCCGCTACCGATAGTGGCGGGGGATGTCCTTCACGCAGCCGGTGGCCGACTTGCCTGTTCTCGGCACCGTTCATCGAGCGCAGCGATCCCGGGGCCGCCTCAATCTAGGTTTCGGCCGCAGAGGCCCGGTGACGGCACTCATGCAATTGCGCCAGGAGGGTTGTCTCAAGGTACGCTTCCCGCGCCCCGAACCCGGTGCCGCGCCCGAGGCGGTGATCCTCAACACGGCAGGCGGCATTACGGGCGGTGATGACCTCACCCTCGATTTCCACGCTGCCCAGGGGAGCCGGGCCGTCATCACCACCCAGGCGGCGGAGCGCTTCTACCGAGCCACGACTGGCTCTCCGCCGGCGACCATCTCCACGCGGATCACAGTGGATGAAGGCGCAGCGCTCGACTGGCTGCCTCAGGAGGCGATCCTCTTCGAGGGTTGCCGGGTCAATCGCACCCTGAATGTGGATTTAGCGGCCGGTGCCCAATTCCTGGGCATCGAGACGTTGCTGTTCGGGAGGGTCGCGATGGGCGAGGTGCTGCGCGACGCGACGTTCCGCGACCGCATCGCGATTCGCATCGGCGGCTGGCTGGTCTTTCAGGACATGCTGCGGCTGGAGGGCGATCTTGCCGCCCTCATGGCCCGCGCCGCCATCGCGGCCGATGCCCGCGCGTTGGCGACCATCGTGATGATCTCGCCGGACGGAGAGGGCATGGTCCCAATCCTCCGCGAGCGTTTTGGCGGTGGCAGGATGGAGGATGGGGCGGTGGAAGTCGGAGTCTCCGCCCGGAATGGTGTCCTGCTGATGCGCGCGGTCGCCGCAGATGGCGCGGATTTGCGGCGGAGCATGATCGGGACGCTCAACCTGCTGCGCGGCGACGATCCGTTGCCGCGCGCTTGGCGGTTGTAACGACGGTCAGAACAATTCAGACGCCCACCATCTGTACGGATTGATGGCGGCGCTTACCGCAGCTTTCTTCATCACTTTAATGCCCCTTATTTCATCTTTGCCCTTCAGTTGCTTCGGCTTACCGGAGCTCATGTCGCTTATGTCCCAGAAGCATGTTTTGTCATCGTTAACGTCGTGGCTTACGAGAATATGCGGCTGGGTCTTGTCTCTAATATAGATCATGCTGCCTCGCGCATCGACGATCGATCCACGTTCGGATTGCGCCACAGGTTTCCCCGTCTCCTTCAGGATTTTCCCGAAGCACGCGATCATCTTGCCGAAACTCGGCACATTTTCTCGGGTTGAGGGGAGGCTCGACAGATGCTGGGCCGTCGTCTGAGCCCGCGCTTGCGGCTCTACTTCGGGGGATGCTTTCTGCTTGAGAATGAACGGCTTCGAGGGCTGCTCAATCGTTCGCTGCATTGAAGAGTTGTTTCGGATTCTGGAGACATCGGGCATGGCGGGCTTCCCATTCGAGTGCCGGAGTCGGCGCGAGCCGCCGCTTTTTCGGGCGTCCCAACTCTTGAGGGGGCATCAATTGAGAATTGGTGAGTTGTGGCGGAAGGTGCGCCTTCAAACCACTACGGCGTCTCGAGGATAGGGCCCAGGTCTTGCATGGCGGGGCGGGAGGCGACAGGCTAGCGCCGCATGCTGTTCTGCAGGGAGACCGGCCCGGATGAAGCTGACGCCACGCGAGAAGGACAAGCTGCTCATCAGCATGGCCGCCAGTGTCGCCCGGCGGCGGCTGGAGCGGGGCGTGGTGCTCAACTACCCCGAGGCGATCGCCCTGATCAGCGATTTCGTAGTGGAAGGGGCGCGGGACGGCCGCTCCGTCGCCGACCTCATGGAGGCGGGCGCCCATGTGCTGACCCGGGCGCAGGTGATGGAGGGCGTGCCGGAGATGATCGAGGACGTGCAGGTAGAGGCGACCTTCCCGGACGGTACGAAGCTCGTCACCGTGCATGAGCCGATCCGATGAGCGGCCCCATGATTCCCGGCGAAATTCTGCCTCTAGCGGGTGATATCGAGATCAACGCCGGTGCCGTCGAAGTAAAATTAACGGTTGCGAATACTGGCGATCGCCCGGTGCAGGTCGGCAGCCATTACCATTTCGCGGAGACTAACCCAGCGCTGCGCTTCGACCGGGCCGCGGCGCGCGGTTATCGGCTGGATATCGCGGCCGGCACCGCCGTGCGGTTCGAGCCGGGGCAGAGCCGGGAGGTCACGCTGATCCCGCTGCGAGGCAAGCGTGTGGTTTACGGGTTCCGTGGCGAGATCAACGGCGCGTTGGAAGGCTGACATCATGGCCCGCATGTCCCGCCATTCCTACGCCCATATGTTCGGCCCCACCGTGGGGGACCGAGTACGGCTGGCCGATACCGAATTATTCGTCGAGGTCGAGCGCGACTTCACAGTTTATGGCGAGGAGGTGAAGTTCGGCGGCGGCAAGGTCATCCGTGACGGCATGGGCCAGTCCCAAGTCACCAATGCGGCCGGGGCCGCCGACACCGTCATCACCAATGCGCTGATCATCGATCATTGGGGCATCGTGAAAGCCGACGTGTCGCTCAGGGACGGCCGCATTGCCGCCATCGGCAAGGCCGGTAATCCCGACACGCAGCCGAATGTCGATATCATCATCGGTCCGGGGACGGAGATCATCGCCGGCGAGGGCAAGATTCTCACTGCCGGCGGTTTCGATGCGCATGTGCATTTCATCTGCCCGCAGCAGGTCGAGGAAGCGCTGGCTTCCGGCATCACCACGCTGCTTGGCGGCGGCACCGGCCCGGCGACAGGCACCTCCGCCACCACCTGCACGCCAGGACCTTGGCATCTCGGGCGCATGATGCAGGCGGCGGAAGGGCTGCCGATCAACATCATGTTCGCGGGCAAGGGCAATGCGACGCGCCCCGAGGCGCTGGAGGAAATGGTGCGTGCCGGTGCCGCCGCGCTGAAGCTGCACGAGGATTGGGGCACCACGCCCGCCGCCATCGACAACTGTCTCTCCGTCGCCGATCGCTTCGACGTGCAGGTGATGATCCATACCGACACGCTGAACGAAAGCGGCTTCGTCGAGGACACGATCGCCGCCTTCAAGGATCGCACCATCCACGCCTACCACACGGAAGGCGCGGGCGGCGGCCATGCGCCGGACATCATCCGTGTGGCGGGATTGCCCAATGTCATCCCGTCCTCGACCAATCCGACGCGCCCCTACACGCTTAACACGCTGGACGAGCATCTCGACATGCTCATGGTCTGTCATCACCTCGACCCCTCGATCCCCGAGGACATCGCCTTCGCCGAAAGCCGCATCCGGCGCGAGACGATCGCGGCGGAGGATATTCTGCACGACCTCGGCGCCTTCTCAATCATCAGCTCGGACAGCCAGGCGATGGGCCGTGTGGGCGAGGTGATCACGAGGACCTGGCAGACAGCGCATAAGATGAAGGTGCAGCGTGGCGCTTTGCCGGGTGATGGTGCTGCCGACAATGCGCGGGTGAAGCGCTACATCGCCAAATATACCATGAACCCGGCCATCGCTCAGGGTGTCTCGGCCTATATCGGCTCGGTCGAGGTCGGCAAGATCGCCGATCTGGTGCTGTGGTCGCCGGCATTCTTCGGCGTGAAGCCCGATCTGGTGTTGAAAGCCGGTACGATCGCGATGGCGATGATGGGCGATCCCAATGCCTCGATCCCGACGCCTCAGCCGGTGCATGCGCGGCCGATGTTCGGCGGTTACGGCCGCAGTTTGGTGTTGTCGTCAGTGTTGTTCGTGTCGGGTGCGGCGATCGACGCGGATCTCGGCCGCAGCCTGGGCCTCACGCGGCAGTTGCTGCCGGTCTCCAATACGCGTGGCGGGATCGGCAAGCGTTCCATGATCCATAACGACGCGACGCCGGTAATCGAGGTCGATCCCGAGACTTATGAAGTACGCGCGGATGGCGTGATCCTGACTTGCGAGCCGGCGACGGTGTTGCCGATGGCGCAGCGGTATTTCTTGTTTTGAGGCGCTGACCATGCTGCGCTTTGCCGCTTGGGCGAATCCACCCCCGGCCCCTCCCTTTCAGGGAGGGGTGCAGAACGCATGTCCACTCCCTGAAAGGGAGGGGCCGGGGTGGGTCGCGGGTAAGTAACACTCGCATGATCCGCGCGACCGAATACATTCCCGCCGGTAGCTGGTCCACGTCCGAAGCCACCGATGCCGTGTTGCTTGACCACGACCACCGCCATCGTCGCCGCTTCCTCCTCAAAACTCTGGCTGGTGGCGAAGTCATGCTCGACCTTCCCCAAGCCGTTGCTCTGCGCGCTGGCGATGCATTGCGCCTGGAGGACGGGCGGCTCATCGCGGTGCAAGCCATGGCGGAGCGCGTGCTCGACATCCACGCCCATGACGAGGATGCCCTGATGCGCATCGCCTGGCATCTCGGCAACCGTCATCTTCCGGTGCAGTTCCTGCCGGGCCAGATACGTATCCGGTACGACCATGTCATAGCCGAAATGGTCGAAGGTCTCGGCGGACACGCGGAGGAGAACGACGCGCCATTCGATCCCGAATCCGGCGCCTACGCCCCCGGCACTGGCGGCCATCACCATCATCACGGCGACCACGACCATCATCATGACTGAGGACGGCGGGCTTTTGCGCCTGCTTGCCTGGCTGTCTCCGGCCTTCCCAACAGGAGGTTTCGCCTATAGCCACGGCCTCGAATGGGCGATCGAAAGGGGGGACGCGCGCAGCACTGCCGGTTTGGTCGCCTGGCTCGTGGATATCCTGGAACAAGGTAGCGGCCGCACTGACGCTATCCTGCTGCGCCACAGTCATCGCGCGACGACGGCCGAGGATTGGGCGGCGCTGTCTGAACTGGCGGAACTTGGCGCCGCCTTGCCCTTCGGCCGCGAACGCTTTCTGGAGACGACTGCCCAGGGCCGCGCCTTCCTCCTCGCCGCCGCCGCCTGGCCGGCGCCTGTTTTGGCGCGGCTCGCTGAAGGCGACATCGCGTATCCTATCGCTGTCGGCGCCGTTGCCGCCGCGCATGGCGTGCCAGAGGAGCGGGCGACGCTGGGTTTGCTGCACGCCTTCGCCGCGAATCTCGTTTCGGCGGCGGTGCGTCTCGTGCCTCTGGGCCAGCAGGCGGGCTTGCGCATTCTGGCGGCGCTGGAACCTGTTCTGCTATCCGTGGCGGAGGAAACACGCGCGGCGACGCTCGACGATCTCGGCACCGCCGCCTTACGCGCCGAATTGGCTGCCCTGCATCACGAGACACAATACACGCGTCTGTTCCGCAGCTGACGGGCTACACGTCGGTCGGTCGCACATATCCAAGAGGCTGACGGCGGTTGTAAACGGTGTAGGCCGCACAGCCAAGGCCGAGTACCGGTAGGGTGAACATCGCAAACGTCGACGGACTGAACCCGCCTTGGTAGGTCTGCGCGCCCGTCGTGAGGGCCGTGTTGTTGCAGAGCGTGGTGTTACTCGACGCTGGCAGAAGGTTCGTCGCGTTCGAGCAAATTTAGTTTTGGCCTAGAACTCGCGGAGACTTTTCCAGGCGTTGTCGTCGAGTTCCGGCATTTCGCCCGCAGACGACACGCCAAGGCGCGCTTTGCCGGCAGGATTTGTCATTCCCAAGAGAATTCTCCATCTGTTGAATGAGAACCTTTATTGCCGTTTCAGGTTAACAGTGAATTTATTTTGCCATTCGATATGATCCGACTTCGGAATGACTTGTGCCGATCGCTCGGCGTGCGCTCCACGAGCGGCACACCGCAACGACGTGCGGGCCACGCCTCGAGAAACGGTTGCTTGCGCGCTCTACCCCGCCTCGCTAACCACGTAATGCGCCTGGAGCGCCTTTATCGGATTGAGGTGACTTAGAGATGCATGCTTCTTCCCATGGCCCGCTGCGTGTCGGCGTCGGCGGCCCGGTCGGCACCGGTAAGACCGCGCTTATGGACGCGCTCTGCAAGCAATTTCGTGACCGTTACGAGATCGCGGCCATCACCAACGACATATACACCAAGGAGGATGCCGAGTTCCTCACGCGGGCCGGCTCGTTAACTCCGGATCGCATCCTCGGAATCGAAACCGGTGGCTGCCCGCACACCGCCATTCGCGAGGATGCCAGCATCAATATGGCGGGTGTTGCGGAATTGCGACGCCGCTTCCCGGCTCTGGATGTGATTCTCATTGAAAGCGGCGGCGACAATCTGGCGGCGACCTTCAGCCCGGAGCTTGCCGACATCACCATCTATGTCATCGACGTTTCCGCAGGCGACAAGATCCCGCGAAAGGGTGGGCCCGGTATAACACGCAGCGATCTTCTGGTGATCAACAAGATCGATCTCGCGCCTCATGTCGGCGCCAGCCTGGAAGTGATGGACCGGGATTCCCGCAAAATGCGCGGCGAGCGGCCTTTCGTTTTCACCAATATCCGAGCCGGGCACGGCGTCGCCGAAATCGCCGCTTTCATTGAGCGTCAGGGCGGGCTTGCCGGCGCCGCTTAGAAGCGGTTGCGCTCGCGCCCACATTGGTTTTCGATGGTGACGGCATCGCAGGATCAGTCCCATGGCGCATCACCAGCTTCCCTTCGTCCCCGAGACCATGCTTCGCGGCATCTTGGATGCCGCGGTGCCACCGGTACTGCGCGTCGCCTCCGGCGATACCGTGGCTTTGTCCGCTTTGCCAGCCGGCGGTCTCGATCGCATGCCAACAGACGGGCGCGCCATTCCGGAAATCTGGCGACGCGGGCTGGAGGCCTTTCCGGAGCCGCACGGCGGTCATTTCATGAGTGGCCCGGTCTATGTGGAGGGCGCGCGCATCGGCGACACGCTTGAGGTCGAAATCCTGGAGGCGCGTCCTTGGATGGAGTGGGGGTTCACCGCCATCATGCCCCTGCTTGGCGCGGCGCCGGAGGTTTTTACCGACTACGAAACAATCCATCCGAAGGTTGATCTTGCGGCATCGACGGTCGAACTGCCTTGGGGCACGCGCCTGCCGCTCGATCCTTTTTTCGGCATCATTGCCGTCGCGCCCCCGCCGGCCTGGGGTCCGTGCAGTTCCGTGCAGCCGCGCGCTTTCGGCGGCAATATGGACAACAAGGAACTCAAGCCCGGCGCCACCCTCTACCTTCCCATCTTCAATGATGGCGCGTTGTTCATGGCCGGCGACGGTCACGGCGTGCAAGGCGATGGCGAGGTCTGCATCTCGGCGCTCGAAATCGGCCTCACCGGCACCTTTCGCCTGACGGTGCGGCGCGACCTGCATCTCAAACGCCCCTTTGCCGAGACCGCCACGCATCTCATCTCGATCGGTCTAGATGAGGATTTGGACGACGCCGCGAAGCAGGCTGTTCTGGAAATGGTCGATCACGTCTGCGCCCGCACCAATCTCTCGCCCAACCAGGCCTATATGCTGTGCTCGCTTGCGGGTGATCTGCGGGTGACGCAGATCGTCGATATGGTGAAGGGCGCGCATATGATGCTGGCAAAAGACAAGCTCTGATCCCGGGTCGCCACCTACCCGATGGTGCGCACCGCGACCGCCGCAGCGGCGGCGCGGTTCTCCACTCCGAGTTTCGTGTAGATCTGCTCCAGGTGTTTCTGCACCGTGCGAGGACTGAGACCAAGGATCTCGGCGATATCCCGGCTCGATTTGCCATGCCCGATCCAGAGCAGAACTTCGGCCTCGCGCGCGGTCAGACCCAAACGCTCGCGGAGGCGGGATTCCTCGCTCGATGTCTGGCGTTCCTGCACGCGGAAGAGCAGTTCATCGGCCGCCAGCCGTCCGACATAGACGAATTGCAGCAACGGTGACTGCCCCGCCGTCGCCGCGACTTCTCCTGGCAATCGCTCGCCCGCTTCGCCAAGCCAGGCCGCCACCCAGTCGCAGGCCGTTTCCGAGATTCCGGCCTTCGCTAGCAGACGCGCCGCCTGGGGTGTTGACCAGGCGAGATTGCCCTGGGCGTCGGTCGCGAGCAGGAAGCGGCCGGCGGTGTCGAGCGCGGCATGAGCGCTTCGCGTGCGCCGCGCGCCCATCAGGTGGACGCTTATCCGGGCCACGACTTCGTCGAGTTGCAGCGGTTTGGTGACGTAATCCACGCCGCCGGCCTCCAATCCGCGTACCACATCCTCGCTTTCCGTGAGGCCGGTCATGAAGACGATGGGAACGGAGGCGAGCGCCGGATTCCGCTTCATGCGTCGGCAAGCCTCGAAACCATCCATATCGGGCATCATGGCGTCGATGAGGATGATGTCGGGCAGCACCCGCGCGATGACCATCATCGCCGCGGCAGCGGATTGCGCCATCAGCACCGTGTAGCCGGCATTCTCCAGCGTCTCATTGAGAACGCCGAGCGTGCCTGGCGAGTCATCGACCACCAGAACGATGTCGCGCCGGTTCACGAAGCGGTCACCGCGGCACCGGCGCGGTCGAGTGCCAGAACAAAATCGTCGAGGCGATATTCAGCGATTGGAGCCCGCAAAGGTTCCAGCGCGGCGCTCAAAGCGGGGAACTCGTCGCCCAGGCTGTCGAGCCGCTGGCGGATGCCCCGCACATAGCCGATGGCCGCGAGCGCCCGCAGCTCATCGAGCTGCGCGGGTGTCAGCGTCGCCGCCGATTCAGCGACGGGCGCGACATCGCTTTCGAGCCGCATCCATTCGACGCCGAGCAGCCGCCCGATCGTTTCCAGAAGAAGATCGAGCCGCAGCGGTTTCGCCATGACGTCGTCATGGTGCTGCCCTTCGCGCGGCGCTGCCTCCAACTCCCGCGCATTGGCGGAGATGATGACGATCGGCGCGCGCGCGTAAACATCGTCCCGCAAGCGCGCCGCCACGTCCCATCCCGTCATGTCGGGCATCGACAGGTCGAGCAGAATGAGATCGGGACGCCACTGTGCCGCCATCTCCAGGCAATCGACACCGCCAGCCGCCCCCATGACGGTGAAGCCGAGCGGCGTAAGCAAATCGAGCATCAACGCGCGTTGCGACGGATCATCATCGGCGACAAGCACGGTAAGGCGCCGCCCGCGATAGCCGGTGATTTCCAGCGTTGGTGGGCTAGGCCGCAAGGTTTCGGCAGCCTCCGACAGCATGAGCCTCAGCCGGAAACGGCTTCCTTTGCCGATCTCGCTGCTGGCGACCGTAACCTCGCCGCCCATGACCTCGGTCAGCAGCCGGACGATTGTCAGGCCAAGTCCGGTCCCAGGGGTCGATTGCGCGTCGCCCGCGCGCTGAAACGGCTCGAAAATACGCGCGATGTCGCTGGCCGCTATGCCGCGGCCGGTATCGGCGATCTCGAACTCGGCGACCTGGCTGCGGTAACGGACCGAGAAGGTGACACGGCCACGATCGGTGAACTTGATGGCGTTGGAGAGCAGATTGATCAGCACCTGCCGCATGCGATGCTCATCCGCATAGACCAGGCTGGGCAGCCCTTCCGCGCGATAGACCAATTCGATGCCCTTCGTCTCCGCCTGAAGCTGCATCATCTGCACGAGGTGATCGAGGAATTCCGGTAGCCGGATTTCATCGCGGTAAAGTTCGATATGCCCCGCCTCGATCTTGGAGATATCGAGCAATCCGCCGATCAGCGCGGTGAGATGTTCGCCGCTGCGCCGGATGATGCGCAAACCCTCGCGCTTTCGCGCCGGGATGTCGGTGTCCTTTTCCAGAAGCTGCGCATAGCCGAGGATGGCGTTGAGCGGGCTGCGTAGTTCATGGCTTATGCCGACCACGTAGCGACTTTTGGCGCGGCTTGCGGCCTCGGCGGCCTCCTTGGCGCGTTGCAGCGCCGCGTCGGTCCGCTGATGCGCGCCGATCTCGTCCAGCAGCAGCCCGGTCTGCCGCCGGGTCTCCTCCTCCGCCGTTCGCCGGCTTTCCTGCGCGAGCACCGCCAGCCAGGACACGACGCCACCGATCACCAGCATGATGAGGAAGGTCTTCCAGAACGCCGCGCGCGCCACCTCATGCGTCAACGGCGCCTCGCCAATCGTCTGGGCGGCGATGGCGACCAGCAACAGGCCGGTGCCGGCGGCGAAGAGGAAGAACACGCCGGCGAAGCGCGCCAGCCGCACGTTCACAAGGTTGACGATTGCCTCAGGCAGCACCGCCCGTAGGGGCTTGGTCACCTGCGCGGCGATGCGGCCATGCGGCTTACAGGCATCATGGCAGCGCGCATCGAGCGAGCAGCAAAGCGAGCAGATCGGTCCGGCATAGACCGGGCAATAGGCCATATCCTCAGGCTCGAAGGCATGCTCGCAGACCCGGCAGGGGATGGTGCCGCGCGAGGCCCAGGCCGCACGGCCACGGCGCGCGAGATAGGTTCGCCCGCCGGTGGCCCAGGCAATGACAGGCGCCGCCACGAAGGCTGAGCCGAAAGCCACGAAGGTCGAAAGTGCGCCCGCCACCGGCCCCAGCAGCCCGGCATAGGCGCAGAGCGAGAGGATCACCGCCAGCAGCATCGCTCCGACACCGACCGGATTGATGTCGAAGAGATGCGCGCGCTTGAACTCGATTCCCTTGGGGCTGAGCCCCAGGCGTTTGTTGACGACGAGATCCGCCACCAGCGCGCCCATCCATCCGGCGGCGATATCCGAATAGACCACCAGCGTATGCTGGATGGTTTGGGTCACCCCTGTCTCCATCAGCAGCAGGGCGATGGCGATGTTGAAGATCAGCCAGACCACCCGACCCGGATGGCTATGGGTCAGCCGCGAGAAGAAATTCGACCAGGCGAGCGACCCGGCATAGGCATTAGTGACGTTGATCTTGATCTGCGACAGCACGACCAGCGCGGCGGTCAACGCGATCGCCATCCCCGGCGAGGCGATGGTGCTGAATGCGAGCCGGTACATCTCCGCCGGCTGCACGGCGCGTGACGGAATAAGCCCGGTCCGCAAAGCCGCATAGGCGAGCAGCGAGCCCGCGAGAAGCTTCACGATATCGATGGCGATCCAGCCAGGACCGCCGAGCAACAGCGCCATCCACCACCGCAGGCCGCTCATGCTTTTGCGCGGCGGCAGGAAGCGGATGAAATCGACCTGCTCGGCCGTCTGCGTGATCAGCGCGAAAAGGATCGAGGCGGCGGCGCCAAAGGCAACAAGATGAAAACCGTTGCTCGCTTGATGGTCTCCGCCATAGTGCGCCCAGCCGCCGAGCCATTCCGGATGGACGACCAGCATCGCCGCGATCGGCACCAGGTTGAGCACGAACCAGATCGGCTGCGTCCACAGCTGCAACCGGCTGATGAAGGTGATGCCATGGGTGACCAGTGGCACCACCACGACGGCGCAAAGAATATATCCGAGCCATTCCGGCACGCCGAAAAATGCCTGCAGCATCGCCGCGAGAATCACGGCCTCGATGCCGAAGAAGATGAAGGTGAAGGACGCGTAGATCAGCGAGGTGATCGTCGAGCCGATATAGCCGAAGCCCGCGCCGCGCGTGAGCAGATCGACATCCACGCCCGCCCGCGCCGCATGCACGCAAACCGGCAGGCTGATCGCGAAAATCATGATGCTGACGAAGACGATCGCGGCGACGCTATTGGTGAAACCATAGGCGAGGGTAATGCCGCCGCCGATTGCCTCCAGCGCCAGAAAGGACACGGCACCCAGCGCCGTATTGGCGACGCGTAGCGCCGACCACTTGCGGGCGCTCTTGGCGGTGAAGCGGAGAGCGTAATCCTCGAGCGTCTGATTGGCGACCCAGCGGTTGTACTCCCGCCGCGTCGGCACGATGCGCTGGCGTGCCGCGCGTGGTGCCGCCGGTTGAAGCTTGCTCACCCGCTCAGCCTCTCCCCGTCAACGTTGCTGCCGCCAAGAGGAGAGGAGGCCGGCGCAAACCCGCCATACGCAGTTTCGCGTATGGCGCAACGGCGAAGCGCTGCTCAGTTTCGGAGCCGTATAGCTGAACGATCCCGCAACGAAGCTGTCCCCCTTTAGGAGCTGAGCCCATGACGGACGAGACAGTCAGAAACGAAGACACATCCGTGGCGCCCGCCGGCCCAGGACGGCGCGACCTCGGCAAGCTCGGGTTGGCCGCGGCCGCCGCGGTCACTCTCGGCACCACCGTTCTCGGCAGCAGCCGGGCACGGGCGCAATCCTCCGGGTCGATCAAGGTCGGTATCCTCCATTCACTCTCCGGCACCATGGCCATCAGCGAGACTCCGCTCAAGGAAGTCATGCTGATGCTGATTGCCCAGCAGAACGCGAATGGCGGCGTGCTTGGCCGTCAGCTCGAGGCCGTGGTGGTCGATCCCGCCTCCAACTGGCCGCTTTTCGCCGAGAAGGCCAAGCAGCTCCTCAGCGTCAACAAGGTCTCGGCCACTTTCGGTTGCTGGACCAGCGTCTCCCGCAAATCGGTGCTGCCGGTTTTCGAGCAGATGAACGGCATCCTGTTCTACCCGGTCCAGTATGAGGGCCAGGAGTGCAGCCGCAATGTCTTCTACACCGGTGCGGCGCCGAACCAGCAGGCGATCCCCGCGGTGGACTACCTGATGAACACCGAGCACGTAAAGCGGTGGGTTCTGGCCGGAACCGACTATGTCTATCCCCGCACCACGAACAAGATCCTGGAAGCCTATCTGAAGTCCAAGGGCGTCGCGGCCTCGGACATCATGATCAACTACACGCCCTTCGGCTATTCCGACTGGCAGGGCATCGTCTCCCAGATCAAGAGCTTCGGCTCCTCGGGCCAGAAAACCGCCGTGGTCTCCACCATCAACGGCGACGCCAATGTTCCTTTCTACAAGGAACTCGGCAATCAGGGGATCAAGGCGACCGACATCCCGGTCGTGGCCTTCAGCGTCGGCGAGCAGGAATTGGCCGGCATCGACACCAAGCCGCTGGTCGGCCATCTCGCCGCCTGGAATTACTTCGAGAGCGTCGATGCGCCCGCGAATGCCCAGTTCATCAGCGACTTCAAGAAATTCGCCAAAAACGACAAGCGGGTGACCAATGACCCCATGGAAGCCGCCTATATCGGCTTCAACATGTGGGTGAAGGCGGTCGAGAAGGCGAATACCACGGATGTGGACGCCGTGATCGACGCGATGGTCGGTGTCGCCGTGCCGAACCTGACCGGCGACTACGCCACGATGATGCCCAACCACCACATCACCAAGCCCGTGCTCATCGGTGAAATTCAGGGCGACGGCCAGTTCAATGTGGTTTGGCAGACCCCCGGCACCATCGTCGCTCAGCCCTGGTCGCCGTATTTGCCGGAAAGCAAGGACCTGATCGGCGACTGGCTGCCGCCAATGTCCTGCGGAAATTACGACGTGGTTCAGGGCAAGTGCCTCAGCGCTAAACCGGCCTAACCGGGACGGGGGGAGAGGCGCATGACGCCCGCTGCATGTCTGTCCGATCGAAAGTCTCCCGACGCGGTTCTGTCATTGCGCCCCTCTCATCATCCTCGGCACTTGCCGAGGGTGATGGCGGGGAAGGGCGGCACGCGGCGCGGTTTCGCCTCTCTCTGCTGTGCCCTGGCGCTTACCCTTTTTCTTGTCTTTGGTGGGGCGAAGGCTCGCGCTGATACGGCTGCCGATCCCTATGCCGGCCTAGCCTCGCAGAGCTTCGACTCAATCGTTTCGGCCGTGCAGGCCGTTGCCTTGTCCGGCGATGCCCGCGCGCATCAGGTTCTCGACGCCCTCGGCAACAACGCACTCTATACTTGGCGCTACGACCGTCCCGACCACGCTCTCTTCATCCACGATCCGCAGACCGGGAAATGGCTGAACGCGCGGACAGGTGATCCGGTTCACGCCCCACCTTTCATGCAGGTTCGCCGCATCGTCGCGAATGATATGGTGAAGAATGCGCTCCAGACGGCGACTGGCGTTCTGGATCTTTCCTCCCCGGATCCGGCGCTCCGCAAGGCCGCCGCGAGCGCGATCTTCGCCAACCCTGCCGCCGCCACACTACCGGGTGTGCGGCATGCGCTTTCCATTGAGAAGAACCCCGCCGCGCGTGCGGCACTCCTGCAAGCGGAAGCCGCCGATATCCTCTCGACGCCATCCGCGAGCAGCGACGAGCGGCTCGCCGCCATCCACGCGGTAGCCGCGCGCGACGATATGCCAGCGCGCAACCTGCTCTCATCTCTGCAGGGCGAGCACGGACCGGTGGCAACCGCCGCCGCCGCCGCCATTGCGCATATCGATTTCACGCTGCGTCTGTGGAGCTGGCTGGAGACAGTCTATTACGGCTTGAGCCTCGGTTCCGTCTTGCTACTCGCCGCCGCTGGCCTCGCCATCACCTTCGGCGTGATGGGCGTGATCAACATGGCGCATGGCGAAATGGTTATGATCGGCGCCTATGTCACCTTCAGCGTGCAGCAGGTCTTCCGTGCCTATATTCCGGATATGTTTGGCAGCAGCCTGATCGTCGCGATCCCGGCCGCCTTTCTGGTCGCCGGTGCGATCGGTATCCTGATCGAACGCTGCATGATCCGCTTCCTCTATGGCCGACCGCTGGAAACCTTGCTGGCAACCTGGGGACTTAGCCTCATCCTGCAACAGGCGATCCGCAGCATCTTCGGCGCCGAGAACCAGAATGTCGGCACGCCGGACTGGATGAGCGGCTATTTCGCGCTGGGTGGTCTCACGATCACGCTCAACCGCCTCGCCATCATCGTTTTCACCATTATCGTACTCGCGGCTTTGATGGCGGTGATGCGCTACACGCCGCTGGGCTTGCGGATGCGGGCGGTAACGCAAAACCGTCGCATGGCGGCCTCCATGGGCATCCGCACCCCATGGATCGACGCGATGACCTTCGGCCTCGGCTCGGGCATCGCCGGGATCGCTGGCGTGGCGCTCAGCCAGATCGACAATGTGTCGCCGAATCTCGGTCAGAACTACATCATCGACAGCTTCATGGTGGTGGTCTTCGGCGGTGTCGGCAATCTGTGGGGCACGACGCTCGCGGCGCTCGTGCTCGGCATCGTCAACAAGGCTCTGGAGCCGGTGGCGGGCGCTGTTCTCGGTAAAATCGTCGTGCTCGTGCTCATCATCCTGTTCATCCAGCGCCGGCCGCGTGGCTTGTTCCCGGTCAAGGGACGGGCGGTGGAGGCATGACCCGCCTTTCTTTCACCGTAACGCCCGTCATCATCATTGTCGTCGCGGCGATACTCGCGATCCTGAACCTTGGGACGCCGGCAACCAGCGCCCTGCATGTCTCGGATTTTGTCGTTGGGCTTGCCGGGAAATACCTGTGCTACGCGATGCTGGCCCTCGCCGTTGATCTTGTCTGGGGCTTTGCCGGCATCCTGACACTGGGCCATGCCGCTTTCTTCGCCCTCGGCGGTTACGCGATGGGCATGTATCTCACGCGGGAGATCGGCGCACGCGGTGTGTATGCGAATGCACAGCTGCCGGATTTCATGATCTTTCTCGGCTGGAAGAACCTGCCCTGGTATTGGCACGGCTTCGCGCATTTTCCCTTCGCGATCGTCATGGCGCTCATCGTTCCTGGCGTTCTGGCCGCCATCTTCGGCTTCTTTGCTTTCCGCAGCCGCGTCGGCGGTGTCTATCTCTCGATCATCACTCAAGCGCTGACCTACGCGCTGCTGCTCGCCTTCTTCCGCAACGACATGGGTTTCGGCGGCAATAACGGGATGACCGACTTCAAGGACATCCTCGGCGCGCCGATCGGCCGCAGCAGCACCGGCACCGCGCTGATGGTTATCTCCGCGATCTGCACGGCGCTCGCCTATATCGGCGCGCGTTGGCTCACCGGCAGCCGCTTCGGCAAAGTGATGGTGGCGATGCGAGATGCCGAAAGCCGCACGCGGTTCCTCGGCTATCGGCCCGAATACTACAAGCTCGTCGTCTGGACCCTTTCGGCGATGCTCGCAGGTATCGGAGGGGCGCTTTATGTCCCGCAGGTCGGCATCATCAACCCGAGCGAATTCGCGCCCGCCAATTCCATCGAGGCGGTAATCTGGGTTGCTGTGGGCGGTCGGGGTACCTTGTCCGGCGCGATCTTAGGCGCGGTGCTGGTCAACCTTGGCAAGACGATCCTGACGGGCGCACTGCCCGGCGCTTGGCTCTATGCGCTGGGCGGTTTGTTCATCCTGGTCACGATCTTCCTGCCGCGCGGAATCGTCGGCAGCCTGCGCCGCAAGAATGCGCGGGACGCTATTTTGCCGACCTCGGACGAGCCGCAGGGCATAGCGGCCATCGACAGTGTGCAGGCCGATTTGCGTGAGAGCGGCGCCGAAATGGAGAAGCCCGCATGAACCAGCCGATCGGGCCAACCTCCGACACGATTCTCTACCTCAGTGGCGTCAACAAGACCTTCGATGGATTCCGTGCGATTAACAACCTCTCCATCACGCTAGACCGTGGCGAGATGCGCGCGGTGATCGGCCCGAATGGTGCGGGTAAAAGCACCATGATGGACATCATCACGGGCAAGACCCGGCCGGATGCCGGCCGTGTTGTATTCGGCGCCTCGACAGACCTCACCCGTATGGACGAGCCGGCGATCGCCTCGCTGGGTATCGGCCGCAAGTTCCAGAAACCGACTGTCTTCGAAAGCCACACCGTCTGGGACAATCTGCTGCTGGCGCTCGCCGGCGACCGTCGCGCCCGCTTCACGCTTCGTGCGCGTCGCACAGCAGCCGAAACCGAGAAGGTCGAGGCGCTGCTTGAAACCATCAGGCTCACGTCGCATCGCAACAGGCTCGCAGCCAATCTCTCGCACGGCCAGAAGCAATGGCTGGAAATCGGCATGCTGCTCGCCCAGGATCCGCAGCTTCTGCTGGTCGATGAGCCCGTCGCTGGCATGACCGATTCCGAGACCGAGCAAACGGCACATCTGCTGCGCGACATCAACCGCACGCGCAGCGTCGTGGTGGTGGAGCATGACATGGCCTTCGTTCGCGCGCTCGGCGTCAAGGTCACGGTGCTGCATGAGGGAAGCGTGCTCTCGGAGGGCACGCTCGATCACGTCAGCGCCGATCCGCGCGTCATCGACGTCTATCTCGGCCGTTAAGGAGCGCAGCGATGCTCGAAGTCGAAGGCATCAGCCTGCATTACGGCGCGGCCGTCGCTTTGCGCGGCGTATCGGTGAAGGCGGTGGCGGGGTCCGTCACCGCCATCCTCGGCCGTAACGGTGTGGGTAAAACCAGCCTGCTCCGCGCGATTGTCGGCGCGCATCCCATCAGCAACGGAGCGATCCGCTGGGAGGGCAAGGAGATCTCCAAGCTTCCCGCGTACGAGCGCGCGAAGCGCGGCATTGCCTGGGTGCCGCAGGGCCGCGACATTTTTCCGCTCCTGACGGTCCAGGAAAACCTGGAGACCGGCTTCGCGGTGCTCCCACGCGGCAAGCGCCGTGTGCCCGATGAGATCTTCGACCTCTTCCCCATCCTCAAGACCATGCTGAAACGACGGGGCGGCGACCTGTCAGGCGGCCAGCAGCAGCAACTCGCGATCGGACGCGCCCTGGTCATGGGGCCTCGCCTGCTGGTGCTGGACGAGCCGACGGAAGGCATTCAGCCCAGCATCATCAAAGACATCGGCCGGGTGATCGAGTTGCTGCGGGGACGCGGCGACATGGCGATCCTGCTGGTCGAGCAATATTACGACTTCGCGCACGAACTCGCGCAGACGCTCGCCGTGATGGATCGGGGTGTGGTTGTGGTCGCTGGCGCCCGCGATGACTTGGACAAGGAAGATGTCCGCCGGCACCTGTCGGTCTGAGCGACCGGGCGGGTCGCTCGCCGGGCGAGCCTTTAGGAGGAACCTCCGGGCGGTGTCGAGGGGTTCGCTGAAGTTGTCGGACGAGCTGGCACCGACGGCGCTTGGGCGGACGCGTTGCCTCGATCCCAGCCCTTCGCCCAGTCGAGCAGCGCCTTCGGAGGCTTCTCCACAGGTTGTGTCGGGTAAACCGAGGGGCTCGATCCGCTGTCACTATCCGGAACGGGCTGCACCACGCCCGGATTTGGACCAGGGTTCACGGAGACGTGATGGGTGAGGGCGCTGACATGCTTGGTCGGGAGGCTGATGGCGGTCGCGGCCAGCGCGGGCTTGTGAGTGCTCAAGGCCGACTGGAGACTAGGCCAAGCGACGCCGGCCGCGGCGGCAACCGACAAGAACAGACCGCAAGCGATCGCTCCCATATAAACTCGCGTCAGGGCAACTCGCCGCTGGGCGGCATTCCGTCTCGCCTGTTCCAGCGTTTGCGGGCGCTCCCTGGGCTGCTCCCGGACGGGCGGTGGCGGCGCCTCGGCGGAGCCCGGAGCGTCGTAGCCGGCATGCGAGAAAATATCCTTCAGCCAGCCGGCATTCTTCTCATCGGTGGCGGTGAGACCCGTCCAGAGGATTACAGCGTTGTGGCTCGGCGAAACTTGGCTCGCTGCGGATTTCAGGCCACCAGCCTCTGTTGTCGCAAGCCTTTCGGCTGCGACCTCAATGACTTTGGCAACTGGTCGTTCTCCGGCAGACGGCACTCGCACCTCCTCGACGGCCACGGCCGTCACTATCATGGTAACTATCTAAACCCTGTAGAATTCCGTTTCAGGCGGCTCTTTGACGGAGGGAAGCGTCAAATATCAACCAATTTGTGTATCGAGACACCTGTATCGATACACAATCACCTCAATATCTTGTGACTCGTCACTGTTGATTATCCGCCGGGATCGATGGCGGCGGCACAACCATTGGTAGGTGTTGCCGCCGCGTGGCCGACGACCGGCACGACATCGAGCGCGGCGGAGGTTACACGGCACGGCGCGGCAAACAGACCGCAACCGGACAAGGCAAGAAGGCCGAGAAGAAGCGAAGCGCGAACCATCGCCGCTATCTTACTCCTTCCGCCTTCGATGGAGAAGGTCGGGGCGGCGATGGAGCCGAGCAGGCAATGCAGCCCGCCCGGCTGGAAGGGCGCTGCTAGGCCGCGACCTGATCGAGGAAGCCCGTGACGCTCAGCAGACGTCCCTGCTCATCCACCACCGCGAAGTCGGTTCCCTGTGCGATGCAGGGTCCGTTCTGTGCCCCAAGCCGCCATGAAAAGCGAATTCGGTCAGCATGTCCGTCAGGTTGTCCGATCAAGGTAAAAGCGTGACCGGGGAAACGCTCCTGCACGGCGGAGATCAGGCCCGAAATTTCTTCGCGGCCTTCGCCACGCATGAGCGGGTCTATGTAGTTGGCGTTCTCGGCCCATCCATTAGCGATGAGCGTGTGTCGCCGTATGGTGTCCGCTTCATTCCAGGTTTCAATGTAACGATTCGCGATGGTCGCTGCGTCGGTCATAGAGAAAATCCTTTGATGAACCGGGAAAGTCCGGCGGCAGGATGATCGCCACGGAGATGCGGCGCGTCGATTACCTCGCTGGTCGTAGAATATCGTTTTGCGATAAAGTCGTTCGCGCTCGAAGCGTTTTTTAGCGCGCGCCGGGTTGAGGCTGATTCAGGCGCTGAAGTCGCTCCACTGTTGCGCCATCCGCCGGATAAAAGGCTTCGATCGCCAGTTCGGACAATGTTACCTCAGTCGGTGTTCCGAACACCGTTGTCGTCGAGATGAGCGACAACCGGCCCTGCGCTGTATCAAGTTCCAAAGGTATCGCGATTTCGTCCTTGAATGGCTCGACCACGGTTCGATCCCTCCCGTCCGGAGCAAGATCCGACAACTCGGTGAGCAGAGCGGCCAGAATCGGATCAGCGCTCGCGATCACCTGTCGTCTTAGGCGCCCCAGCACATGAGCACGCCACTGTTGAAGATTTGCGATGGCACGGGCGAGGCCGCCAGGATGAAGGCTCAAACGAAGCACGTTGACGGGCGCGCGCAAAAGCGCCGCGTCGCGCACGCCAGCCAGCAAAGGCGCCACCGCTTCATTTGCCGCCACCATTGTCCAGTGCCGGTCAACGGCCAGGGCAGGGTGCGGCACATGAGCGCGCAGGATCGCCTCCACCACACCCCGCGCGGCGGCTAGCGCCGGGTCGTCCAGCGGTCGATCCGAGAAGCGAGGCGCGAAACCGGCGGCAAGTAGCAGCATGTTGCGCTCGCGAAGAGGCACTTCGAGTTGCTCGGCGAGATGGAGCACCATGTCGCGGCTTGGCGCGGCGCGGCCACTCTCGACGAAGCTCAGGTGGCGCTGGGAGATGCCCGCGTCCAAGGCGAGATCGAGCTGGCTCAGCCGGCGCCGCAGCCGCCAGTTCCGAAGCTGGGCGCCGATCGGCGCGACGGAACCGGCTCTCGATGGCATCGCGATGAGTGTCATCCTGTCGGTCTACCACCTCGGTCAGGAGCGACCGATGACCTGGGAGGTAATCGGTCCCGCCGTTTCCGGATTGCTCAACCGACGGTTCCGTGGTGACCCCTGATGCACTACCGTCTGTTCGACAACCGGCGCCACGGTGCTATCAAGGGTGAAACAAAGCCGTGATGTCAATCGAGTAGGGTGGCGCGGAAATGGAAAAGAATCGAGAGTCATCGATCGGGAAGCTGATCACCCGCGTCGCTTTGCTCGGAGGCATCGCTCTCTTGGCGGTGGCAATCGGCAATCCAGTTTGGGCCCAAAAGTCGAATAGTGGCGTCGGTATTGGTCCCAGCGCTTCGCTTTCGACGACCGCGCCGCAAGCTTCGCCATTCGATGACTTTCCCCAGCCCGAACATTTATTTGGTGACTGGGGTGGCATCCGCACGGATCTCGGCAAGCTCGGGATCAATGTCATGTTCAACTACACGTCGGAATCCGCCGGGAATGTGAGTGGCGGCAAGCAACGGGATTTCGGCTCCGCCTATCAGCTCGGGCTCGAGATCGATATCGACTGGCAGAAGTTAGCCGGTATCCAGGGCTTCGCGACCCATACTGTTTTCGTCAATCGCGGCGGCAGCAACGCCAGCGAGGGCTTCGGTGACAATTTGATGCCTGCGCAGGAGATTTATGGCGCCGGCGGCGATGTCGCTGTTCACCTCGTCTATGTTTATGGCGAAGAGACGCTGTTCAATGGCCGCCTCGACATCGCCGCGGGAGTGATGCCGGTTGGCAATGATTTCGCTGCCTCGCCGCTCAACTGCAATTTCATGAACAACGGGCTTTGCGGCAATCCGAAGGAGCTATCCGGCGGCGATCTCGGCTTCAGCGCCTGGCCGGACGCAACGATCGGCGGCCGGATCCGGGGGCGGCCGACCGAGGATACCTATGTGCAAATCGGCCTCTATGGCGTCGATCCTTTCCTTTATAGTGACGTTTTCGACCGCACCGGCTTCGATATCGATCCCTCCCGCTACAGCGGCGTCGAAGTGCCCGTCGAACTGGCCTGGGAGCCGAAATTCGGCAAAAGCGGTTTGATCGGTCACTACAAGGTCGGCTTTGGCTACGACAGTTCGCCCTACACGCAATTCGTCGACGCGAACGGCAATCCGCCAGCACCGCCTGCCGCGCCAGCCCTGACCGGCAGCGGCAAGTTTCAGTTCTGGGCATTGGCGGACCAGATGTTGATCCGCCAGGGGGACGGGGACACCGCCGGCCTGATCGCCTTGGCAGGCTATATCCACAGTAATCCGGGCGCCAATGTCTATCACGACGAAGCCTTCGCCGGTTTCGTCGATGGAGGCTTCTGGAAAGCCCGGCCGCTCGATACGATCGGGCTGCTCTTCACCTACCAGACCGTCAGCAACCAGCTCACGAGCGCGCAGCAGCAGGAACAGGAATTTGGTTTAGCCTTCAGCAACAACGCGACCGGTGTGCAAACCCACGAGGAGATACTGGAAGCGAATTACGACATCCACGTCTTTCGCGGCGTAAATTTCGAGCCCGACTTCCAATACATTTTCCACCCGAACGCTCAGGACAACCTGCAGAACGCCGCGGTCTTCGGTTTCAAAACCCACATCGAGTTCTGACGAAGCTTGACGAGGTTTGACGCGAGGCGCTTGCGTAAACCTCACATCTGCGGGGCAACCTTCGCGAGCGCACCATGGATTTGCGCCACAACCGCCGCGCCTTCCCCTACGGCGGCGGCCACGCGTTTGGTCGAACCCGCGCGTACATCGCCGATCGCGAAGACGCCTCGCAAATTGGTTTCGAGGAGCTGAGCCGTTCGCCCCTCGGCATCCACACCCGCTCCGGTGATGACAAAGCCTTTGCCGTCGACGGCGACGCAGCCCCTCAGCCAACCGCCGTTCGGCTCGGCGCCAATGAAGAGGAAGAGGTGACGGAGCGGTCGTGTCTGCGTGACGCCACTGCTCCGGCTGCGGCACATCACCGCAGTTAAGCCCGAGGTACGATCTCCCTCCAGGCCGATCACCTCGGTCTCGCTATGCAGCTCCACATTGGGAAGAGCTGAGATCCGGTCGATCAGGTAGCGCGACATAGAGGATTCGAGGCTCTTCCCTCGTATGATGAGATGCAGCCGCTTTACCTTCGGCGCCAGGAACACCACGGCCTGCCCGGCGGAATTGCCGCCGCCAACCAGGGCCACTTCCCCACCTTCGCAAAGCCTGGCTTCCACCGGCGACGCCCAGTAAGAGACGCCCGCCCCGTCGAAGGTCGCGAGGTTGGCAATATCGGGCCGTCTGTAGCGCGCACCGGAGGCCACGACGACGATGTGGGCGCGGACCGCCTGCCCATTCGACAGTTCCAGGCGCAGAGGCTCGTCGGGCCGCTGCTCGCGGTGACTGCAATCGAGACGCGTCACTTCCAGCGGAATGGCCAGCTGCGCGCCGAACTTCTGCGCCTGGCTAAAAGCCCGCCCCGCCAGCGCCTGGCCCGAGATGCCGGTAGGAAAGCCCAGGTAATTCTCGATCCGCGCCGATGCGCCCGCCTGGCCGCCGAAAGCCCGCTGATCGAAGACGAGAACCGACAAGCCTTCGGACGCACCATAGACCGCGGTGGCGAGGCCCGCGGGACCGGCGCCGACGACCGCCACGTCGTAGATTGTGTTCGGATCGAGCTCAGGAGTGATGCCCAGACAAACGCCGGCCTCCGCGTCGGTCGGCCGCTTCAGCACGGTGCCGTTCGCGCAGACCATCAGGGGGAGATCCTGCGGCAGGACGCCCAACCGCTCGACAAGGGCACGACCCTCGGGCGTGCCCGCTGCATCCACCACCAAGTGGGGGTAGCCGTTGCGCGCCAGGAAACCTTGGAGCCGCACAAGGTCGGGGGCACCCGGAATGCCGACGAGCACTGAACCCGAGCCACCTGCCTCGATCAAAGCGACGCGGCGCAGGATGAAGGCGCGCATGATGATCTCGCCGATTTCCGCGGAGCCGATGACGAGCGCGCGAAGATGGGCGGCATCGAAAGGCAAAGCGGTGCAGCCCTGCGGCCCGGCTCGCCCAGTGGCCAGCGCTCCCTGGCCGGCTAGTTGGCTCAATTCGCCCGTGAACTGGCCGACACTCTCGGTGGTGACCAATGCCTCGCGGTCGAGACCGTCCCGCCGCACTATGTCGATCGTCCCTTCCAACACGAGCCAGGCGGAGCTGTGATGCTCGCCAAACCCGTAGACGACTTGGCCGGGCGCGAAAGCTGTCGGCGCGGCACTGGCGAAACGCTTGGCCGTCTCGACCTGGGCGGGGTCGAGCGTGGGGAACATCTGATGGTGCCGGGTCTCGAAAGTGGTCATCGACAAACCCTAACGCGGTGGTCCACGAGCCGATAGGTCCCGGCGGGGCGGGGACCACTCGGCGGCGCCGTCGTCACCGATGGCCGAGCACGCGTCCACGTTTGATCACGATGCGACCGCCGGACCGCCCGGCAACTGCCTCGGGAACAGAACCGGCATCGAGAGCGACGAGATCGGCTCGCGCGCCCGGGGCCAGCCCGTAGTCGGTGCCCAGCCCCAAAGCGCGCGCCGGTAGCGCCGTCGCCATGGCGAAGGTGTGGCAGAGGTCCGAATCCGCCATCATGCCCTGGCGGTAGCCGATGAGCATTGCCCGCTCCAGCATGTCACCGTTGCCATAGGGGGACCAGGCGTCGCGGATATTGTCGGAGCCCGCGAAGACCAGCACGCCCGCGTCGCGCAGGCGACCCACTGGCGGCATCGGCGCGGCGCCCGGCTCGTTCGTCATGATCGCGACCTCGGCTCGGGCGAGAGCTTCGGCGGTGGCGCCAAAGACCGCGGGCTCGACCTCGCCCAGCGCGAAGGCATGGGCAACGGCCACGCGACCCTGCAAGCCGCTCGCCATTGTTCGTGATGCGATGTCGCGCAACTCGAAGCAGCCGAGCGCGCCGGGGTCGTGCAGGTGGATATCGATCCCGACACCACGCCGCTCCGCAATGCCGAAGACGATATCGAGATGCGCCGTGATGTCGCCATCGATACCGGCTGGATCAAGACCACCAACGAGATCCGCGCCAGTCGCCACAGCCTCGTCGAGCAACTCAGCCGTGCCAGCATCACGTAAAATGCCATTTTGCGGGAAGGCGACGATCTGGATGTCCATGACATCGCGGACGGCCTCGCGCACGCTCAGCAGCGCGTGGAGGTTGGACAGTCCGTAGTCGGTGTCGATGTCGACATGGCTGCGCAAAGCGATCGTGCCGAAGCGAGACACCTGCGCCACCAAAACATGGGCGCGCGCTTCCACTGAAATCGGCAGGTGGCGCAGCAAGGCTTTTTCAGCGGCGATCCGCTCGGCAATGCTGTCGCCTGGCCGATGCGGCTGGAAAGGTAATCCGAGCAATGTCTTGTCGAGATGGATGTGACCATCGACGAAGCCTGGCACGAGCAGCCTGCCGCAAAGGTCCAACCGGTCCTGCGCTTCAGGCGCGCTTGTGGCAGGCGATATGGCGGCGATGCGCCCATCGAGAAGGTCGATATCCACCAGCCGCCCGTCGGCAAGGCGAGCATTGGTCAAGCTGCGAGGTTGCGTCACGCGACAAGCCCGACGCGTCTCGCGGCGACGTGGCGATAGAGGGTGTCACCGGTGCGGCGCCACTCCTCGAAGGCCGAAAAGACCAGACTGGGATCGTGCTCGTCATCTGAAGCGACGGCAGTGGCCTTGATCTCTGACCAGCCGGGGCAGGGTGCTTGCCGCCAATCCGCGAGCTGTTCTACCAAGGGTGGCGTCGGAAATCCCATCTTCGGCATGAGGGCGGCAATAGCCACCCAGAAATGCCGCAGCAACGGCGCCATATCTGGCGCGACAGGTTGCAGAAGTCGTAGCCAGTGACAACCGGTGACGGCATGCAGCGCCTCGAAGCTCATCGTGCCGGCGAAAAGAGCGAGCGATGTCGCGGCCATCCGATCGAGTGTTTCGCCGTCGATGGTGAGCCAATCAACGACTCCCGCAAACGAGGGCATCGCCGCGACAGCCCGCATATTGTGCCAGACGAGATCGCTTTCCGGCATGGCATCGCATAGTCCCGGTAGAGCTGCGGCGCGCAGTAGCACCTCGGCCGGATCCGAGGTGAGACCGCTGGTTGCTCCGGGCGGACAAAGCGGCAGATAGGTCGCGGCCCAGAAGCCGAGGGCGATGCCGATTTCCTCCTCGTCATCCTCCAGCACGCCATAGGCGAGGCGCATCAGGGGATGGAAGGCGCTCGCGCCTATTCCAGGGGCAAGCGCGGGGAGAGCGGCGCGGATCGTCACCTTTCCGCCAGTTCGCGCGACCTGCTGGACAAAGAACGCCCGCAGATCCGTCTCTCTCGCCCGCTGGCCCAGCAGCGACATCCACTGATCGCCGGTGACTGGCCGCATCGGCGGTGGCGGCGGATGCAGTCCGCTACTGTCCCGATAGACACGATCGAACTGGCGGAGCCGGTCCGGTGTCGCGCCGAGCCGCTCGAGCGCCACCAGGATCATCGGCAGGTGATTGGCCATCAGGGGCGGAAATTCCGCGCTATCGCGGCGCGCCTCTGCCTTCAAATTGGTCACAATTGCATTCATGGCGACAGGATGCCCGCCAAGCCGGCAGCATTCAACCTTGCGGTGGTCTTTTCGCTTCCCGTAAGGTCTGAGGGGTCCGGAGCGGTGGAATTTAGGATGAGCATGAAGCGCAGAACCCTCCTGGCGACGGGTATCGGAACCGCGGCGGCCATGACATGGAGCCGACGCGGCTGGAGCCAGAGCAAGCCTTTCGACGGCATGACGCTGCGTCTCGCCTGCGTCAACGACCAGTATTCACCGGGGATCAAGACGCTCGCTGAGCGATTCAAACAGGAAAGCGGCGTCACCATACTGGTCGACATCCTCGGCTACGGAGAACTCCAGACCAAGATCACCACGGATTACGTCGGACACACCAAGGGCTACGACCTCGCGACCACCGATAATGTTTGGGCGCCGCAACTCGCGGAGGCCGGCTATACCGTCACGCTAAACGATTGGATGAAGCATGACGCGGAGGAGATGAAGCTCGACGACATCTATCCCGTGTTGTTCCCGGCGCTGGGCAATTATGATGGCAAGCAAGTCGCGTTTCCGCTCGCCGGCTACGCGAATGTACTTGCCTATCGCAAGGATCTTTATAAGGCCGCCAATCTGCAACCGCCCGCCACCATGCAGGCGCTTGTGTCGGCGGCGTATAAGCTTACCGACAAGTCCCGGAATCAATACGGCTGGGTTGCAAACGGCCAAAAGGGCGCGGCCTGTGCGCAGGACTGGATGCAATATCTCGCCGAGGTCGGCGGTGTGCTGGTGCAGGACGGCAAACCGACACTCGATGCCGCGCCGAATGTGAAAAGTCTGACGACGTATCGCGACCTCTTCCAGAAGGCGGCGCCGCCCGGCGCTGTCAATTGGGATTGGGATGGCCGCGAGGCGAGCTTTCGCAACGGGCTTGCCGCGAATATGCAAACATGGTCGGTCGGCGCGCTCGGTTATTTCGATCCGACGCAGTCCAAAGTGACCGAAACCGCGGCGCTGATGGTGACCCCGACCGCGACCGGCATGAAGCCACGCTACGGCATCGGCGGATGGGGCATCGCGATCAACGCGGATATCGAGGACCGGCGGAAGGAAGCCGCCTGGGCTTACATCAAATGGATCACCAGTCCCGAGATCCACAAGGCGCTCAACCTCCTCAACGCTGGCAGCTTCTTACGCAAAAGCGAAATCCACGACCCACAGTTGAACCAGAAGTATCCGTTTCTCCCGGTGATCGATGAGAGCTTCACCCATGGCGATCCGGACTTCCGGCCACGCGTTCCGCAGTATCCTCAGATTCAGGATATTCTGGGAACGGCGGTCAATTCCGCATTGGTCGGGGCGTCGTCACCGCAGGATGCTCTGAGCGCGGCACAGACACAGGCGCTCCGCTATTTCTGATCCCCGTTCGACGGGGTATTGCCGAGCATGAGCTTCCGCCTGACGCCGCTTCAGCGGCGATCGATCTTCCTATGTCTGATGGCGGCGCCAGCCGCGATCCATGTCGCGGTTTTCGCGCTTTACCCCATCCTGCGCGGCATGGGGTTCAGCCTGTTTCAGATGAACCTGATGCAGCCGTGGATCCACCATTTCGTCGGCTTGCGAAATTATACCGACGCTCTCACCGATCCCACCGTTCGCCGGTCCCTTGTGGTGACGATAATCTTCACCGTGGGATGCGTCGCGGCCGAATTGGTTTGCGGGCTTTGCCTCGCGCTGCTGCTGTGGCGGGACAGCGCCTTCAACCGATTTGCCACCACTTTGATGCTGGTGCCGATCACCGTCACGCCAATCGTTGTCGGGCTCATCTTCAGGGCGCTGCTCGATCCCAGCTTCGGACTGATCGGCTATTGGCTTCTGCAAGCCGGTCTCGCGCCGCCGCAAGGTCTGCTTGGCGACACCCATACGGCGCTGGCGACGATGATGGGGATCGATGTCTGGGAGTGGACGCCGCTGGTGGCGCTGATCCTGCTGGCGGCGCTGAAGGCGCTGCCCGCGGATATCCTCGACGCGGCCGAAATCGACGGCGCGGGTGGCACCAGGCGTCTCACGCGCATCATCCTGCCGATGCTGCTGCCGTCCCTGTTCCTTGTGCTCGCGCTGCGTTTCACCGACGTTTTCAGAACCTACGACATCGTTTTCGCCGCGACAGCCGGAGGCCCCGGCGACAGCACAAACCTTCTGATGCTCCTCGCCGCCAAAGAAGGACTGACCTTCTTCGATATCGGCTATGGCTCAGCCATTTCCATCCTGATGACCCTGTGCATCGTCTTGATGGTGGCGCTGCTCATTGTGACCCTGCGTTCGCTGGACCGGCGGATGAACCAGGCATGAGCCGCCGCCTTTCCCGCCCCACGTTGGTCGCCCAGCGCTCCGCGGTGATAATTGCGCTGGTCGTTTTTCTGGCACCTGTGCTGTGGCTCGCCTTGACCGCCTACGAGCCTTCGAGGGCAATACAATCCACGCCGCCGCTACCGTGGTTCGTTCCAGGTCTCGCGAACTTCGTCATCATCGCGCAGCAATTCGATTTGGCGAAACTGACACTCGGCAGCGCGGTGATCAGCGCCGGATCGACGCTGCTCTCGCTGCTGCTGGGCATCCCTTGCGGTTACGCATTGGCCCGCGCGCGGCATCGCGGCGCCATTATCCTCGCCTATGTGTTTCTCGCGATCCGTGGCGTTCCCACCGTTGTCACACTCATCCCGTTTTACCTTTTCATGCGGCAAATCCATCTGCTCGGGACCTGGTGGGCGGTGATCTTGATGAACGCCACGCTCAGCACGGCTTTCGTGGCCTGGATGATGTACACCGCCTTCCGCACGGTCCCGACCGAGATCGAGGATGCGGCCATCGTCGATGGGTGCGGCGGCTTTGGCGCCTTCTGGCGCGTGGCGCTGCCGCTTGTCCGCACCTCCGTCGTAGCCTCTGCGCTGCTCTGCATGATGTTCGCCTGGAACGATTACCTCAATCCGGCCTTCCTCACTCGCGCCGAGACGCGTCCGCTCTCGGTCGCGTTGCTGACGGCCTTTGGCGGCCCGACCACCAGCAGCTGGGGCACCTTGGGCGCCATGGCCCATATCAGCACCATCCCCATCATCCTTGTGGCACTCGTTCTGAATCGCTTCCTGGTCGCCGGCTTGATCCGCGGCGTCCACTGACAGGCGAGCCAGCCAGTCTGAAACCTTTCGAGTGATTGACCGCGGCTCAGCCACGCCCTATCGACTGCAATTGAGAGGCGTTCGCAATTATGCCCACGCACGCAGTCGCCAGGAGCCGTCTCCTATGTCCCCCAGTTTCCGCCGCAACCACTATGCGCAGTTGCCCGTGCTTGCCGCCCTCGCGGCGTTGCTGGGCGTGCCGGCCGTCATGAACACAGCCCAGGCCGCGGACGCGCCGGCCCTCATTCTCTATTCGGCGCAGCATGAGCAGGTCATCGACATGCTGACCGACGCCTTCACGAAGGAGACCGGGATCAAGGTAAAGGCCCATGAGGGCGAGGGGCCGGACATCGCCAACCAGCTCGTGCAGGAGGGTGCTTCTTCCCCGGCCGACATTTTCATGACGGAGAACTCCCCGGAACTCGTGTTGCTGGACGAGAAAGGGCTGCTGGCGCCAGTCGATGCGGGCACGCTGGCGGCCGTGCCGCGCGAGGACAGCGCGCCGAGCGGTGATTGGGTTGGCGTGCTGGCACGCGAGAACGTGCTGACCTTCAACCCAGCGCTGATTAAGGAAGACGCATTGCCGGTGTCGATGCTGGATCTCGTCAAACCGGAATGGAAGGGCAAGATCGCCATCGCCCCCAGCGACAGCGACTTCCTGCCGCTGGTCAGCGCCGTGCTGGCCGAGAAGGGGCACGATGCGACACTCGCCTGGCTCAAGGGGCTCAAGGCAAATGCGCAGATCTTCGATGACGATGAGGGCGTGGTCGCCGCCGTCGATCGCGGCTCGGTCGCAACGGGGATCATCAACAGCTACTATTGGGCTCGCCTTCTGACCGAGCAGGGCGCTGCAAAGACGCATGCGAAGGTCTATCACTTCACCAATGGCGATGCGGGAGCGCTGGTGAATATCTCGGGCGCGGGCATCCTCGCGTCGTCCAAGAACAAGGAAGCGGCGCAGAGGTTCCTTGCCTTCCTGGTCGCCAAGCCGACCCAGACGATGCTGGCGCAATCCGATGTCGACTTCGAGTACCCGCTAGCCGCCGGCGTGGCCGTGAACTCGCTGATGAAGCCTCGTGCCGACCTTCAGCCGCCCGCGATCTCCCTGACCAAGCTTGGGGATGACCAGCCAGCGGCGAAGCTGCTGCGCGAGGCAGGCTTGATCTGAGTCCCCAATCGGCTCGCGGATGAGCTGGACATCCACGCGCCGCCCGCCCGCTGCCCTGGTCGCGGCGGCGACGGTTGCGGGGCTTCTGGTTCTGATCCCCATAGCCTGGACGGCCGGTCTGGCGGCGGGGGTCGGCCCGGCGGATGCCGCCTCCCTGCTGTTCCGCCCACTGGTCGGTGAATTGCTGCTCAACACGCTTGGGCTGATCGCGGCGACGGCGGTGGTGACGACTATCGTCGCGACTGCCGCCGCATGGTTCATCGAGCGGACGGATCTGCCTGGCCGGCGCCTTTGGGCGGTGCTGGCGGTAGTGCCGCTGGCGATCCCATCCTTCATCGCCAGCTTCGCCTGGGTCTCCATGAGCCCGGCGCTGCAGGATTTCGGCGGCGCCCTGCTCGTGGTGAGCTGTTCCTACTTCCCCCTCATCTATCTGCCGGTCGCCGCCGCCCTGCGCGGCATGGACCCTGCGCTTGAGGAGACGGCACGCGGTCTAGGCCTCGGTCCCTGGCGGAGCTTCGCGAGGGTCGTGTTGCCGCAGCTACGTCCCGCGTTGCTCGGCGGCATCCTGCTGGTGGCCTTGAACACACTGACCGAGTTCGGCGCCTTCGCGCTTCTCCGCTTCCGTACCTTCACGACCGAGATCTTCGCCATCTACCGCACAAGCTACGACAGCTCCGAAGCCGCCTTGTTCGGCATGGTGCTCATCCTGTTGTGCCTGCTGTGTTTGGCGGGCGAGCAATGGGCGAGGGGGAATGCCCGCTATGGCCGTGTCGCGCGAGGAGCGGCACGCCGTACGCCGCCTGTCGCCCTCGGCTGGTTTCGGTTGCCGGTTCTGGCCGGTTTCGCCGTTCTGGCTCTGGTAACACTTGGAGCGCCACTCGGCATGATTCTCTATTGGTGCACGCAACATAACTCCGCTGCGACCTCGGTCGCGGCGGTCAATCTACCCGCGTTGGCGAGTGCGACCTGGTCCTCGGTGAGGCTTGCGCTTGGCGGTACGGCGATCGCGATGGCGCTGGCACTGCCGCTTGGCTTTCTTGCCACGCGATATGACGGGCGGCTTATCGCGCTGCTGGAACGCACCGCTTATCTGGCTCAGGGTCTGCCCGGCATCGTGGTCGCGCTTTCGATGGTGTCGCTGACGATCACCCTGCTGCGGCCGCTCTATCAATCCGCAGCGTTGCTCATGATCGTCTATGCCATCCTGTTCCTGCCGCTGGCTCTGGTCAGCGTGCGCGCCGCATTCGGGCAGGTACAGCGCGGCTTGGAGGAGGCGAGCCGGGCCGCTGGTCTCGGATGGTTCGCGACCTCCTTGCGGGTACTGCTGCCGCTGGCGGCGCCGGGCCTGGGTGCCGCGGCGGCCATGGTCTTCGTCTCTGTGGTGACCGAGTTGACGGCGACCCTCCTGATGGCGCCGATCGGCACGCGCACGCTAGCGGTTCAGGTCTGGGCCAACACCACGACACTGGCTTTCGCCGCCGCCGCGCCTTACGCCGCGTTGATGGCAGCGCTCTCCCTTCTTTCCGCCTGGGTTCTCGCCCGACGCTTCGGCGCGGCCCACCTGCCGTGAGGGAAGACGTGCGACATGGCTGAGCTGCGGCTTGAAGGGCTGACCAAGTCCTTCGGATCGGGTGCCGTGCTGCGCGACCTGACGCTATCGGTGGACTCGCGGCGGCTGGTCGCAATCCTGGGATCGTCCGGCAGCGGCAAGACCACGCTTCTCCGCCTCATCTGCGGCTTCGATCGCGCCGATGCGGGCAGCATCACCATCGCGGGGGTCCGGGTGTCCGGCCCTGGGCTGCACCTTCGCCCGGAGCAGCGGCATGTCGGCTACGTCGCTCAGGAAGGCGCGCTGTTCCCCCATCTGGCCGTTGCCGACAACATCACCTTCGGATTGCCTCGAAGGCAACGTCGAGCGCGTGCCCGGGTGACGGAACTGCTGACGATGGTCGGCCTGCCGCCATCCTATGCCGACCGCCTGCCGCACCAACTCTCCGGCGGCGAGCAGCAACGCGTCGCACTCGCGCGGGCGCTGGCGCCGTCGCCGCCGCTCATCCTGCTGGACGAGCCATTCTCCGCACTCGACGCGGCACTTCGCATCGAGACCCGGCAAGCCGTCGCACAGGCCCTTATCGCCTCCGGCTCCACAGCGCTGCTCGTCACCCATGACCAGGCCGAAGCGCTCTCAATGGGCGATGAGGTGGCTGTGCTGAGGGATGGCGCGCTCGTCCAGATGGACAATCCGAAGGCGCTCTATCGCAACCCGGTCGATGTCGCCCTCGCGCGCTTTCTGGGCGAGACCGTGCTGCTGCCGGGAGTAGTGGCCAGGGAACATGTGAGTTGCTTCCTCGGGACCCTGTCGCTGACACGCCCTTGTCGGCCCGGTGCGGCCGAGGTCCTCATCCGCCCGGAGCAAATTCGCCTGAGCGGTCCGGATACGGGCCATCCTGCGACCGTCGAATCAGTGACTTATTACGGTCACGACTGCAGCGTGATGTTAGCGCTGGAAGGGCTACAGACGGCCGTCACCGCCCTGGTGCCAGGGCATGTGAGCCCCTCGGTGGGCGACCTGGTTGGCCTCCATGTCGAAGGAGATGTGATCGTCTACCCCGTTTCGCGTTAATCCTCATCTAACAAGCGCCGGATCGAATAGATCGAAGCAGCGGCGTGTTCTAGGGGATGAAAGCGAGGCTTGGGATGGACGAAATAACGGATTGGCGGCCTCGGTCCCATTCCACGACATCGCATGCAAGCAGCGCCCGGCAGGATAAATGGAGCGACCTTTGGCCGCTCTATGCCCCCATCGCCGAGGCACGAGGAACCTTCGTTCTTGGCCAGTTGGGGCAGTCGCTGGACGGCCGCATCGCGACACCCACCGGTCACTCCCGCACGATTGGCGGGGGCGAGGCTATCGCTCACCTGCATCGTCTCAGGGCGATGGTTGACGCCGTGGTGGTCGGCATCGGCACTGTGCTCAAGGACGACCCCCAATTGACCGTGCGTCACTGTGAGGGACCAAGTCCGGTTCGTGTCGTCATCGATCCCAACGGCCGTCTACCCGCAGATGCGCGAATACTGGCCGAGGATGGTGTTGATTGCATCGCGGTTCAGGCCTGCGCGTTAGACCGGCCCTCGCGCGTAACGGCGCTTGCCCTCCCATCCGTGAACGGTCGCATCGAAGCGCATGCTTTGGTGGCGGCCTTGGCGGCCCGCGGGCTCCGGCGCCTGTTGATTGAAGGCGGGGGCCGCACTGTTTCCGCCTTTGTCGCGGCGGGCGCGCTTCATCGGCTGCATGTTTGCGTCTCCCCCGTCCTCATCGGCTCGGGGCCTACGGGTCTCTGTCTGCCGCCGATCGCGCATATGGCCGAGGCGAGGCGGCCCCGCTGTCGCACGCATCGGATCGGCGACGACGTGCTGTTCGACCTCGACTTCACGTGAGGCGTCAGGACAGACGGCGGAGGAGCGATGCGACGCTATCGATCGTATCCCCCCATCGCGGTAGCTGTCCGCCAGCGCGGCGGGACGCACTTGCGGCCGTTTCCCGCGCCTCGCGGTCCGACAGCAGATGCCGTAGCGCAGCGCCGAGGGCGGCCGGATCACCGGGCGGCACAAGCGCTCCGGCCTCGCGCGGAACGACATCGGGGATGGCGCCGGCGAGCGTACCGACGATCGGCAAGCCGCGTGCCAGAGCCTCCGCATATGCCATGCCAAATCCTTCGTGGCGGCTGGCGAGAACAAAGAGGTCCGCGCTTGCGAAGAGTGGCCCAACGTCGTCCACTTCACCTTGCAACACCACCCGTCCGCCGAGACCAACCGCCTCGATCTGCGCGCGCAGTTTGCGAACAGCATCCATATCGCGGTCCAGGCTCCCCGCGATCGTGCAGCGCCAAGGCAGATCCGCGATGCGGGCCAATGCCGCCACGAGAATGTCATGCCCCTTCCGCGGTGTAACGGCGCCGAGAGACAGCAGATGTGGCGGCCTGCCGTGGCGCGGTGCGAGCGGCGCCGCGTCGGTTCCAGGCGGTGCTACAAGGAGGTGGCCCATCGGCACATCATATTCGCGGCGTAGCGTCTCGGCGGTGGCTTTGCTCGTGACGATGACAGCGCGCGTGTGGCGCAAAGCTTCCCGCTCGGCCGCGTGGAGACCCCGCGGTGCATTCGTTTCCAAGACGAGCGGATGATGGACGAGTGCGACAAATCGCAGGCGTTCGCCTTCCTCGGCAGCGAGTTCCGGTATCGCGCCGAAGGCGAGTCCATCGACGATGACGATGCGACCGTCTGGCTGCGATGCCAGTGAACGCGCCGCCGCCGCCAGCGCCGTACCATCCGGTGAGGGAAAACCGTCAGGCCACGCGAGATGGCGGATGGCGAACCCCTGCGCTCGCAGCCCGACGATCAGCCGGCGATCATAGCCGTAGCCCCCGGTGCGGGTGTCGATGTCTCCTGGGATCGCGAAGCCGACTTCAGGAATCGACATCCGCCTCGTACCAGGCCCGCGCGACATGCGATTCGCTGAGCGTTACGCGTATCCGGCTCACGCCCTCCGCATGAGGACCGAGCCAGCCATCGCGCCGCGCCTGCGCCATGCGATCGAAGATCGTGCGCGCGAGGAATTCCGTGGTGGTCACCTGACCGCGCAGCGCCGGGTCTTCGTCAAGATTGGCGTAGTTCAACGGCGCCAGTGCCTTGCGCAGCGCGTCGAGCGCGCGGCCGATATCGACGACAATATTGTCGGGCGAAAGTGTCTCGCGGAAAAACGCGACATCGACGATGAAGGTCGCGCCATGAAGTTTCTGCGCCGGACCGAAAACCTCTCCGGGCAGGCTATGGGCGATCATGATGTGGTCACGTACTTCGACGGCGAACATCTTTCACTCCAACTCATACGATACACGATGGAACAAGGCGCCGGGCTTACCAAGAATCTCGGGCAATGCCTCGGCAAGGCGATCGAATCTTGTCACTTTCTCGACGAGCACGTCCAGACATGGGTCGGCGGCGAGGCACAGCGCCAGGGTCAGCCGCCGCTTATGGCTCCAACGCGCGCGACGCGCCGGGGCCACGGCACCGACCTGCGAACTACGCAGGGTCAAGCGCTGACTATGGAAGGCGCCCCCAAGCGCGATGGTGACCGGCTGCGTTCCGTACCAACTCAATTCGATGATTTCAGCCTCAAATCCGGCCAGCGAGACTGCAAGGGCGAGTCCCTCGCCAGTGCCGGAAGCGTGGAACACCAGGTCGCAGTCGCCCTCAGCATCTCCCGGGGCAGCGAAGCCACATCCAAGCGTCTTGGCCACTTCCGCGCGCATGGGGTTGGGATCTATCAAAGTGACACGCGCCCGAGGAATCCGGGCGCAGAGCCACGCGACCAGGCAGCCGATTGTCCCGCCGCCAACGACCGCGATCCGATCGCCGATCCGCGGCGCGGCGTCCCAATTCGCGTTGAGCGCGGTTTCGATCTGACCCGCCAAGACAGCGCGGTGAATTGGTACATCATCCGGCAAGACGATCGCGGCATTCTCCGGCAGCAAGAAGCGAGTCTGATGCGGGAAGAGACAAAATACTCGCCGACCCTGAAGAGCAACGGATCCACCTTCGACCTGACCCACCATGGCATAGCCGTATTTCACCGGGAACGGAAAGTCGCCCTCCTGATACGGACAGCGCATCCGCGCCCATTCGCTCTCGGGCACTTTGCCCCCGAAAACGAGCGCCTCCGTGCCGCGGCTTATCCCGCTTTGAAGAGCCCGAACGCTCACTTGCCCGGCGGCCAAATCTCCAATCGCTTGCGTGCGAATTTCCGCGCGGCCCGGTCCCGACATCCATAGGGCTCGCGGGAGCGGCTGGGGTTCGATGGGGATCACATTCGGTCCGTTTGTTTACGACGGCTATGACGGAGACTTTAGTGGACGATCTTAGTGTGGCTTACATAAGACCATCGATTGCCGAGGATAGGCGGTTGCGCGCACGGCGCAAGCTTGTGATCGCGCTCAATCTCGCAAGCTGGTGCGGGCTCGGCGTCGTGATGGGCTATATCAACTATGCCACGGGATGGTCCGTGGCAGGCGTGGCCGTGCTTGTGCTGTTCCTGATCGCACTTCCCTGGACACTTCTGGCCTTCTGGAATTCGGTCATCGGTTTCGTCATTCTGTGCTGCGCACGCGACCCCGCCGCATACACGAACGACGCCCTGCGCGAGACCCCACCAGGCGCGCCGATCGAGCGACTCACCGCGATCTGCATCGCGATCCGACACGAGGACGTGTCACGCGTGGCCAGCCGGCTCGCAACGATGCGCGAGGACCTCAGAGCAACCGGCGAGGCGGAGCATTTTGAGTTCCACGTTCTGAGTGACAGTAATCAACCAGAGATCTGCGCGGCGGAGGCTGCTGTCTTCGGTTCGCAGGATGGCGTGTTTTATCGTCGCCGGCCCGCCAATACCGGGTTCAAAGCAGGCAATCTGCGTGATTTCGCCTGCGCCGCTCTGGGCCGTGTCGATTTCATGCTGGTGCTGGATGCTGACAGCCTGATGTCGGCGGCGGCGATTCTGCGGCTGGTTCGCGTGATGCAGGCCAACCCCCGTCTCGGCATTCTGCAAACGCTCGTGACCGGGCGCCCAGCCGCGAGCCCTTTCGCTCGTATCTTTCAATTCGGCATGCGTCACGGAATGCGCACGCACACCACGGGGATTGCCTGGTGGCAGGGGTCGAGCGGTCCGTATTGGGGCCACAATGCGCTCATCCGCCTGAGGCCGCTCGTCTCCTATTGCGAGTTGCCCGTTTCGCCGGAGCGTCAGCTGCTCGGTGGCCACCTTCTAAGCCACGATCAGGTTGAGGCGACGCTGATGCGGGCGGCCGGAATGGAGGTGCGTGTCATCGCCGAAGAGTTCGGCAGTTGGGAGGAAAACCCTCCGCGTTTGCCGGACTTCATCAGCCGGGATCTCCGCTGGTGCCAGGGGAATTTGCAGTATCTCCGGCTGGTCGGCCGGCCCGGCCTTCTCCCGATGGGCCGGTTTCAGCTCTGCAATGCCATCGCCATGTATCTTGGGGCGCCCGCTTCGGTGCTGATGCTGACGGCGGGCGTTCTCCACGGCCTCTCCGGCAGTCGCGGCCATGTCCCCGGCAGTCTCGCCTTCGGGATGTATTTCGGCATGCTCACCCTCGGTTTCGCGCCACGTCTCCTGGGCGTGCTCCAGGTTATGATGCGTCCGGCGGAGCGTCGTCGCTGGGGCGGCGCACCACGTTTGCTCGCTGGTGCTATGACGGATGCCCTGTTCACCCTGATGATCGGCCCCGTGATGATGGTGGCCCAAACGCGCTTCATTGTCGGGCTGCTGTTCGGCCAGCGGATCATTTGGGAGGCGCAGCAGCGCGAAGGCCAGAGCCTCCCGTTCGGAGAGGCCGCCCGCGGCCTGTGGCCGCAACTGCTGCTCGGTTTCTGTTTCGGTGCGGCGCTTTGGCGCGTATCGCCGGGTTCCCTGCCCTGGGCTCTTCCCACGCTGGCCGGCTCCTTACTTGCCGTTCCCTTCGCCTGCGTGACTGCTTGGCCGAGGCTCGGGCGTTGGATGATGCGGGTCGGGCTTTGTGCCGTGCCCGGCGAAAAGGAGCATGAGCAGGTGGTGGGAACCTCCGCCAGGGCCGAAAGCTGGCACGGGAAGGTCAAGGAAGCCTAGCTTCCGGCGGGACGAGACGTTGACAAATCAATATGGACGGCCATATTAGCCTGATGCGCAAGCCCTCGAACCGGGACAAGATACTCACCCAAGGCCTTCGCGTGGTGCATGAGCGTGGCTTTGGCGGTGCGAGCGTACGTGACATCGTCCAAGCCGCCGGCGTGCCGCAGGGGTCTTTCACCAATCACTTTGCCTCGAAAGAGGCCTTTGGGCTTGAGATTCTCGAGCTGTATTTTGCTAACAACCGCCGCGCTATTGACGAAACGCTTGGGAACGAGACGTTGCAGCCGCTTCAGCGGCTCCGGGCCTATTTCGATGTCAGCAAGACTCATTTTGCCCCAGAAGCCATACGCAACGGTTGCTTGTTGGGGAATCTCAGCGCCGAAACGAGTGAGCATAGTGAGCTCATCCGTCAAAGATTGACGGAGATATTCGCCGAAGTCGAGCAGTCGGTGGCGGATTGTCTCAGGGCGGCAGTCAAAGCCGGCGAGGTGTCGGCGGATATCGACTGTGATGAGGTCGCGGGCTTCATCGTGGCGTCCTTGCAAGGCGCTACTCTTTTGGCAAAGGCACAGCGCAGCCTGGTTCCCTTGCAGCGGCTGGAGCACGTACTTTTTTCAATGATCTTGCGCTGAGGAGACGCCGCTCACCAAGCGGAAGCCTGGCCAAAATCAAAGTCTCAACGAAGGAATTGCACTCATGGCCGAAAAACCGATCAAAATACCTGGACCCGATCATCCCATCACAATTGAAGCAAATCCGTCTCGCGTCATTGTTTCTGTCGCCGGACGTGTCGTTGCGGATACGCGGGCGGCGCTGACCTTGCGTGAGGCATCCTATCCCGCGGTCCAATACATTCCGCGCAAGGATGTCGAAATGGCGCTGCTGGCACGCACGCAGCATGACACATACTGTCCTTACAAGGGTGACAGCGCGTATTACAGCATCCCGCATGGCGGAGAACGATCGGTCAATGCGGTCTGGACCTACGAGTCGCCTTATGCGGCGGTTGCCGCGATCAAGGATCACGTCGCTTTTTACCCCGACCGGGTCGATTCCATCGAAGAGCGTACAGCAGGCTGAACGATTGGAACTTCGCGCCGCAGGGCGCAACGCGACCCACTAGCGCCGCGCTTCCACGCTTTGCGCCCAGCTTTGCGCAAAGCGTGAGACGGAGGGCCGTCCATCACCGTCGGTGCGTAGTACTAACTGGGCATTGACTTCACCCGTCGTCCTATGTGCATCGTCGCCGCCTGAACGGGCGTCCGAGGAGCGTCTCGCGGCCGTTTAGCTTGTGAGGCCGTGTTTTCGCGCCAGCCGATCGTCTTAGCTTGTTGCGCCAAGAAAATAACACCTGCGAGTTCGCGTTCCAGCAGCCAGGATAACAACCCCAGCCCGGGAGGTCCGGGATGATTGATGCGTTGCTTCATGGGGAAGAGGATGTCTCGAACTATGGGACGTTCCGTTTCGAAACACTCCCGGTACCCGGCGATCGAATTGTCGTCGGCACCATTCGTGGCTCCGCAGGCTTCCTGGTAGTGCTGTACGTGGAGCACCATCCGATCGCATTGCCAGTCGCCCCTTCCAGCCGCCAGGATCCGTCAGTATCGATCTGCGTGAGGTTTATTCAGGACAACGAAGAAGATTAGTGGCGCGCGCCATTCCAAAATCCGGCCCTCTGTCGCCGTTTCTGAAGTGCGGCGCTGACATCGGAATAAAGGGATGTCATGGACCTCGGGAGGACGAGTGGGCTCGTCGCGGTTGTGGTCTTGCTCGCATCGATGAGCGCCGCGATCCTTGTGACAAGCTGGAACACCGGCAATGACGCCGCGAGCCTCTCCGCGTCTCGCAGAGTACCGACCGAGCGGTCGCTCTTGTCCCTGCGCGGCGCGACACGCCATCAGGTGCAGTCAGCAATGTCCGCAGCCGGCATGGCCACCGGCGACAGTCTGGAATTCTTAAGCAATACCCTCGACGGCCAGACGAGGCGCACGATCGACGTTACCTTCACCTTCGGTCCAGACGGTCGGGTCGCGGTTATCCAGGCCTATGTGGGTGGGCCCCGCCAGGAGGATGCCATCCAGTTCCTGTGGGATTCCCGCGGTCTTGAATGCTCCGACTTTCCCGCTAGCCACCGCCGCTGCAACCCCGGCTGACGACGGCCGTTGCCTCCGGGCTACCGCCGGATGGTCGCCACGCTTTCCCGCGCTTGATCGGTCTCGGCCCGCCGGCGTTCATGGAACCGAAAACGCTCGGCCGACGGGGCCGCCGGTAGATTCAGGCTGATGGGTCCCGGAACAAGATCCTGCAGCACCTGAGACAGCAGCTCGACCGTCGCCGCCTCAGCGACAAGGCCGCGCATCTCCTTGCTCTCAGCCCACCAGACGCCATCCTCGTCGTCCCAATGCGCCTCGACCCGGTAGGTCTTCATTCTCGTTCCTCCAAAGCCGGAGAGCTTTCTTCCCGGGCTCCCCCGCCGTAGAGATAGAAAACGCCCGAAGCTATGTCCTCGCAACTCAACACCACGGGAGCCGAGGGTTTAGGCAGCGAGACTCGCTCCTCGCGTGTATTTCGATGGAGTTTGTTAAGAAACTCGCCTATCACGTGCGTCGCTCGTGAGATCCAGAGGTGCTGGCGATGCTGCATAGGCAGGTGGCTTATTTCCTGGAGGGACTGACCGCGCGCGGTTCCGGAACGGTACGGAATGCCAATCCGTACAAGCCCTGGACGCCCGCCTGGGCCGCCTGGCTGGCCGGCTGGGACGAAAGCGCGGAGGCAGATCGCGTCATGGCTCAAGCCGATCCGTCGCTCGTGGCAGTAGCCTGGTGACTTTAGGTCACTGAAAGCCCACGCCTCTAGCTGCGACCGGGCTTGCCGGGGACAATCGGCAGAAGAATGATGTCTGGGCCGCGCGGAGCCGCGCCCGCTTGTGTCCGTCACCATTTCTAAATGAGTGCGCCCTTGATCCTGCGGATCAGCCCTTTGTCGTGGGCTTATTCAAGCCTAGCGGCGTAGCGGCTCATTAAATCCGGAAATTGCCCGGTGTTAATGATTACGACACAGCATCGATTTACGTTCTTAGCCAGTCGTCGCCGATGTTCCTCTCATCTCAGCGCGCCCGCATAGGCCGAAATAAGGCTGTACTGTTGGGGGCGCAGTCTGGCATGTCACTCAACGGAGAACGCTTACGATCAAGTGGAGTTTTAGCAGGTATTAATCATCAATCCGCGCAGTAAAAAAGAATCTTTATGAATAACCAATGAAATCTGAAAAATCTTTATTGAGCTAGGAAGAATTCAATCCACCCTGCCTGAAGCCTGGGCGTCAGCGGCTTACGCCTCCGTCTCGCGTCCAACAGGAGCCATCAGACTGCCATGCGAATCGGAGGCTGCGCGCCACCATACTCGCACTTAGCGCAGCTCACGTCACGATTTCAACAAGTCCTCGATCTCAGCAAATCCCTATAGAAGGTTCAGTTCTTTGACCGCATCCATATTCGTTTCGAGTGGAATCACCTCCAGCGGCGTCGCACTTCAAAGCGGCCACACGATGTTTGTGCTACCCGGCGGAACCGCCATCAATACGACCGATAGCGGCACCGTGGTGGTCAGCGGCGGTGGCATCGACTCTGGCGATGCCATCGCCGCCGGCGCCACCCTCCTCGTCTCCAGCGGGGGCACGGAGCTTGGCGCGAATTTGTCCTCGGGCGGCGTGCTCAACCTGAAGCCCGGCGCGGTCGAAAGCGGCGGCATAGTCTCGTCCGGCGCCACGCTCGTTATCTCCAGCGGCGTCACTGCCAGCGGCATCGACGTGGCTTCGGGCGGGACGCTGATCCTGCTCTCGGGCGGGAGCGCTGTCGGAACCGGGGATGGCGGCACCGTCATCGTCAGCGGCGGCGGTCTGGCACTAAGCTCCGTGGTGACTCCTGGCGGTAGTCTTATCGTTGGCTCAGGAGGAACGGAGACCCACGACACTATTGAGGGCGGCGCGGAGACCGTTCTATCCGGTGGCTTCGCGCTCGATACTTTCGTGCAGCTTCTGGGCACATTGGGCGTCGATGATGGCGCGGTGGCAAGCAGTGCAACCGCATCCATCGCGGGTGTAATTTACGTTTCGAGTGGCGCATCAGCCCCTTCGGCTACAACGACCCTCGGAGGCACACTGGTCCTGTATCAGGGCGGGAGCGATCCGGGCTACATCGGCATTGGGATATCGCTGACCAGCAGCAGTACCAACACAGTCACATCAGGCAATACCATCTTCGTTTCGAACGGAGTTACCTCCACCGGCGTCGTCGTGGAGTCCGGCGGCTTGATGGTTGTGCTGTCGGGCGGCAGTGCGACCAGCACCACCGATAGCGGCACCGTCGTGCTCAGTGGCGGCGGTAAGGCCTTCAGCGATACCGTCGCTGCGGGCGCCACCCTTCTCGTTTCGAGCGGAGCGACGGAGCATCTCGCGCAATTATCCTCGGGCGGCCTGATCACCCTCTCCTCTGGCGCCTTGGAGGAGAATGGCACCGTGCTGTCCGGGGCCACTCTCACCGTATCGAGCGGTGCGGTCACTTTCAGCATGAATATCTCCGCCGGCGGAACGCTCGCCCTTATGGCGGGCGGGTACGACGGAAGTAGTGACCAGGATGCTGGCCTCATTCTCGTCAGCGCGGGTGCGCGGACCGAAGAGGTATATGTATTGAGTGGCGGGACTCAGCATGTGTTGTCGGGCGGCTCGGTTTCCGATGGGGTGGTGAGCAGCGGCGGGACCCTGATCGTCGATAGCGGCGGTACAGTGTACGACTTAACCCTTTCGGCGGGCGGCGACCTACAGCTCGCCGCGGGCGCAATCGAAAGCTCGGGCACAATCCTGTCCGGCGCGAGCCTGACCGTATCGAGTGGCGCCACCTTACACGGCGTGACTGTCGCTGCCGGCGCGATACTGACCCTTTTATCGGGCGGCTACGCGCTCGGCGAAAGTAACCTCGGTCTCGTTGTCGTGAGCTCGGGCGGTCTCGACGAAGACTTCGCATTGTCGGGCGGTGGAACCGAACACGTCGCTTCGGGGGGCGTTGCCGATTTCGCCGATATCCACAGCGGCGGCATGCTGACTGTCGACACCGGCGGTACGGTGACCAATCCTTTTCTCCTAGCGGGCGCTAACCTGCAACTCGCGGCGGGTGCGGCCGAAAGCGGTGGCACCATCGGGTCAGGTGCCACGCTCAGCATATCGAGCGGCGTCCAGGCGAGCGGCATCACGGTCGCGACCGGGGGCTTAATGCTCCTACGATCCGGCGGCAGCGCCCTCCACACCGCAGACAGCGGTATCATCACCGTCTCCGCCGGTGGCACGGCGGGCGATGTCACGCTGGCCTCGGGCGGTGTGCTCAACATCGCCTCCGGTGCCGCGGAAAGCGGCGGCACTGTGTTGTCCGGCGCTACGCTCACCATATCGAGCGGTGCCGTCGCGACCGGCGTCACGGTCGAGGCCGGCGGTTTGCTGATCGTGCTGTCGGGTGGCAGCGCGACAGGCGTCTCCGATAGCGGCACGGTCGTTGTCAGCAGTGGTGGCGTGGACTCGGGTGATGCGATCACCTCTGGCGCCACCCTGCTCGTCTCGAGCGGCGGGACGGAGCTCGGTGCGAGCCTGTCTTCGGGCGGCGTGCTAAGCCTGAAGCCGGGCGCGGCAGAGAGCGGTGGCACCGTCTTGTCCGGCGCTACCCTCACGATCTCCAGCGGCGTCACCGCGAGCGGCGTAACCGTGGCCTCCAGCGGCAGCCTGACTCTCCTCTTGGGTGGCAGCGCAACAGGCGCCACCGATAGCGGTACCGTCGTGGTCAGCAGTGGTGGCGTGGACTCAGGTGATGCGATCACCTCTGGCGCCACTCTGCTCGTCTCGAGCGGCGGGACGGAGCTCGGTGGGAGGCTGTCTTCGGGCGGTGTACTGACCTTGAAGCATGGCGCGGTCGAAAGCGGCGGCACCGTCTTGTCGGGCGCCACCCTCTCCATCGCCAGCGGGGTTACTGCGAGCGGCGTGACCGTGGTCTCCGGCGGCACCATGATTGTATCATCTGGTGGCAGCGACCCCGCGCTTTCCTCCCAGACGGGGGCTGTCGTGATCTCCGTCGGCGGCACCGTTCTGTCCGGTGCCACCATCATCGTATCGAGTGGAATTACTTCCAGCGGCATCATTGTAGAGTCTGGTGGCTCGATGGTCGTGCTGTCGGGCGGCAGTGCCGCCGGCACCACGGATAGCGGCAGCGTCGTGGTCAGCAGCGGCGGCGTGGACGCCAAAGATACCGTCGCCTCTGGTGCCACTCTTTCGGTATCCGGCGGCGTGGAATTGAGTGGCACGATCCTCTCCGGGGCCACGCTCGCTATATCAAGCGGCGGCGTAGCCAGTCACACCGTCGTGTCCGCCGGCGGGACGCTGGCCTTGCTCCAGGGAGGCTATGGCGACTTTGACTCCAATGGTGGTCTCGTTCTCATCAGTTCGGGCGGATCTGAGCGAACCAATGAACGCATATCGAGCGGAGGAACCACCCATGTATTGTCCGGAGGCTTAACCGTCGACGGAGTCGTGAGTAGCGGCGGAACCCTGACCGTCGATAGCAGCGGTACCGCGCTCGACGAAAGGCTATCTGCGGGCGGCCAGCTGAACCTGGCTGCGGGTGCGATGGAAAGCGGCGGCTCGGTCTTTGCCGGCGCTACTCTGACCGTGTCGAGCGGCGCCCAGGCCGGAGGCAGCCTCACGGTTGCGGCCAGTGGCTCACTGATCTTGCAGTCCGGCGGTAGCGCCCTCAACATCGTCGACAGCGGCACTGTCAGCATCGCCGCGGGCGGCACGGCGGGGGGCATTACGCTTGCCTCAGGCGGCCTTCTCACGATCGCCTCCGGTGCCGCGGAGAGCGGCGGAACCGTGCTGCCCGGGGCCACACTCACCATATCGAGCGGCGCCCTGGCGACCGGCGTCACGGTCGAGGCCGGTGGTTCTCTAGTCATTCTGCCTGGCGGCGGCGCCTCGGGCACGGTCGACAGTGGCAGCGTCAGCGTCGCCTCGGGCGCGACCGAGTTTGCCGCCAACCTGTTTTCCGGCGGCATTTTGACTTTGGCCGCGGGAGCCGCCGAAAGCGGCGATACGGTCGAGTCCGGTGCCATCCTCTACATCTCCAGCGGCATTGCCATCAGCGGTTTCACCGTGGCAACGGGCGGTTCTCTCGTCATCCTCCCCAGCGGCGGCGTCTCCGGCATCATAGATGACGGCAGCGTCAGCGTCGCCGCGGGCGCAACCGTGCTCGCCGCGAACCTGTTTTCTGGCGGCGTGCTAAGCTTGGCCGCCGGTGCGGTGACAAGCGGTGGGACAGTGGAGTCGGGTGCCACTCTCGCGGTTTCGAGCGGTGTCACCGCCAGCAACATCAACGTGGCTTCCGGCGGCAGCCTAATCCTGTTCTCAGGCGGCAGCGTTCCCGGTATCAATGTCAATTCCGGTGGCACCGAAATCTTCGAGGTGGCATCGGGCACTACCATTTACGTGTCGAGTGGAGTCACCTCCACCGGCGTCTTGGTTGAGTCGGGTGGCACGATGGTCGTGCTAGCGGGCGGTCACGCCGCCCGCGCCATCGATAGCGGCACTATTATCGTCAGCCGCGGCGGTGACGTATCCAGCGACACGATCGTTGCTGGCGCCACCGTCCTCGTTTCCAGCGGCGGCACGGAGCATTCGGGAATTTTGCTTTCCGGCGGTCTGCTCAACCTTCTGCCGGGTGCCGTGGGTCGCGGTGATACGCTGGATTCGGGGGCGGTGCTCGCTGTATCGAGCGGGACCACGGTCCACAATCTGAATATCGCCGCGGGCGCTACGCTGACACTGGTTCCGGGCGGCTATGCGCTGGGGAATGACATCGATGGCCTTGTGCTCGTCGGGGCCGGCGCGGGGGATAGCGGCGCCGATATAAGTGGTGGCGGAACGGAACATGTCTCGTCGGGTGGCTCCGTCACTGGCGCGGCGCTAGGCAGCGGCGGTACCTTGATCCTCGACGGCGGCGGCATGGCGCGCGGCCTTTCGCTGTCGGCGAGCGGTGACCTGCTACTCGCTTCAGGTGCGATGGAAAGCGGCGGCACGGTATTGTCCGGCGCTACGCTCAGGCTATCGAATGGCGCTTTCGCGAGCAGCGATACCGTGGAATCTGGCGGCTCCATGGTCGTGCTCTCCGGCGGGGATGCGTCCGGCACCATCGACAGCGGTAGCATCTGCGTTGTCGCGGGCGGCACGTTTCTTGCGCCGGACCTAGTTTCTGGCGGCATGCTGAGCCTCCTTTCCGGTGCGGTGGAGAGCGGTGGCACGGTGCAAGCCGGGGCATCTCTGCTGGTCGGCAACGGCGTGTCGGCCAGCGGCGACACGATCTTGAGCGGCGGTAGCGAGGAGATCAGCGAAGGCGGTACGCTCGTCGGCCCGGATTTGTCGGCGGGTGGCTCGCTGACTCTCGATGCTGGGGCGATGGAGAACGGCGGCACTGTCGAGTCCGGCGCGACCCTCTATATTTCTGACGGTGTAACCGCGAGCGACGTCACCGTCTCCTCTGGCGGCACACTGATCCTGCTCCCGGGTGGCAGCACCCCCGCTGTAGACGTTCTCTCGGGCGGCACCGAGATCGTCGATGTGACCTCGGGTGGCACGATCTTCGTATCGAGCGGAATCGTCTCTAGCGGTGTCTTTGTAGAGTCGGGCGGTACGATGGTCGTGCTGACGGGGGGCAGCGGCGTGGAGACCGTCGACAACGGTAGTGTCACGGTCGAGAGCGGCGGCACGGTGGTCGGCGACAACTTGGCCTCGGGTGGCGGCGAGACGGTGGAGAGCGGCGGCACTTCGCTGGCGGCGGAAGTAAGCTCGGGCGCTACGCTGGATCTATCGGGCGGCGCGGTGGAGAGCGGCGGCACTTTGGAAGCGGGGGCGAGCCTCCTGATCGAAGGGGATGCCTCCGCCACCAGCGACACCATCCTGAGCGGCGGTAGCGAGGAGGTAAATGGTGGCGGCACGCTGGCCGATCCGAATTTGTCCTCGGGCGGCACGCTGACCATCGATGCGGGGGCGGTGGAAAGCGGCGGCACCGTCGAGTCAGGCGCCATCCTCTATGTCGCGAGCGGTGCTACGGTCAGCGATGTGACGGTGGCGGCGGGCGGCTTGCTGGTTTTGCTGCCGGGCGGCAGTGCCTCGGATACCATCGATAGCGGGACTGTGACGGTCTCGGCCGGTGGCTGGGATCAGGACGGCACGATCGCCGCCGGTGGCGGAGAGACGGTGGCGAGCGGCGGCGAGATCGACGGCCTGATCCTGGCCTCTGGCGGGTCGCTGGACCTCGCGGCTGGCGCGGACAATCAGTCGGGCACCATCCAGGCGGGCGCGACACTTACGGTATCCGCTGGCGCCGATGCGGACAGCTTCTTCGTGGCATCCGCTGGGTTGCTGGTGGTGCTGTCAGGTGGCAGCGCCGACGCCACCATCGATAGTGGCAGCATCATGGTGGCCAGCGGCGGCGTGACGATGGGTGACACCCTTGCCGCGGGCGGCAGCGAGACGGTGGCGAGTGGCGGCACGGCGACAGAGGAGGATGTGTCGGGCGGCACGCTGGTTCTGTCAGCCGGCGCGGTCGAGAGCTTCGGCACGGTGGAAGCCGGGGCGTCTCTGTTCATCAGCAGCGGCGTGTCGGCCACCGGGGACGCGATCATGAGCGGTGGCAGCGAGGAGGCCGGCAGCGGCGCCATCGTGGATGACCCGCTGCTGGCCTCGGGCGGCACGCTGATCCTCGATGCGGGGGCGGTGGAGAGCGGCGGCACCATCGCGCCGGATGGCATCCTTTATGTTTCCAGCGGCGTGACGGTCAGCGGCGTCGGCTTGGCGTCAGGCGCTTCGATGGTTCTGCTGTCGGGCGGCGTTGGCGTGGGCAGCGTTAACGGTGGCAGCGTCACGGTGGAGGGCGGCGGTACGACGGTGGGCGACAGCCTGGGCTTAGGAGGCAGCGAGACGGCGGAGGGTGGCGGCACGGTACGGGAGGCGGATGTCTCGGGCGGGCTGCTGGATGTGGATGGCGGCTCAGCCGAGAGTGGCGGCACGGTGGAGGCCGGGGGAAGTCTCCAGATCGAAGGCGGCGCTACGGCCAGCGGCGACAACATCCTGAACGGCGGAGACGAATGGGTCGGCGCCGGGGGCGCGGTGCTCGGCGAGACGCTATCGGCGGGCGGTGCGCTGACACTCGACTTGGGGGCGGTGGAGAGCGGCGGCGCGCTGGAGTCCGGAGCGTTTTTGTCGATTGGCGATGACGCTTCGGCGAGCGGCGACACCATTTTGAGCGGCGGCACCGAGGAACTCCGCGGCGGCGGGGCGCTATCCGATCCGATTTTGTCGGCGGGCGGCTCGCTGATCCTCGATGCGGGGACGGTGGAGAGTGGGGGCACGGTGCAGTCCGGCGCCACCCTGTATGTCTCGAGCGGGGTGACGGTCAGCGGGATGACGGTGGCGGCCGGCGGCTCGCTCGTGGTGCTGCCCGGCGGGAGTGCCTCGGATACCATCGATAGCGGCGGGGTGACGGTCTCGGCCGGCGGCACCGACCAGGGCGGCACGATCGCCGCTGGCGGCAGCGAGAACGTGGTGAGCGGCGGCACGATCGAGGATCCGAGCCTGGCCTCGGGCGGCGCGCTCGCCCTGGATGCGGGGGCGATAGAGAGCGGCGGCATCATCCAGTCGGGTGCCATCCTCACTGTCTCCAGCGGCGTGGTGGTCAGCGGCGCCGCCGTGGCGGCGGGCGGCTCGCTGGAGGTGCTGCCGGGTGGCGGTGCCTCGGGCACCATCGATAGCGGCGGGGTGACGGTGAGCGCGGGGGGATCGGAGCAAGGCGCCATCATCGCGTCGGGCGGCGAGGAGACCGTGCAAGCGGGTGGCGTTGCCGGCGGCGACATCATCTGTGACAGCGGCAGTCTGAGCGTGGCGAGCGGCGGCCTGGCCTCCGGCACGACGCTGGCCTCGGGTGGCGCGCTATTGCTCGCGGCGGGGGCGACCGCCAGCGGCGCCACCCTCGGCTCGGGCGCCACCTTGACGATATCGAGCGGCGCGCTTGCGAGCGGGACCACCGTCTCGGCTGGCGCCTCACTTGTGCTGCAGGCGGGCGGAAGCGTCTCCGGCACGCTCGACGGCGGCAGCGTGACGGTGGCGAGCGGCGGCACGGCGGGGGATGTCACCCTGGCCCCGGGCGGCGAGCTGGACCTTGCCTCGGGGGCGGTGGAGAGCGGCGGCACGGTGCTGTCGGGCGCGACGCTGACGATCTCCAGCGGCGCGTTGGCGACCAGCGTCACGGTGGAGGCCGGCGGCACGCTGGTGATCCTCCCGGGCGGCCTCGCCGCGGGCACCCTCGACAGCGGCAGTGTCACGGTGGCCAACGGCGGCACGTCTTTGGCGACGGATTTGGCCTCGGGTGGCTCGTTGGATCTGGCGGGTGGGGCGGTCGAGAGCGGCGGGACTATCCTGTCGGGCGCGACGCTGACTGTCCCGAGCGGTGCCGTCGCCAGCAGCGTTGTTGTGGCGCCCGGCGGTTCGCTGATGGTGTCGTCGAACGGCGGGGCCAGCGAAATCGCGGATAGCGGCAGCGTCGTCATTTGCGCTGGCGGCTCGGAACGAGAGGGAAGCATCGCCGCCGGCGCCGTCGAGACTGTCCTGTCGGGCGGACTCGCCGGCGACACGACCATCACCAGCGGTGGCACGCTGATCGTCTACGCGGGCGGTTCGGCCTCGGATGCCAACCTGACGTCTGATGGCACCCTCGTCCTTTCCTCCGGCGCGGAGGAAACTGGTGGAACGGTTGCATCAGGCGCCACCCTTGTCGTTCATGCTGGTGTCGCTGTCAGTAACCTCGAAGTGGCTTCGGGCGGCTTGCTGGCGGTGCTTTCCGGGGCTGCGGCGCGCGGCACCGTTGATGATGGGACTGTCACCGTCGAGAGCGGCGGTTCGGCGGCGAATATTCGTCTGGCGTCCGGCGCTTCGCTGATCCTGTCCTCAGGGGCGGCGGCTTCGGGCGGTACCGTTTTGTCAGGCGCCACCCTCATCATTCCGAACGGCGTTGTCGCGAGCAATGTCACCGTGGCGCCGGGCGGTTCGATGTGGGTGCAGCTGGGTGGCAGCGCCATCGGCACCGTCGATAGCGGTGGTGTGACCGTCGCGAGCGGTGGATTGGCGAGCGGCGGGACAATTGCCTCGGGCGGCAGCGAATTGCTGCAACAAGGCGGCACCGCGGCCGGGGAGACGATCGGAGCCCAAGGAGCCGAGACGGTTGCCAGTGGCGGCACCATCTCCGATGCCACGATCAGCGGCGGGGTGCTCGAGTTTGCGCAAGGGGCCATCGCTTCCGGCACGATCGATTTCGTTGGCAGCGGCGGCAGCTTGGTGATCGACGGCGTGACAGCCCCCGCCGCGACAATCGAGGGTTGGAACCAGGCCGCCGGCAACGCGATCGATCTTCGAGGTTTCGGAGGCAGTCCATCCCTTGAGGTCGGAGATGGCAGCCTGACCGTAGCCGCGGGCGGCAGCAGCACAGTGCTAGCGCTGGCGGGCGTGGCGGCGGGCGAGACGGTCTCCGAACAGTCCGACGGCGACGGCGGCGTATTGCTCGGTACGCCGCAGGCCTCGGCGCCGCCGAGCACCGGTTCGACGGCGACCAGCGGCCCGGCGTTGCCCACCTTCACCTTTGCCGGATTCAATTCTCCTGCGTCCAGCCAGGCGCTTAGCGATTTCGCGCAAATCTTCGGCACGGGTGCGGGGCTTGGTGCCAATAGCTTCATCGCTAACGGTTCCGGGGCAATACCGCCGGCCACCGGCACCACCGATACGCTCATCATAACCGGCGGGACCTCAACCATCGTGCCTGTTGGCTATACAGCTGTCTGGGACACCAACAGCGGGGATACCGTGGTTGCCGGTACGCAGGACACGGACTTCTACCTGCAGGATAACGGTCCCAATGTGATGGGCACCACGCTGTTCCTCGGAAGCGGCGACGACTTCGTCCAAGCGGGAGGCCAGGACACGATCTTCGGCGGCAGTGGCGCCGACACAATCCACGGAGGAGCGGGGAACGTAGACGTCACGGGCGGCTCCGGGGATCTCACTTTCGTTGGGGGGCAGGGCGCCGCGTCGGTCAGCGGCGGTACCGGGAACATGATCTTGTTCGGTGGATCGGGTGCCGCTGCTACCGACTTCACGGGCGGCAGCGGTCAGAATCTCATGCTGGGTGGTTTCGGGACAGGCACCACCGTGCTCAACGGGGGCAGCGGCAGTGGCTTTACCCTCGCTTTGGCGGCGGGCAGCGGTAACACGATGATCACGGGCGGGTCGGGCGCCATCGAAATGGTAGGCGGCACCGGCGCCGGCGCCGAGGAAATGCGCACCGGATCAGGGCAGGCCTTCATCGGGCTCAATAACAATGCCGACATGGTGGTGGGTGGTTCAGGCGACTCCATCGTGATCGGTGGCACGGGCCCCGACCTCTATGCCTTCCTCTACGGTCATGCTGGGGGCAGCGAGACTATCATCAACTTCAAGATCGGTATCGATGCCCTGCTCTTCGATCCAGGCTACGGCGGGCACGCGGTCGCAAGTGAGTCCGTCGAGAATGTCGCTGGTTGGGGCAAATCCGACGTCCTGACCTTGAGCGATAACACCACCATCACCTTGGTCGGTGTCCACTCCACATTGTACACGTGATAACAGCCGGTTGTCCCACGGGGCGGCATCCTTAGCGGTGCCGCCCTGGATGTACAAAGGCGCGCCCCGGAGATTGCGGGCGCGCCTTGCTCTGTCATCGCACGCACCTGCGATCTGATCGAGTTGGCCGCGCCCGCGCGAGCCCTCCCGCTATGACCCCTCGTATATTGCCGTTGGACTGGTCGGCCGGCCGGACAGTCGGGGCGATCCGATCGCGGTCGGTGATCAGATCGAGAAGTGCGACGCGCCCATAAGCGACAGCACGCCCGAGAGCGGCTTCGCAACCCGCCGCCGGCCGAACCCCTTAGGCATAGGTGCCAAGCGACCGAGAAGGCGACTATGTCCGGCCCTTCGATCATGGTGGCGGACGGGCGTCCTGGGAAGCGCCGGATCTGATGCATGCGGCTCTTGCCGGAGAGTCCGTTACTGACCATCAGGACAATGATCGGCGCGCCCACTTGCGCGGCGGTCGATAACTCCTGCGCATAAATGCGGCGCTTTGATGCTTCGCCACGACGACATCGATTCCCGGTACATCGTAGAAGATGTCGAGAGCGTCTATGGAACACAGAAGACGCGATCTGTGCCGTGAATATGAAGGGCATCAGCAAGGATGCGGCCGCCGGTCGGCGTGACGCCGCTTGAACAGGCATAGGTCGTTGGTTCTTTTCGCGTGTCTCCGGCAGATCGCCGTCGCGACAAGCACGAGAGCAAAAGAGGGGACGGCGCATCCACCAGTCACGGTTTCGAGTGGCTCCAAGGGCCTGGGCAGCCGATGAATGCAGGTATCGCCGCCGCTATCGACATGGCGTGCCTCGAAGCCGTTGTACATCGTATTATCGAGAAAGATGTGACCGAGGCTGTCGCAATGCGTTGCCGCCTGGATCGACATGTTCAGCGCGTCATCAGAATATCGCAGATTGTTTGTCGCCTGGTCGAAACGTTCCGCCAGAACATGGCACCGGTCGCGAGCATCGTATGGATCGGGTCCCACCGCCCACCGAACAACCCATTCTGCGGCCCCTTCTGGTCCAGCGGAATGCCTAAGGCAAGGACCGCGCCGCGCCGGATAAGTCCCGCTGCCGCCACGATATCCTGTGGCTCGCTACGACCGAGCGTACCGACTTGATCGTCTTTCCTAGCGCTCCAAATTCGTGAGCGTTTGTGCGGCGGCATAGATCGCCGGCTTGCCTTCCGAGACGTCCATGGGCTTCCTCGTGGTTGGGTCTGATTTCGCGGCAACGAATGTACATCGTAAGATTATGGCGGGTGCGCGACACCCGACCACAGTCTAGACCGCAACGCGGGAAGTCACACGGTTCCGGGTAACTTCTTGTTGTGCAGCTTGTCGTGGCAGAGACCGAGGAAAGCCTGCATTGCCGGCGTGCGGCGTGAGCCCTTGAGAGTGACGATCCCGTGGATCAGCGGCTGCGGCGCGTCATCCAGCGCCAGATAGGCCAGCGGCAGCCCGTCGAGCGAAGCGCGGTTCTTCGGCTGCGCATTCGCAAGTCCAAACCCTTCGCCGCGCGCGACCAGGCTCCGCACCACATCGATATGCGCGAAGCGGCCGATGATGCGCGGCGTCAGTCCCGCTTTCTCGAAAAGGCCGAGGAAGTACTCGCGGCTCAGCGGCAGGTCGAGCAGGATGAAGCCTTCGCCACCCAGCTCCCCGAGGCTCACGGACGTGCGGTCCGCGAAGCGATGGTCCGCGGAGACGAAGGCGAAGGGCGGCAGTTCGGCCAGAGGCGTGAAGTCGAGGTCGGCCGGAATGTCGAGGTTGTAGGTCAGCACCAGGGAAAGCCGGCCATTCCGCAGCCCCTCGAACAGCTCGATCTGGTTTCCGGCCACCGCCTCGACGGTCACCGCCCCATGTTCGGCGCGAAAGCATTGCAGCAGCTCGGGCACCATGAGGGGGTAGAGGGTGGAGAGACAGCCGATCGCCAGCGGCCCCGAGACGCGTGACGAGATTTCGCCAGCCGCGGCTTCCAGTTCTTCCGCCTGCCGCAGCAGCGTCCGCGCCTCCTTGAGGAAGCGGTGACCCGCAGTGGTGAGCGACAGACCCTGGGCGTGATGCCGGATGAAAAGCTGGATTCCAAATTGCTCCTCGAGCCCAGCAACCGCCGTGGAGACGGAGGGCTGTGAAATCGGGATGCGCTGCGCGGCCAGGGTGATGCTGCCGGTTTCAGCGGCGGCAACGAAATATTCGATCTGCTTGAGCGTGAACCGCACGGCGTCTCCCACTCAATCGTCATTGCCGAAGTTCCGGGTAGGATAACCCTCGGTGGCAGGGCGCGCGATCTTGTTCCGGACGGCGGGACCTGCTCCGCTGTCCGGACTTAGGGCAGAGGAAAGCCGATGACCTTCTCGATCGCCGCTCGTTGTGCCGCCACCGGCCGCTTTGCCGTAGCCGTAGCCTCATCCTCCCCGGCGGTCGCCGCCCGTTGCGCGCATCTGCGCGCGGACGTGGGGGCGGTGACGACCCAGAACATCACGGATCCGCGGCTCGGGCCGCGCGGCCTCGACCTGCTGGCGCTCGGGGTCGCGGCGGGACCGGCCTGCGAGGCTTTGCGACGCGGGGCGCCCCACCCCGAATACCGCCAGCTCACCCTGATCGACCGGAACGGCGAGACCGCCGTTTTCTCCGGCGAACACGTTCTCGGCGTCCATGCCGAGGCGCGGGGGCAAGACGTGGTCTCCGCCGGCAACCTGCTCGCCGATCCCGGCGTGCCGCAAGGCATCGTTGCGGCCTTTGAGACGACGCCTGGTGATCTGGGTGACCGCGTGATCGCCGCGATGCGAGCCGGTCTTGCGGCGGGCGGCGAGGCCGGCCCGATCCGTTCGGCCGGCCTGCTCATCGCCGGCGAGGTCGCCTGGCCGATCGCCGACCTCCGCGTCGATTGGCACGAGGCTCCGATCACGGAACTGGCATCGCTTTGGGACGTCTGGAAGCCGCAGATGGAGGCTTACGTTACCCGCGCGCTGGATCCTTCAGCTGCGCCCTCCTACGGGGTGCCGGGGGACGAGTAGACGCGGGACCACTCTGCTCTCTTGCATCGGAATTACTGAACCAAAGATGACAAAGTATATGTTTAACGAATGCAGCCGCGGCTGCCATGGTCACCCATGCTTCAGGAACTCCTAAAGGCCGATGCCGCCATGTCCGATCGACGTACCATGCGATCACAGGAGTTGGACGGAGACCAAGCGCGCCAAAGGTTCATAAGGGCGATGCGTGGGGCGGCGACCGGGGTGTCGGTCATCACCACCTCCGGCGACATGGGCCGCTGGGCGGTTACCGTGAGTGCTGTCGCCTCCGTCTCCGCCGATCCGCCCATGGTTCTCGCCTGCATCAACCGGCGCAGCCCGGTGGCGGATGCCGTGAGGGCCCATGGAATCTTCACGATGAACCTGCTGTCCTCCAAGCAATCCCACGTCGCCGATGTTTTCGCCGGACGCTCGTCTCGTCATAAGCCCTTCGACTTCGCCTGTGCGGATTGGGTGGAAGCGGGGGAAGGCTCCTTGCACCTCGCCGGTGCCGCCGCCTCATTTCATTGCGTCGTGGAGCACGTTCTCGACGCCGGCAGCCACACCGTGCTCATCGGCAAGGTGCAGGATGCGGTTGCGGGAAGCGCCTCACCTTTGGTTTATGCTGGGCAGGCCTATGCGCTTGCCCAGGCTCTATCGCCTTCCATGTGACGCGAGCAGGATTGGAAATCAGCGCCAATGCTACGGACCGGCCAGCAATACAGGGACTCTCTCCGCGACGGTCGCCAGGTCTGGATGAATGGCGAGCGGATCCCGGACGTCACGGTTCATCCCATGCTCAAGCCGATCGTGGACATCCGCGCGCGCCTCTACGACATGCAGCATGACCCCGCGCATGCCGACATCCTGACTTACCGTTCCGAGAGCGGCGAGCCCTCCTCGATCCCGCTCAAGCTGCCCCGGAGCCAGGCCGACTGGCAGGCGAAACGCGCGGCGACCGATCACGTCCTCAACGAAATCGGCGGCATCGTCACGCGTGTGGGCGACGAGACGATTGGCGAGATGTGGTCGCTGTTCGACGGGCAGGACATCCTCAACCAGGTCGATCCGCGTTTCTCGGCGAATATCCGCAACCATGTCGAGAAGGCCATTCTGACGGATCCGTTCCACGTCTCGGCCAATACCGATCCCAAAGGCGATCGCTCCAAACGTCCGCAGGACCAGGATCCCGATATGCTCTTGCATGTCGTGAAGGAGACGGATGCCGGAATCGTCGTGCGCGGCGCCAAATACGAGACCGCAGCGGCCTACGCCAATCAGGCTTTCACGAAGCCGACCATCGCGAATTGGGGCGATGCCGAGCTGTCGGACTACGCGGTCGGCTTCATCTGCGACTTCGGCTCGCCCAATCTCAAGTTCATCTGTCGCACTGGCTTCGCCGGCCGCGCGCCGATCGAGGACTATCCGCTCTCCAACCGCTTCGACGAGGTCGAGTGTCTGGTGATCTTCGATGACGTTCTCATTCCCTGGGAGAACGTGCTCTTCTATCGGCACACCAAAGCGGCAACCTTTATCCGCGCGACCCTGCACCGCTACAGCGCCTTTGCTTTCGTGCAGCGTAACCTCAAACTCGCCGATATGCTGATCGGCGCGGCGCTGTTCAACGCGCGGCAAACCGGCCTCGACAAGCAGCAGGCGGTGCAGGAGAAGCTGGCGCAGCTTGCTTGCTACCGGGAAGGCATTAACGCGCATTTGACGGCGGCGATCGTGACCGCGCAGGAAAGCCCCGGCGGCCTGCTCATGCCGAACCAGTCGCTGCTCATGACCGGCCGGGTCTTCGCCTGTTCGCAACTGCATGAGATGATGCACATCGCCCGCGAGCTTTGTGGCGGCCAGATCTGCGTCACCCCCGATGTCGCTGCCTTCCGCGATCCCGAAACCGCCCCGTGGCTCAAGAAATTCTATTCGATCAACGAGAATTGGGAGGCCGAGGACCGCCGCAAGCTCCTCGCCTTCGCGCGTGATTTGCTGAATTCGGATTATGCCGGGCACCGGCTGACCTTCCAGCTTTTCGCGCAATCGCCACCCTTCGCGCATCTCGCGGCGGTCTATCGCAACTTCAATTGGGACGAACCGCTGGACTTTGTGCGCAAATCGGCTGGCCTCAACGAACGGGTCACCGGCAAGGCTCCGCTCATGAAGGCGGCCGAGTAGGGGAGGGACCACACAATGCCCCATCAGCGCCTCCGCAAGTTCAACACGCGGGAGACCTACCCCGAGCAGAAGCTCGACAATGATCTCTGCCAGGCGGTAGTCGCGAATGGCACTGTCTATTTGCGCGGCCAGGTCGCTCAGGACCTCGACACCCGGGAGAGCGTCGCAATCGGTGACGCCGCGGGCCAGGCGGAAAAGGCGATGGCCAATGTCGATCTGCTTTTGCGTGAAGCAGGCTCCGAGCTCGGCCACATCTGCAAGGTGACGATCTATCTCACCGATATCCGCCATCGCGAGGCGGTCTACGGCGTGCTCGGCCGCTGGTTGAAGGGCGTCTACCCGGTGTTCACGGGGCTTGTGGTGGTTGCTTTGGCCCGACCCGAATGGCTTGTCGAAATCGACGTGATCGCGGTCATTCCGCAGGGCTGAGAGCCTCCGAGACATGGCCCGCGCCCGAGCCTGTCGCGTCATTCGTCAGATGGACGCGGAATACGCGACCCATCGTCAACCCATACTTCGGCTTTACCCGAAGTAATGGAGCGCGACATCCATCCGGGACGCCCCCAAGATAACGGTCGCGTTCAGGCTGGAGATTTAGACATGCCGATCAAGCCCACAGCGCCGAAGCTAGACCTGCGCGAAGAGCACTTCATCGTTCCGAGCCCTCATGCTGCGCTTTCGCTCTTCCTGCGCTATCTGCCGCCGGCCCAGAGCACGACACCGAACCGCCGCGTCGTGCTCTATGTCCATGGCGGCACTTTTCCCTCGGCGGTTTCGATCGCGCATCGCTTCGATGGGCGCTCCTGGCGAGACGAGTTAGGCGACGCCGGCTTTCATGTTTGGGGCCTCGATTTTCACGGTTTCGGTAACCTCTCGGACCCCTGTCCGGAAATGGTAGAGGCGGCTGAAAATCACGCGCCGCTCGGCCGGGCCGAGGACGCCAGCTTCCAACTCGAAGCCGCGATTCGCTTCATCTGCGCCCATCACGGCGTTCCAGGTCTGTCGATCGTTGCGCATTCTTGGGGCAGCATCGTTGCCGGCCGCCTTGCCAGCCGCTGCCCTGAATTGATCGACCGCCTAGTCTTCTTCGGTGCGATCGCCCAGCGCGAGCGCGGTGATGATCCCGTCCGCCTACCCGGCTGGCGGCTGATTTCCCTGGCGGACCAGTGGAACCGGTTCGTCGCGGACGTTCCCGATGGCGAGCCACCCGTTCTCCTCAAGCGGCATTTCGAGGAATGGGGTGAGGCCTATCTCAAAGTCGATCCCGAAAGCCGCGAGCGCGATCCCGCGGCGGTGAAGACACCCAGCGGCGCATTCCAGGACATTTTCGACGCATGGGGCGGCGAACTCGCCTACGACCCGGGCTCTATTCAGGCGCCCGTCGCGATTATTCGCGGCGAATGGGACAGCCTCTGCACGGATAAGGATGCGGCTTGGCTAATGTCTGCTTTGCGAGCATCGCGGATCCGGCGCGACATCAAGATCGGACGCGCCACACATCTCATGCACCTCGAGGAAAATCGCCGCGCGCTTTATCGCGAGACGCAGACTTTCCTGTGCGGTGACGACTCACCTGATCGCACAAACGACGCCTGAGGCGAAGGAGGAGCACGATGTTCGCTGTCATCTTTGAAGTCCAACCCAAAGCCGAACGGTTCGACGAATACCTTGAGCTTGCCAGGTTCCTGAAGCCCGAACTCGAGAAGATCGACGGCTTTATTGACAATGAACGGTTTGAGAGTCGGCGCAGAAAGGGCAGGCTCCTGTCGCTCTCAACCTGGCGAGACGAGAAGGCGGTCATCCGTTGGCGCACGCTGGCAGTCCATCACGGGGTTCAGGAAAAAGGTCGTTTCGAGGTATTCGAGGATTATCATCTTCTCGTCGGCGAGATCGTCGCCGACACCAACATTCCGCAGGGTCATAGCTTGCGAGAGCAAAGATTCGATGTGACGGAGGTTGGCGAGGCCAAGAGGATGACCATCAGTGAATTGATGCCGATGGCGGTCGGAAACCCCACAGATGCCGACCCTTCCGTTGAGCTAGGTGCGCGCGACTCTGGCTCCGCGGAACTGTTGGACCATGAGCTTTTCGACAGCATCTACATTCCGGGAAAGGCGCTGCTTCTCGCCTCGTGGCGGAATGCTGATGCCGCCGATCGTTGGAGGCCACATGTCGCGGACACCGGCAGGCTGCGTCATCGCCAGGTCCGCATTATCCGTGACTACGGCATGGCCGACCGCAGGGAGGCGCCGCAATACTATCCGCCAGCGCGAACTTCCAACGAGTAGCCCGAACAGCCATCGCGCGCGCGCCGTAGATCTTGCGTTCAAATCGGTATCCGGCGTCAAATCTCATCTTAGGCCTGTGGGGAGAGGTTATCGCCATGAAGATCGAAGGCTTGACGACATGTGCAAGCAGCCACGGTCCAAAGGAGACGATGGACCGTCTCGCCGCTGCGGTGACCGCCCGGGGCGTGACCGTTCTGGCGCGTATCGACCATGCCGAAGCCGCTGCGGAGGTGGGCTTGACGCTGCGGCCGACCGAACTGCTCATTTTCGGCAACGCGAAGGCGGGAACGCCCCTCATGCAAACGGCACAAACGATGGGGATCGATCTGCCGCTCAAAGCCCTGGTCTGGGAGGATGAGGCATCCCAAACCTGGCTCGCCTATGATGACCCGGAATGGCTTGCAGCGCGGCATGGAGATCTGCCCGGCGTTTGGCAAGTCCTGGGCGGCATGACGACAATGTTGGCGGCGGTCGCCGAAGAGGCTGCAACCTAGGCTGAACGCGCCTCGTCGGTCCCGGTGTGCGTCGGGCGGCTCTTGTCGCCCTTCCGAGTGCGCGCGAAACCCGGCCGCTCGATCCTTTCAAGCGAAACATGGATCCCGGTCTGTTCGAGGAATTGCAGCCATTGATATTGATGCGCGGAGAGCTGGTCGTTCGCCGACTTGATCTCGATGAAGCGATAGGTCTGATCCGTCCAGAGGAACAAGTCGGGCAGGCCGCGCGAGCGGCGCCCGACATCCTGCGCCAAATGCCTGAGTGCGGCGGCGAGTCCCTCGGTCGGCAGCCGATGGACCATGATCTCAAGAACGGAAAGCAGCTCGTCGTGCCAGTAAACAAACGGGTTGGCGATACCATGCTTGGCCTGGTAGTGACGCTCCATCAATGCGAGTGCGGCCCGCGGTTCCGCCAAGCGAAGCAGGCGGTCCTCGATCGCGGCCTTCCGCCGTTCGTAGAACAAAGGCTCGTGAAGATCGCCGGGCGCGAATTGCAATGGCGAATGAAACGTCCCGACCGATGGATCGTAGATGATGTCCCACAACAAAAGCCCGAAACCCGATTTCCATAGCCAGTTCTCGGAATGCGTTCCGTGCCAGCCCTCGGATCGATAATGCGCCAGAACCGCCGCTTCGACGCCACCTTCGGGATAGTCGATGACGACGCACCGGCTCGTTCCCTGGTAGCTCCGCGCCTCGCTGCGTCGCGACGTCTTCTCCAGTCTCATTAGCAACTGCCGCCCCGTATAGTCTTCCTCGGCGTGGCATGGCGCCGCCTGCATGGCGTCGATTATGGCGCGTGCCGCGACCCGGTCGCCACGCTTGATCAGAAGCCGGGCCTGCCGCTCGCGTGCCGGCGCGACCGGGCTTGTCGCATAGAGCGCAAGCGCGTCATCCGTCGCTCCCTCCCGTTCGAGCCTTCGCCCGAGGCGATCGACCAGCCGGTCGAACAGCGCCACACCGGCGGTAAGCACGCCGCGCTCCACGCTTTGGTGATGCCACCAGCCGAGCGTCTCCGACGCGGATTGGGTGTCGCGTAGACGACGGAACGCCGCATAGAGCATCGCCATGCGATAGGCGTCATCGGCTTCCTGGCGATTTTGAAAATGCGCGCGGAGATGCTCGGGCGTGACCTGCTCAAGAACAACATGGCCAAGCGCCTGCGTCACGAAATCCGACAGATTATCGCGTAGATCAGCGAAGAAGAGAAACCGTAGAAAATGCCAGGGATCGCCGGTCGGCAGCCGAACGACTGGCTGTCCAGTCAGCAACTGTAGTAGCCAGGCTGGGCGCCCATCCCATTCGTGCAGCCAAGCCAACAGTATTTCCTTGCGAGCCAGCCGCGGCAACGCTTGGCCTCTCAGGCTCACCCTGAGCTCGGCATGCGTGAAGCAGTTGAGCGCTTCCGCCGTCGGACCCGGTGCAAGGTCCTCCACGCACGCTACAAGCAGCCCCGCCCCGAGCAACTCCGCCAAAGGGCGGTCCAGCGCTCCGATCTCGGGGTAAGCGAGGCGTCCGACCCGGAAGCAAGGCCCGCGCCGGTTCACCAGCCGCGCGTAAAGCATGCGGGCCGGGAGGCTCAGCCCCATAACATGCCGGAGATGATCTCTCTCGCCATCGATCAACAGGAACCCGTAACGAGACGTGACGCCGTCGATCACCTGATGGAAGTGGTCGAGATAGTAGTCGGGCGGCAGCAGTGTGGGCGCGGTGCTCATCACGCGGCGAGGCTAGCACGGCGAGGCCTACCCCAAGAAGCGGTGCAGGATTGGCCAGTTGCCCACAGGGATAGACTATTTATATTAGTGAATATGACCATATACAAAAGCCACTCGCATATCATAGGCTCTCCCAATGAGCGCCGGGCGACCATCGCTAATCCCACCCTTTCCAGCGCAAAGGGGGCATTCCCGGGAAGACATACACCGGCGAGCGACCGTGTGTTACGGTCCGATAGACGAGGAAATTTCTGCCGCGACGTTAGGCGTTGTCACGCTTTTAGCACTGAGAGAAAGACAATGAGGGCTTCGAGCGTTCTGGCGACCATCGGCGGCACGCCGCATATCCGCGTGGCTCGCCTATTTCCCGATTCTGAGGTGTGGATCAAGTCCGAGCGCACTAATCCAGGCGGCTCGATCAAGGATCGCATCGCGCTGGCCATGGTCGAGGCCGCCGAGGCGAACGGCCAGCTCCAGCCCGGCGGCACCATTATCGAGCCGACTTCGGGCAATACCGGCGTTGGCCTCGCCATGGTCGCCGCGGTGAAGGGTTACAAGCTCGTCCTGGTGATGCCGGAATCCATGTCGATCGAGCGTCGCCAATTGGCCAAGGCCTATGGCGCGACCGTCGATCTGACCGCGCGGGAGAAGGGCATGAAGGGCGCGATCGCCCGTGCCCAGGAACTGCTCGCGGAAACCCCCGGTGCCTGGACCCCTCAGCAATTCGAGAATCCCGTCAACGTGGACATCCATGTCCAAACAACGGCGCGCGAGATCTTGGCAGACTTCCCTCAGGGGCTCGACGTGCTCATCACCGGCGTCGGCACCGGTGGGCACCTCACAGGCTGCGCGCGCGTGCTGAAGGCGCATTGGCCGGAGCTGAAGGCGTTCGCGGTCGAGCCCGCTTTGTCGCCGGTCATCTCGGGCGGCGCCCCGGCACCTCATCCGATTCAGGGCATCGGCGCCGGCTTCATCCCGGCGAACCTCGACACCAACCTCCTGGATGGCGTGATCCAGGTCTCGGCGGATGACGCCAAGCACTATGCCCGCCGTTCGGCGCGGGAGGAGGGACTGCTGGTCGGCATCTCGTCAGGTGCCACGCTGGCCGCCATCGCCGCCAAGATAAAGGACCTGCCGTCTGGCTCTCGCGTCCTCGGCTTCAACTACGACACCGGCGAACGCTACCTGTCGGTCCCGGACTTCCTGAGCATCTGACATCAGTGATCCGGTGATGGCGCATCCCAGGCTGAGCCACCTGACCATCGTCTCGCGCGATAGTCAGGACTCGCAGACCGACGTGATCTGGCAGCAATTGAGGCTGGAGGCCGAGCAGGCCTATGCGGTGGCGCCGATGCTCGCGCCGTTGTTCCTCGATTCCATCCTGAACCAGCCGAGTTTCGAGGCTGCGATGTTTCACCGCATCGCGACGCGCCTGAAGAATGAGGTGATATCGCTTTCCCTCATTGTCCAGGCGTTCCATCGCGCGGCGTCGGACACGCCGGAGATCGGTTTGGGGCTGCGCGCCGATATTACGTCGGTGCTCGACCGCGACCCCGCTTGCAGCCGGCTCATCGAGCCGTTTCTGTATTTCAAAGGATTCCACGCCATTCAGGCGCACCGCCTGACCCATTGGCTGTGGCGGCAACACGAATGCGATTTCGCACTATATCTGCAAAGCCGCAGTTCCGAGGTGTTCCAGACCGATATCCACCCTGCCGCGAAGATCGGGCGCGGTATTTTCCTCGATCACGCAACCGGCTTGGTTGTCGGCGCCACCACGGTCATCGAGGATGACGTGTCGCTGCTCCAGGACGTGACTCTCGGCGGGACCGGAAAGCACGACGGTGACCGGCATCCCAAAGTGCGGCGCGGCGCGATGATTGGTGCCGGCGCCAAGATCCTCGGCAATATCGAGATCGGGCCTTTCGCCCGCATCGCCGCGGGTTCCGTCGTGCTGAACAGCGTGGAGCCGTATACGACGGTAGCCGGCGTCCCCGCGCGGCCGGTGCGTGTTGATACCTCGGGCACCGATCGCGACGTCACGGAATTGTTGAGCGAACTGGCCTACGACTCCTTCAACTACGCGATCTGACCGCTCGCCGCGTCCAGCATCCGGCGAAGTCGGTATAACCGGCGGGAGAGATAGCGCCATGACCGACCATGATCACGGCCATTCGCACGAACACGACAAGGATGCGCCGCCATGGAAGCATGACGGCGTCCGCGTGATAAAGGGCGATCAGCTCGATCCCAATACCGCGCAAACTCCGGGCATGTTTCGCCAGGCCGCGATCAACCACGCGAGAGTCGGCGCGCAGAAGATCTGGGCCGGCAAGGTGACGATCGAGCCGAACGCCAAGACTGGCGTGCATCACCATGGCGCGCTCGAGAGTGTGATCTTCGTGTTGCGCGGACGCGCGCGCATGCGCTGGGGCGAGCGCCTCGAATTCGTGGCGGAAGCCAATCCCGGCGACTTCATCTACGTACCGCCGTATGTGCCGCACCAGGAGATCAACGCGGCACCCGACCAGCCCCTCGAATGCGTCCTCGTCCGCTCGGACAACGAGGCGGTGGTCGTCAATATCACGGATGTCGATCCCATCGAGCCGCCCGAGGAAGTCTTATGGATCGACCCGATCCATAAGCAGCCGGAAGCCTGACAGAAAAGGAACCGCGACGATGTTCGATCTGCATTACTGGCCCACGCCCAATGGCAAGAAGGTAACCATCCTGCTGGAGGAGCTCGGCTCGGACTATCGCGTCGTTCCCTGCAACATTGGTCGCGGCGACCAGTTCACGGCGGAGTTTCTCGCGATCAATCCGAACCACCGCATGCCGGTGCTGGTCGATAACGCTCCGGCCGATGGCGGAGCGCCGCTCAGCATCTTCGAATCCGGCGCGATCATGCTGTATGTGGCGGAGAAGGCCGGCAAATTCTTCCCGCAGGACCTGCGCGGCAAGGTCGAGGTCACGGAGTGGGTGATCTGGCAGATGGCAAACCAAGGCCCGAAATCCGGAGAATGCGGCCATTTCCGCAGGCTCGGCGATACCAAGGGCGACCAGTCCTATGCGGTGCGGCGCTTCACCGATGAAGTTAATCGGATCTTCGGCGTGTTGAACAACCGGCTGTTCAACCACCGCTATCTGGCCGGCGATGCCTATTCAATCGCGGACATGATCTCCTATCCCTGGGCGGTGAACTGGCAGGGGCAAGGCCAGGACATCGAGGAATTCCCGTATTTCAAGCGCTGGCTGAACGAACTCGCCGCCCGACCGGCGGTGCAGCGCGGCATGGCAGTGGGTGCCGATTTAGCCGATGACCCGGCGAAGCTGCCGGAGGAGGAGCGGGAGCGGCGGTCCAAGCTCCTCTACAATCAGCGCGCCCGCCCGGCGCCCGCCGGCGGCCTCCTGTAACGCGGCTACGACTTACCGCAGGGCACCTACCGCTCAGTAGCTCTTGCATCCGGCTCGAGCTTCGCGTTGAACCCACCCCCTTCGACGGGGTGGGAACCAGCGGATGACGCGGCTGATCGGCGTTGATTTCGGCACCACCAACAGCGTGGTCGCGAGCCTGGCCGATGACGGCAGCATAACCACCGAGACCTATCCGCTCGGCCAATCCACGCTGGATGTCTTCCGCACGGTGCTCTGCTTCTGGACCAAGGAGACGCGCGGCCGCCGGACGCTGGAGCACGCCGCCGGTCCCGCCGCCGTTCAGAGCTACCTCGAAGACCCGCTGGACAGCCGTCTCATCATGTCAATGAAGACGTATCTCGCCCAGCGCAGCTTTACCCGCACCAATATCTTCGGCCGGATCTTCACGCTCGAGGACATGGTCTCGCTCTTCCTGCGCGACCTCCTCCCGGTGGATGCCACCAAGGCGTCGGTCGTCGCCGGGCGTCCGGTTCGCTTCGCTGGTGAGTTCGCGGATGATGCGTTTGGTGAGACCAGGCTCCGCGCATCCTTCGCGCAAGCCGGCTACGCCGCCATCGACGTCGCGCTGGAGCCCGAAGCCGCGGGCTATCGCTTCGCCCGCACCCTGCGGGCGCCCGCGACGGTGCTGGTCGGCGACTTCGGCGGCGGCACCAGCGACTTTTCGGTCATGCGCTTCGACCCGCACAATGCGACGCGCGTCCGTCCCCTCGGCTACGCCGGCATCGGCATCGCCGGCGATACCTTCGATTATCGCATCATCGACAAGGTGGTCTCGCCGCTGCTGGGCAAGGGCGACGTCTATACCGTCACAGGCACCGAGCTTCCGGTGCCGCCTGAATACTTCTCCGGCTTCGCCCGCTGGCATCGTCTGTCGCTTATGCGCGCCCCGAAGACCCTCCGCGCCATCGAAGAGGTGGCCGCCGCCAGCGCCCATCCGCATCGCCTCAGAACGCTGATCCGCCTGATCGAGGACGAACTCGGCTACCAGCTCTACCAGACCGTCAGCGCCGTGAAGGCCCAACTATCCCGCGACGAGACCGCCACCCTGCGCTTCGCCCATGGCGACTTCGCCACAGAACGCGTGATCGCCCGCCATGAATTCGAGGGCTGGATCGCCGAGGATCTCAGGCGGATCTCTGGCACCATCCAGCAGGCGCTCGACGCCGCACGGCTGAAACCGGAGGAGATCGACCGTGTCTTCCTCACTGGCGGAACCTCCTTCGTCCCAGCCGTCCGCACTTTGTTCGAGCATCGCTTCGGGGCCGAGAAGGTCTCAGGCGGGGGCGAATTCGTCTCTGTCGCGGAGGGGCTGGCGCTGATCGGTCGCGACCGGGCGAGGCAAGGGTCGGTCGCCGCCGATGCGTCCTGCGGGACCCTCGCCTGACTAAGACCATTGGTCGCTGGGGTGGAAAGCCTGTAGGAAGCCGCGCCATGCACCCGCCCTCTCGCGGCTCCTCCCTTCTTCGGCACCCCTGACCATGATCCAGATCGATAACCTCGTCTTCAACGCTTGGGGACGCCGCTTCTTCGACCGCGCCAGCGTCACGCTGCCACTGAACTCCAAGGTCGGCCTCGTCGGCCGGAATGGCGTCGGCAAATCGACCCTCTTCAAGCTCATCCTCGGCACCTTGCAGCCGGATGGCGGCGAGATCGTCGTGCCCAAGGCGGCCCGTATCGCCGCCGTGGATCAGGAGCACGCGGCGACCCCGATCTCCCTGATTGAGACAATCCTCGCTGCCGACACGACCCGCGACGCGCTCTATGCGGAGCTTGAGACCGCCGAGCCCGAGCGGATGGGCGACATCTACATGCGGCTCGAGGAGATCGACGCAGACCGCGCCCCCGCTCGCGCCGCCGAAATCCTGAGCGGCCTCGGCTTCTCGACCGAGGATCTGGCGCGGCCCATGGCGGAGTTCTCCGGTGGCTGGCGGATGCGCGTGGCTCTGGCCTCCGCACTTTTCGCCCAGCCTGACCTTCTGCTTCTGGACGAGCCCACGAACTACCTCGACCTGGAAGGCGCGCTGTGGCTGGAGGCGCGCCTGCAGAAATATCCCTATTCCGCGCTCATCATCAGCCACGACCGCGAATTGCTGAACAACTCGGTGCAGCACATTCTGCATGTCACCGAAGGCAAGCTCGACCTCTATACCGGCGGCTATGATGATTTCGAGCGCCGGCGTGCGGAGAGGCTGCGCCTCCTATCCGCGACCCGCGTGAAGCAGGAGGCCGAGCGGGCCCATCTGCAAAGCTTCGTCGATCGTTTCCGCGCCAAGGCAAGCAAGGCGGCTCAGGCGCAATCCCGCATGAAGCGCCTCGCCAAGCTGGAGCCGGTGGCCGAGACGATCGAGGAGCGGGTGTCGCCATTCATCCTGCCCTCGCCCGTGCGGCCGCTCGCGCCACCGCTCATGCGGCTGGAAAACGTCGATGTCGGTTATGGCGACGATCCGCCGATCCTGCGCGGCCTCGACCTGCGGCTCGATACCGACGACCGGATCGGGCTGCTGGGCGTCAATGGTGCAGGCAAGTCGACTTTCGCGAAGATGGCCGCTGGCGTGCTGCCGATCCGCTCCGGCCGCATGGCGCGCGAAGGCCGTATCAAAGTCGGCTGGTTCCATCAGCATCAGATCGAGGCGATGGATCCGGATGACACACCCCTCGAGATCGCCCGACGCACCATGCCGGAAATCAGCGAAACCGCGCGACGCTCGCGGCTGGCGCAATGGGGGTTGGGCTTCAGCAAGCAGGAGACGACTGTCTTCGATCTGTCAGGCGGCGAGCGCGCCCGGCTGCTGTTGAACCTGGTCGCTCATGCGGCACCGCATCTGCTGATTCTGGACGAGCCCACGAACCATCTCGACATCGACAGCCGCCGCGCTTTGCTCGACGCATTGAACGACTACGAGGGCGCGGTGATCCTCATCACCCATGATCGTTCGCTCATGGAACTTGTCGCCGACCGCCTGTGGCTCGCCGCCGATGGCACGGTTGTGCCATTTGACGGTGACATGGAGGAATACGCGCGTTTCGTGCTCGACCGCGCGAAGGGCGGTAGCCCCGCTCCCAGTCAGATCGCGCGAGAGGGAAAGAAGAAGAAAAAGGGCAAGGCCGCATAGGTGTCGCTAGTGTCCTGGCCGAGAAATAACTAGACACCTTCGCGTGGCTATGATTCGCTGAGTTCCTGGCAGCGCAGGA